>NC_020911.1:3541142-4176871 GCF_000155675.2 Octadecabacter antarcticus 307
CTGGAAAATGGTCTGATGCCTGTCGCGCCAGCGCGCTGTCGTGGACCTGCGCACCCACCAACCGCAATACGCTGTTGTGAAAAATCCGGTCAAACCGGATCATCGGCCAACGCGTCGGAAAGCTGGGACCAAGGGCAACTTCGCTTAGACAAGCATAGATCGGCGAAAGGCTCGGTGGGGCTTTGCCAGCCGCGTTCAGATCGCCTGCCAGCACAGTGGGTTGCAAAGGGTCGATGTGGGCTGCCAGGTCCTGTGCCTGACGGCTGCGGTGACGCGGCACAAGCCCAAGGTGCGCATGGATTAAATTCAGCTTTTGCGATCCTATTTCCAGCTGTGTGGCAACAGCACCGCGCGGTTCAAGTCCTGACAAGGGTATCGGGTGTACTGATGTCACGCGAACAGTTTTGCGCACCAGCAGCATGTTCCCGTGCCAGCCAAGCCCGGGATGGTCTGGCGCTACGTCAATGACGCTAAGCCCCGTGCGCTCAAACAAATCTTTGGTCGAAAAGATCGCACGCCTGCCCTTAAACCTGAAATCCGCCTCTTGCAGGATAACAATATCTGCCACCGCCGCGTTCAACACGTCAAGAATCCGTTCAGGATTACGTTTGCCATCACGCCCGATGGCTTTACGGATATTATAACTGGTGAGTGTGAACGCGTTCTCAGACATGGCTGATCCCATAACAAGTCTGGCGCAACAACAACATAGGGCTAGTTCCCCAACCCGATTGAGAACGCCGGTGGAATACTGCACCACTTAGCGGCTGGATTATCCGGCTGCAGATAGGCTGATTGGCCTGTCCTGCTAGGCTCTTCGTTTTGACGGGGGGCGGGATTGAAGCACGTGGTGTCTGACGTCAGCGCTTCTGGGTCCAAATAGGCATATTTGATAAGAGAGTGTTGTTGGCTCATCGTAACCACAGAGGAGTGGGACATGAGACAGACAACTGGAACACGCAAAAGCCCGGGTGAGAAGATCGTCAAAGATATCAAACGGGCGACCCGCAATCATTATTCATCTGAAGAGAAGATTAGGATCGTCTTAGACGGTCTGCGTGGGGAAGACAGCATTGCCGAGCTGTGTCGTCCACTGCCCGGCAGTGCATGTTTACATGCACGAGAGGGGTGAAGGCATCTCCCAAGGCATCTACTACAAATGGTCCAAGGACTTTATGGAGGCCGGTAAGAAGCGCCTTGCGGGCGATACCGCCCGCGCCGCCACAACCGACGAGGTGAAGGATCTGCGCCGTGAAGCACGTGATCTGAAGGAAGTCGTTGCGGAGCAAACACTTGAACTCCGCTTGCTCAAAAAAAGCATGTTCGACGGTGGGGGCGACCACGAATGAGGTATCCCGCATCAGAGAAGCTGGAGATCATCAAGCTGGTCGAGGGGTCGCATCTGCCGGCCCGCCTGACTTTGGCCAAGCTCGGCATTCCACGCACCACATTCTACCGTTGGTATGATCGGTATTGGCAGCGTGGTGAGGCTGGCTTGCAAGACCAATCTCCCAAGCCAAAGCACGTCTGGAACCGTATTCCTGACGAGGTGCGACGTCGGGTTGTGGACCTTGCGCTGGAAGAGACAGAACTGTCACCGCGTGAACTGGCAGTGACCTTCACAGATAAGGAAAGCTACTTCGTATCAGAGGCTTCCGTATACCGTATGCTGAAGGCGCATGACCTGATCACCAGCCCAGCCTTCATCGTCATGAAAGCCGCCAGTGCGTTCAAAGACAAAACCACAGCGATCAACCAGCTTTGGCAAACTGACTTCACCTATCTCAAGGTTCTGGGATGGGGCTGGTTCTATCTCAGTACGATCCTAGACGATTACAGCCGTTACATCATCTCCGCTGCCCGGCAGGGTATTGCGCAGCAATGTCCCGAGAGGGTGGAAACTCTGCACCAATATGCGGGCTGAGGACGTGACTGACACGCTCGACTTGGCCCTTAAGGCGTCCGGCTGTGATCAGGTTCACGTCGTTCACAAACCACGGCTGCTGAGCGACAACGGATCCAGTTACGTATCCGGTGACCTGGCTGAGTGGTTGCAAGGGAAAGGCATGAAGCATTCTCGCGGCGCGCCATATCATCCGCAAACACAGGGCAAGATCGAGCGATGGCATCAAACCTTGAAGAACCGCATCCTCTTGGAAAACTACTTCCTGCCAGGTGATCTTGAAGCCCAAATTGAAGCATTCGTCGATCACTACAACCACCAGCGCTTCCACGAGAGTCTGAACAACGTCACGCCGTCTGACGTCTACTTCGGCCGTGACAAAGCCATTCTACAACAAAGGGAAAGGATCAAACGAAAGACACTCGAAGCGCGCCGCTTGCATCACAGCCTGCACGCCACATAATGAAACCAACCAGATGAGCCGAACGCTCTCTTAATTTAAGCCGCCTTTGGTGCCAAAAACCCTGACGACGTACACCCCCGAAGCAGGTAAGGATAAATCTTATGCTGGGGGTGTTTCTTGCTCGTGTTTGGCGTCTGATAAATAGGAACCAATCGCATCAGGCGGCGAACGCGATGGCGACCCCATGTGTGACCATGACGCTGCATGTGTCGTGCCATTCACTGCCCGGCAGTGCATACGGAGTATGCATGAGAGGGTGCCGAGATCCATACCATGGCGTTTCTAAGAACTGCTTGTCGATCAATTCCATGAACCGCAGGTTCTCAGCACTCTCGCCTTTTGGAGCGTAATACAGATTTGAACGTGCCAGCGACAGCATCTGGCATTGCCGCCGCACGCTGACCTTCGGATGGTTTCTTTCAATGCACATCTGCCTGCGATCCTTGCTCAACGATCCCAGGCGCGTTTCAAAAAATCGCGCTCCACCACCAACTGACCAATCGTGGAATGAAGTTTGTCTATCGCGGCGTCATCGACCTGCGCTGGATCACCGCCTCGTTTAGAAAACCCCGCAGCCATATTCTTAATCGCGGCGCGCTTCCAAGTCCCAATCTGCGTAGCCTCTCAGTGTTTGCAAGCAAACACCTGCCGGTAATAGATGCACGCCGTATTTTTTCGATAACTCCGCCATTGTCATTTCTTCGCGGATCGCTTCAAGCGCAACCTTGGCCTTGAAATCAGGCGAATGGTTCTTTCGTTTCGTCATTTTGGATCATCTCTTTCACAAGTTGATCCACCTTAACTACTGGTCCGAATTCCCGCGACCACCTCTCGATTGAAGTGGTCCGGCAAAACTGGACAGCGTGCTAAGATGTATCCAACACGAACGAATGGATACGAGGATGACAAAGCGACGGAACTTTTCAGACAACTTTAAAGCTACTGTGGCGCTTGAGGCGCTGCGCGGTGACAAGACGGTTCAGGAGATTGCGGCCAAGCGGCAGCTCCACCCAACCCAGGTGAGCACATGGAAACGACAGGCGATCGAAGGCATGGCCGGGGTTTTTACCGACAAGGTCAAAAAGGCTCAGAACAAGGCCGGTGAGATTAAAGAGCTGCACGCCAAGATTGGTCAGTTAGCGGTGGAGAACGTTTTTTTGTCACAAGGGCTGAAGACAGGTTATTTCGCTAAAGCGAATTCACCGGGGTGAGCCCATCAAAACGCCGCGAGATGGTCCGCAAAGAGAACACAAAACTGAGCCTGACGCGCCAGTGTAAGCTGCTCAAGATCAGCCGTTCGTCGATCTATTACACACCAGTTGGGGTGAATGCTGAGACGCTTAAGCTGATGCATGAGATTGATCGGATATTTACGAAATATCCATTCTTTGGCAGCCGACAGATAGCAGCCTATTTGCCCCAGTCAGGGTTCTCTGCGGGTCGGCATCGTGTTCGTCGCCTGATGAACATCATGCCTTGCCCGGCAGGCGATGCAAAGCATCGCTGAGAGGGGGTTGTAGGCCATCTACAAGGGGCCGAACACCAGCAAGAAGCACCCACAGCACCGCATTTATCCATACCTGCTGAGAAAGTTGGCAATCACCCGACCCAATCAGGTCTGGTGCAGCGACATCACCTACATACCCGTCAAGAATGGTTTTTTATATCTGGTGGCGATCATGGACTGGGCAACGCGAAAAGTGCTGACTTGGCGGCTCTCAAATACGCTGGATGCTAGCTTCTGTGTTGAGGCGCTGGAGGAGGCTATCGCCCGATACGGCAAGCCAGAGATCATGAACACGTCCAGGGCAGCCAATACACTGGCGCGGGTTGGATCACAACTTTGACCGAAGCCAACATCAAAATATCAATGGACGGACGCGGCCGCTATCTCGACAATATCTTCATCGAACGTCTGTGGCGATCCCTGAAGCAGGAGGCCGCTTACTTGCATGAAATCACCGATGGGTTCCAAGCAAAACGGATCATCGATACATGGATTGGGTTCTACAACTCAGAACGCCCTCACACGGCCCTTGATAAGCGAACACCGGACATCGCATACTTTGGCCATGCGGAGATACGAAAAGCGGCATGAACATAAATCAGATGCATCTTAGCCAAGCCACATACCTGTCCTGAAAAGCAGGACCACTTCATTGCTACGCCAGTTCTTCCCGAAAGGAACTGACCTGGGCTGCCTCAGTCAAACCGCCCTGAACGACGTCGCACGCCTGATGAACGACCGGCCTCGTAAGACACTAGGATCGAGAACTCCCGCTGAAGCCATGGCCGAAGAACTTACGGCCATTAAATTAATCGTCGCACTTCAATCTTGAATCCAAGCAGGCCGAAGAGCAAAGATGGAACCTTTCGACCGACCGGAAGGCAACTTTCTATCCAGATTGGGCTGGCGATTTACTCAAGCGAATGGTTGGCGAGGAGAGGCTGGTTGTGCAAACAATTCCATACGGTAAAAACCCCGTGACTGCTATCTTTGACATTCGCGGATTGGAAACCGGACTACGTCAGCTTTCCAGCACATGTAATTGGACTTTTTGAACGCAAACGCATTTATTTAGGCTGAAAACCTTTCGTCTATACGTGGTTGGGGCGAGGCGTTTGCCTAGATGCCCTTGAGCGCGGTGCCGCGGAAGCACGGCTAAAAACTTTGAAATAGTATCAAGTGCTGGATCAGTTTGATAAAAACTCTTGAGATCACGGCCTCACCCCCCCGTAGGGGGTGGTAGTGGCGCACCTGATTTGCAATGATGTGCGCTACCACAGCTCTTGAGGTGGTCACGCAAATCATTCGGTTAATCCAGTTTCTACCGCGTATTGCTGCAGGATGGCTGGTTTCTGGCACCTCGCAAATGCAGCGAAGGTCATGTGTGGATGGCTCCTGCATAGGAAGACATTTTTGATCAGATTTGTGCATTTGTCAGAAGCAGTCATGTGTTCCCGCTGCCCGGCAGTTGATTGCAAGGCAATCAATGAGAGGGGCCTGTTTGCGCGGTTTTTGACCGCTGGCCCTGATGGATTCCGAAAACCAAGTCCCTATCAGCTTTGCGGGCTTTAATGCCCGAACCATTCGGCGGGGTGTCTTGATTTTGGCGGCAGACTTATGCACCATCATCTCGCAGGTCTTGCTAACTCGTTGTTCCTTTGTCTCTCAAACTGTGTGGGGTGTGTATGGTTCGTTGCGGGTCAGGACCGCCCAGACAATCCTTGCCGTTTTATTGGCCATAGCGACTGTTGCGACGCGCGCAGGTTTTCGTTCCAGCAGCGATATCAGCCATTTGCTGGCGCGCTCCGGGTGGGATTTGGTCTGTCGGACAAGTGATGTCATGCCGACGACGAGCAAGCATCGTAAGTATTGATCACCCATTTTCGTAATGCGCCCCAGTTTCTCTTTCCCGCCGCTGGACTTGTTTGCAGGCGTCAGACCCAGCCATGCTGCAAACTCACGGCCATTGCGGAACTGATGGCCGTCACCAATGCTGGCGATGATTGCCGAGGCTGTCGCATCTTCCTTGGCGACCAGCTTGAGCCGTTCTTCATACCACCGGATTCGGGCGTGAAGTGCCACGAGGTGCTCACACAGGTTATGGATCACCTCATTGGCAATCTCGGGCAGATCTAGCACTTCGCCTACTAAAATATCCTCTGCAAATCCGATGACCCGCGCGAGGCCCTTCGCGATGTAAACGCCGAACTCAGCGACCATACCACGCAAGCCATTGATCAACTGGGTGCGTTGTCGGACAAGCAGAGCCCGTGCGCGATGCAGCGACAGCAGAGCTTGTTGCTCAACGGTTTTTATCGCAACAAACCGCCCTCTCGGTGAATGCAAGCTTCACCTGCCGGCAATGATCGTCGGACGCGTTACCGCTTCACAAATGGCCTCGGCATCGATGGCGCCAGACTTCCCGCGTTTGACGTATGGCTTGACATATATCGGCGGGATCAGCCGAACATCATGGCCCAACGCCGTGAGTTCCCGGGCCCAATGATGCGCGCTGCTGCAGGCTTCCATACCAATCAGGCAGGGCTCAATCTTGGAGAAGAACGGCAACAGCTGTGCCCGTCTCAAAGGCCTGTTGAAGGCGACCTCTTCGTCTTCTGTGATCCCGTGAACTTGAAAAACGTTTTTGGCCAGGTCGAGGCCGATTGTTGTAACTTGCATGGGGTGGCTCCTCTCATTTGCCGTTTGTGACATCTGCAGTATGACGCATTGCGACGTCGGTTGGAGCAGAAGCCATCCACCCCATCAGATTGACAACTTCCCTTTGTTCTTTTTGATAAAGGCATAAAGCGCAGCGCGATTGCGTCATGAAAGGGTTACGAAACCGATACCGCACGCATCATGTTCGCCCCTGTTGAAAAATGTTAATGTTCAACGGAGATAAATAACCGTGATGAAGTTATGTTGCCGGCAACGCTTGGCAACATTTGCAACGATCACAAACTTTACTTCCAAACATAGTCACCCTTCACAGTGAACAACCCTTGGAATTGCGATGCCTTCTTGGCCTTATTGACAGTCTTCAGATGCAACTTCTATCACATTCCAGGAAGCCAGAGAGCCAGTTGTGGAAACACGATCAACAAGAACACCAGCAGCATCGAGCATCCCATATAGGGAAATGCCGACAAGTAAATCTCGCGCATCGTCGTGTCTTTTGGCGCTACCCCCTTCATCACGAACAGCAATAAGCCAAACGGTGGTGTGGTAAAGCTGATCTCAAGCGCGAGTAAGATGATCAAGCCAAACCAGACCGGGTCAAACCCCAGCGTTGCAGCCAACGGAAAAAAGATAGGCACAGTCAGCAGCATCATTGAAATCTGCTCCATGAACATACCTAACAGCAACAACACGCCAAACATCACCAGCAGCATTGCAACAGGTGCCAGATCAAACGAAATTGCCCAGCGGATTAGCCCACTTGAGGCGCCAGAAAAGGCCAGCAACTGGCTGAACGTAGCAGAGCCAAACACGATCAAATAAGCCATCAGCGTCACCCGCAACGCTCCAACCACCGATTTTTTCATCGAGTCCCAGGTCAGGCAGCGAAACAACACCGCCAAAATCAGTACACCAAGTGCGCCAAACGCCGCTGCCTCAGACGGAGTGATTAAGCCACCGACCATACCGATCACGATCAGAACCATGACGGACAACATCGGTAGCACATCACCAAAGAGCAACCGTGCTTTCTGCCCAAAGCTAAGGGTTTCGACATCATAGGCAGGGGCCGCCGATGGATCGATCTTGGTCTGCACATAAATCGTTGCGATATAGAAACTGGCTAATATCAACCCGGGAATGATGCCCGCAATCAGCAACGCACCCACATCAATCCGCGCAAGTGTCGCTAGAAGAACAGCAAGGGCAGACGGTGGAATGATGATTGCCAAACCACCCGTACCCAGGATTGGCCCAATGGACATATGTTTCTTATATCCACGCTCCGTCATCTCCGGCACCATTAAGCTGCCCAAAAGCGCGGTGGATCCCATCGATGACCCGGACAAGGTCGAAAACGCGGTGCCACCAAGAACCGTAACATAAGACAACCGCCCCGGCAGTTTACCCAGCAGACGGTCGATTGCATTAAACATCCGCGCGCCAAGCCCTGTGTGAAAGAAGATCTCTCCCATCAGCAAAAACAGCGGTATCGGGACCAAAGCATAGTTAGTCAGCCCTCCAAACCCGTTGTTCAGCAGCAGCGTAATCCCTTTGGCACCGCCCATAAAGAACCAGGCGCCCACGATATTGGCTGCAAGAAAGGCCAGCGCCACGGGCATGCCAACCGCCATCAAAACAAGAACAGACCCGAGCAGCAGGGCCAGCGATTCAAACCATTCCATTATTCGTGTATCCCTGCTTCTCCGGAATGCATCAGATCACGACCAAAGACAAAGCGGGAAAATTCGATGGCCATCAGGCCGAAACTAACTGGAAACGTGATAGTAAGTATCCATTTTGGAAAGTAGTAGGCGCGCACATCCAGATCGTTGCGCACGATGTTGCTGATGAAAAGCTCAGCCCCCTTCCACGCTAGTATCAAAGAGACAGTAACGCAGGCTGCAGCAACAAGTCGGCTCACGATCCTGCGCATTCTGCTCGGTAATGCGGCTGTGACCAGTTCGATATGCACATGGCCTTTTTCACGTACCAGCCACGGTGCTCCCAGCATGGTCATGTAAAGGATCGCGTATTCAGATGAGGTAAAAAGCCAGGCAAATGGTTGCAGTCCGGCATTGCGCATCACGACCGACATGATGACTGAAATCATCAGCCAGACAAGCATAAGCCCCGCAATCCCTGCCATTGCATAAAGGAACCCTTGATATAGTTTGCCCACCAGTTCCATGTCCTGCCCTTCTTGCGTGGTGCGGCGCACCAGTGTTTTGCTGCGCCGCCTTTGGTTTATTATTTGTAGAATAGCTCAATCAGCGTGTCGAAATTACCGTCACCTTGAGGGCTTTCAGCCATCAGACCTTTCATGCGGTCCCACGTACTTTCAGTCGCTGCTGTCAGAAAGGCAGCGGCTGCATCCCCTTCCAGCGTAACAATTTGCATACCTGCCGCTTCAAGCGCCGCAAAATCTTCGTCGCGCACTGCTCCCAGCTTTGCAGCACTTTCGGCCTCATGGGCGATTGCAACGTCTTGCAGAATTGTCCGAGACTCCTCTGACAAGGAATTCCACTTTTCAAGATTCACAATCGTACCCAAATCGGTTGAGAAAAAGCATGGCTCGATCCGGTAGTTCAGAAATTCATTCCACTTTAGATCAATCAGGCCGATCTGGGTCCAGCCGGTTGCATCTACTACGCCACGCTCAAGCGCGGAATAGACCTCAGTAGTGGGCAGGTCGATTACTTGGGCACCAAGGTAATCAGTGAAGAACGCATTATACACAGCGTTACCACGCAATTTCAGGCCAGATACATCCAGATTGCCTTCAGCATCCAGCGTTGGTGCATCACGAGTCCAAAGGTTATAGCAGACGCCAGAATCAAACCAACCAAGGTACTTCACGCCCATCTTTTCCTGGTGAATCTGATCGATCAGCTCAATCCCGCCATTGGCGCGGGTTTCGACAGCTGTAAGGTTAGACGTGACCAGCGCGTCTTTTTCGGGCAGCGCACCAGCGTAAAAACTACCAGGCGTATAAACCATATCAACGACACCGGCACGCACAGCATCAGGCTGCTGGAACATACCAATAGCCTCTGGCCCTCCACGCACTTCGATCTGGACCACACCTTCACCAGCGACATTTACTTTGTCGACAAATTCCAAAAATGACTGCGTGTAGATCAGCAATTCAGGAAACGCATGAACGGCTGTGATGGTATCTTCCGCAAAGGCGGCAGACGTCAGGACTGTTGTGGCAAGGATACCACCAATAATATGCTGTCTCATTTGGTCTTACTCCAAGTTAATAGGGTGTCTTCCTGACGCCCTTTTTGGTTTTGGTACCAGCCTACGAAGGGCACAGTACCGTCTCAAGATGTGGGCATTGCCCACGGATGCGCCACGAGTCGTGCGGCGCGAAACTCAGCTATCTGCTCGTTATACTGCGCTGTGAGGTCGATATCGTCCCACCCATTCACCAATTTTTGCTGCCAAACAGGTTCTAGATTAAAGGGGACGACATGCCCGCCAATCACCGCGCGGCTCACTGACAAATCAACCTCTGCGACCACATCTTTGTCACCTATTAAGTCTATCAGCAGCTCAATCTCTGCGGTGTCCAGCACCGCAGGCAACAGTCCATTGTTCACCGCGTTACTCTGGAAAATATCCCCAAAACTGGGCGCAAAAACTGCTTTTACACCAAAATCAACCAACGCATAAACTGCGGCCTCACGGCTGGATCCGCCACCAAAGTTGCGGCGCGTCACCAGAATATCGACACATTTATGCCGGTTTAGCACATGGTCTGCATCGTCTTGACGGGCGTCATGAAGCAGGAACCCCCCGTAGCCTTTATTACGCGTCGTCGACATAAAACGCGCTGGGATCAGCTGATCGGTGTCTACATTGGCTTGAGCCAGCGCCACGGCGCGACCCGCAATCTTTGTCCAGCCGCTCATAGACGTCCCTCCAAAAGGGGGCGCACATCCGTGAGATGCCCAGTTACTGCGGCAGCGGCAACCATAGCAGGGCTCATCAAGTGAGTGCGCGCACCACGACCTTGGCGGCCCTTGAAATTTCTGTTGGTCGAAGACGCACACCGTTTGCCTGCTGCTACCAGATCGCCATTCATCCCCACACACATTGAACAGCCCGCATCGGCCCATTCCAGACCAGCGCCAACGAAAATCTGTGCCAGGCCTTCCGCCTCTGCCTGCTTTTTGACGGCTGCCGAACCTGGCGACACCAGGCCTGGTATGCATGCTTTGCGTCCTGACAAGACCTTTGCCGCCAGACGCAAGTCCTCAATTCGGCCGTTAGTGCAGGAGCCAATAAAGATTTGATCGACCTTAACAGTGTCGATCGGCATCCCTGCGTCAAGGCCCATATATTCAAGTGCCAAACGCGCATGTTCGCGCTTGGCCCCAAACAATGTAGCAGGATCGGGCACATGCCCCGTAATTGGAAGGGCATCTTCAGGTGAGGTACCCCATGTCACGGTTGGAGCGATTTCGCATGCGTCAATAGTCACTTCTCGGTCAAATGCAGCACTTTCGTCACTGTGCAGGGCCTGCCAATCAGTCAATGCCGCATCCCAATCAGTGCCCGTCGGGGCAAAATTCCTGCCCTTGACGTATTCAAATGTCACCTGATCTGGTGCGATCAGTCCCAAACGCGCACCTCCTTCAATGCTGAGGTTGCATAAGGTCAAACGGCCTTCCATGCTCAGCCCCTCAATCGCGGTACCGGCATATTCAATCGCATGGCCCCGCGCCCCGTCGGCACCCAGCTTTGCAATCCAATAAAGCGCTAGATCCTTGGCTGTAACAGCGGGGCCAAGCGTGCCGTTCACCTTGATACACATGGTTCTAGGGCGGCGTTGCCAGATCGTTTGAGTTGCTAAAATATGCGCTACTTCGGTTGCCCCGACGCCAAATGCCAGCGCACCAAAGGCCCCATGGGTCGAGGTGTGGCTATCACCACAATTGATCAGCAAACCCGGCAAGGTCAGCCCCTGTTCTGGCCCAATCACATGAACAATACCTTGCCCAGGGTCACACAGATCAAACAGTCGGATGTCGTTTTTTTTCGCGTTGTACCCCAGTGTATCAATCATCCGGCGGATATCCGGGGCAACATCACCGGTGCGGGTCGGTGCGTAGTGGTCAACCACACCAAATGTCAGATTAGGCGCGTTGACCTTCATGCCACGACTTTGAAGATTGGCAAAGGCGTGATGCGAGCCTTCATGCACCAGATGCCGGTCGACCCACAGCAAGCTTGTCCCATCCCCACGCTGCATAATCTCATGTGCGGACCAAAGCTTGGCAAACAGAGTTTGCGGCGTAGTCATTCTGCAGCTTCTTTACGAGTAGGGTTGATTACGGGTTCCCAATGGCGGGTTTTACCAGCGCCCACATGGCTTAGCGACATCTCAAGCTGGAACATATCAGGACGGTATAGCGCTGAGAGGTACTCAACCCCCTGCTCGCTCGCATCACGCACAACCCTGTCTAGCGACAACAAAGGTGATCCAATACTTACGCCCAAAACCTCTGCTACTTCGGGCGAAGCCAGCGTGGCACTGACGGACTGGTGCGCGGCAACAACTTTCACGCCTGAGCGTTCGAGCAATCGAAACAAGGGCGTTGTGGCCAGCTCAGCCTCAGTATAATTCTGAGCAATTCCTTCTGGCACCCAAGTGGTCAAATGAGAAAATGGCTCTCCCTCCACCAGACGCAAGCGTACTGCAGCTTGAACGCGGGCTTTCGGATCAAGACCAAGTGCTCGTGCAACGCCGCCCGGTGCTACGCCATAACTAAAAGACAAAAGCCGCGCAGTCGTATTTTGCCCCATCTCAACCAATTGCGGCATCAGTGTGCTGAAATCGGCTACCATCGACGGCTGCGGCCTGGGGGCACAAACAGTTGTACCAGACCCTGCGCGCCGCTCGACCAACCCGTCACCCTCTAAGGCATCAAGCGCACGCCGAACGGTGACACGCGACACATCAAGAGTGACTGCTAGTTTCTGCTCACCGGGCAAAACAGCACCTGCAGCATACACGCCACGCATAATTTCTTCGTGCAGGTGTAAATAAATGCGCCGCGCCTTGCCCCCTCCGGGCAGTCCTTTCGACTTTTTGATGCTGGATAATTGCGCCACCTTTGCCCCTCTAATTCCATCTGATCCTAACAACAGATTTTCTAAAAGCAAGAAATCTATCCTACAAAAGGCAAAATATTTGACCTATCAATATCCAATAACCTGTATTATAGAAAATACAGATTTTATTGGGGGACTCTATGCCAGTTATCGAACTGCACGTGATGCACGGCTATGATGACATCGAAAAATTACGCCTGTGCGAAGCGCTGACCCATGCGGTACGGATTGTGGTCCCGGCCCCGCCTGAAGCAGTTACCGTAATGATCCACGAACTTGAGCCCGCAGGCTATATGCGGGGCGGTCAGCATCGTACACCTGCAGCCGCTCTGCCATGTCCGATCAAGCTAGTACAAACCTATCTGTCGGCGATGGAAGTCCGCGATATCGATGCTGCCCGCAGCGTGCTGGGTGCAGGCTTTACTATGACCTTCCCTGGGACAGAACCCATGACCGAGCTGGAACAAATGATTGACTGGGCCAAGCCACGCTATAATTTCATCACCAAGTCCTACTCCGGGTTCGAAGCCGTACAAACACCCGGCGATGCTGCAGTGGTATATTGCCATGGCACCTTGTCCGGCGAATGGCCGGATGGCAAAGCTTTTGACGGCATCCGCTTCATCGACCGCTTCGAAGTGACCGATGCCCACCTGACCCGTCAGGACGTCTGGAATGACATCGCAGAAACAAAGGCCAATTCATGACTCAAAAACCAACACCGCAAAAAATTGACCCCATTACGCTGGCTGTTCTTGCTGGCAGGATGGAGCAGATTGCAGACGAGATGGATGCAACTTTGTTTCGCGCCGCTTTCAACCCGATTATCGCCGAAGCACATGACGCGTCCCACGGGCTCTACCATGCCATATCGGGTGATACACTGGTGCAGGGCAAATCAGGTCTGCCAATCTTTGTGGGTGTTATGTCTTTTGCCGTAAAAGCGGTCATCGATAAGGCCGCACAAAATGGTGATCTGGAAGATGGCGATATCTACATCTTCAATGATGCCCACCTTGGCGGAACCCACCTAAGCGATATGCGCCTTGTTAGACCTTACTTTTATGCAGGCAAACTGTTTTGCTACCTTGCCTCTGTTGGGCACTGGCATGATGTGGGTGGCGCTGTGCCCGGGAACTATAACCCCGCCGCAACAGATGCTTTTCAGGAGGCGTTCGTGCTGCCCCCCGTTCGCCTTGCAAAGGCTGGCACGATCCAGACTGACATTGTCGATATCCTGATGCGCAACACTCGCCTGCCACAATCGGCTCAAGGGGATCTGAACGGCCAACTTGGAGCGCTTGATCTGGGCGTCAAACGGCTCGACGAACTGCTGGGCGAATACGGTGCCGACACCGTGCACGTTGCGTTGAGTGCCTTGCAAGATCGCGCTGAAACGCTGATGCGCGCCGAACTGGTGGACCTGCCTGATGGACGGTGGGAGGCAGAAGATTTTCTTGATAATGATGGCATTACTGACGTGCCTTTGAAGATTAAAGTGGCGCTCGAGATTAAGGGCGACCGCATGACCTTAGACTTTGCTGGCACCGCTGACCGCTGCGCCGGCCCAGTCAACATCGCCCTGCCAACTGCTGTCGCCACAGCCTATGTCGCGATCAAGCATATTTTCCCCAGCTTACCGGCAAACGCAGGTGTCATGCGCCCAATCGATGTTAAAATTCCTGATGGGTCGCTTCTGTCCGCCCCCTTCCCTGCTCCCGTTGGCGGCTACACAGAGACCATTTTGCGCATGGTTGACGTCATCTTTGCGGCAGCATCACATGCAGCGCCAGACCGCGTTGTTGCAAACGCTTATGGCACGATCAATGCGCTTTCCATATCGGGTAAACGCGCCGATGGCCAACCTTGGGTCATGTTCAGCTTTTACGGTGGCGGACATGGCGGATCAATTGAAAGTGATGGTCTGAACCACGGCAACGCGCCTATTTCTACCGCCACTATACCCCCAATGGAAATTCTTGAGGCAGCCTACCCTATCATGTTCAAACAATGGGCCTTGCGCCCCGACAGCGCCGGTGCGGGTATGCACCGAGGTGGCATGGGCGCCACTTATGAAATCGAGGTGCTCGAAGAATCTGCTACAGCATTTCTATTTGGTGAGCGTGGCCGCTTTGCCCCCAAGGGCGCCGCTGGCGGCGCTGAAGCAGCAATGAATGTATTTTCCTACGAGCAGGCAGATGGCTGGCACAACCCGCCTATGGCCTCCAAAATGGTTGGGATTAAACTAGAGCGTGGCCAATCAGTGCGGCTCGATACCCCCGGTGGAGGAGGATATGGCCCTGCGGCGAAACGCGACCCGGCAGATGTTGCACGCGATGTCGCTGGAGGGCTGCTGACGGACAGTAACGCCACTCAAAACTATGGCCCAGCCTGGAAAGAGGTGTCCTTATGACTCGCTCAAACCGAATGATTGGCGTCGATGTCGGCGGCACATTCACAGATATTTTCGTATTGGACGAGGCGACTGGCATTGCTGAGGTGGCCAAGGTGCCGACCACGCGGCCTGACCAATCAGATGGCTTTCTGTCTGGCATCAGCGCACGCGTCAAGGATCTCTCCACCGTATCTGTGGTCGTTCATGGCACCACCGCAGGGACCAACGCCCTGCTTGAGCGCAAGGGCGCACGCATAGGCGTAATCACCACTATGGGACTGCGCGATGTGCTGGAAATGCGCCGACGTGACCGACCACGCACGTGGGGCCTTCGGGGAGATTTTACCCCCATCGTAGAGCGTTCGTTACGTCTTGAGGTGTCTGAGCGCACCCTTGCTGATGGTACCATTCGCACCCCTGTAGACTTGGAAAGCGTGCGCAAAGCAGCTCAGCAACTCATTGATGATGGATGCCTCGCCTGCGCAATCTTGTTTGCAAACAGCTATGCCAATGCTAAAAATGAACGTCTTGCCGTGGAGGCCGTACGCGCCATCTGGCCCAATGCTCATGTTTCGGCTTCGTCCGAGATTTTACCTGAAATTCGCGAATTTGAACGCTTCTCGACCACTGCTCTAAATGCATACCTACAGCCTGAGGTTTCTGGCTACCTTGCTCGGTTAGAGACTGCGTTGAAAGATGGCGGTTTTGCCGGTGAATTTATGCTTGTGCAATCCAACGGCGGCGTCATGGATGTAGAATCCGCCGCAAAACTGCCCGTGCGCACAGCCCTTTCGGGTCCAGCTGCAGGGGTCATCGCTGCGGGTTACATCGCTGAAGCCGCGGGTTTTGCGGATGTGATCACCGGCGATATGGGCGGAACGTCATTTGATGTTAGCCTCATCGCCAAGGGCCAGTCTATGCTCTCACCACAGACTTCAGTCGATTTTGGCATGGTAATCAGGTCACCTATGATCGAAATCACGACAATTGGTGCCGGAGGCGGCTCCATAGCTTGGGTCGACAAAGGCGGGCTGCTAAACATTGGCCCCGAAAGCGCCGGATCTACCCCTGGCCCTGTTGCGTATGGTCAGGGCAACACAAGACCCACGGTCACTGACGCTAACGTGGTTCTAGGACGCATCGACCCCGAAAACCCCATCGGGGGCAAGCTAGATCGGCTTGATGTTGAAGCTGCTAAATCCGCTATATTGGAACATGTCGGCAAACCCTTGAACCTTGATGCTTTGCAAGCAGCCGAAGCCATTTTGCGTGTTGCCAACAGCCGAATGGCTGGTGCGCTACGATTAGTCTCTATTGAACGTGGATTTGACCCAAAGCGCTTTGCGTTTATGCCGTTTGGTGGTGGAGGTGCGCTGCATTCAGGGGCGATGCTGGAAGAAGTTGGTCTCGCACGCGCTATCGTACCACGCTACCCTGGCGTGACCTCTGCCATGGGCTGCGTGATAGCAGACATGCGGCAAGATTTCGTCCAAACAATCAACGCAGCCCTAACAGGCATCGACCTCCAAACCTTAACTTCTTTCATGCAAAATCATATTGACAGTGGCTTTGCCACTTTAGATGCTGCTCGCACGCATTTTGAAGGGCGTGATACAGAGTTTACACTCGACATGTCCTATTTGGGACAAACCCATACCGTATCTGTCCCCCTGCCAGTGGTGGTGGCAGGCGGGAAGGTTGTGGCACCTACTGAAAACGAAATTACTGCTGCCTTCGATGCCGCTTATAGTTCAACTTATGGGCGTCTCTTGGAAAAAGGTACACGCCGTGTGATTAATTTAAGGTCGGCAATCATTGGGCGGCGCCCACGCTTTGATCTCGCAACCCTCGCACCCAAGGGTGGTAGTGTTGAGGCCGCGTTCAAAGGAACCCGTCAAGTTCATTTTGCAGACCGCTGGTTTGAAACAAGGCTTTATAACAGGCTCGATTTACCCGTTGGCGCCGAAATCCCAGGGCCTGCAATCCTCGAACAACCCGACACAACCGTGCTCATTGAGCCCGGTCTTATTGGAAAAGTTGACGCCTTTGGTAACACATTGATTGAGAGAGCTGCCTTATGACCCCCTCTACGACCGCCTTGCTGACAATCGACCTTCAAAACGACTTTTTGCACCCCAAAGGAGCGTATGGTCGCGCTGACCAAGGAGCGGAGAGTATCCTTTCTCTTCCGCACCGGATTGCACCCTTAAAAGCGGCTCTAATAGAGGCGGGTGGGATATTTATATCAGCTCAATTCACATTGGTGCCTGGACGCGATGGCGTACCACTCATAGCAGCGCATTTGCAAAAGCTACGCCCCTTTCTAACAAAGGGTGACTTTGCCCCCGGTAGTTTTGGGCACGCCCTTACCGACACCCTAGCGCCAGCTGATTTCACAATTGAAAAAGTAGCCTATTCCGCATTTTACCAGACTCGGCTCGAATATGTTTTACGCGCTATGAAAATTGATACGCTGATCATTGGCGGTATCGTCACCAATGGTGGCGTTGCGAGCACCGTACGCGATGCACATCTGCGCGATATTCATACCGTATTGCTCAGCGATGGCTGTGCCGCTTTTAAAGACGACATGCACGATGCAACGCTGAAATCTCTTGGATCAGTGACAGATATACTAACCTGCGCAGAAGCAATCGATACGATTGGTGGTATCGCATGACCTTACGCAATCGGTTGGTGAGACCACAAATTCTTATTGCTCCAGGTGTCTATGATGGGCTGACCGCAGCACTTGCTACTGACGCAGGGTTTGAGGCGCTGTATCTTTCAGGTGCTGCTGTTGCTTATACTCGGCTTGGTCGGCCTGATATTGGGCTGACAACAGCGTCAGAGATGACTGATACAATGGCTTTAATTGCGGATCGTACGGATCTTCCCGTGATCATGGACGCCGACACTGGCTTTGGAAATGCCTTGAACGCGCGGCGCACAATGCAAAGCTATGAACGTGCAGGCGCATCAGCCTTACAGATAGAAGACCAGGTTTACCCAAAGAAATGCGGCCACTTTTCCGACAAATCATTAATATCATCTGCAGAAATGACAGGTAAGATTTCAGCTATGGTCGACGCACGACGTCATGACACTTTGATCATTGCGCGTACAGATGCGATAGCCGTCGAAGGCTTTGATGCAGCGATTGAACGTGCTGGAGCCTATATCGATGCAGGTGCAGATATGCTGTTCATTGAGGCACCTCGCGACAGTGGTGAGTTAAAAAAAATCGCTGATAATTTTAAAGGACGAGTGCCGTTGCTTGCAAATATGGTCGAAGGCGGTACCACTCCGATCTCATCTGCCAGCACTTTACAAGACATGGGATACGATGTCGTGATCTTTCCTGGCGGGATCGTACGCGCCCTCGCAAAAACCGCGCAGAATTATTACGCAAGTTTAAAAAAAACTGGCTCTAATAAGTCTTTTTCCGACCAAATGCACGATTTTGATGGGCTAAATACAGCGATAGGCACACCTGAAATGATAGCACTCGGGGAACGTTTTGATGGAAAGTCCTGATGTAGCCCCCCCTCCCACCAGCTTTGATATACAGATTGGCACTTTGATCATCGGCGCAGGGGCTTGCGGTATGGTTGCTGCACTTTCTGCCCATGAGGCTGGCCAAGATGTCTTGTTGATCGAGGCAGATGCCGTCCCAACAGGCTCTACCGCGTTGAGCGCCGGGTTAATTCCGGCGGCAGGCACTCGGTTACAAAAGGCCGCTGGAATAACTGATACACCGGCTCAGTTTGTCAAAGACATTCAGGCTAAGGCACATGATGAAAACAACGCTTGCCTCGTTACTGTGATGGCCGAGATGGCGGCACCTGTTATCGAATGGCTTGCAGAGACTCACGCCCTGCCTTTTTCCTTGGTAACTGATTTTGATTATCCTGGCCACGCACGACGGCGCATGCATGGTCTGCCCTCTAGGTCCGGACAAGAGTTGATTGACGCGCTACGATCACGCATCGAAGCACTAGATATTCCACTGATCTGTAACCGACGTGCTTTGCGGCTCTATGCAGCGGTGAATCGAGTGTATGGGGCAGAACTTACTCTGCCAGATGGTAAGACCGAAACGGTAGGATGCGATAGACTGATCTTAGCCTGTAACGGATATGGCGGCAATCGGGAGATGGTCACGAAACATATGCCTCAGATCGACAACGCTGTATGGTTTGGTCATGATGGTAATAGAGGTGAGGCAATTGCATGGGGAGACGCTCTAGGGGCCGCGACACGCCATCTTGGCGCCTTTCAAGGGCACGGTAACGTGGCTCACCCTCACGGTATCTTGATTACTTGGGCCACTATCACAGAAGGCGGATTTCAGGTGAATGTGAATGCAAACCGCTTTTGGAATGAAAGCCAAGGCTACTCAGAGGCAGCGCGTGCTGTTTTGTCTCAGCCTGATGGGGCGGCCTGGACAATCTTTGATAGTAGGATTGCAGGAGTTGCGCGGCAGTTTGAAGATTTCAAATCCGCCGAGCGGCAGGGCGCTGTGATGACCGCGGAAACGCTCGAGGAACTTGCCGTTATGGCAGGTCTTCCGACTGCAGCACTTGTTCAAGCTGTTGTTGATGTTCCCGTTGAAGGGGTTGATGCCTTTGGTCGGGTCTGGGCAGGCAAACCCCGCCTTTCTGCTCCCTTTCACGCGGTAAAAGTGACTGGCGCACTATTTCATACGCAGGGCGGTTTAGACATTATACCTGCAAGCGCCGCAGTACGACTTAAAGACGGTGGACAGTTTGAGAATTTGTTCGCCGCTGGCGGTGCCGCCTGTGGCGTTTCGGGAAAAGGTGATAGCGGTTATTTATCAGGCAACGGCTTGCTTGCTGCAGTTACCTTAGGCTTTATAGCGGGGCGTGGTTAGACAACAGGGATCATTCATCTCTTGTCGCTTCACCACCCGTGTGGAGGCTTTTAGCAATGTCACTACCCTGCATTTCGACTTTGGAGAGTGGGCATGTTAAATTGATCATTGCTTGCGGGGCCGGGCGGTGGATTTGAAAGTTCAATAAGCACTACGTCAATAAGTGCCCATTCACTTTTGGCATCGCCTCCCCGACATGCTTCGAGCACACTGCGCTTTCCTAATTCAATTGGGCAGCCTCAATCATCTAGTCGAGGCAAACGAACGCAACGGATCCTCGCTAAACGAAATCGTTTCTGAGAGGGTAGGATCTAAGTCGCGTCTTTGAAATGGAACGCTCCTCGTCCAAGGCAAGGTGATCCCGTTTCAAGGCTCAGCTCACTTCGGGAAAAAATAATCGGTGTGCGAAGACCTTGGATGCCTTCTGGTGCTATTTGCATAGCACGCGCTTGAGTTTGCGGGTCAGAGAGTGCTTCTGCGACGGTGTTTATTGGGCCGACTGGAACTCCAGCTTTCTCAAGTAGGGCGATCAGTATTTCTTTGGGGTAGGTTGCGGTGCGATCGGTAATGAGATTGCATAGCGTATCGCGGTTTTCGACGCGTGCGGGGTTGGTTGCATATGCCTGATCTTTAGAGAGCTTATCCACACCAAGTGCTGAGCAAAGCGCTGCGAATTGTCGGTCATTGCCGCATGCGATAATTAAATGCCCATCGGCGGTGGGAAACACCTGATAGGGGACGATACTGGGGTGAGCGTTGCCCAAGCGCGTGGGCAGCTGGTCACCGAGTAGAAAGCTTGCGGCTTGGTTGGCCAGAACGCCGACTCCGCAATCGAGTAGGGAGAGGTCAACATGTTGGCCTTTCCCTGAGCGGTCGCGTTCTGCGAGTGCGGCTTGGACACCGATCACCCCATAAAGACCGGCAAAAATATCGATCCAAGCGACGCCTACTTTCTGAGGTTGACCATCAGGTTCGCCTGTTAGGTCCATGATGCCGCACATACCTTGAATGAGGAAGTCATAGCCGGGCTGTGTCGCGCGCGGGCCTGACTGACCAAAGCCAGTGACGGAGGCGTAAACAAGGCGAGGATTCAGGGTAGATAGACTGTCGTAATCAAGGCCAAACTTCTGCAAGCCGCCTACTTTAAAATTTTCTACGAGCACATCAGCGTTTGCGATGAGCGCCTTCAACTTGTCGAGATCTTCTTTATCTGAAAAGTCACAGGTAACTGACGTCTTGCCCCGATTGGCTGCATGAAAATATGCGGCAACTTTTTCCGTGCCGCCATCGGGCAGCTGGCGTTGCACAAACGGCGGGCCCCAGCGACGCGTGTCGTCACCTTCGGGGGCTTCGACTTTGATTACCTCGGCACCCAAGTCCGCCAATGTCTGACCGATCCAAGGACCAGCCAGAATTCGGGCTAATTCGATTACTTTAAGACCCTTGAGGGGCGCGCCGTCGGTCATCAATAAGGCTCCCTATGCGAACGCCTGCAGGTCAGTAATGGCGCGACCAAGGATCAGGGCGTGCACATCATGGGTACCTTCGTATGTATTCACCGTTTCAAGGTTCTGTGCATGACGCATCACATGGTATCCAATCTGAATACCGTTGCCGCCGTGCATGTCACGGGCGTGCCGAGCGATGTCCAATGCCTTGCCACAGTTGTTACGCTTGATAAGCGAGACCATTTCTGGCGCAAAACGCCCTTCGTCAAAAAGGCGACCAACGCGCAAAGCGGCTTGAAGCCCGAGCGCAATTTCGGTTTCCATATCGGCAAGTTTTTTCTGGTAGAGTTGTGTCGCGGCCAACGGTCGGTCGAACTGTTTGCGATCTAAACCGTATTGGCGGGCGCGATGGAAACAGTCCTCGGCAGCCCCCATTACACCCCAAGAAATACCATATCGAGCACGGTTGAGGCACCCGAATGGCCCGCTCATGCCTTCAGTGTTCGGCAAAATCGCTTCTTCGCCAACTTCGACATTGTTCATCACGATTTCACCGGTGACAGATGCTCGAAGGCTAAGTTTGCCAGCTATCTTCGGCGCTGACAGGCCTTTCATACCTTTTTCCAAGACGAAGCCGCGCACCTTGCCTCCGTGCACTTCTGATTTGGCCCAAACTACAAATACATCGGCAATTGGACTGTTTGAGATCCACATTTTGGACCCGACCAAGCGATAACCAGAGTCTGTTTTAATTGCGCGGGTTTTCATGCCGCCAGGGTCAGAACCAGCATCGGGTTCGGTCAAGCCGAAGCAGCCAATATATTCGCCGCTGGAGAGCTTGGGTAAATACTTTTGCTTTTGAGCTTCTGAACCGTAGGCGTAAATCGGGAACATCACCAGCGACGACTGCACGGACATCATCGAGCGGTAACCACTGTCGATGCGCTCTACTTCGCGTGAAACCAGACCGTAGGACACATAAGATGCACCAGCGCCGCCGTATTCCTCTGGCAAAGTTACACCAAGCAAGCCGCTCTCGCCCATTTCGCGGAATATTTCTGGATCAGTGTGTTCGTCCAGATAGGCGTCTTCGATACGCGGTAAAAGGCGGTCAGAGGCGAAGGCACGCGCGGCATCACTTATCATGCGCTCTTCTTCTGTTAACTGATCGCTAAGTAAGAACGGATCAGCCCAGTTGAACGGGATGCCCTTATGCGATGATGTAGACATGATGCCTGCTCCGATTTGATAGGTTATATTATGTATTTTGTGTGGGATATCAGCGTGTATCAGTATATTAAAACGACAAAACTGCATATTAACATGTAGAAAAGGAATGATAATGCGGCAACGTCGTTTCCTCCCCTCGATCAAGTTGCTGATGGCGCTGGATGCCGTTGTGCGCCACAGGTCTGTGACTGTGGCAGCGGCAGAGCTAAACCTGACGCAGAGCACGGTAAGCCGTCTTATTCTGTCGTTGGAAGATCAGTTAGGGGTGGAGCTTTTTACGCGGGAGCGGCGTCGGCTTATTCCGAATACGGCAGCCTTGAGTTACCAGAGAAGTGGTCCTGCTTTTCAGGACAGGTATGCGGCTTGGCTAAGATGCATCTGATTTATGTTCATGCCGCTTTTCGTATCTCCGCATGGCCAAAGTATGCGATGTCCGGTGTTCAAATGTTCTTGGACAGATCAACGCTTATTGTTGTAACTTGCATGGGGTGGCTCCTCTCATATGCAGATATCGACACCTGCAGTATAGCGCATTGCGACGCTGGTTGGAGCAGGAGGCATCCACCCCATCAGGTTTCACGGTAGGGGCAAAAAACCTTTAACAACCGCTCGGGTTTTGAACGGGGTTTTTGGTAGCGTCATAAGAGGTGGCTTGCGAACGTTCCAAAAGGGAGCGTTTGTGGAACAGCCTAGTCATTCACTTAAGAAACTTTCTTCCACTCTGCCACAAGGGTTCGTAGCATTATCCGTGACGCCTCGGCGTCAGCCACGTCCTCAAACTGCGGTTTCTCTATGTACATCAGGATGCGCTCACCCATGCGCTTCCCGACCATCTTGCCTAACCGGTTAGGAAGAAAGCCTGCTGCGACTCGGGCTTTGACCCAAGCCTCAAGCAGTGACGGAATGTTGCCATCTTCATCGTTACACCAAACGTGTTCGAACTGGGTCATGATGAAGTCGAGGATCAGCGGGTCAATGTGACGGCGGTCATCTTTGAAGGGGGCCCTGAAGACGTCCATGACCAGTTCGTAACTGGGCCAGTAGTGCAGATAGCCTTCGGGTTTGCGGGCGCGCATGACTTCATCGATGGCGACGCGCAGAATGGATTTGGAAACCGAATTGGCGGTGATGCAACTTTCATCGCGAAAGGTTGCAATCAGCGGGATTGGTGACAAAGTCATAATGATCTTGGCGTCGGGACGATGTTTTCGAATTAGTTGGTAGATCGCGTCGATATTGTCGCGGTTTTCTTCCACCGTAGAGACGCGGAACAGGTGGCGTTCAGGATCGTAGTATTGTTTTGGAACGGTCCGCCAGAAGACATTTTCTGTTTGCGCGTCGTACCAGACCTCGGATAACCCGAAGGTGAGTATGAAGACATCAGTGTTGTCAAACAGGCCTTTTGTCTGGGTGCGTACGGCTTCGTCATAACCGTAGACTTCTCTGTCGTAACCATGCCACAGAGCTTCGTCGAAAGATTTGTTTTCCCACGCCCATTCGAATTGCTGACGGATGACAAAAGAATTGACCATGCCTTCGCCAATACGCACCACATAGGCATTTTGCGCGTCGGGGTCTTTCGTACTGACGCGGTAGTTGCGCTTGCCCAACCATTTGGAGATGTTGGCAGCGAAGCAGCTGCCGAAGGCGGTAATACGGGTATCTTTGTCAATGACGGGGGCGTCCGGGGCCCATCCTTGAACTACGTAATCGGCGGCTGCTGTGTGCGAAACCATTTGTGTCATATCGGGGTTTTTATTAGGCCGACGTTTGCCTCGGAACCATGGCGAGTGCTGTTCATCGGCACCTTCGACTCTGTCGTGGTAGATTGCATTGGCGCCGTGAAGTCTGACAGTGTACAATTCACCTGCCTTCCGCTGCGGCCTAACATCGGTCTTCTGTTTGCTCATTTTGCGGAATCCAACCTCACCTGTTTTTGACTTCAGAAGTTTTCTTTTAGAAATTCTCTGAAACAGTATTGAACCACCACAGCTTATGCGTTGTACATACGCAAAATCTTGTTTCGACAAGGCATCAAAGCAAGACTTGACGCCAACCCGCCCTATTTTGCGCGTGTGTATTTCTAAATATACGAAGTCGACGCCCGTCAGGTCAAGCGGTTCAAACAGATCAATTTCTCCACCTTCGATGTCGACGATCAGTATGTTTGGCCTAAACTCTCGGATTATCTCAGAAAGCGGTAGTGCAGGGACTTTTACAGCACTCTCGTAGTCGCCTTCTGGGTCAAGCGATGAAGACCAAAATGGCTCGCGCACGAAAAAATCAATTTCTCCCGGGATTCCTGCATCATTCAGTGCAACCGCGTTTTTTACTTTAATATTGGCAATATCGTTCACAGCATGAACGCGCTTTGCGAACTCACAAAGACTAGGGTTTCCTTCAATGCACAATATGTCCTGAACACCCAATTGCTTTGCAAGGAACGTAGAAATGAAACCAATGCCAGAACCTAGCTCGATGACGCGGTGGGTGGCTTTCACAAATTTGGGAAGACCAGAAACCTCGGCTTTTTCATAGCGTCCGCGCCGTAGAGATTCACCAACTTCGGGTGTAACGATCTCTTTGTCGTCAGGTATTTTCACCCCTTGCAACTCAAACATCATTCTTAGTTCTCCTAGTTTTCAAACTTAGTGATATAGTATGGCGTCTGCCAAATAGGTCCAATTTAAGCTTGTGTCAGGCATTCATAGTTTATTAGAGCAGAAAGCGTAAGCTTGCGCTCTTTTCCTACCGTTCCAAAAACCACCGTTTGTTGAACGCATAGAATCCCGTCGGGCCTGTGCCCATCTTATCGAAAGCAGTCATTGGCCCTACTGGTACCAAAAGTCGCTTTATTCGTACAGCCGCCCTTGGTCACGACCGCAGCGAGTGTCCGGTTCCCTTCATGTCGAAATGTGCGCAATGCAGCATTTGTCACTTCCGGCGGCTTTGTTGCACAAATAGTCTCGTATCAGGGATTCATGTTGTAAATCCAGCATGGTAGCTGGCGTCATGAGTAAACCTATCGCCCCGATTTACCGCACGAGGAACTGGCCTGAGTATAACAAGGCCCTGAAGCGACGCGGGTCACTGACCATTTGGTTTAACCCAGAGGTCACTTGGAAAGCTGCGCCTACCGTTGCCCGGCAGTGGTTTGTTTGCAAACCATGAGAGGGGGGCAAACGGGGCCGCCAGCCACGCTATAGCGACGCGGCGATCCAAGCCTGTCTCACGTTGAAAGTGCTGTTCGGAATGCCTTTGAGGCAGGCGACGGGCTTTGTGGAAAGCCTGTTGAAATTGATCGACCTTGACTGGGAGGTCCCAGACTTCAGCACGTTATGTCGGCGTCAGAAAAGGCTATCGGTTACCATCCCGTATCAGGGCTCAAAGGGCCCGCTAAACCTCCTTATCGACAGTACCGGCATCAAAGTTGAGGGCGAAGGTGAGTGGAACGCTCGCAAGCATGGCGGGCCGAAACGTCGGGTGTGGCGCAAGATACATATAGGGATTGATGAAGAAACGTTGGAGATACGCGCGGTCGAAGTGACGAGTAGCAGCATTGGAGACCCACCCATGTTGCCCAACCTTCTCGGTCAGATCACACCAGATCAGAAGATTGGCAGTGTCACAGCAGATGGGGCATATGACACCCGCAAATGCCATGATGCGATTGCGGCCCGCAATGCCCGTGCTGTCATCCCGCCACGCAAGAATGCCAAGCTATGGAAGCCGGATACGCTGGGGGCCAGAGCCCGAAACGAAGCGGTACAGTCCTCAAAGGATCTCGGCCGCGCTCAATGGCGTCGCTTGAGCGGATACCACCGCAGGAGTCGTGTTGAGACAAAGATGCATTGTTTGAAACTACTCGGGCAGCGCCTGGCCGCACGAGACTTTGACCGGCAAGTTGCGGAAGTCCAAATCCGTGCCGCGATACTCAACGGCTTCACCGCCCTTGGCATCCCAAACACCGTTACTGTAGGCTGAATCCGTCAGGGGTCAGGGGAAGCACGCCATAAGGGCGATTTGTGCAACAAAGCCTATTGGGATGGTCCAGCATGTGGTTGAAAAGTGCAGCATATCCATTCTTGGGAAGCGCTTGAAATTGCGAATTAGGGAACGCGCTTGTTTCGTGATTGTTTCGAATTTTGACCCTACGAACAATACTTGCCGGCAGTTCATCGAGTGAAATACCCCACATTTTACGTACATAGCGCTCAAAAAATAATTCGACCAATTCATCGCTCAGAATACTGCGGAGCCATTGCCGTGCCGTCGTATCCTGTGTCAACTGGACCTTCGCCGTCGCAGGGTCTGCAGAGTATCCGATACTTCGCAGACTTTCGAGACTGTCCAAATTAAGTGGAAAAGGCAAAGTAACGTCATTTGGCAAACATACATTTCCTCTATGGATGTAGGGCGTCCATTCGGTAAACCTGCTTAGAAAAGAGACGACGCGCATATTGCTGGTATTGAATAAGTGAGGGCCATAATCACTGACCCTTAGTCCCTCAATTAAACGATCATGGGCACTGCCGCCCAAGTGTGTTTTACTATCGATCAAGTGTACCTTATGGCCAGATTCTGCCCCGATCCGAGCGTATGTCGAACCGGCAAAGCCGGCGCCAACGATTAAAATGCGCACAGATGGGCACCTTCTTTAAAAAAATAAGTACCAATACTATAAACCTGATACATTTTAATAGTATATCAAACTCGGCCAGAAGGTCAAACGGGTGTGTGTTTTTTGGCCGGCAGAAGACTAGCTCCTGAACCATCAGATAAAATCTTGCAGTTGTGTGTTTGATCTGTGTCGGAAACAGCACTTTCAAAAAAACCCTTCCTTACAGTTTGGAGTATACGGTGCGCCTTTCAGTCCGAACCCATTTTTTATACACGACTTTACAGCCGTGCGATCTGCTTTTGCAGAACTAGGTGTTTGATCCCATGGTTTGATGGTGCGATCTATTCTTTGGAATGGAAGGAAGCATTGTGGGACAAATACGTCATGGCTGCGCCACGACTACGCACGCCATCAGAGCAACAATACAGCGATCGCTAGCTACGACCGCAGCTTTGAGTCGAGAACTTGGTATAAATGTCAAAACGGTCTCCAAATGGCGCAAGCGCAAAACTGTAGAAGACCGCAAGACTGGCCCCACGGACCCCAGTTCGACCGTTCTCAGCGCCGGTGAAGAGGCGATGATCGTCTCTTTTCGACGTCATACGCTCCTACCGCTGGATCACTACGACAAGCATGATCAGGTGCACACCCATCTCGCAGACTTCATAGCGGCCTACAATTTCGCTCGAAGGCTGAAGACGCTCAACGGCCTGACGCCGTACGAATACATCTGCAAGATAGGGACTTCAGAACCAGAAAGATTCATCGTTAATCCGATCCCACAGATGCCGGGACCGAACACCTAGCGACGACGTTCACCCGCGGAAAAAATCGATCAAGAACCCTCAGCGCTTGACCACCCGCCCGTCTCTGATACGAACTGTGGTGGGGGGCCTGTAGCTCAACTGGTTAGAGCAGAGCGCTCATAACGCTTTGGTTGCGGGTTCAAGTCCTGCCAGGCCTACCAAATATCATTTTTAATCCTTGTCAGAAAAGGGAAAGCATGCTCAAGCCTTATAAATAAGCAATATAACAATATGACAGCACGCAGCCCCAAGAGGTTGCAAAGGTCAGAATGAGGTGCCCCGGTCGCCCCCCCCCTTTTTTGGCGGGGTCCGGCCGTAGAATTCAGGCGGTTGTTTTCAGTTTCATTGCGGGCGTGATGCCGCCGATGCCCATGTTGGGTCTCTCGTTATTGTAAGTCCAGAGCCATGGCGTGGCCTGCTCTTGTGCCTCCTCAATCGTTTCAAAGATATCCTAGTTAGTGGCGGAGATGAGCCAAAAACTTTCCAAATTCGCCGCAGCGACATGCGGGATACTGGAAAGAGATCAGTGTCATGCGTTTCGTAGAGCAGACACAAAACGAAACGCCATCGCGCATTTGCTATGGTCACTGTGGGGCAGCTTAGAAGGCCAGATCTGCTCTAGGCAGTAGATACCCAAAAAGAAGCAAATTGAATCCTAGGGTGCCTCTGTGAGTCAGTGGCGCAAACGTGAAGCGCACTCACGCAAGTAGACGTTTCGTAGCGGGGCCGGCAAAGGAATGGCTCTCTCTGCTGTTAGAATAGTGCTCTATGATTTACTTGAGGAACGAGCGTGCCCCCAGCAGCCCAGCGTCCCGTCACAATGTCTGACGTCAGCGCTCAACCGACCGGTTTTCTAACCCTCGGACGAGGCCAGCATATCTCCCGCATAGGCGTCCATCACTTCTGCACCGAACTCCTCAGCACCTTCGCCGCGAAGTGCTGAAATATGATCGATGGCATCATCGCGAACCTTGCGGCTCGGATAGACAGTTACAATAGCGAAACGGTCCAAGTCAGCATCAACGAGCATCGAATGTTTTGCTCCCAGAGCCAAAAGCCCCGGAAAGTATTTTCGACGCATAAGTTCTGTCACATGCACCATAGTCTCTGTTTCGCCAGTCATTCGCCAAGTCGAAATTGTTACAAAACTCATTTTGACCCCCTCCATCACAAGCGATTATAGCACAATTTTACATGCTGATCTTTCCAAACCTCGGTCATCGAATATGGCGGTTAGGAACCGTTGCTTGGGGGTCGTTTTGCAACTCTTTCGAGCGTGGCTGAAAGCAAAGTGAACCACTACCGGCCGAGGCCGGTAGCATCGCGATTGGAATGTAATTCCAGATACTGCAGGATGACATCGTCGGTGACATTTCCTGACGTTATCGAGAAATATCCACGGGCCCAAAACCGCCTTCCCCAATAGCGTTTGCGCAACTCTGGGAACTCCATCTGAACCCGCCGCGACGAGCGCCCTTTGATCCGCTGCATCACCTTGGACAGCGCGATCTGTGGCGGGACAGATATGAACATGTGGACGTGGTCAGCTGTCAGAACACCCTTCACAATATGCACGCCCATCTCGGCACAAGACTGTCGAATGATATCGCGGATCCGTTCGCGCATCGGCCCACGCAAAACCTTATGTCGATATTTCGTCGCCCAAACGACGTGATAACGGTGATAAAATCTGGTATGTGATCCTGTAGAATAGGCCAAAAAATCGGTAGTTTATCTCTGTTAGGTGGAAAGCAAAAGGGCCGAGCAAGATCAATTTGGACGCCCACTGAAGCACACAAGATATCCACTTCGCCTTGACTGTGAACAATGCCGGTGCAGCGGTCCAAAATCTGGCAAACACTCTTTCTGGGGAACTCTGGGCCCAAGGGTCCCGTGAGAGATGCTACCAATTCTCATACTTTGCTTTTTCTTGCTCAGCAGGGATGAAAAGGGGTCGCGCAGCGTTCTTTTAGTAATAATCGCGGGATATTCAGGCCGGTCGGCGGTCCCGCCAAACGCAAAAGATCATGGAAAACTGATCATCTTGATCAAATATGACGAGTACAATTACTAATTTAAACTTCCTAAATGGAGAGCTTTAGATGGCAGTCGCTTGGATAGTTCTAGTCTTTCCCATAGGTCTCTTGGTGGTCGGGGCCATCAGGTTGCGTGAGACGATCATGCCCATCACACTACCTGAATGGGCAGAACGAACGGCGTTGCTCGGCATCGTTCTGGCCGCATATTCGGCTGTGCACGTCATCGTTTTCGGACCAACAACATCACCCGTTCTAGGGTTGGGGCACTTTGGTTTTTCGGTGCTGCTAGATCCTGTGTCAGTCATATTGTTGCTGCTGACCAGCATTCTTGCGTGGGTTATTCTACGCTTTTCAGCGACACACCTGCACGGAGAAGCAGGAGAAGGGAGTTTTACATTCTTTGTTTGCTTGACGCTGGCTGGCATCGCCTTGCTGGTGACGTCTGGGAACCTCGTGCAATTGGGCCTCGCCTGGGTGGCGACCGCGATCGGCGTGAACCGACTTCTTATTTTTTATTCGGACCGGCCCGGGGCTCGGCGCGCCGCACGTAAAAATATCATTTTCGCTCGGGCTGCGGATATCGCGCTGGCGGTTGGTCTGCTGCTTCTTTACAGGGCTTACGGCGTGTTCGATATCGCCGCCATCAACGCGGCAGCGCGTACAGGTTTCGTCCCGCCCGCGGCGGTTCTGGCCGCGGCATGTCTGGCCGTCGCGGCAGTCTTGCAGTCGGCACTTCTTCCAGTCCAAGGGTGGCTGATAGGGGCTATTGAGGCCCCTACCCCAGTTTTGGCGCTTCTCCATGCTGGTGTCGTCAGCGCGGGCGGTTTTTTGTTGATCCGTTTTTCCGACGTGATGCTCGGCGCTCCGATCATCTTGGCCGCTCTCGTTATTGTGGGGGGCTTCTCGGCTCTTGTGGGATCAATTGTCATGTTGACGCAATCGGCCGCAAAGACCGCATTGGCCTGGTCCACAGTATCGCAGATGGGCTTTATCATGCTGCAATGTGGCCTAGGGCTGTTCCCACTAGCCTTGCTGCACATCTTTGCGCACGCGCTCTACAAGGCCCACGCATTCCTGATTGCAGCCCAAGCGGGTCACGTAATCAGTGCGGCGCGGCGGCTCGGCCCTGTCGCGCCCGCCTCAGTCCGCAATGTGGCGCTGGCAATGGGGATCGCAATCACTCTCTACGCGCTTGTCGGGCTACCGCTTGGCCTCGTGGAGAAATCCCCACAGGCGGTGGCGCTTGGAGCAATCCTTGTGTTCGGCGTCGGGTATCTCGTTGCACAGGGCCTCGCGGATGCGGCGCCACGTGAGTTGGGTATGGCGACTGCACGGGCCTCGGTCCTGTTCGTCGTCTCGTTTTTAGGCTTCCAATGGGTTGCCCAGACATTGACCGCGGGGACATTGCCACCGACACCACAGGCCGGCCCGCTAGAATGGATGCTGATCATACTAACTCTATTTAGCTTCACGGCGGTCACTGTGCTTCAGGCCCTGTTGCCGCTCTGGTCCGCCCATCCTGCCGTTCGCGGTCTGCGTGTCCATGTCACGAATGGGTTTTACTTTAATGCGCGGGCGGATCGTTTCGCCGGTGCTTGGAAAACCGACACTCGAACTAAGGATACCTGAACGATGTTCATTCGCAATCAAGACTTCTCGCCCGATTTGCTGGACCTTGTCGACGCGGCTGAACACGCTGTCCGTAAAATCGCGCCACTCTTTCCGCTCTCTCAAGCTGTCGCGGTGAATCCTTTCAATGGCCTAAGCGATGAACCTATCGCAGTTGCCGCTGCGCGACTGGAACGCAGCGCTGGGGTTCATATTTTTCCCAGCCGGGCGGTCCAACTGGGCCGTATTGAAAAGGGAGAGATTACCCTCGAAGATATCAAAATATCTCGCCTAGAAATCGCGCCCACTCTGGAACTAAGCGATCAGACCATCCTCGAAACCGCTCATACTACAGATTTCATACCTCAGGCCATTCCGACCGTTGCCGACCTGGCAGCCGAACACAGTGGAACCGATTGGCCAAACCTCGTCACAGAGCGGTTCGGAGCTTGGGCGCAATGTCATTTTGACACCGGCCAAGCCCTTTGGGCACAGGTAGCTGAACAAGGCGCATGGACCAGTTGGCGTGACTGGGCGATGAGTGATCTGACACCCGAAATTTTCGGCCTCAACAATTTTTGCGAGACGATCAGCCACTCGCAACGCGACCATTGGCATGCTATAGGAGATGCGTGCGCCGCACTCGAAATCGACCGCAAAGCTGCACCATCAGTCTTTCATGGCCTTCTGTGCGATCTGGCTGGATGGGCGGGGCTCGGACGCTACCACCTGTGGGAAGCGCAACAGGCCCAGACGCACAACACTACTCTTTCGGAATTGCTCGCGATCCGTTTGGTATGGGAGCAGGCTCTTCAAGCGCGCTACGCGAAGGAAGTGGGCACGCAGTGGGACGCTGTTATCCTTAGGCATAAGGAACCGCTGCGGGCGGAAACGGGCCATCTGATCGACGCAATCCTGCAAAGGGCGGCAGAACAGGCGTCGGCCCGACGTCTTGACACATTGTTGGCGCAAGCAGGCAAGCCAACCAATCTCGCTGAACCCGTGTCATGCGAAGCGCAACTTGTCTTTTGCATGGATGTCCGTTCCGAACGGCTGAGGCGCGCGCTGGAAATCGTTGATCCAGGCGTCCAAACTTACGGCTTGGCCGGGTTCGTCGGTCTTCCCTTGATGAACCAAGCGCCCGCCGCCGAAAACCGCAAGGCCGCGCGCAGTGTCGAGGTCCCCGACTCCTCGCTGCGGATCAAGGAAGACGGCCCTAGCACCGACGAGACACCCATTCGTGACCGACTACTTAGGGCCATTTCCCGTTTCTCGCGTGGAGCCGTGTCAAGCTTTGCCTATGTCGAGGCGGCAGGGTTGCTCAAGCTCGCTCCACTCGTCGATTCCTCGCAATTTCACGAACGCCGTGTCGTCGGATACGGACCAATACCCAGATTGACGCTCGATCCCTCGAGCGAGGCCGCGGCTGATGTTGCAGAGGCGGCCCTCCGCTCCATCGGATTGAGGAGGAATTTTGCACCTTTAGTCGTCTTCGTTGGTCATGAGGCGCGCGTTACCAATGACGCGCAAAGCGCGCTCCTGCAGTGCGGAGCATGTTGCGGGCATGACGCAGCCGTGAACGTCCGTGCCCTTTCGTGTCTCCTGAACGAGACACCACTGCGCGAATTACTAGCCCAGCGCGGCATTGAAATACCTCCAGAAACGGTGTTCCGAGCCGGTCTGCACGACACAACAGGTGATACGGTGACGTTTTTCAGCACTGATCCCGTGGGAGGCCGCAAACCGCAGCCAATCAAGTGGCTTCACGATATCCTAGATCAGGCTTGCGACATCGTACGTGCTGAGCGGTCCACCGATCTGCCTGCCACCCCGCGGGGCGGGGCGCTGTATGCGCGAGGTGGAGACTGGTCACAAACCCGCGCGGAATGGGGCCTGGCCGGTTGCCACTGGTTCGTGGCGGCTCCACGAAATGCAACGCGAAACCGAGATTTTGCTGGCAAAGTCTTCCTGCACAACTACGATTTTGACTACGATCCCGACGGCAATTTCCTCGCAGAAATCGTTGGCGGCCCTCTGTTGGTCGCCGCATATACCAACCTCCAATACTATGGCGCAACGGTCTCCCCGCAGCACTTCGGCAGCGGCAACAAACTCGTCCAGAATGTGTGCGGCGAGATCGGCTTGCTAGACGGAATATCTGGAAGACTGAGGGCTGGTGGGCCCTCAGACCAGAGCCTGTTTCTCAATGGCCAGCCTATCCATGATGCCCTGCGCCTGGTCGCGCGGATTGCGGCGCCGGACTCCGCAATCGATGCAGCGATCAGGACCAGTCCGAAAGTGACAAGTCTGGTGGAGCATGGGTGGCTGGAGGTTGCAAGTTTCGGCCAAACGTAGGTCTTCGTTAGTAGTGATTTTTGGATCAGAGGGACAATGAACCTGTCTGGCCCAGATTTCTTATTATTGCAGATTTGGACGCTAACCAATTACAAAGAAAGCAGGCAAATGGAAGCAGCTCAAGACTTCACAATGTGGGCATTGTTCACGCGCGCGACAATTCTCGTACAACTCGTCATGATCATGCTGGTGGCAGCGTCTATCTGGTGTTGGGCAGTGTTCATCGACAAGACAGTCCAATATCGCAAAGCCCGGGCTGAGGCTGATGCCTTTGACCGCTCGTTCTGGTCAGGCGAGCCTTTGGACGCCCTTTTTGGCAAGATCGGGGCGGAACCACAGGGGTCCACCGAGAAGATATTCGCGTCCGGCATGCTCGAATGGCGCAGGTCACATCGGGAAGATGGCGGATTGATCCCTGATTCCACCGCCCGCATAAACACATCGATGGATGTGACAATCGCTAAGCAATCATCGAAGCTTCAAAAAGGTCTACCAATTTTGGCGACTGTTGGTTCGACGGCCCCGTTTGTTGGTCTATTCGGTACGGTATGGGGCATTATGAACGCTTTTATCGAGATTTCCCAAGCGCAAACCACCAACCTTGCCGTCGTCGCGCCCGGTATTGCAGAAGCGTTGATGTCGACTGGCATCGGCCTTCTTGCCGCCATTCCGGCCGTGATAATCTATAACAAGCTATCAACTGATAGTGAGCAGATCGTGAGTGGCTACGAGGCCTTTGCTGATGAATTTGCGAATATTCTTAGCAGGCAGGTGGAGAACTGACATGGCTGCAGGCACATTGAATTCAGGTGGTAATGGGGGCAGACGCGGTCGCCAACGGACCCGCCGCGCGCAACTCGTGTCAGAAATCAACGTCACCCCATTTGTCGATGTCATGATGGTTCTGTTGATCATTTTTATGGTCGCCGCGCCTTTGTCCGTCGTTGGTATTCCGGTCGAGTTGCCTGAAACCTCTGCAACGTCATTGCTCGGTGATGAGGAAGAGCCGCTGACAGTGACGATCACGGTCGACGGTCAGGTCATGATCCAAGAAACGGAAACGTCGCGGAATGTTTTGGTCCAGCAGTTGCAAGCAATCGCAGCCGAACGCGATAGCAACAAGATTTTTCTACGGGCCGATGGTCGCAATGACTGGAACGGTGTCGCTGAAGTCATGGGTCTGCTGAATGCCGGTGGGTTTTCCAACATTGGCCTCGTGACGGATATCATTGGCCCGGTGCCAAACGTCACTGACGGATAGATCATGGCCCGCCGGTTCCTACAATTCTGGTATCGGCCATGTTGGGGGGCCTTCGCACCGATGGTGCCAAAGGCCAATCACACCCCAAGTTTCAAATTGGATATCTCATTTAGGTTGATCTAAAGTCAGTCCAAGACACTTAGGCAGTTTTTCGATTGTGGAAAGGGTTTTGCCCAGGGCACCTAGATGGACATCGTAACCCTCATAACAGTCGTTGTTTCACTTTTTGTGATAATCGGCCTTGCCGAGCCGCTCGCCGCACGATTGCGATTACCATACACCGTCATTCTCGCGGTGCTCGGCGTGATGATTGGGGCCAGTGCCACGTTTTTTTTGCGTACCGATCTTACAGACGCCCTGAACCCCGTGGCGGAAGCTATCCTTGGATTGCCGATCCGTTCCAACGTCTTTCTCTATCTGTTCCTGCCAACATTACTTTTTCAGGCAACACTGGGTATGAACCTGCGCCGGATGCTGGACGATTGGGTCCCCATCCTCGTTCTGGCCGTGGTCGCGGTCGTGGTGGCAACGTTGTCGGTCGGCTACGCACTTTCTTGGGCCAGTGCCTTGCCACTCGCAGCTTGTCTTTTAATCGGCGCAATTGTCTCAACAACCGACCCGTCCGCCGTGATCAATATTTTCCGTTCGATATCTGCGCCACAACGTCTCGCACGGATCATCGAGGGCGAAAGCTTGCTTAACGACGCGGCTGCCATCGCGCTCTTTGGCCTTTTCATGGGTTTTGTAAAGCTAGGCGTGCCCGACCCTACCCTGGGCGATGCTTTGGCCCGCTTTCCATTGCTCATCTTCGGCGGTGCGGTGACTGGCTGGTTCGTGGCGCGCGTCGCAGTCTGGGTCTTGGCCCTTTTGTCCCGCTACGACCGTGCGCAGATCTCGATCTCGGTGGCACTGCCGTATCTGGCCTACATCGGTGCCGAGCAGAGCATGGGGGCATCGGGTGTGATTGCCGTCGTCGCGGCGGGCCTGACCCTTAATCTGATGGGACCGGGTCGGCTGCCACCCGCGTCTTGGGCGAACCTGCGCGAGGTCTGGGATCTGCTTGCGCATTGGGCCGGCGCATTGATTTTTATTCTCGCCGCCTTGCTTATTCCGCGGCTTCTCGAAGAAGTTCGGCTGTCGGACTTTGCCCTTTTGGGCGTGGTAATCCTCGCCGCAACTGCTGCAAGGGCAGCGATTCTCTTCGGTCTGATGCCGCTACTGAGCGTTTTGCGCCTGTCACCGGTGGTAGAGCGCCCTTATCGGACAGCAATTCTATGGGGCGGTCTCAGAGGAGCTGTCACGCTTGCACTCGCACTTGCCGTGACCGAAAGTATCCGTGTCCCGCTGGAGCTAAAACGCCTCGTCGGTATCCTCGCAACAGGTTACGTCCTGTTTACTCTGATCGTACAGGGAACGACCCTGCGAATGGTCATAAGATGGCTTGGTCTTGACCGGTTGTCACCGCTGGACGACGCGCTGTCGCGGCAAGTGGTCGCCGTCGCTTTGCAAACCGTCCGGGAGGATGTGGCCAGCACAACAGAAAAGTACGAGTTGTCGCGTGACGTTGTCCGGGCCGAAGCCAAGCAATTTGGTGAGCGGCTAGAAGGATCGGTAAGGGCTGCTGAGGATAGTGCCGAAATCAATGATCGTGACCGCATCACACTCGGGTTGATTGCTTTGGCAGGGGCCGAACGCGATGCGATCCTCGTCAACGTGCGCGAACGGACAATATCATCGCGCATGAGCGAACAGGTCCTGTCTGTTGCTGGTCGGATGATTGAGGGTGCGCGTTCCGGCGGACGCAGTGTCTACCGCCAAGCGGCGCTGCAAAGCCTGTCCTACGGACCACTTTTTCGGGTTGCGTCCTTCCTGCACAGCCGACTGCATTTTTCAATGCCACTTGCCCGAATGACGGCAGACAGATTCGAATTCCTGCTGTCCCAGCGATTTATTTTGCAGGACCTCAGTGGGTTCATCGACGGACGTATCTTGCGCATTCATGGGCGACGCGTGGCCGACCTTCTCAGAGAATTGCTGGCACGGCGGATTGAGGCTGTCGAGACCGCTCTCGAGGGGTTGCGTTTGCAATATCCCGGCTATGCAGAGGAACTGGAGCGTCGATTTATCCGCCGCACGGCCCTGCGGCTGGAGGAAAGGGAGTATACCGTGATGCGAGAGGACGGGCTGATCGGGGCAGAAGTCTATAATGCGTTAATGCAGGGCGTTGCGGAAAAACGCGGGGCCGCAGAAGGTCGGCCACACCTTGATATCGCGCTGCAAAGATCCGAATTCGTGCGGGAGATCTCAACCTTCTCCGACCTTGACGAGGTTACTTTGAAACGTCTCGGTCGCGTCCTGCGCACGCTTTACGTTAATGCTGGCGATCTGGTGGCGGCACGCAACAGCGCGCCCAAAAGCGTGTTCTTCATCGCCTCTGGCGCCGTGGAATTGAAAATTGGTAGGCAGTCCTGGCGGCTGGGCCGGGGCGAAATGTTTGGTCAGATGGCGATACTGACAAAAAACCCATTCCGTGCAGAAGTTCGCGCAATTGCCCCCTCTACCCTGCTTGTAATGGATGAGACACGCTTTCGTCGTTTGCTGGATCGCAGCGAAGCATTGCAGCAAGCCGTGCAGGCAAGCGCAGAAAAACGCGGCATTGATATGCCGTCCCAAGGGAAACCTTAGAGGGATGCCATGTTCGTTATGGTCGTCAACAGCAATGATCAGAAACAAGGATCCACAAACCGCCGATGCTTGCGAAAAGTTCTGTTCTTGAAACTCGAAATTTTGACTGGTCAGATCCGCATGACAAGGTGGAGTATTGGTGTGATGCACGCGCATCATAATCAGCAGGCATCGTTTCATTGGTGCCCGAGAGCGGCAAAACCTTATCCGCATTGGTACCCGGCGCGGATCGCAACGCTCCGGGCACACCCAATTATGTGCTTCGCCCTTCTTCAGATCAAATGAGATCTAGCCCAATAAGGACAACAACAACATCGGCACGCCAACCATTCCAAGAACTATAATTACAATCGAAATTCCCAGCCCGTTGGTCGCCTTACCTTCTTTTACATTGAACTCATCCGCCTCGGACACGGACAGCTTTAGCCGATCGGGAAGCGGGTGGTTCATTTCTTGTCGAACCCAGGTGTTGAGTACGACTAACTTACCTTTCAGCGCTTCATGACGATCCGCGAACGGAATGCCGGGTGACGAAATCACTGGTCCGCGCAGCAGTTTGTCAAAGACGGCATTGGCATAAAGCCCGTTTGACAGGTGAACGCGCATGCCCGCCGCCGCTGGATGATAGGCCCAGAGAGGGAACATCGCCTGCGCCACCGCAACAAGACCAAAACTAAACAACGTCAGAACGATCAGTGCCCATTCGAGAGGCCCTGGGGCTGGTGTTGCTGGCAAGGTGCCGTACATCATCCACTCTGCGCCGTCTTGCAGCGCAAAATACCCAACCGCAGCAGCGACGGAAAAGGCGGCAGTGCGTTGTGTTAGAACGCGGGGGGCCGCGTCCGCGAGACCCTGTGCCAGCAGATATGCAACGCCGAAGATCAGGATGGCACCAAGGGCAATTGCCTGTGGCGATTTCCCTGTAATTCCAAACAAGAAGGCCACAACCCCATAAATCACAAGGGCGATCAAAAACGCACGGGCCACCGCAAGGCCATTGGGGATGGCTACAGGGCCTGGGCGGCGGATCGCGGCGACGCTATCAACAGCCATGCCTGATGCAAGGAAGGCGTGCGCTTTATAAAGCGAATGGGCTACGATATGCAGCAGCGCCAGCGGAAACAACGCCAAACCGCATTGCAGGATCATGAAGCCCATTTGCGCGACCGTGGACCACGCAAGTGAGGTCTTAACTGCCGATTGTGTCAACATGACCAAGCCGCCAAACAGTGCTGTGAACCCGCCGATCATCACCAATACGGCCATCACACCAGGTGCCAACAGCATCACATCTGCGAACCGGATCAACAAAAAGCCGCCTGCGTTGATAACACCCGCATGTAGCAAAGCAGATACCGGCGTTGGCGTCTCCATCACTTCCGTCAACCAGCCGTGCATAGGGAATTGCGCTGATTTCAGGATCGCCGCAACGGCCAGTGCCGCCGCTATCCAACCTGCACCTGCTTGGCCTTCGCCCATCCGTGCCGCCGCCAAAATCTCTGCGATGTCGCCAGTTCCATACTGAACAAGCAGTAAAACAACCGCGACCAGCAAAGCTGCGTCACCCATGCGCGCAGTGATCCATTTTTTGTGAGCCGCGCTTTGTGCTGCAACGCGATCTGGATAATGCAATAAAAGCTTGTGCAAAAACAGGCTGGTGGCGATCCAGGCAAGGACCAGTTGCAAAAGGCTGCCCGCGATCACCAGCACCATCACTGCCGCCAACGTCGCGCAAAGCCAACCCGTGAAAGGCCCCTGCTGCGGCTCACCATCCATGTAGGTCGCGCTGTAGCGCACAACCACCCAGCCGACGAAACTGACCAACAGCAACATCACCGCGCTGACTGCATCCAGACGGGCCGATATGCCCATCCCCCAAAAACCGATAAGACCGCTGGTCGTAGACCCTTCAGTTATCAGGTTAATCGACGACAGTAGCGCAACGGCCAAGGCGATGAGGGTGGTACCTTCGATGATGCGCAAGATTAAACTCGGTCGCATCGCGGGCCCGCGAAAGGCGATCACAGAGGCCCCAATAAGGGCAAGGGGGGCCAAAAATGGCAAAAATTCACTCAACACGAGCGTTTCTCCTTGAGGTTGATTGAATGATCACAAGGCCAAGGATGCTTGTAGAAAAATGGCCTGCCTTAGTGGGATGTCGATCGGCAGACCTGCACGTCGCGGCCCAGGGCTGTCTTTGTCCTGTCGCTTTGCTCGGACGTCCAACGCGATGCGGCGGCTGGTGAGATGAGCGTACATTCTATGATCCTTTTCACGTTATCAGTTCGTTGGCCCATAAGGCGCTCTTCAAAACGGTAATCTAACAACACAAACGCGCTTGCACCGGGTTTCATCCCTAGAAATCGGACAGGATGGATGAAAAATCAATTTACCCCAAAGGGATGAAAGCGGCGGCACGCGCGTTCTCGTACAATAGCGGACGTAAATGAGACGTGGGTGCTGAGGATAGCATCCCAAAAATAGACTGATGTCAGGACTAAACAAGTCGTCCAAGCGCTGCGCCTGATTGATGCCAAAGGATACACAGATGAACACGCCTTCAGACCTTTCACTCTCAACTCTCGTCAAGGCCAGCGACACAGCTGCACGCGCTATTCCACCAGTATGGCCGCTTGCCTCTTCAGTCGCTGTGAATCCGTTTTTGGGTCAGGCGGCAGAGTCACTGGCGCAGGTCGGCGCACGGCTGGCGCGTGTCGGTGGCGTGCCCGTAACGATGCCGCGAAACTGGTACGAGACCCGCATCGAGAATGGTACGATCACAGATGCAGACATCATCGGAGCACTTGAAGCGCATGTTGGCGCAGACTTGCCTGATCTGTCCGAATTGAAAAAGTTGGCCCGCAACGACGCCGCAACACCGACGTCGCAGCCAACCCTTGCCGACCTCGCAGCGGATGTGTCCGGCATCGATTGGCCGGGTATCATTGCGGATCGGTTTGGTCTGTGGGCCGCTGGGTATTTTGATCAGGGTCAAGCACTTTGGGCGGCTCCGCGCAGACGGGGTGCTTATGACGCGTGGCGTCAGTATTCGATCCATGATTTAACGCCTGAAATCGTGGGCTTGAAAGGGTTCTGTCAATTTGTCAGCGAAACGCCGGATACAACAGATGAAGCCAAAGTGCGGGCGGCAAATCGGCTAGGGCTGTCTGATGTCACGCTTGAAACATATCTGCACCAACTTCTCTTTTCGTTGGGTGGCTGGGCGCAGGTCGCACGCTATCAACTGTGGCAGGCAGAACTGGCAGGCGACAGCGATCACACAATCACAGACATCCTGACCATCCGGCTTTTGTGGGAAGAGGCCCTGTTTGAGCAATACAAAGACCAGATAGCAGACAAGTGGGACAAGGTGAAAGCAACACATGCGGAACCCGTAACCCCGGACGCGGATCTGACGGTCAACGCTATTCTTCAAGAAGCTTGGGAGCGTGCAGTTCAACGCGATCTGGCTGAAACCTTTGCCACCCCTGGTCCAAAGGAATACGATGTTCGCCCCGCAATGCAGGCAGCCTTCTGCATCGACGTCCGATCCGAAGTGTTCAGGCGCGCGCTGGAAGCAGTTCATCCAGCCATTCAGACACTTGGGTTTGCGGGCTTTTTTGGCCTGACTGCGTCACACAAAGGGTTTGCCTCAGATGTTGATGAATTGCGTCTCCCAGTGCTGCTAACCCCCGGCGTGACCTCAACGTCCCAAGGCGATGACGCAGATGCAGACCAGACCGCCCGCTTCAAGGCACGAGCCAACCGCGCTTGGGGCCGCTTCAAACTGGCCGCCGTCTCATCCTTCGCCTTTGTAGAGGCGACGGGCCCAATTTATGCCGGAAAACTGGTACGCGACGCGCTGAACCTCGCGCCAAATGAGGGACCAGCGGACCCTGCACCGCGCTTGGGCCCGGCACTGGACCTTGACGCGCAAACCGACGCTGCCGAGACGATCCTGCGCGCTATGTCTCTCACAAACAATTTCGCGCGGCTTATTGTGGTGGCAGGGCATGGGGCAAATGTGGTCAACAATCCCTTTGCCAGTGGCCTGCATTGTGGTGCCTGTGGTGGCTATTCCGGCGAGGTGAACGCCCGTTTGCTCGCAGGGCTGCTGAACAGCACAGATGTGCGCAAAGGGCTGGAGCAGCGTGATATCACGGTGCCAGATGACACATTATTTATTGCAGCATTGCATGACACGACGACAGATGCGATCACGCTATACACACAGGACAGTCTGTCCACGGATCATAGTGCGGACCTGGAAAAGGCGCGTTTTTGGTTCATGGCGGCAGGCAAAGCCACGCGCAGCGAGCGGTCGCTTCGTTTGCCCCGTGCCGCCGATGACTTGGACATTATACCGCGCAGCCGCGACTGGGCCGAGACGCGGCCAGAGTGGGCATTAGCAGGATGTAAAGCATTCATCGCCGCACCGCGCAGCCGCACGGCAGGAAAAAACATGGAAGGGCGTGCCTTTCTGCATGACTACGATTGGGCAGGCGATAAAGGTTTTGGTGTGCTTGAGCTGATCATGACGGCCCCCGTTGTTGTCGCCAGCTGGATCAGCCTGCAATATTACGGATCGACCGTGGCCCCTGACACGTTTGGCGCCGGTAACAAGCTTTTGCACAACGTGACCGGCGGCATCGGTGTGGTTGAAGGCAACGGCGGCACTCTGCGCGCAGGGCTCCCGTGGCAGTCTGTCCATGAAGGGGACAGCTATGCCCACGAACCGCTGCGCCTGTCGGTTTGCATCGAGGCCCCGCGAGAGGCAATGATCGATGTTCTTAAACGGCACGACGGCCTGCGAGCATTGTTTGACAACCGCTGGCTACACCTTTTTGCGCTTGATGAAAACGGCCAGATGGCGTGGCGGTATGAAGGCGATTTGCAATGGTCCGCGATGGTGGATGGCGCAGAGTATCCCGCTGGACTTATGGCCGCAGGTCAATCAGCATTCGGAATCGCGCGTGAACTCCACGCTTGAATTCTGTGCGGTCATTAAAACTGGCGGGTGACGTCTCCGCGATATTGGGAAAATCACCTGCCGGATAATCAAAGCCCAAAATAGGGCCAATTGGCAGAACAGGCGCGTGCAAGCAGCACAAGAATTCACAATGTGGGCGCGGTTCGATCCAATATCGAAAAGCCCTTGCCGCAACTGAAGGTCTTAGGAGGAATAATGAGCGAACAACATAAACCGTGGACGGCCTATTACGGCCCGTCTGTGCGCAAAGAAATTGAAACGGCGCACTACCGTACAATCGGCGATATGGTCAGTGCCGTGGCTCACCTCTATGCTAAGAAACCTGCATTTACGACATGTCTACCTAACGGGATGAACGGAACGCTAACTTTTGCGCAAGTCGACGAGATGTCAAATGGGCTTGCGGTCTACTTGCGTGAAACAGCAGGCCTCGAAAAAGGCGACCGCGTCGCATTGCAGGTGCCAAACGGGTTATCATTCCCCGTAGCAGCGTTTGCGATTTTGAAGGCGGGCTGCGTCTTAGTGAACGTCAATCCGCTCTATACTGCCGAAGAAATGGCGCGCCAGTTTGCCGATGCGGAACCACAAGCGCTGATCGTAGTCGATATGTTTGCCGACAAATTGACACAGGCCCTCAAAGGCCACCCGATCCCAAATATAATCATCACGCAAGTGGCAGAGTTTTTCCCTGCAATGCCGCGCAGCATTGTGCGTTTGGTGCAAAAACACTGGGACCGTACGCTGGCACCGATTGATTTAACCCATATCCGCCTACCCGAAGCAATAGAAGCCGGTCGGCAAAAAAGTGTAAGCAAGGAAATCACGGTCGAAGCATACCGCGAAGCCCTTTTACCCGACGATATCGCCTGTTTGCAATATACTGGCGGCACCACAGGGGTGTCCAAAGGGGCGATGCTAACCCATAAAAACCTGCTCATGAATATGGAACAGAGCATGGAGATGATCACCGGCGTCGAGAAAGGCCGTGAGGTCGCACTTACCGCGCTACCACTCTACCATATTTTTGCGTTTACTGTGAATTTGCTAGGGTTTTATTACCTAGGTGGCCGCAACATCCTGATCCCGAACCCACGCCCGTTGACGAACCTCAAACGCGCAATGGAGAATTATCCGATCACGTGGATGAGTGGTGTGAACACGCTGTTTAACGGTTTGAGCAACGAGACGTGGTTTCAGGATTCCCCGCCCAAACACCTGAAATTTGCCTCTGCGGGCGGCATGGCCCTGCAAAGTTCAGTCGCCGAAGTGTGGGAAAAGGTCACGGGCAAACCGGTCCTCGAAGGTTACGGTTTGACCGAATCTTCGCCGGTGATCACGTTCAATCCACTGGGTAAAATGCGGCCCAATTCCATCGGTATTCCGGTGCCGTCCACCGAACTGCGCTGTCTGGATGAGGACGGCAAAGACGTGCCACAAGGGCAACCAGGCGAGCTGGCCGCGCGTGGGCCGCAGATCATGAAGGGCTATTGGAAAAAACCCGACGATACGGCCAAAATCATGCAAGGTGACTGGTTGCTGACGGGCGACATCGGCATCATGGATAAGGGCGGGTATTTTTCAATTGTGGATCGCAAAAAAGACCTCGTGTTGGTTTCAGGCTTTAATGTCTATCCAAACGAGATCGAGGATTGCCTGACGCGACACCCCGGCATCCTAGAGGCCGCTGTAATCGGCGTGCCTGACGGGGCATCGGGCGAAGCGGTGAAGGCGTTTGTAGTGCTGAGCGATCAGTCGCTGAGCAGTGCTACGATCCGCGCCTACTGCAAGGAACATCTGACGGGGTACAAAGTACCAAAAATGGTTGAATTTCGCGATGATCTGCCAAAATCCAACGTCGGAAAAATTCTGCGCAAAGATTTGCGCAGTGAAGAATTTGCCCCCGAAAATGGCGCACAGCGCAACGCGTCCTGAATTCACTAATTATAGGTAGTTATCCAAAATGGTCGGACCACTAGAACAGGCAATCCTCGCACTTATGATCTTCGTGATCATGCTGGGAATGGGCGCGTCGTTGACACCGCGTGATTTCATGCTGGCGCTCAAACGCCCCTATGGTTTGATTATTGGTGTGGTGTCGCAATATGGCTTCATGCCGTTCATCGGGTTCTTGCTGGCGCTGCTTTTGCCCGTGTCCGACCCGATCAAGATTGGCATCCTAATCATGTCATGCATGCCGGGCGGGACCACATCGAACATTTTCACATATTTTTCAAAGGGTAATCTCGCGTTGTCGGTTTTGATGACAGTGACGTCGACAATATTCGGTGTGTTGATGATCCCGATTGTACTGGTCATTTATGCGGGTGCGCTGGACGTGGATATTCCACGCGAAAACATCATCGCGACGCTTGTGTTGTTATTGGTGCCTGTTGGTATCGGCATGGTCATGCGAAAATTCAATGCCAATGTGGGCGCTGTGACAGAATTTATGGGGTCGATGCTCGCGGTATTTTTCATCGTGTTTTTGATCGTGTCATGGATTCCGCGCAATTTCACATTTCTTATGGAAACCGGCTGGGCGACCTATCTGGCGGCCATTGCTATTGGCGTGATCGGAATTACGGCGGGCTATTTGTTCGCTAAGGCGCTGAAATTGCATCCGCGCAATGCGCGCACTGTGGGCTTGGAGACGGGCATTCAGAACGGCCCACTCGCCATCGCAATCATCGCGTTTACGTTTTCAGGCACAGATCAGCAGACGATCAACGCGGTACCGGTGCTGTACTCGTTGTTCATCGTGATAGTTGCAACGCTGGTAACGCTGTATTTTCGCCGCGCAAATACCGCTGCCGAGCAAAAGATGCCAGACGGCTTGTTATAGAGGCAGTATCCGTGATGTTTGAAGCGGAACTCAAATCAAGATGCTATCAAACGTATGCGAACTCATCTCAGTTTCGTGAAACGCTAGAACTTACGCGGCACAATGGCCATGCCATTTGGTGAGGGCGGCGGTTCGTCGCATAAGATTACATAGCCTCGCCTTCGTGATCCACCGCCCTCCAAAAATAGGGCAACTCGCCGTTAGTCTTCACGAACACCTCGTCCAGATGCCGCTGCCAATTGGACTATGCACGCATCTGTTAAACGCATCTCCGGCGAATATCGGGCCAAACTTGTTCCATGAGAACCGGACCGCATCCTTGCGGAATTCGTCCGTTCTTCTGTGTCCCATAGTTCGTCTCCTTTATTGCAGTAAATACTATCAAAGGAGCGGCATAAAACCGCGACAGGTCCATTCTCCTCCCAACGTCTGACCAGTCAAGCAGTAACGTAAACGGCCGAGCCACGCCATAAATGTCCAAATTTAATATTTTGTCCATTCCGAGATTCAGAGTGTTGCGACAGGCTTTTAGCTATCTATACGACAGGCCTAATAAGGACGGCGACAAATTCGACTATATTGTGGTGGGCGCCGGATCTGCGGGCTGCGCCGTCGCTGGGCGATTGGGTGAAGCTGATCATGCCGTTCTACTGCTCGAAGTGGGAGGAAAAGACCCCAATCCATTCATCTATATCCCCCTCCACTACTCCATGCTCTACGCAAACAAGTCGGTGAATTGGCGCTGACGAATGTGGTGAAACAGAGCCGAATGAAATTCCAAAACATACGCTGTGCGAAATCGGTCGCAATGGTGGGGATCGCGAGTCATCAGCGTGATGACAATAGAGTACGAAAAATCTCAGCGCCAGCGCGACACGCTTAAACCCGATACGGAGGTCCGTCCTATTTTGCGAATACCTTCCTAAGGACACTGCTCACCTTCGTTGGGTTTACCAATCTTTGGTGCGCAGTGACGATTTTAGTAATCGGGGGAAATAGCCCGTCCTTCACGTGCAGACCTCGCACATGCTAGCGCTATAGCGAGCGCGGCTCGACCGTCTTGCGCACTGGACGACGGGGCTCTTCCCGCGATGATAGCGCTGTGGAACTCATCAAGCGCTTGGTAGAAAGACTGATCGTACCGCTCTAGAAAAAAGTGCTTTAGCGGTTCACGGGCGGCCGTCCGCTGCTTATCCCAACGTACGAGGTTATCGTCTCGGTGATTTACCGTTTGGACCATACCCTTGTCCCCAAAGGCCTCCAACCGCTGATCAAACCCGTAAGCACATGCGCGCGAATTGTTGATGTGCAACAGCGCGCCAGATGGCATCTTGAGCGTGGTCATGGTCAGGTCGAAGTCTCCCTCGGCACCAATCTGCGGATCGAACATACACGAACCACAGGCTGACACCTCGACGGGCCGCTCGCCCGCAATCCAGCAAAGAAGATCAATATCGTGTATCGTCGCATCGACGAAATAGCCGCCAGACACGCGAACGTATTCGATTGGCGGTGGTGCAGGTTCTCTACTCCAGCTCATCAACATATTGATCTGCCCGATCTCACCGTTTTGAACAGCATCTCGAAGCGCTTTGTTGTCAGGGTCGAAGCGCCTGTTGAAGCCCAACATGAAAGGGACTGGATGTGCGTGCAGAGCGGCCATCGCCTGATCCACCCGTTCAAGCGTCTGGTCCAGTGGTTTTTCGCAGTAGATAGGTTTGCCTGCCTGAGCGACTTTTTCGATATAGTCTAAGTGCGTATCGGTCGGTGTAGCTATCACCACCGCATCGACACTCGCATCAGCCAAAACGATATCGAGATCGTCTAACGGCCGGCCACCATACTGTGCCACAGCCTTTTGCGCCGAGGACATGCGAGGATTGTAGATCACCTCAAGCTTCAGCCCCGGGTGGGCGTTTATCTTGGGACCATAAACATGAGCCATGCGCCCTGTCCCCAGTAATGCAACCCCAAGTGTCTGTGTCATGGCTGTTCCTTTGCGTCTTCAATTATCATGGCTGCGGCCTTTTCACCGATCATGATCGCGGCGGCGTTGGTGTTTCCAGTTACAATGCGCGGCATAATTGAGGCATCGGCTACCCGCAGCCCTTTGATCCCGTGAACGCGCAGGCGGGGATCGACAACCGCATCGGGCCCCGTGCCCATTTTGCAGGTGCCCACAGAATGCAGAAGGGAGAGCCCGTTCGCCCGGCAATAATCCAGAAGTTCAGGATCGGACTGCATTTCTTTGCCCGGCGAAAGCTCGTATTCGACGCAATCTGCCATCGGGCGCGTCTCAGCAATCTTACGACCGAATTTCAGCCCAGCCAGCGCAGCCCTTTGATCGGCTTCGTCAGCGAAAAAATTGAATTGGATCTCGGGTTGATCCGTGGGGCGCGGCCCAGTGATGCGCACATGTCCCCGTGAATTGGGCCTCATATGTTCTGCCAAAATTGTGAAGCCAGAGAAGGGGCGTGGCTTCAGTTGCTCGTCGGTGCACCACGCCATAAAAGTAACCATCATGTCCGGTCGCTCAATTTCCGGGCCCGAGCAGATAAAGGTATTGGAATAGTTGCCATTGTCGGCGAAAGGGCCCGTACGGAACAGCAGGTAACGTAACAATTGCAAGCCCCCCTTGAGCTTATTGTTGTACAGATCGTTGACTGTAGGATGTCCGGTTGAGCGATATTCGGCACCAATTCCAAAATGGTCCTGTAAGTTTTCGCCGACGCCGGGAAGCTCATGCTGCACTTTAATCCCACGCTGCTTCAATAGAGCCTCAGGCCCGATCCCCGAAATTTGCAGCAACTGGGGAGAGTTGAACGCGCCTCCGCTGAGAATGATCTCGCGGCGGGCCTTTGCTTTATGAGAGCCCGACTTATCGGTCCAGCGCACCCCGGTTGCATGTTTACCGTCCAAATCAATCCCATCAACCATTGCGTTCAGCTTCAAATCGATGTTTTTCTTGGCAGGCCCGCGCAGGTAACCGGACGCAGTACTCCATCGCCGGCCTTTCTTTGTCGTGGTCTGAACGTAACCGGTGCCTTCCTGATTTGGCCCGTTGAAGTCATCGTTCCGAGGGATGCCCAAGGCTTCAGACGCAGAATGGAACGCTTCACCCAACGCATGTTCTTGACGAATATCCGAGACGGCAACTGGGCCACCTACCCCATGATGGGCGTCGGCCCCTCGCTCTTGATCCTCACAGGACTTAAAATATGGCAACACATCTTCCCAACCCCAGCCTATGCATCCTGCAGCTTGCCAACCGTCAAAGTCTTCAGGCTGACCGCGCATGTATATCATGCCATTAATTGCGCCAGTGCCTCCTAATACCTTGCCGCGCGGTTGGAATAGCCGTCGGTTGTTCAGATGGGGTTCAGGCGAACTTTCGTAACACCAGTTTACCGAAGGGTTCGCGTAGAGCATTGAGTAGCCAAGCGGAATATGAATGAACGGATTGCGATCTTTGCCCCCCGCTTCGAGCAACAGGACGGAATAACCGGCCTCACCTAGCCGTCCGGCTACAGCACACCCAGCAGAGCCCGCACCAATCACGATGTAATCATACACAGCCTGTGACATTATTTTCCTCCGTTATTTCGTCTGACTTTGCCTGAAATTGATAGTGGCTCTAAGCGCCAAAATGTCAGATTTGGACAAAATGTTGGTCGCCGGATGCGATGAAGAATTCCATTATGGAAATGTGAGAAAATCAGAGTGGAGGGTGTGAAGAATGAGAAAACCGGTGGTTGGAATTGGCCTTGTTGGGTCGGGTTTCATGGGGCGTTGCCACGCAAACGCGTTCCGGGCGGTTTCAGGACTGTTCGATATAGCGGTGGAACCAGCGCTGAGGGTTCTCGCGGACGCGACGCCAGAGTTGGCTCAACAAGCCGCCGGATCGCTTGGATTTGAACGTGGTACTGGCGATTGGAAAACCATGGTTGCTGATGAAAGCGTGGACATCGTGGCAATCACGGCTCCAAACGTGATGCATTCCCCGATTGCTCATGCGGCGATCGCGGCGGGCAAGACCGTGTATTGCGAGAAACCTCTGTCAACGACGGCGGCGATCGCGCTTGATATGACGGAAGCCGCTGAGGCAGCTGGCGTTGTTAATCTTGTTGGGTTCAATTTCCTGCGTCATCCGATGATAGGACTCGCTCGAGAGATAATTGCCAGCGGCGAAATCGGAGAGGTCACAGGGTTCCGTGGACGGCATGCCGAAAACTATATGTCTGATCCAGACGCGCCTCATTCATTTCGAACAGACCCGCAAGGCGGCGGTGCATTGGCTGATATCGGCAGCCATATCATCTCGATGGCACGTTACTTGATCGGGCCCATTACCCAAGTTCAAGCGGATTGCCAAACCCTTCACGCGACCCGTCCCACACACCCGAATAGCGCTGAACGTACCCCTGTGTTCGTGGATGACATGACACATGCATTGATTCGTTTTGAAAACGGTGTGGCAGGCAGTCTTGAGGCGAATTGGGCGGCCACAGCGCGTAATATGGACCTATCCTGGGAGATCACTGGCACCAACGGTGCACTTGCATTCAGCCAAGAGCAGATGAACGAATTGCAATTGTATTCCACTAAGCGAGGCCGATGTGGCTATACTCGAATTGAGGCAGGCCCAGAGCATCCACCTTATGGCAACTTTTGCCCTGCCCCTGGCCATCACCTTGGGTTTAACGACCTTAAGGTCATTGAGGTTGCAGAGCTTTTGACTGCGCATGCAGGCGGGGCGAAGGCTGGTCCAGATTTTCGCGAAGCTTATGAGGTGCAGAAAACAGTAGAAGCGATGCACGCATCTAACTTGTCTCGACAATGGGTCACTATCTAGGGGTCACTATCAAACTTTCAAAACCTTCTCACAGCGTGCTTGGGCGTCGCGTAAAGCCGCTCTAGGTTTCTTGTTGCGCAGCAACATTGCATGGATTTCCTCACCCAGCGTACGAACCAATATATTGAACTGCGGAACAGAGGGACGTGACCAAGTTTGCAACTGGCCGGACCGGGCCATCTTATCGACTGTGGCAATGACAGGTCGACCGTGGGCCACTACAGGGTCATTGCATACGCTGAAACGGGAACTCACTAAGCTGCCGTTTTCAATGTATAACTTGGTTGCGGGCGCAGACGTGAGTACTCTCGCCGCATGCAATACTGACTCGAAGCGTTGTGGTTTAACATTGGCCGGTACACAGAGGTTCCAGCCTCCCAACGGCGCAGTCCGAGGGACGCCCGGTGCAGATGGGTGTGGAAGGTAACCGGTTCGATCAAAACCCGGCGAAGCAGCTCGATTTTCTATCATAGGTAAGATCTGAGTATAGCAGTAGGCCATCGCGGCCTGCCCATCGGCGTAACATTTTGCCCGTTCATACCACGACATTTGCAGCACGTTTGGCGGCGAATAGGATAAGAGTTCAATCAGAAATTCCGCAGCCTCCAACGCCTTTGGCCCGTCCAGCATTGGGATCCGGTTTTCAGGGGTGAGGTTCTGATCTTGAAATCCATTTCCCGCGCGTTGAAGGTTAAGCACAGGTTGTCCGAAATCGGCCATGAGCATCATGAATGTGGTCCCAACGGGGGTTCCGCAGGCTCCGTTCCAGCAGATGCCGTTCATGTTTCGCGCGGGATCATGAAGCTGGCGGGCGCAATTCAGCACGTCTTCCAATCCCTTCGGCGGCTCCAATCCCTGTTCCTCAAGAATGTCCGTTCGATAAATGAACAATTCTGGCGTTGTCTGGACAGGAAGGCCATACAAGACGTTGTCACGCCGTGCGGTCGACAAAGCCTCAGGATGGAAATCCATTAAATCCCGAGCATCCTCAGCATCGACCATTTCCACTGGACATATTGCTTCAGCTTGGATCATCTCTTCCATCCAGCAGATATCGCAAGTGACGATGTCATAGCGAGAATGACTGCGTTGGGCGTTTTCCAAAATTTCCCGATGCAACCGATCGATGCTAAGCGCGCGAACTTCAATCTCTATGCCGAAGTGAAGCTCAAACTGGCGTTTCAACTTCTGCATTGCCATAAACGTGGCATCGGCGTGTAACAAGACACGCAGTCCGCCGGGAAGATCGATCTTCCTCGACAGAACCGGCAGTGGCGCCACGGTGGCAGTAGAGAGATACGAGGCGCCGAAGAAATAATCAGACCCTTCCGAAAGACCAAATGCGCCGCCGAGCAGGGACTTGACGCGACGCATGTAGTCTATCCAAGCATCAATCATTTTCTGCGTCGGGTGTAGAGAGAACGTCTTGCCGCTGCGCGTGCGTGGGCGTTTGGCAATGAACCCGCGCTCAACCATATCCTCGATCATCCGATGCGCCGTGCCACGTGCCATCCCTGAACCTTCGATAATCGAAGACGGCGTTTCCATGCGACCTTTTAAATGGGAGCGCATGAGCTGAAGCAAGATTGGCAATTCCCGTGCTGGCATTTCGAGTTTTAGGGTTTCCTCAGTTTCCAAGTTAAACTGACTTACGAAATCTAAAAACCTTTCCAGTTCGTGAGCAGACATCTCACTAAAAGAATTTAGTTGGGTATCAGGTCGGTTACTTTTTTCTCGTGTCCGTTTTGCCATCTGCGCTCCAAAGACAATGATAGGTTTGCATCGATTGGGTAATGTTTCCTTGTTTTTCTTTTAAACTATACCCCTAAAAGTTCCAAATTGGACAAACGGAGGTTTGCAAGATGGCTGTGATCGGTGTTTTTTAGAAAAAACCGAAAATTCTGGGGGGATAATACAGTAATGATGCGCTTTGGAATCATTGGAACGGGGAGAATCGGTGACATGCATGCGCGCCTGATAGCGCTGCAACCGGATGCCGTCGTAACGTGGTGTTTCGATGTCTTCGAAGACAGCGCCCGACGAACCGCTGAGGCGGTAGGAGCGCGGGCAACCACAGATGTCGACGCGCTGTTGGCCGCTGATGACGTTGACGCGGTACTGATCGCATCTCCTACCGATACACATGTGGAAATGATTCTGCGGTCCGCCGAAGCCGGAAAATCTATCCTTTGCGAAAAGCCGATCGACGTTGATATTGAAATGGTTGAAAAGTGCCGCGAGAAACTTTTGACATTTGATGTCCCGCTGCAGCTCGGGTTCAATCGCCGTTTCGACCCCAGCCATGCCGGTGTCCGAAATGCTGTTGCAAACGGCGAGGTCGGTGCACTTGAACTTTTGGTCATCACAAGCAGGGATCCCGGCCCCCCGCCCCCGCGTGCTATCCTTGAAGCCTGTGGTGGGCTGTTCCGTGACACCACCATCCACGACATGGACATGGCGCGGTTTGTCTTGGGAGAGGACCCCGTCGAAGTATTTACAATGGCTGCTAACAGGGTCGATCCGGTCTTTGCTGAACTGGGTGATGTCGACACAGCAATGATCGTCATGCGTGCCGATTCCGGCGCGCTCTGCCATATCAACAATTCCCGCCGCACGAATTATGGCTATGATCAGAGGGTCGAGGCATTTGGCGCAGAAGGCATGGTTCGTTCGAACAACCACCGCCCATCTGAGGTGTCACGATATGGCGCAGGCGGGACCGCGAAGCGCGACGAATTGCTTCACTTCTTCATTGAACGCTACCGTGCCGCCTACGAGGCCGAAATCCGTGATTTCATTGATCAGGTCACAGCTGGCAAGCCACCTAGCGTGACTTTCGAGGATGGACGGCGCGCTCTGATCCTGTCCGAAGCAGCGCTGAAATCCTATCAGACAAACCAACCGGTAAAGGTGGACTACTCATGACCGATCATGACTATACCAGTCCCTATGGCACTGCGGCCTACCACGCAGCGTCGGACAAGGATGTGCTGCTAGAGCGCCAGTTTGAGGGGAAAGTGGCTATTGTCACCGGCTCGACTCAGGGTCTGGGGCTGACGGTCGTCGAGTTGATGTTGCGGCGCGGGCTGAAAGGGGCCCTTATTCTGGGCCGCAGACAGAAAGAAGGTCAGGCTGCGGCTTACGAACTAAGCACGGCGGATCAGCGTGTCATCTACCATCAGGCAGATCTGGCTAGTCTTGAAGATTGCCAATCGATCCATGATCGGGCCGTCGCCGAATTCGGCAGCTATGACATTCTGGTCAACTCCGCTGGGATTACCGATCGAGGTGGAATTCTCGATGGCGATGCCGCGCTTTGGGAACGCACATTTGCAATCAATGCGCGCGCACCGTTTTTTCTAATGCAGAGTGCTGCGAAACACTGGCGGGAATTGGGTAAGCAAGGGGCTGTTGTCAATGTCGCGACAGTCACTGCGCATGGCGGGGTTCCATTTCTGACAGTCTACGCTGCCTCCAAGGCGGCACTTGTAGCCACCACCAAGAACGCCGCGTTTTCGCTGATGCGCGATGGAATTCGAGTTAATGCGCTTGCTATTGGGTGGATGGATACCCCGGCAGAGGACGCAACACAGAAGGCATTTCACGATATGCCGGATGGTTGGCAGGCCGAGGTTGGCAAGAAGCTGCCGGCTGGACGCTTGTTGAACATGAATGAAGTGGCGCGCTGGATTGCGCATCTGGCAAGCGACGAATCCGGCATTATGACCGGTTCAATCCTCGATTTTGATCAGGGCGTCATCGGCTGTTACGAGGCTACTCCGCTGCCTGAAAAACGAGACTGAGCAAGTTTTTATCTCTCGAGAATGTTCTGATGAAGTAAGAAATGGCCCTGACGCATGAGGCAGACAAATGGTTCCAATTTGGACAGAATGGCGGAAGACCGATCACAGTTGAGGGCTTACTGTTTAGTTCAGCAGGTGCAGAGCGCCTAAGCGAATAGATCAAAATTACCAACGGGAGGAATACCAATGACACAGAAAACAAAAGTGAGACTAACTTTAGGCAGCGCGGCTGTTGCGCTCCTTGCATCGGGATTTGCGGCCGGACCTGTAGCGGCTGAGGACGGGGCCAAAGTGTTTTTCTTGCTGCCCAACAGTACAACCATTCGATTTGAGCGCCGGGACGCGCCGCTCTTTGTTGCTGCGATGGCCGAGCGCATGCCAGATGCCGAAGTGATTGTTCAAAACGGCGAAGGTGATCCAACCCGCCAACAACGGCTCGTTGAAGATGCTCTGGTACAAGGCGCTGATTTGATTGTTTACACCTCGTCTGACGCGAACTTGGCCGCTGGCGCGCTTTTGGCCGCTCAAGAAGCTGGAGTGCCAGTACTGCTTTACGAACACGATTCTGTAGGCGGACAAGCTGAAGCGCATGTTCTTTTTAACGCGTTGGCCGTTGGTCAGGCACAGGGCGCACGCGCTGCCGAGCTTATCGAAGCGATGGATCAGGATGTCGTCCGAATAGCCCGAGTGAAAGGAAATCAAGGCGAATACGGCACTGCTCAATACGAGATCGGTCAGAACGAGTTCCTTCAACCATTGATTGATGCAGGCAAAGTTGAAGTCGTCTGCGAGGCGTTCACGCCGAATTGGGACCCTACCTTGGCTCAGACCTTTGCTGAGAACTGCTTGACCCGCACTGGTGGCGAAGTGGATATGTTCCTTGGCATGAACGACGGAACAACAGGCGGTTCGGTCGCAGCGCTGATCTCTCAAGGATATGGTCAGGATGAAATCGTGGTGACCGGTGGCCAAGACGCGACCATCGAAGCGGTCAAGTATATTGTGCAAGGTTGGCAGGACAACACTGTCTTCAAAGACTTGCGTGTTATGGCCGACGGTGCAGCCGACGTGGCTGTTGCGATCCTCAATGGTGACGAGCTACCCGCGCAGTGGATAAATGGCGAGGTCAACAATGGATTCATGGATGTGCCGGCTGCTTTCCTTCCAGTCAACAACGTGACGATCGACAACGTCTCGAATGTTGTGGAGGCTGGCCTCTACACTTGGGAACAGCTTTGTGAGGGCGCCGAAGATACTGACATCTGCAAAGAAAACCTGTAATTTCGGCTGAATGCTATGACAGGGCGGCGGAAATCGCCGCCCATCGATATTTTCAAGGGAGGAGAAAGCTGTGGTGGAAAACCCAATTAGAACACCCTTGATCTCGATGCGTAACATCAAGAAGTCGTTCGGATCTGTGCACGCACTTCAAGGCGCTTCGATCGATGTTCATGCTGGAGAAATTGTTGCTCTCGTGGGTGATAATGGTGCTGGCAAATCAACCTTGGTAAAAGTCATGGCTGGCGTTCATGGATGGGACGCTGGGGACTATGAGTTTGAAGGTAAGCCCGTCAATATCAAGAAGCCGTCTGACGCCAATGCGCTGGGAATTCAGACTGTCTACCAGGATCTTGCACTTTGTAATAATCTCGATGCCGTCCAAAATCTTTTTATGGGTCGAGAGTTGGCGGGGCCCAAAATATTTGGTCGCCGCATCCGACGCGCCGAATGTGAAGTACGTGCTCGGGAAGTCATGACGCGCATGCGGTTGGGAAACCTATCACTGTCTCGTCCCGTTGGCGCAATGTCAGGTGGACAGCGCCAGAATATTGCGATTGCCAGATCTATCCTGTGGACTCCCAAGGTTGTGATCCTCGATGAACCAACCGCAGCTCTCAGTCATTCTGCCTCTGCTCAAGTGTCGGGTCTCATCAGAACGCTGGCGGACGAAGGTCTTGGGGTCGTTGTTGTTAGCCATGACATCCATCATTTTGTTGTCGAGGCGACAGACCGCATCGAAGTAATGCGTTTGGGCTTAAATGTTGCCAGCTTCAAATCGCAAGACGTGACGGGCGAACAAGTTGTTAACGCCATGGTTGGTGGCAAAGAAGGTGTCAATCTAGCTGGTTGAACGCATGCGAACATTTAGAAAAAGGAGGCTCTCGCCATGCCAGAGACTTTTGCTACACCCCAGCCGGAAGTACAAAAAAAACGTACATTCGGGGAGTTGCTTTCAAGCGACCTGCGGGCTGTGCCCGTCGTCATTGGTCTTGTCGCGCTCTGGATCTTCTTTGCATCTCAAAGCGACGTGTTCCTGACGGCACGCAATCTGTCCAACCTATTGGTTCAAAGCACAGTTGTTGGCATCATGGCCCTCGGGTTGATGTTCGTGTTGCTGGTAAAAGAAATCGACTTGTCCGTTGCGGCAGTAAATGGCGTGACCGCGGTGCTGATGGCGAAGCTAATCGTTGAGTTTGGTTTTTCCCCATGGCTCTCCATTCCCGTAGCCATTATTGTCGGCGCTATCATCGGCAGCATGTCAGCTCGTTGGGTAACATTTGTTGGTGTTCCGTCGTTTGTTGTCACCTTGGGGCTTGGTTTAGCGTTGAACGGGGTCCAGTTGCTTTTGCTGCCGGATACCGCGCGCTTTGGCCTGATGGGGACTGGGGTCGAAATGATTGCGCAAGCCAAAATTGCTGGGTCTGCGGCCTGGCTCGTTCTGGCGATCGGATTGGTGGTGTTCTCTGCTCTGGTAGTTTCCGGAATGGCACGGCGTCAAAAGGCCGGGCTGAGCGTTCCAATTATGTCCGGGCTCATTTTCCCACTCGTCGGTGGCGCGGTCTTTGGCATTATTGTGGTGTGGGTTCTCAATTCTCATCAAGGAATCCCGCTCGTCACATTGGTTTTTGCGATCCTGCTTGGTGTTGGTGGATATGTTCTAAAAGAAACCACGTTCGGCCTTCATCTTTATGCCGTCGGCAATAACGACGAGGCCGCGCGTCGTGCCGGCATTAAGGTCGACAACATCAAAATGGGGGCGTTCGCTATTGCTGGAGGAGTTGCCGCACTGGCTGGTGTGATCGCTGCATCCAGGACTTTGGGCGTTGGGGTTTTTTCCGGTGGTGGAATTGGTGGTGGTACGCTGCTGCTGGAATCCATCGCTGCGGCCGTCATTGGGGGCGTCAGCCTGTTTGGTGGGCGCGGATCCATCCACGCGGCGCTGCTTGGCGCGCTCGTTATTGGGTCCGTGCAGAATGGATTGAATCTCATGGGGGTAGAAAACGAAATTCGTCTGATCGTCACGGGCCTCCTGCTCGTCTTGGCCGTTTCTATCGACAAACTGATCGAGAGATTTACAGGCCAGCAAAGCTTTTAGCGCCACTCCCAACAAAGAGGATTTTTTAATACTCAAGGTGGGCTTTGTTGCACAAATCGCCCTTATGGCGTGCTTCCCCTGACCCCTGACGGATTCAGCCTACAGTAACGGTGTTTGGGATGCCAAGGGCGGTGAAGCCGTTGAGTATCGCGGCACGGATTTGGACTTCCGCAACTTGCCGGTCAAAGTCTCGTGCGGCCAGGCGCTGCCCGAGTAGTTTCAAACAATGCATCTTTGTCTCAACACGACTCCTGCGGTGGTATCCGCTCAAGCGACGCCATTGAGCGCGGCCGAGATCCTTTGAGGACTGTACCGCTTCGTTTCGGGCTCTGGCCCCCAGCGTATCCGGCTTCCATAGCTTGGCATTCTTGCGTGGCGGGATGACAGCACGGGCATTGCGGGCCGCAATCGCATCATGGCATTTGCGGGTGTCATATGCCCCATCTGCTGTGACACTGCCAATCTTCTGATCTGGTGTGATCTGACCGAGAAGGTTGGGCAACATGGGTGGGTCTCCAATGCTGCTACTCGTCACTTCGACCGCGCGTATCTCCAACGTTTCTTCATCAATCCCTATATGTATCTTGCGCCACACCCGACGTTTCGGCCCGCCATGCTTGCGAGCGTTCCACTCACCTTCGCCCTCAACTTTGATGCCGGTACTGTCGATAAGGAGGTTTAGCGGGCCCTTTGAGCCCTGATACGGGATGGTAACCGATAGCCTTTTCTGACGCCGACATAACGTGCTGAAGTCTGGGACCTCCCAGTCAAGGTCGATCAATTTCAACAGGCTTTCCACAAAGCCCGTCGCCTGCCTCAAAGGCATTCCGAACAGCACTTTCAACGTGAGACAGGCTTGGATCGCCGCATCGCTATAGCGTGGCTGGCGGCCCCGTTTGCCCCCCTCTCATGGTTTGCAAACAAACCACTGCCGGGCAACGGTAGGCGCAGCTTTCCAAGTGACCTCTGGGTTAAACCAAATGGTCAGTGACCCGCGTCGCTTCAGGGCCTTGTTATACTCAGGCCAGTTCCTCGTGCGGTAAATCGGGGCGATAGGTTTACTCATGACGCCAGCTACCATGCTGGATTTACAACATGAATCCCTGATACGAGACTATTTGTGCAACAAAGCCATGCCGCTTCGCCAGACAACTGGTTTTGTCCAGAGCCTGTTGCAGCTGGCTGGTCTGGACTGGGTAGCACCGGATTTCAGCACCTTATGTCGCAGCCAGCAAACACTGAACGTGCGCCTGCCGTATCGCGGCTGCACGGGGCCACTGAACCTCCTCATCCCCTCTCATGGTTTGTAGGCAAACCACTGTCCCGTTCACTGTCCCGTTGCCGGCAACACATGCAAAGCATGTGTGAGAGGGGGCAGTGGACAGCACGGGGATCAAAAAGCCGAAGGTGAAGGCGAGTGGAATGCCCGCAAGCACTCCTCTCACACATGCAAGTATGTGTTGCCGAGCAAAGGGCGGCCCCAAACGCCGTATCTGGCGTAAGATACATATACCGTGCCCGGCAGGGCATTGCATTGCAATGTCCCGAGAGGGGCATCGACGAGGCAACGCTGGAGGTTCGGGCGGTCCATTGCCGACAGGCGATTGCAACGCAATCTGCCGAGAGGGAGGTCACCAGCAGCAACATCGGGGATGCTCCCGTATTGCCCGAACTCCTGAACCAAATCCCACCCGATCAGGCCATCGGCAGTGTCACCGCACCCTCCCATGCATGTAAACATGCATTGCCGGGAAATGGATGGAGCGTATGACACGCGCAAATGCCACGAGGCGATTGCCGCCCGAGATGCCCACGCGGTGATCCCACCGCGTAAGAATGCCAAACCCTGGAAACCGATGAGTGCTGGAGCAATTGCCCGCAACGATGCGGTCAATTCACAACGATATCTGGGTCGCACACTGTGGCGACGCTGGAGCGGATACCACCGCCGAAGCCGCGTCGAAACGAACCCTCTCACACATGCGAGCATGTGCTGCCGGGCAATGGATGCATTGTATGCATTGTATGCATTGTATGCATTGTATGAAACTACTTGGCCAATCTCTGATGGCGAGAGACTTCGAAAGGCAGGTCGCAGAAATCCAAATGCGCATCGCCGTGCTGAACCGCTACACTGCTCTAGGCATACCTGTCACAGAGCCAGTAGAATAAATCCGTCTGAACCGCCCCGGCTTTACCGGAGGGTGATTTATTCAATGACTAGGCGACCATATCGAGTTTGTTCAGGTTTGCATAGAACGCCTCCTCTGCTTCTGCGGGTGTGATGTATCCGATGGGGCCGAGCAGGCGGCGGTTGTTATACCAATCGACCCATTTCAGCGTTTCCCACTCAACCTCACGCATCGATTTCCATGGACCGATTTGGTTGATGACTTCGGTTTTGAAGAGGCCGATGACGCACTCGGCCAGCGCATTGTCGTAGGCATCACCGACGGTTCCGACCGAGAGATCGATTTCGGCCTCGGCCAGGCGCTCGGTATACTTGATCGACAGGTATTGTGATCCGCGGTCCGAGTGGTGGACCAAAGCCTTGTTATCTGGTGTTTTTCTTTGCCAGATTGCTTGCTCCAACGCGTCGAGCACGAATTGGGTCTTCATTGATGTCGATGTGCGCCAGCCTACGATCCGCCTTGCAAAGACATCAATCACGAACGCGACGTAGACTGTCCCTGACCATGTGGGCACGTAAGTGAAGTCTGAAACCCACAGCTTGTTTGGCCGATCCGCCTTGAACAGGCGGTTCACCTTGTCGTCCATTGCCTGGCAGGCGATTTGCAAAGCAAATCTGCCGAGAGGGGGGGGCATGGCAAAGACGTGTCCGGGTTCGTGGTAATGACCTTCTTGCCACGAACGACGCCTTTGATGCCCAAGGCGCGCATCAACCGCTCCACAGTGCAGCGGGCAACATCCTCACCCTCCCGTCGCAGAACATGCCAAATCTTTCGGGCCCCGTAGAGTTTGCAGTTGTCCGCCCAAGCCCCGTCGATCTTGACGCTCAGAGCGGCATCAGACTTGGCACGAGCTGACGCCCGCTCAGGATCACGCGCGATGGCGCGCCGGTCATAATAAGTGGAAGGGGCAAACTGCAGCGCCCTGCAGATTGGCTCGACCCCAAGTGTCTCTCGGCTTTCCGCAATGAAATCCATCATTTGCGAAACGGGCGGTCGAGCTCCGCCTGTGCAAAATACGCCGACGCCTTACGCAAAATCTCATTGGCTTGACGCAGTTCGCGGTTCTCACGCTCAAGTTCCTTGATCCGCGCCTTCTCAGCGCTGGTAGGCTCTGGCCGTTCGCCGCCATCGCGCTGGACCTGACGGGCCCAAACGCGAAGGCTGTCCGGTGAACAACCCAATTTACCCGCGATCGCCGTCAGCGCCGCAGCTTCGCTCTGATATTCATCGCGGTGTTCCATAAGCAGCCGAACCGCACGCTCGCGGAACTCAGGTGAATACGGCTTCGAGGTCTTCTTCTTTTGTGTCTGTTCCATAACGGGCAATTCTCCGAGAGTTTTGCCCTCCGGTAAAGCCGGGCCGGTTCAGTCTGGGGAAAGGGGAAGCACACCCCTCATTGGATTTGTGCAACAAAGCCTAACAAAGGAAACACCTCTTAGATCAAATACTCTGACAAGTCATGACCAGTCTCAAGCAGTTTAAGAAGCCAAAGAGGCCTGCGGCCTCGTCCACTCCAGGTTTGCTCAGGGTCACCTGGATTACGATATAAAGGCGGGTAGCTCATTTTGCCGCCCTTATTGAGCGTTGGGGCACCCATAATTTCATCAAGGCCAAGGCCGTATTCAGCGGCAACAGATTCCAGCTTCGCACGCGCTTCTTGGCGAAGCTGCGTCTCTCGAGTGGCGACAGCCAGCGCCGCCTCTTTTTGAAGCTGCTTGAGTTTGGACAAGCTCAATTCGCGTAAATTCATAATATCTTCCATCAATTAAGCTTTCATTTTACCACTGAAAAATTTTTGTTTAGTAAAAAGAATGAATTCAAAAATCAATATTCCTTGGTTAGAGATTGATACGATATGTGAACGCCACCCTCTCAAAAAATTTATATGTTGGAAAAATCAAAAGACAAACGAAGCAGGCGGGTATATCGTATAGCCTTTCGGATATGTCACACTGCGGCCTTTGTCGCAAAAAACCGTAAAGCTGATTGGGGGATGCCATACTCAGGGACCCGTTCTACGAAGCGGCCCACCTCATCTGGGTTTTGCTTCGGCCGCGAAAGCCCTGTATGGATGGCTCCTGCATAGCAAGACATATTTGATCAGATTTGTGCATTTGTCAGAAGCAGTCATGTGTTCCCGCTGCCCGGCAGTTGATTGCAAGGCAATCAATGAGAGGGGCCTGTTTGCGCGTCCGGTTCCCGGCCTACAAGGACCTCTCAGGCTTCGACTTTGCAGCCAGCGAGATCAATGAGGCCACCATGCGCCAGTTGCACAAATGCGAGTTCATGGATGGGGCACAGAACATCGTGCTGATTGGGGGTCCTGGCACAGGCAAAACTCTTGCAGCCACAGCCCTCAGCGTTCAGGCTGTCGAGCATTACAGTCGAAAGGTGCGCTTCTTCTCGACCATTGAACTGGTCAATGCGCTTGAATTGGAAAAAGCAAAAGGCAAAGCGGGACATCTTGCTGAAAGCTTGATCTCGTGATCCTTGACGAGCTCGGCTATCTGCCGTTCAGCGCGTCGGGCGGGGCGATACTCTTCCATCTGCTGAGCAAATTCTATGAGCGAACCAGCGTGGTCATTACCACAAACCTCAGCTTCAGCGAATTGGCCACGGTCTTCGCGATGCCAAGATGACCACTGCCTTGCTCGACCATCTTACGCACCGCTGCCACATATTGGAGACCGGAAATGACAGTTTCCACCTCAAGGCAAGCTCAGCTGAAATGGCTCGGAAAAAGAAGGAGGCCAGTAATGTCTTGACCCCGACATGAACCAAGAAACATAACTTAGAGGTGGCTCACTTCTCGATGGAAAACTTGGCTCACTTCTGCGTGTAAATTAACAGGTGGGCATATAACTGTCCAATTAAAACAGTACGGTAGGTTGAAACAGAACAGCATTATAGATAGTGGAGAAGGCATACCCGCAAGCGACAAGCAGGCGTCATTCGGCAGATTTCCTCAATTTAACATCGAGAACCGTGCAGCAACAGGAGGCACCGGTCTTGGTCTCAGCATTGTTAAGGCGATTGAAAAAAACCAAGGTGGAAAAATTAGTTTTGAAAGCCAAGAAGGGTTGGGTGTGACATTTCATGTCGATCTGCCCATTGTTGTTGATGGAGCTGTGGAGACAGCGAGCAAAAGCGGAAGTGACTTATGATTATTTTACATGTGGAAGATGACGAAGACATCCGCGACATAGCGAAGATGGCACTTGAGATGATGCGTGATTTTACCGTTATACAGCAGGATTGTGGTGAAGCAGCAATTGCGATTGCAGCAGAGACAAAGCCTGACCTTTTGCTGTTAGATGTCATGATGCCGGGTAAAACCGGCCCAGAAACCCTCATTGAGCTGAGGAAATTCGAACACCTGGCGAATACTCCAGCTATCTATATGACCGCAAGGGTTCAGCCGAGCGAGATATATCAGCTCAAGAGAACTGGAGCTTTAGGTGTAATAGAAAAGCCTTTTGACCCAGTGACCTTGGGCCAGGACATTAAGGATCTGTTGGACGAGCAATCCAAATAGTCTTTAATTAAACTGTGCGAAATACGTTGGCCGTTAAGCTGCAGGATTTGTTGCTTCCATCGAACATTCCAGAAACGCAATAATTTCTAAATAGACATCTCTATATTGGGTCGCTTCATTTGCGCGCAGCGAAATAAGTTTGGTTTCTGTGTCTTTCGCACAATCACCAAGATCGCTGAAGCCCAATATGCCCGCAGACCCTGAAATTTTATGCAACGTTGCTTCGATGAGAACGAGGTACTGATCCGCCTGGTCATCAGATTGAATCGCTAGCTCAAGGTTATGTTGAATAGTGTCCCAACGTTCGGATAAAAGAAGGAGAAAACGATTTCGTATCGGCGCGAGACCGTTGTCCAAGTCAGGCTTGATCATGCGAATTGATCGCTAAGCCAGAAGCAATTTATATTTTTTTCAAGCTGGGTGGCGGCCTGCTCTGCGCTGACGTGCGCTTCACGTAAAGCTTCCAGAGCTGCGCCACCTTTGCGCCAAACCAAACGGTTCGGTTGTCCTGCACAAATGCGAACCTCCAACGCAGTGCCATCACTTGCTGAAAGCTCCATGGTACGGATATAAATATTCATTTGATCAACCAATCGTTCGACATCAATTGTGGCGGCGCCTTCGACAACACAAACAAAAGTGCCATTGCCAGCATACGAAACAAGTCTTTGTGTGGGTAAAAGGCAGTCGGCGATTGCTTCGCTCACGTCCGTAATGACGCAAGAGAAGTCATAGGACGAGAGGTTGAAGTACAAATCAGCGGCGTTACGAACCGTGAAGCCCAATATAACCGAACCGCAAAGCGACTTACGTGAGAGCTGTGTCACGTAATTTTCTATTGCGTGATTTTCGATGACGCCTTCGACGTCGAAAATTGTTAACGGCTGATGGAGATCAATGTGTTGTTGGTCTTGCCGAGCTCTCTCACCCGTTGATGCTGACGTGAGTCGGTTCACAGTTTCCGATTGGGCATCTGCGGCGATCTGTTCGACCAAACCTAAGCGACCTTTGAGACTGATAATATCGAAGGGCTTTGTGATGTAATCCGTTGCCCCAGCGCTGAACGCATTATCAATATAGGCTTTTTCGGACATTGCAGTCAGCATAAGGATCGGCGTGCGTTGATAGACACGGGTCTCCCGTAACGCTCTGCAAAATTCGATCCCATCGATGTCTGGCATCTGAATATCCACAAGGAAACAGTCGAAGCGGCGCTTTTCTCGTTGAAAAACCTTCAAAGCATCTGCGACGCTTTCTGCTGTGACAAGCTCGTAACCCTCTAGAGATTCCACATAATGCCGAAGTATCTCGAGGATGCTTGGATCGTCATCTACGGCTAATATTAACATCAAAATGCTCCAAAAAGCTCAGCTCTCCCACACTGATCCATTGAGGACAGACGGAGCTACGCTCTAACAACTCAACCAGAAATCAGGCGACAATATGGCCTTGGTTCGAATTTCTGCACAAAGTACTTTTTTGACGCTGATAAGCATCTAACGAAGCACTGTCAGAGGAAACTGACTTGAGGTGGGCAGGGCCGCAACTTAGCATAACCGTAAAGCAGCGTTGAAGTTCCTTAGGAAAACTATGAAACGCCGTGGCAAAGTTGAGGTGTCCGTCACCGACAATCAGCGTTCCTATGGCGCTGCGATGAAAGTCATTGGCAATGCCAATCGGCAGGAAGCCGTCCGCTGGCTCAATAATCGGGCAGAGAATTCTCACCAGCCATTTCGAAGGCGGGAACGGGCCATGCTGAGGTTCAGGCCAATGTGAACCCTGCAGAAATTCGACTCTGTCCACGCATCAGCGTCAAAACCATTTCGACCCGGAGCGCCACCTCTATTTACGTGACAACTTCAAGCCCAACCGTAACGCTGCTCTGGACGGCCTCCTGCTTCAGTGATCGCCAGAAGCAATTGATGAAGATGATGTCGAGATAGCGGCTCCGACCATCCATTGAGACTCTGATGTCCGAATTGGTCAACGTCGTGATACAACCAGCACCTGTGTATTGGCTGCTTTTGACTTCGCCCAACTACACTGCGGGACTAATCATTGCGATAACTTGCCTCACTCTGACCTGCGCCCCTAAAACTCCTTCAGATTTGTGTAGAGTCCGCCCAACAAAAGGACGGACAAATGAAGGCACGATTTACAGACGAACAGATCATAGCAATTATCAAAGAACAGGAATCTGGGGAGAAGACTGCTGATGTATGTCGGCGGCACGGGATCAGTTCAGCGACGTTCTATAAATACACATCGAAGTATGGAGGCATGGAGCCGTCTGACGCGAAGCGGTTGCGGGCCTTGGAAGACGAGAACGGGAAGCTAAAGAAGCTGCTAGCGGAACAGATGCTCCCTTCTCGGGACATTGCTGCGCAATACCCTGTCAGGCGAGGGACAATGCAATGTTGCGAGACATCAATTCAAAAAAATGGTGACGCCCGTTGGGAAGCTTAAAGCTGTGGTTCACTTGATGGAAACTCATCAGGTTAGCCAGCGACCATTGCCCGGCAGGCGATTGCAAAGCAATCTGCCGAGAGGGGGCGTGCGATGTCTTGCAAGTTGATCGATCAACGGTGCGGTATCCGTCTCGCCGTGGCGATGACGCTGAGTTGCGTGATGCCATCAAGCGGGTTTCGAGGGAGCGGCGACGGTTTGGTTGCCGTCGTGTTCATGTGATGATCGCGCGCGAAGGCTTTGCGGTGAACCACAAAAAGGTGAGACGCATTTACACTGAAGAGAAGCTCCAAGTGCGTCGTAGGGGCGGTAGAAAGCGCGCTTTGGGCACGCGGAAGCCGATGGTGCTGCCTGTGATGGTCCTAACCAGAGATGGTCATTAGATTTTGTGTCTGACGCGCTGACTGACGGTCGCCGGTTTCGTATTCTGACGGTTGTCGATGACTTCAGCCGCGAGAACCTGGTACTTGTCGCGGACACATCATTGTCTGGTCAGCGCGTTGCCCGAGAACTGGACCGCGTAATCGCTGAGCGCGGCATGCCAAAGACGATTGTGTCGGATAACGTCCTATGCGCGGAATGATTAGCTGAATTGGCGTCAGGTTATTGTCGCATCGAGGCGTCTCGACACGTTAGAAGCATTGCTCAGTTTGGCATTTTGGTCAACGAACTGTCTCTCCCATAACAAACACAGAGTACGCTTTTGCGGCTCTCACCGTCCTTAAGACGAGATCTTTGGGTCGTTGAGCAGAAGGCCTAAACATTATCTACGAGGTCAGTTGTCTGCCTCCACGGCCCTTACAGAGAAAGGTCCTACTGCTGTCGATCACCCCTCAAAGAAGGGGCGATATGGTTCGCCGTGCTTGATGATCCCATGAACGGTTCGGGCCATCTTCGCTGCGATTGCGGTGTACGCCTTTCGGCGCAAATGGGTGTTGTGACGGTCTTTGGCGATGTAGCGCTCGAACTTGTCGCGGAAGCTGTTGGTGCGCTGCAGAATAGCAACCTGTCCAGCCATCCAAAGCGTTCGACGAAGCCGAGCATTGCCATATTTTGACAGTTTGGTTTGCCCTCTGAATGTACCTGATTGCATAGTCGCAAGGTCCATTCCACAGAACTTCAAAAACTGCCGGTGATGACGAAAGCGCCGTACATCCCCAGCTTCTGCCAAAATTGTCAAAGCATTGATGGGACCGATTCCAGGTATCGATGTCAGTAGCTTATAATCTGGTAGGTCCTTGAGAAGCGCGACGGCGCGATCTTCAATTTGATTGCGTTGCGCGATAAGACTGCGGCCTTCCCCGAGAACCAAGCGGAACATGCTTATCGCGTCGGAATCTGCGGCAACCGGCAGTCCGACTGATACTTTGGCAGTCTCGTAGATATCTGAAAGTAAACGCTCTTTTGCAACCTTGAGGCCCACCACATCCCAAGCGTCAGCGATGAATGCCTCCTTGCTCATGGCTGAGATCAAGTGTGGTGACGGATAACGTTCAAGGAAAGCAAAGAACCAGTCACTGCGAGAACTGCGAGAACTGCGATGGAAACGATCAGCTTCAGGAAAATACAGCGGCAGATAATGGGTTAAAACTCGGTGCCACAACTCGGTGCCACAACTCGGTGCCACAACTCGGTCTTCGACTTGGATACGATGTCATGCGTTTTGGAAAGCTCTTGGATGTCGTTAGTGCCACGCACGAGGGGGGCATGATAAAACTGCTCGTTCCCGATCTCCATCATGTGAAGAATGACCTGGGCATCCTTAGGGTCGTTTTTGTCCCAACTGTTGTGCAAGGCCTCTCGCGTTCTGGCCAGGGCCACAGATGACACCAACTTCAACTCAAAACCTGCTGCGGCAAGATGATAAGCCAAGGCACGGTGATAATTACCCGTTGCTTCAAAAGCTACACGGACAGGGCGGCCGTAGCAGGCAAGCGATGTGATTAGACGATTGAAGTCGTCTAGCTGGTTCAGAACAGTCAAACGACGGCGGCGCTTCTTGTCCGCAATAGCAATGAGACCTTCGTCGCGGGCCTTCGAGATATCGATGGCCACCAAAACGGGCGCAGTTTGTGTAATAATGATATCGGTCATAGTTGGTCTCCTTTGCGGTGTGGTTTGTACAAAACCACCGTAGGGACCTGAGGCACGGCTATGACCACCTGCTGCGTTATTTGGGGCTGCGCAGGCAGTCATAGCCTTAAATTAGCGATATTCCGAAGGTGTTACGGCACAGAGTTCACCAGCATGGCGATCCTCAAATGGGTTCAAAATACGGGTATCGATTGGCATTATATCGCGTCCCGCCGCCCGGCAGTGGTTTGCTTGCAAACCATGAGAGGGGGCAAGCCCCAGCAGAACGGGTTCATCGAAAGCTTCAACGGTAAACTAAGAGATGAATGCCTCAATGAAACGCTGTTTGCTACATTGGGCGACGCCCGCAAAACGCTTGAAGAATGGCAGGACGACTACAACTGGCGCAGACCACATTCAGCTCTGGGGAACCTGACGCCAATGGAATTTTTAGAGAGAAGGATCATCGACAAGATGGCCGCTTAAGGTCAAAGATTTAGCACCAAGGACTCCGCGCAAAGCTGGAGGGAAATTGGGGCACAGGTCAAATCCTTTGCACCCAACAGTCGATTTTTGACATTTTTAGTGCGCACTCAACAGTTTTAGTTAGATTTCGATTTGTTAGGCCCAAAGTTACGCCAATAATTGCGTCGCTCGGTACGTTCAGCTTAACAAATGGCGACAAGATGTTGCAGATTTTTCAAAACTCTACGTTGCCAATGTCGCCTATTGAACATGCTAGGAGTAGTGGACCTTCCGCTCGCCACAGCAAGCATTGACTTGGCAGAATGCCATCTCAATTGGACCAAACCTTTGAAAAGCGATGAATTGGTAGTTTGTGCGTGCATGGAAAGCAGAACGGCAGCGCGCGCAGCAAACAACTGGGCGCGGGACTTTCGTGCCGTGGGTGTTTCAGCCCGGCGAGGCGTTCCAGTTCGATTGGAGCGAGGATTGCCGAAGGGGCTACGTTGTCGTTGTGATGCGTTGCGATACCGAGGAAATGCGCGACGAGATCCATCACTATCGGATCGTCATAAACCATTAATACTTTCATCACGACTCCATGTTTATTGCGATTCCACGCTTCACCTCTTTGTTGCCGAAAATTGGGGTCGTATTTTGGCGGATCCGTGAAACTTGCGCCCCGAATCCGACATTCATGCCTTTTCACCGTCACATTCCTTTTTTTGCGGCGCACTGCGAACTCTGTGGAGCGTGCTGGAATATCTCTCTCAGTCGATCCAGACAGCCCTCATCCGCTTCAGACGGATCAAAACTACCCGATCAGCACTACAATTTGAGGTTGTACTCTCATCTGAGGGGCACATATCGCAGCTACGCCAAGGCCAAATGAGCCAGATGTCTTGCTTTGACCTTATTCGGTGCAGATCACCGATGGGCGCTCAGACTGTTGCCGAAAAGAGAACAATCAGGACGGAATGGACGCACTGTGGGTAAAATCCTTTGCAATATCAGCTTCGTGGCCTAGTTATCCAAATGTGGAGTAAATGGTGAAGCAAGTCGTTCCCAATCGAACCTTGGAGTCTTTCCCCTATGCCATCACTCGCTCGCGTTAAGAGGTCAGTCCCTACGAATGTCGATAGGTCCGAAACAACTGGTCGGTCGGCGAGTACCGATTGGAGTGCCTATGCAACGGCCTATGATCTGCTGTCCGAGCACAACCCCGAATACCAAGCTCTACTGAGGGATTTCGAGGGTTTCCTCGCAACAATAAAGACACCGCAGTTGATCTATGACATCGGTGGCGGCACGGGGAACTACACCGAGATCGCCGCCCGTGCCTGCCCCGACAGCGAGATACGCTTCGTGGAACCCGACGCGGGCATGATACGGTCGGCGCGCTCAAAATTAGCAGCCCACGGAAATATCAAACATGACACCTTCGCACTTGAAGATATCGATGCCCCGGGCACGGCTGATCTTATCATCTGCGTCCACGCGCTTTACGCGATGCCCGCCCAGGAGCAGCGGCTCGGCGACTTGTATCGATTACTCCGTCCGGGTGGCTGGCTCTACCTCGTCGATCTCGGTCGTTACATGAACGTGGCCGACTGGCGTCGTTACCTATTCTCAAACCTGAAAAAAGAACACGGGCTGGTCGGCGCACTCCGAATCTTTTGGCAGGGTAGAGAAATCGCCAAGCAGAACAAAACCATCCTCAAGGCACAGAAGAAAGGCGTCTACTGGACGCACACCGAGGCAGAGATCGCATTGGCTGCCACCGCAGCCGGTTTCAAGATCCTCAGGCAAGAAGCCGTTTATCGTGGCTACAGCGACCTACTCGTATGTCAGGCAAAGCCGTAGTCGCGCAGGGGCACAAGGAGCGATCATGAACGAGCAAGTCATCGAGGCGTTGAAGCACGCCCGCTACACGATAATGACCGACGATAAGGACCTTGAGGAAGTGTATCGCCTGCGCTACAAGTGTTATCGCGCCGAACGGTCAATCGCCGAAAACGAGCGCGGCGTCATGGCCGACGCATTCGACGAGACCCCGAACTGCGTCCACGTCGGGGTTGAAATGGATGGAAAGATTATGGCGTCCGTGCGCCTGCATTTGATGTCCAAGCTCTCGCTCACATCACCGACGCTGGAGGTGTTTCCCGAGGTTCTGGAGCATCTCAAGCACAAAAAGACTGTGCTCGATACGACCCGCTTTGTGATCGACCCAGCGGCCCGAAAACAGCGTGTTCCACTGCATTTCTTGGTCCTGCGCATCCCGTTTCTTGCCACAATGTTCTACAACATCGACGTGGCCCTTGCTCCGGTGCGGGCCGAGCATACCGCGTTCTACCGACGCTACCTCGGCTATGAACTGGATATGGAACCACGCAGTTATCCTGGGTTGAGAAAACCCATCCAGCTTCTGACCGCGAAAGTTCGCGAACGGCGCGACGCCGTTCTAACACGCACACCGGTTTTTGGTCCGGTGGACGACATTCCATGTTCCAACATCGCATTTCCGGACCTTTTGGGGGTCTATATCGCTTCAAAGGATGGCCGTTCAGAGGCAGCCTGACAGACTCAAGTCGCACGCATTCACAATACTATGGAGCTCAGCCCACTTCCAACTCGGATTGCGGCGTGGACCTCAACAGGGAATAAAGGCGCGTACCGCCTCACGACTGGCCTAATTTCAACAAATTTCAGCTATAGCCTATAATCTCCGCACATTAGCAGAGGTAATCATGAAGGACTTAAATACATTTTGGGCGGCCCGAAACGACTGGTTCAGCTCCGACGGTCGCGAACAACGTATCAAGGACTACATAGTCCTTGCCAACCAGCTTGTCTGGAAGCGGCAGGCGAGCTTTTTAGCTGCAGCCATACTAGCGGCGTTCTACTTCGACCCTACCGCAATCTTCGCGTACTATGGGGTCGTAGCCCTTACCGAAATGCTCGATGTGCACCTCGGGCTCCAGGCCAAGGCCTGGGATGGCCAGGATCCAGTCGTGGGTCGGCAGATACTCAAGCGCATCGCCCTCAACACGGCCATAAGTGGGATGGCGATCGCCGCTTTCATCATCAACATAGCTTCTCAGCAGACAATGGTAGGGCATTTTACGCCACTCTTCTTCCTATTCTCTGGGTCCATCTTCGCGGCGATGTACAATAGCCAAATGATCGGCATCCTGATCTTGCGTCTCTCGATCTACGGACTCGCGTTTCTATACATCGCGTTTCTCGACGTGTTTCGTTATCTCCCACCGCTCAGTTCCAACATCTGGTTGGAGTTCTTCACGATCATCTTCGTGCTCTACTTCATTGGCGACATATCAGTGAAATTCTATGTCAACCAACAGGAGCGACTCGAACAGATGAAACTGATCCAGGAAGAAAACGAGCGAACTAAGGCTGCCTTGGAGGTAAAGTCGCAGTTCCTGTCCACGGTTAGCCACGAGTTGCGCACACCGCTGACTTCGATCATCGGATCGCTCGAACTTATCAAGGCCGACCCACGCGGCTTGCTGCCCGATAACCTCAAACCCATGATCGGAATCGCGGCCAGGAACGCGCAACGCCTCGCCGCCCTGATCGACGACCTACTCGACCTGCAAAAGATCGAAGCCGGCGAGATGGCATTCCATTTCAAACCCGTCGATGCAAACGACCTCGTGTACGAGGCAGTCGAATCCACCGCAGGTTATGCCAGCAAGCTTGGCATCCATGTCACGACCGCTCCCTGCGGGGAGGATTGCCAAATCGCAGGTGACCGCAACCGCCTAGTTCAGGTAATGAGCAACCTGCTGTCCAACGCCCTGAAGTTCTCCGACAAAGGCGGCGCGGTGAAGGTGCGCGTGGAAACCCTCAGCACCCGCATCCGTATTTCGGTCCATGACGAAGGAGTGGGCATTCCGAGAGGCGCCAAGGACTGCGTATTCGGCAAGTTCAGCCAGGTCGATTCCTCCGATGCTCGCAAGGTCGGCGGTACGGGCCTTGGCCTCAACATTACAAAACAGATCATCGGGCGTCATAACGGCACCGTCGATTATGTCAGCGAACTGGGCGTCGGTTCAACCTTTTATATAGAATTCGACCGTCTGACAGACGGCGGTGGCCCGAGCGCCGTCCTTGAACCGCTCGCGAACCCGCAGTTTCGAGTCACTGGGGAGGCTGTTTAAGTAGCAGCAGGTGCCCAACGCTTACTTCCAGTTCCTGCAGTTCTTCAGTCATCCGTGGCCGCCCATAGCTTTTAAGGCTTAAGCGGTGCTGTTCAAGGATATGAGCTAGGATCACCATATCATCCATTGCCCGGCAGGCGATTGCGAAGCAATCTGCCGAGAGGGCCGCTGGCGTTGGCTCATTGGCCGTATTCTCCAAGCGCGGAAGCCGCGAGAAGTTACCTGCATAACACAGCAGAGAAACTCAACAGGCCATTCTTCTTTCAAGGTGTTCTCTCTCATCGAAACTACGTTTCGGCTGCCGGGCAATGGATAAAGGCAAACCTCATCCGCTGCCCGGTAGTGGTTTGCTGGCAAACCATGAGAGGGGGCTTTGGCCTGCAAAGAAACCTCTCGGGATCATGCTGCGCATAACCCTGCCGGTCAGTGGATCACCGCCTTTTTTAGCACTTCCCTCTCCTCGCGCAGCAGACGGACTTCCTTGCGGAGGCGCGTGTTCTCCTTCTCCACGTCTTCATGCGGTCATCGCCATTGTCACTCGGACCAATGGCGTTCCAATAGCGATCATCAAGTCATGATGTTGATGCTGCTGGACCCACTTGTTAAGCGTCGAAAGTCCAAATCCGATGAAAGCTGGGGCCGCCCCTCTCGTCGATACTGCGTATCAACTGACGGGCAGTGGTTAAACCACTGGTAGTGGCGATCCGCACCGCATCACGGCGAAACTCATCTGTGTATCTCTTTGCCATTCGTTCTCTGCTTCATAGCAAACATTGCTCGAAAGAGACCGGAACTAAACCGTGGCAAGACTGGTCCTGTCACGTTTTATTGCCGCCCCAAGTGCTCGTTTAAGCCACCTTGCTTTCGAAAGCGACGGGGCTTTTCCAACCCAATGTTGAGTGGCATCCACTGCCCGGCAGGTGATTGCATGCAATCACTGAGAGGGGCATCTGCTGCAAAGTCACGGTCCAGTAAGTTCGGCGCGATATTGAACTTATGGTTACTGTCTGTTGTCGCCTTGTGTTTGCGTGTTCTAACCACAGATATGCCATTCTGGCGCATCCGTTGCTCGGCAGTCGATACGCAGTATCGATGAGAGGGGGCGGCCCACCCGACGATGACCGATATCCAGGCCAATCTCTTTCAGTTCCTCAGTCATGCGCGGCCTGCCATAGCTGCCAAGGCTCAGACGAGATTGTCCTTTGATGTGCGCCAGTGTGACCAGATCAGACCCCTGCCTTCGACTGGCAGGGCGGCTGCGGAATGCCCACAAACCACGAGGGCTGACGTCTAAAACGTCACATAGCCGATTGGTGGAGAAGCTTGCGCTGTGTTCTTCCCTCTCAGCGAATTTTCAATTCGCCTGCCGGGCAAGGAACGAACCTAAACCTCACGGCTTTTGGCTCGCGAAGAACTGCGTTGCCTTTTTTTAGGATTTCTCTCTCCTCCTTGAGAATGCACACTCTCATCGAAACTGCGTTTCGATTGCCGGGCGGTGGTGTCTCGCGCCGAAGCCGGTCGTTCTCTCGGGCGAGACCTAAATCCTCTTGCAACACCACGTCAGTGTCTCGGTCCGCCGTGATCCATTTGTTCAGCGTTGACATGCCCCCTCTCGGCAGATTGCGTTGCCATCGCCTGCCGGGCAATGGACGCCAAGATCATCCGCAACTTGCTTGCGTGTAAGTCCACAGGTCAGCGCAATCCGCACCGCATCCTTGCGAAACTCGTCCGTCCGTTTCAGTCCCATAGTTCAGCTCCTTTGTTGCAATAAATGCTATAAAAGGAGCGGCATCAAACCGCAAACTGAACCTCCCCGGCTTTACCGGAGTGTGATTCATTCAATGACTAGGCGACCATATCGAGTTTGTTCAGGTTTGCATAGAACGCCTCCTCTGCTTCTGCGGGTGTGATGTATCCGATGGGGCCGAGCAGGCGGCGGTTGTTATACCAATCGACCCATTTCAGCGTTTCCCACTCAACCTCACGCATCGATTTCCATGGACCGATTTGGTTGATGACTTCGGTTTTGAAGAGGCCGATGACGCACTCGGCCAGCGCATTGTCGTAGGCATCACCGACGGTTCCGACCGAGAGATCGATTTCGGCCTCGGCCAGGCGCTCGGTATACTTGATCGACAGGTATTGTGATCCGCGGTCCGAGTGGTGGACCAAAGCCTTGTTATCTGGTGTTTTTCTTTGCCAGATTGCTTGCTCCAACGCGTCGAGCACGAATTGGGTCTTCATTGATGTCGATGTGCGCCAGCCTACGATCCGCCTTGCAAAGACATCAATCACGAACGCGACGTAGACTGTCCCTGACCATGTGGGCACGTAAGTGAAGTCTGAAACCCACAGCTTGTTTGGCCGATCCGCCTTGAACAGGCGGTTCACCTTGTCGTCCATTGCCTGGCAGGCGATTTGCAAAGCAAATCTGCCGAGAGGGGGGGGCATGGCAAAGACGTGTCCGGGTTCGTGGTAATGACCTTCTTGCCACGAACGACGCCTTCGATGCCCAAGGCGCGCATCAACCGCTCCACAGTGCAGCGGGCAACATCCTCACCCTCCCGTCGCAGAACATGCCAAATCTTTCGGGCCCCGTAGAGTTTGCAGTTGTCCGCCCAGGCCCCGTCGATCTTGACGCTCAGAGCGGCATCAGACTTGGCACGAGCTGACGCCCGCTCAGGATCACGCGCGATGGCGCGCCGGTCATAATAAGTGGAAGGGGCAAACTGCAGCGCCCTGCAGATTGGCTCGACCCCAAGTGTCTCTCGGCTTTCCGCAATGAAATCCATCATTTGCGAAACGGGCGGTCGAGCTCCGCCTGTGCAAAATACGCCGACGCCTTACGCAAAATCTCATTGGCTTGACGCAGTTCGCGGTTCTCACGCTCAAGTTCCTTGATCCGCGCCTTCTCAGCGCTGGTAGGCTCTGGCCGTTCGCCGCCATCGCGCTGGACCTGACGGGCCCAAACGCGAAGGCTGTCCGGTGAACAACCCAATTTACCCGCGATCGCCGTCAGCGCCGCAGCTTCGCTCTGATATTCATCGCGGTGTTCCATAAGCAGCCGAACCGCACGCTCGCGGAACTCAGGTGAATACGGCTTCGAGGTCTTCTTCTTTTGTGTCTGTTCCATAACGGGCAATTCTCCGAGAGTTTTGCCCTCCGGTAAAGCCGGGCCGGTTCACAGGGCCAAAATCACTTCAAGCGTGGAGAACTTTGATCGCTTGGAGGGACGCCCGGACAGAGCCACGAGCAATGCTCAGTGACCTTATCAAACGGCCCAAAACCTCAAGGCGAGCGTATCCCAGACCCCACTGCCAACCCATGTTCAGCACAATGGTCATTGCCCTCAGGGTTCACAAAACTGAAGTTGCTGAACGCCAAGCACTCTAGCTCAAGCCCTGCCTCCTCCAGATACCGCATGACCGCGCTACCATCTGATGGTCCGGCTTGAACGTAGTCCCAAACCTGCTCGGTCGACAGGATCGACCTTCGATCAACGCTCGCAGCGGGTGTTGTCTTGATCCCGTTCAGCGTCAGAGTCTCCGTAAGCTTGCGCCAATCGCTAAGTTCCATCTTCTCAAAATCATATAGGATCGCATCGAGGATCGGGGCGATGATCGAGACGATCCTTGCGAACTCCCGAGAGCTTGCATCCTCCTGATAATTGGCGGTGGTCATGAGCTGCTCGCCGCCATGAAGCCGGACAGCAGTAGACTGTAGGGTGTGCCCAGAAGCGTCGACGGCCACGTTGTATCCATATCGAAGAACGGCAGGATCAATCCGATGCTGGTCACCTTCTTTGATCAGGGGCTCGTCGGTCCTCACGCTTGTAAGGCCATAGGACCACAAATCCGATAAGTCCTCTGTGGCTCCCGGACTCGACATAAGCAGAAGTATCGTTGCTGCCTTAAAGAATGGTGGAAAAGTTTGCATCATCACTCCTCGTTCGAAAAAGTTCAGCCGTTTCGCAATCGAGCTAACAGGATGAACGTCGCATGTGTCCAGATACTGCAGGATGACATTGTCGGTGACATTTCCTGACGTTGTCGAGAAATATCCACGGGCCCAAAACCGCCTTCCCCAATAGCGTTTGCGCAACTCTGGGAACTCCATCTGACCCCGCCGCGACGAGCGCCATTTGATCCGCTGCATCACCTTCGACAGCGCGATCTGTGGCGGGACAGATATGAACATGTGGACGTGGTCACCTGCCAGAACACCCTTCACAATATGCACGCCCATCTCGGCACAAGACTGTCGAATGATATCGCGGATCTGTTCACGCATCAGCCCGCGCAAAACCTTATGTCGATATTTTATCGCCAAAACGACGTGATAACGGTGATAAAATCTGGTATGTGATCCTGTAGGTGGAAAGTTAACTCTTGCTTTCCAATAGCTTAGATTTAGGAATAGACGAAGTGTCTCGCTTGAACGAAATGGTTAAATTTTTGAATAATTATTTTAAAAACAGATTTTTATGCACATAAATTTATGGCCACATGGAGCTTGCGCTCTGCGACGGCTTTGTTGCACAAATCAGTTGAGGGGATTCATGTTGTGAGTCCATAGTGGTAGCATGTCGTTCATGAGCAGCTGGACCCCTACGACTTACTAGACCAAGAACTGGTCAGATTATAACGACGCCCCGAAGCGCCGGGGATCACTGACGCTATGGTTTGATTCTGGTCTGATCCGGTCTGGGAGGTTAAACCTTCTGGTAAGCGTGGGCGGCAGCAAGCCTACAGCGATGCGGCCATACAAACCTGCCTGACCATCAAAGTGCTGTTCGGGATGCCATTGAGGCAAACCACTGGGTTTGTGGAAAGTCTGTTGGAACTGGTTGGCTTGGACTGGAGAGTTCCAGATTTCAGCGCTTTGTGTCGGCCACGGCCCGGCAGTCGAAACGCAGTTTCAATGAGAGGGGCAAAGGACGTTGTCCGTTGTTATTCCATACCAAGGATCGGCGGGGCCGCCGCACCTCTTGATCCCTTCTCATGGTTGGTAAGCAAACCACTGCTGGGCAGTGGACAGCACTGGCATCAAAGCCCTCTCTCGGCAGCGTGCTTTGCATGCGCCTGTCACCGGAGACGCTTTGGTCTTGTCACGGTTTAGTTCCCGTCTCTTTCGAGCAATGTTTGCTATGAAGGAGATAGAGAATGGCAAAGAGATACACAGATGAGTTTCGGCGTGATGCGGTGCGCATGGCGACGACGAGTGGGTTAACGCGGCCTCAACTTTCATCAGATTTAGGGGTTGGGCTTTCGACGCTGAACAAATGGGTTCAACAGCATCAACACGATGACCTGATGTCAGGACCGCATCAAGACGTTGAGAAGGAGAACACGCGGCTTCGCAAGGAAGTCCGTCTGCTGCGCGAGGAGAGGGAAGTGTTAAAAAAGGCGGCGATCTTCTTTGCAGGCCAAAGCCGGTGAGGTTTGCTTTCATCGACGTCTGGAAAGAAGAATGGCCAGTTGAGTTTCTGTGCCGCGTTATGCGGGTCACATCACGTGGTTTCCGCGCGTGGCGGGTTCGCCCGATGAGCCAGCGACAACGAGATGATATGGTGATCCTAGCTCATATCCGTGAACAGCATCGCTTAAGCCTGCAAAGCTATGGGCGGCCTCGGATGACCGAGGAACTGCAAGAATTGGGATTGAAGGTGGGCCATCGTAGGGTCGGACGTCTGATGGGCGAGAATGGCATCAAGATCATCAGAACCCAGAAGTACAAGGCGACAACGGACAGCAACCACACGTTCAACATCGCACCAAATCTGTTGGATCAAGATTTCTCAGCGACTGGCCCCAATCAGAAATGGGCTGGCGACATCAGCTACATCTGGACAAGTGAGGGCTGGCTGTATCTTGCCGTCATCCTTGACCTGTATTCTCGCCGCGTCATCGGCTGGGCTGTCAGTAACCGCATGAAGAAGGATCTGGCAATCCGGGCGTTAGATATGGCCGTTGCTTTGCGCCAACCACCGGAGGATTGCATTCACCATACGGATCGTGGTTCGCAATATTGCTCAAATGAGTATCAGAAGCGCCTGTCCAAGCACGGCTTCAAGATCTCGATGAGCGGCAAGGGAAATTGTTATGATAACTCTATGGTTGAGACGTTCTTTAAATCCATCAAGGCTGAGCTGATCTGGCGTAACCGATGGGATACACGCCGTCAGGCAGAAGGTGCTATATTCCAGTATATCAACGGATTTTATAATCCAAGGCGCAGGCACTCGTCGCTAGGTGGTAAAAGCCCCTTGGCATTTGAACGAAAGGCCGCATAAAAGAGTTCAGAGACCGGAACGTAAGCGTGACAAGTCCACTTTCTCTGTGCTGATGATATTGGACATCGAGCATTTCAAGAAAGTGAATGATACTTGGGGCCATGCTGTCGGCGATGAATGCCTCAAAAGTCTCAGTCATATTTTGGCAAGATCAATCCGATCTGACGATCTCGTCGGTCGGTTGGGCAGTTGGGCGGTTGGGCGGGGAGGAAAAGTTATCTTACATCCAAATTATTGCAGCCATTTCCTTTTAATGCGGCCCCTCTCAATTCGGGGGACGACCTTCAGCATCCGACCGTTACAGTATCCGTCGGGGCGTGTGAAATAGCCAAAGATGGCGATCTAGACGCGGCTTTGATCACTGCTGATAAGGCGCTTTACAGAGCCCAGGAAAATGGCCGCGCACGGTTGGAAATCGCCGACTAGAGGGCCGCCAAACCGGATCAATCCCAAGCAAATAAACATCTGCCGCAACATCTGGCTCAAACATCCAGAGGGTCGATCAATTCCGGCCCAGACGCGCGGTTGGAATTGATTGCCCTTTCCACGCGGTGAAATTTCAACGTGTCCTCGCCCGTGGCCTGCATCAGCGTCGCGGCCCCCTTGCCATCTTCGCCAAGCCAAAGCGCCCAGTCATCGGGTTCAAGAATCACGGGGATGCGGTGATGGATTTTGCCCATAGCGTCGTTTGCACCCGTGGTAACGATGGCAGCCGTGCTACCCAAATCACCCCAGTCCTGCCAAATCGCGCCAAATGCAATCGACGCGCCGTCGCTGCGCTGGATATACCACGGCAATTTCGTGCCGTCTTCCAACCTTGTCCATTCGTAAAACCCTGACACGGGGACGATGCAACGGCGGGTCCGGCACGCTGCCTTGAACGCTGGCTTTTCAGAGATGGTTTCGGCGCGGGCATTGATCAGCAGCGGGCCACCATTCGCCTTGTTGTACCAATGCGGAATAAATCCCCAGCGCATCGGGCGATACTGCCGCGCGCCATCTGTACTGGTGATCACCGCCACCTGATCTGTCGGACAGACATTGAAATTCGGCACCTCGGGCAGATCGTTTGCGGGGCCAGCTGCAAACATCTGCGACATGGCATCGTGCGGCAGTGTTATGGCCATGCGTCCACACATCTTTTATTGCCCCATCATCTGCGATAAGCCTTGCGTGCAAAGTCGATCCTGGCGTCCATCAGTGACATGTTCTTATGGATATCTGCGCGTTTTGCCCCATCTGTAACCCCCGCCAGTTCGCCGCGCAGCCGTTCAAGTTCACGCGATAGCGATACGAATTCCAGCACGGCGCCGTTTTCGCGCATCGGACGGTTAAGCAAGGCGTTTTCGGGGTCGTCATCGGGCGGGAGCGGTTTGCCCCGCCCTGCCAGATCGTCAAACGCGCCGTCCTGTTTGGCAGCGCGGATGCGGGCATCAATGAGATCTTCGAGGGGGTGGGCCATGGGGCCAATCATAGCCAGGACGTGGGACATGAGCAAAGAAAAACCCCGCCCCCGCTGACTGGTGACGCATTCCGGCTTTTGGGACACAGAACTGACGCCTACCAAGTTTTTGCTTGGTAGGCGTTTGATTTTACAGATCATTTAGAGATAGGAGATACTAAGAGTTGCGGGAGAAGTGTCCCGCGACCACACATTGCAAAAAATGTCCGAAAGGTTTCCGTTTCATCCGAAACGACCAACATCTCTTTCGGCTTTGGAGGCCATCTTGACGAAACGACAGATAGGAAATCTGATGGTCAAGAGTGTTCCAAAACTAAACTTGCGTGAAGTTTATCCCGCAGTGTCCGAAGAAATCAACCTCAATACTTGTGGTGATGTCGATTGCGACAACGACGGTGTTGCTCCGGATTTTTCGCTACCCACCTTCAAGGGCCGCAATGCTACTCAACGCAAACTTCTCGCATCAATAAAGCTGCCAGCCCTTGCGACTGGCAAAGGCATATACACGCTCGACGGTGATGATAAGGCGTCGAGGGTATCCCAGGTTTTCGAGTATCAGGGCGATCCGCACGCTTGGGATGACGGGAGAAATCTCATTTGCCATCATCAAAAGGGAAACCGAACCTGCGAGGTATCGTTTAATATTTTCTCGAATGAACATCTCCTCGACGAAATCGACAGGCTGATGACACAGAATGGACTACTTGAAGGGCCAGTCTGTGGGTGTTGTGGCGCTCGGTATCTGGATGCACCGGACGAGTTTATCTTCAATGGAACGCACGGCAAACTCGCGCCCGCGCGTAGAGGGAAGCGGCCGAAGCCTTCTGGATTCCGGATCATTCATAAACCCTGTAAAGGGCAGCCCGGTGCGCGTATCTCCGTTTCCCTGGACCATCAGGCACAAAAGAAGAAGAGCGATAATGGTGCGCCTGCTCAGGGAGTTGGTCAATGGCGCAAGTATCAACGACCTCCAACGCCTTTTGTCGGACCCCGATACGGGCAAGAAATGCGGTGTGAGCCGTATTTACAGTCGTATTTTCTTTTTGGAAAAGATCCTGCTCGCGTTTGAGCGCGCGAAACTGCAAGATTGGAAAGCTAAGGAAGACGCATCCGACCGGTTCAGCCATATGCGCATCGCGCACGATGATGTGGTCATTTCAGTAAACTGGGAAAGTCGGTTTGATCGCCGCCTGACGCCTCTTCACTGCTCGGTCAGCGCAGACATCCGCAGTGGATATGTCTTCCGGATTGATGCCAACTTCGACCCGCGTGTCGATCCTGCTGCTTTCTTCGAAGAGCACTACCTCGATGTTGCCGGCCAGCCCCGCAATATCCGTAAACAATACACCCAGAAGTCTGGCAAGGTCGTGAGCGCCCCATTGCTTCACTTCCAAAGGCCGAGCGGTAGGTTTGATGAGGCCGCGTTCTTTGCCAGCGCCGATAGTAGCTGGCGGGTTTTTGAGGAAAAGTTGAAGAAGGCCTATGAGGAAGACATTTCTTGCGGCATTGATCTGCCCGATGATGTTCAGCAAGGTCTTTGGGAATCAGGTGCGCGACGCCGGGTTCTCAATGAGATCCGCAACGGATACTTCGGCCTTGTAGATACCAACCGCGATCACCGCGGCAGTTTCAAGGGGGTAGTCGTTAAACAGACCTATACAAAGGCTGCGCACCTTGCGTGCCTGCGAAAGATGCTGCCAGATGGCAAGATTACCCTGGTTGGCGAACAAGAAGCTGCGATGGTGCGAGTTGTCCCTCACATTTTCCGAGACTTGATTAGGGAGGACAAGTTCGAATGGTTTGTGATGTCCTTCGACAAGGAAGCTTCTACGCCAACGAACCAAAGCCGTATCAAAAAATTCGAAAAGGCGTTCGAGGAGTTTGGTGAGATTCAGACGCGGATTGTAGGCGAAGAGCTTCCGAGATGGGAGCTATTGAGACGGTTCTGCGCAGCAGGGCTAATGCCAGCAGTGAAGACTGATAGCCAGGACGCGGTGCATCCTTTTCCGATCGCCAACTTTCAATCTGCCCAGTTCCCACAGTTCTGGGCCAGCTCGCCTGTCCAGCATTACGGTGAGACCGAAAAGACGGTGGGCTTTCCAGTGCTCCGGTCAAAATAGCGAAAGCGTTTGAAATCGGTAGGCTTCGATCAAAAGATAGCTGATGACGATCTAAGGGAGGCGCTCGCTCGTCGTGTGTTGAACACCACAATCCAGCCTGTATGAACCGCTTTTATGAACTCTGTGCGGAGCCGGATCAGTCCAACCGCGCGGGCAGGTGGGCGCGGCAGTCGAAACGGTCCCAGCTACATAAACGGCGCAGTATTTAATCCTGCTATCTTGGTCGCCCTGCTCAATATCTATCGCGTGTATTACAACTGGTTCGAGACACGGCAGTATGTAGCGTCTGGGTCGTCGGGGCAGGGCACAACCGAGGTGGCCCAAGGTGTCTCTACAGTGCGGGTTCCTGGATCGTCCAAATCCCTGAAAGTCCCGAAGCGGCGAACCGCCGCGCCGGTAATGCGGACCCCGGCGATGCGGCTGGGTGCCGACAATCCAAAGAACAAGGCACCTGATCCACGCAGGATCTTTTATCGACCTTGGTTGTTCCACGGCACACCGCTTTGGAGAAAGTTCGAGACACGGTAATGGCTTTCTCAATCAAGAGGCCCCCGCGAAATAAATCGCGAAAGCCTCTATGTGTCCCAAAAGCCGGAATGCGTCAACGATTGCGCGTGACGGGGCTAAGACATAGAGGCTGCGGCCCCTTACTTCATGTTGATGCGACCATCCGTATAGGGCTGGTACGGCGAGTTGTCGCGCAGGTATTCAGACGTGACATCCGCCAGATCGGGCCCGAAATCATAGGCATTTTTCGCGTCACGCAACATGGAAAACCCGTCACCGCCATTGCGCACAAAGTTGTTGGACACAGCGCCGTATTGCTTGGCCATATCCAGCGGCTCGCCACCGATCATTACGTCGGAAATACGCGAACCGGGTTCCATGCTCACATCAACGGAGTAGGACATGCCCGCCACCTGCAAGAACCGGCCTGCACCGTCTTCGTGCTGGGACGCAGCGTTTTCAAGCGTCGCTAACAGTGTCTCGCCAGTAATGAAGAACGTGGACAGCGTGTTCTGGAAAGGCAGCACGGTCAGGACTTCGCCTTTGGTAATTTCACCACCATCGATGTCCGCACGGATACCACCAGAGTTTTGCAGCGCGATATCAATGTCTTGATCGGCCACGCGGGCCAGCATCGCGTCAGCAATCAGGTTGCCCATGGAACATTCCATCGCACGACATACAGCACGATCACCGGTCAGAACGTCAGCGGCTTCGGCCACGACCTCGTTGCGGATTTCATCCAGCGGGATGGCCAGTTCAGCAATGCGTGCCTTGACGGTTTCATCTTCGGGGATGGTGCCGTCGATCAACAATGGCGAACCTGAGGCTTCAGTAATGACGCCCATGTCGTCAAACGTCACATTCAACTCGCCCAAGAATTTACCGTAAGCGTAGGCCTGCACGATCGCGGTGTCGCCAACCATTGTGGGGTATGGACCTGCCGCGTCTTCGTCGTCACCGAGCAACGTGTTAGAGTGTCCGCCAACGATCACGTCAACGCCCGTTGTCGCCGCCGCGATTTCAAGGTCGGCATTGTAGCCCGAGTGGCTGAGCACGATGATTTTTGTCACACCTTCGGCGGTCAAACGATCGACCTCGGCCTGCACGGACGCAATGGCGGGCAGGAACGTGACGTTAGGCCCGGGCGAGGCAAGCTCGTCCGTGTTTTCAGGTGTCAGACCGATCAGGCCAATGCGATCGCCGCCCTGTTCGATGATCGTCGATTTCTCGATCGCGTCGTTCAACAGTGGCTCACCGGAAATATCGGCATTAGACATCAGCACCGGGAAATTCACCGTATCGACAAATCCGCGCAGAACCTCGGGGCCATCGTCAAATTCGTGGTTGCCGACGGTCATGGCTGTGTAGTTCAGCAGGTTCATGAATTCAGCGGCCATCGCGCCTTTGTAATAGGTATAGAACAGCGTGCCTTGGAACTGGTCGCCCCCATCCACGAGGATGGAGTTGTTGGAGCGCGCGCGCGCATCAGCCACCATATTGACCATACGGGCCGTGCCGCCGAAACAGTCGCCAGCGTCGTTGTCTTCAGCGCTACAGCCGGAATCATATTTGCTGATCGGTTCAAACCGCGCGTGAAAATCGTTGGTGTGCAGGATTGTCAACGAATAATCTGCCGCCGCTGCGCCTGCAATCATCGTGATCGCGGCTGACGTTGTAAGAAGTCGTGTAAGCATAATAGCCCCCATTTGGTTTTGTCACGGTATTCTGGTTACAGCTTGCCCTCAGTCGGGCGACAGAGTCAAAGACAAGCCGCACGGGTGGCGTAACGTCGCCCTGTTACAGTCCCGTGATGGGCCCATGACGGGTGCATGACACTTGACGTTTGCCTAATGTCGCGCCACTTCAAACAAATGTTGATTTATAAAATACTTACCGCTGAACAATGGGCCACTTTGGACGCAACGGGCAGCTTCGCCGGAGCACCGATAGATTTGGCCGACGGCTATGTGCACACGTCTACTGCGCAACAGCTGCAAGAGACCGCCGACAAGCATTTCAAAAGCGTCGAGGGCTTAATGCTGGTCGCCCTTGATGGCGCCACCTACGGGGCCGATCTGGTCTGGGAGCCGTCACGCGGTGGGCAGGATTTCCCCCATATCTACGCACGGCCCGTGTTGCGATCTGAACTGGTTTGGGTGCGTCCGATGCCACTGGTTGACGGACGCCATCTGCTTGATCTGACATGAACGTGCTTGAAGGGATCGGGTTGCGGGTTTTGCGCGGGTTTGACCCCGAGCGCGCGCATGGTCTGGCATTAAAGGCGCTGAACGCAGGGCTTGGGCCCCGCGTTGGGCCTGTGTCGTCTGATAGATTGCGCTGCCGCGTTGCAGGGTTGGAATTGCCCAATCCCGTGGGATTGGCGGCAGGTTTTGACAAGAACGCCGAAAGCCTGCACGCCCTTTCGCGAACAGGGTTCGGATTTATAGAGGTGGGGGCGGCGACCCCCCTCCCTCAGGAGGGGAACCCCCGCCCGCGTCTGTTCCGCCTGACGCAAGACGAGGCGGCGATCAATCGCTTCGGCTTTAACAATCAAGGTATGGTGGCGATCGGGCCGCGATTGGCCGCGCGTCCAGCCGGGCGCATCGTCGGGCTGAACCTTGGGGCGAATAAAACCAGCGGTGACCGCGCGGCAGATTTTGCATCCGTACTGACCCATTGCGGCGCCCATGTGGATTTCGCAACTGTGAATGTGTCGTCCCCCAACACCGAACACCTGCGCGATTTGCAGGGCAAGGGTGCATTAGAGGCGTTGCTGGGCGGGGTGATGGCAGCCAATGTGGCCAGCATACCCGTGTTCCTGAAAATCGCGCCAGATTTGAGCGATGCAGACTTGGCGGATATCGCGGACGTCGCCGCAGCTTCCGGCGTTGCAGCCATCATCGCAACAAACACGACATTGGCGCGGGACGGGTTGGTGAGTGGGCACAAAGGCGAGGGCGGCGGGTTGTCCGGTCAACCGCTATTTGAGCGATCAACGCGCGTGTTGGCGAAGCTGTCCACCTTGACGGATATTCCATTGATCGGGGTTGGTGGCGTCGGCTCGGCTGCGCAAGCCTATGCCAAGATCCGCGCGGGGGCGTCTGCTGTGCAGCTTTATACAGCGTTGGTATTTGGCGGTATTTCGCTGGCGTCCGAAATTGCGCGGGGACTGGATGATTTGTTGAAACGCGATGGATTTGCAAACGTCACTGACGCGGTCGCAACGGGGCGCGAGGATTGGCTATGATGCCAACACAGCTGACCATCTGGCACAACCCGCGCTGCACCAAGTCGCGTGAGACTTTGGCTCTGTTGCAGATGCGTGGTTTGCAACCCGCGGTGCGGTTGTATCTGGTTGATGCGCCTAGTGAGGCGGAGATTGTAGCCGTGCGCAACGCCCTTGGCGTCACAGCCGACGCGATGATGCGCAAGGGTGAAAAGGTGTTTCGTGAGTTGGATTTGGGCGCGGTGGGTGAAGCAGAGCTGATCGACGCGATGATTGCCCATCCGATCCTGATTGAGCGCCCTATTGTGATGATGGACGGGCGGGCGGCAATTGGGCGGCCACCGGAGGCGGTTTTGGATATCGTCTAGGGGCTCTGCCCCGTCCTTCGGACTCCCCGGGATATTTTCCAAGACAAAGACAGGGTTAAGAATCGATGCTTTGTTCTAAGGCGGGGTATTTCGCAGCCAATGTTGCGCCCCGCACCACAAAGCTGATCAAAAGTGCGATCCAGAAGCCGTGATTGCCGGCGATTGGCATCAGCGTTAAGGCGGTGGCGAAATAGATCGCTGTGGAGATCACCATCATATTGCGCATATCGCGGGTCCGGGTTGCGCCGATGAAAATGCCATCCAGCATAAACGGTGCGGCGGAGATCAGCGGCGTTAGAGCCATATAGATCAAGTAGTCGCGTGCGGCACCGCGCACGTCGGGTGCGGTCGTCATGGCATCAATGATTGCGCCGCCGAACAGGGCAAAGACAAGCGCGAGGAGTGCACCAGTACCAAAGCACCAAAGCGACACCATCAGCGTTGCACGGCGAAAGGCGGAGCGGCGGCGTGCGCCCAGCGCTTGGCCGACGAGGGATTCAGCGGCAAAGGCAAAACCGTCCATCGCGTAAGCGGTGACGGACACAAATTGCAGCAGGATATGATTGGCCGCGAGCCGTGTGTCACCGTAAGCTGCGCCAAAGAACAGGAACGACATGAAGATCGCTTGCAACAACAAGGAGCGGATCAGGATGTCTATGTTCACTGAGGCGAAGCGTTTGAGTTTGACGGGGTCCAGCAGGCGCGCCCAAGCGTTAGAACTGGCGCTCCACGGGGCGGCGGTGAACGCCGCGCGACAGTACCAAAGGCCAAGGACGCAGCCAGAGATTTCGGCAATGACCGTGGCAGCAGCGACGCCCTGCACGCCCCAACCGAAAACTGGAACGAACAGTAGATCAAGACCAATATTCATGCCGTTCATCGCCAATTGGATGACCAGAATATCGCGGGTGCGTTCCGCGGCAACCAGCCAGCCTGTTATGGCGAAGGTCGCGATCAGGAATGGCGCGGACCACACACGCAGCCCCATGTAACTGCGCGCGAGGGTTTCGACCTCGCTACTGGCAGGCGACAGCCAAAAGCCCAGTGCGAACAGTGGTGATTGCAAGACAACAATGGAAAGACCGCCCAGTGCGGCGATGCCCAGCGCTCGGATCAGGATGATCGACGCTTCGCCCGAGTCCCCAGCCCCGATTGCTTGTGCGGCAAAGCCAGTGGTGCCCATACGCAGAAAGCCAAAAATCCAATAGAGCGCGGTGAGGATGATCGCGCCGATACCGACAGCCCCGATGGGTGCAGCGAGACCCAATTGACCAATGACCCCCGTATCCACAAGGCCGAGTAGTGGAACGGTGATATTGGCCAGAACCACTGGCACCGCGACATGCAGGATGCGGCGGTGAGTAAGGTCAGCCATCTTTTTGAGGCATCAGGAAGTGCCCCGTGGCCTGTGCAAACATCCGTGTGCGGTTGTCTTGCCATGCTTCCACATGCACAGAGGCATAGCGGCGACCGGAACGGTTTATCGTGGCGCGCGCGTAGGCATCACGCGGCAGGCCCGTGCGCAGATAATCAACGGTGAAATCAATGGTTTTGGGGAGGCGCAAATTGGCGACATCTTCACCCGCTTCCATGCGGTCCCACATCATCGCCCACGACAGTTCGATGATCGCGGTCGTTTCCAGAAAGGCAGACGTCGCACCGCCGTGCAAGGCGGGCAACATCGGGTTGCCGATCAGCATGTCTTGATAGGGCATTACGCCAGTCAATTCATCGCCGCGCCGATCAAACCGGATGCCCATAAACTGAATGTAGGGCACCCTCTGGATAAGTGATTGCAGTGCGGCGTCGCGGCGTTGCTTGACGACCTGCACAGGTTCGGGGCGCTTCATGTGTCACCCCCAGTTTTGGTATCGACTTTGTCTTCAGTGCTGGCCGTATGGATCGTAAAGGCACCCGTCGCGGTCGCCACAGGGCGGTCGGTATTGGCGTCCATCGCGGTGGCGCGGACAAACGCCACAGATCGGGTGACATGGTAACATTCGGCCCGCGCGGTGATTGTATCGCCCGGTTTGGCGGCGCGCATGTAATCAATCCGCAGATCAAGCGTCGCGGTCCCAACCGGCAAGCTGTCATGCACCATCACGGCAGCCCCGCCGCAGGTATCAAGCAACGCTGACACTGCACCACCGTGGATCACACCGGTTTCGGGATCACCCACGAGCCGTTCATCATATGGCATCGTGATGGTGGCATGGCCGTTGCCGATCTCTGTTAAAGTCATGCCCAGCGCTCTGGCATGCGGCAATGCTGCGATAAACTGGGCGGCGATTTTGGTTTGGCGTTCGCTGGTCATGACCCCGTTGAACCCTGCCCCTGACCAATGCACAAGTGTCAATTGTCATAGCATCGGTGCCGTTGCCCCGCGCGGCGCGGCGTCGTAGGGTTATTGCTAAGTAAGGGAGGCACCCCATGACCGAACCGCGTCTAAGTTTTAAAGAAATGTGCGCCAAGTACGACGTGACCCCGCGCACGTTACGTTATTACGAATACATTGAACTGCTATCGCCGGAACGCATCGGTCGTTCGCGGTTTTATGGCGCCAAAGAACTGGCGCGGATGACGTTGGTGATGCGCGGGCGCAAATTCGGCTTTCCGCTTGAGGACATTCGCCAATGGCTGATGATCCGTGAACACGAGGGCGACGAAGCACAGATGAAAACGTGGCTTGAATTGGCGGATCGCCAGTTGGGCGAACTCGAAGACCAGCGCAACCAGTTGGACGAAACCTTGGCGGAGCTGAAAGAGATGCGCGACGCGACGGCGAAAACGCTCGGGTAAAGATCTCGGCTGGCGGCTGAGTGCAGCATAGCGATGGCAAAATCGGCGCATCCCTACCCACTTACGCAGCCAAAACGACAGGAATTTAGCGCCACTAGCTGCCAAGTCGCGTGTGCTTGTATTATGCACCCGCCTTGGCGCAAATCCGAAAGTATGGAATTAACTACCCGAAAATCCAATAAATTAAGGGTAGTGGGGGACTTTTCTGTATTCTTCTCACTTAGATTATTGTGTAAACGCGTGCTATTTCTTTGCTGACCTTTCGTAAACTTCGTTTTGACGCGGCGTTACGTTTACGTTTACGTCACCTTTGCTTGTAGGGTAGGAATTAACGCCTCACCTGCGGGTTACACGAAACGCATCGAGGACACTGAAATGACGGAACAGACCATGACAATTCGCCAGATGTGCGAGGAATTTTCAGTTACGCCACGGACGCTTCGTTTCTACGAGGCCAAGGAATTGCTGTTCCCCAAACGTGAAGGCCAGAAACGACTATACGGCAAGCGCGACCGCGCACGGCTTAAGCTGATTTTGCGCGGAAAGCGCTTTGGCTTCAGCCTCGAAGAAATCCGCCAGCTGCTTGATTTGTACCACATGGACGACAGCCAAGAAATCCAACTGCGTGAGACGTTCGTTCTAGCGCAAAAGCACCTGAGCGACATGCAAGAACAGCGTGCCGAACTTGACGAAGCTATCGCAGAGTTGAAGGCCCAAATGGATTGGGGCGCCGCGCGGCTGGCTAAACTTGAACCCATACCGGCAATCGCAAGCTAAAGCGGCCGCCGGACCCACCACACATAATCACGAAGAGAGCCATCAATGCCCAGCTACACCGCCCCCACCAAGGACCAACAGTTCATCCTGCATAACGTTCTGAATATCTCCGAAATGGATATTCCGGGGTATGCGGATCTTGATCGTGATTTCACTGATGCAGTTTTGAGTGAGGCGGGCAAACTGGCCAGCGAAGTTTTGGTCCCCTTGAACGCGGTGGGCGACAAACAGGGCTGTAGCTTGGAAAATGGTGTCGTGCGCACGCCGGACGGCTTCAAAGCAGCCTACGACAAAATGTCCGAGGGCGGCTGGATGGCGATGGATCTGGCCGAAGAATACGGCGGCCAAGGGCTTCCCTACGTCATGCACACGGCCGCGATGGAGCCGATGGTGTCTGCGAACATGGCGTTCAACATGTATCCTGGCCTGACGCACGGCAATATTTCCGCGATTGTCACCCATGGTACAGACGCACAAAAAGCGATGTATCTACCAAAAATGGCGACGGGCGAATGGTCCGGTACGATGAACCTGACCGAACCCCATTGCGGTACCGACCTTGGCTTGATGCGCACCAAGGCGGAACCGCAAGATGATGGATCGTATAAGGTTTCTGGCCAGAAAATCTGGATTTCGGCGGGTGAGCATGACCTGTCAGAAAACATAATCCACCTTGTGCTGGCAAAAATCCCCGGTGGTCCGGATGGCGTGAAAGGTATCTCGTTGTTCATCGTACCAAAGTTCATTGTCAACGCAGACGGGTCATTGGGGACGCGCAATGCGCTGTCGTGCGGTGGCTTAGAAGAAAAGATGGGCATCCACGGCAACGCGACCTGTGTAATGAACTATGACGGCGCCACCGGATACCTGATCGGTGAAATGCACAAAGGCATGCGCGCCATGTTCACGATGATGAACGAGGCGCGTTTGGGTGTCGGCCTGCAAGGCTATGCACAAGGTGCTGTAGCCTATGAAAATGCGCTGGGATTTGCGCGGGACCGTTTGCAGGGTCGCGCTGTGACGGGCGTTGAAGAGCCCGACAAACCTGCCGATCCAATCATCGTGCACCCCGACGTGCGCCGCAACCTGATGGACCAGAAGTCGTTCGTCGAAGGTGCACGGGCATTGACCTATTGGGGCGCCACATTGATGGACCGCAGCCACAAGAACGGTGATGAGGACGCCGAAGCGCTAATTTCACTAATGACGCCTGTGATCAAAGGTTTCCTGACCGACAAGGGGTTCGAAACCTGCGTGCTGGCGCAACAGACCCTTGGTGGATCGGGCTTTACCCGAGAATGGGGCTTAGAGCAGTTCGTCCGCGATGCGCGTATTACGATGATCTATGAGGGCACCAATGGCATTCAGGCGCTTGATCTGGTCGGTCGCAAATTGGGGCTGAACGGCGGCAAAACCGTCATGGCGTTCTTCGAGATGATCAAAACCTACATCGCGGACAACAAAGGCGACGCGGCGTTCGAGGCAGATTTTCTAGAGCCGCTGAAAGCTGCGTCTAAGGATCTGCAAGCCGCAGGCATGTATTTCATGCAGAATATGAAAAATCCTAACGATGCGCTATCGGGATCATATGATTTCATGCACATGATGGGCCATGTCTGCCTAGGTTTGATGTGGGCAAAGATGGGGCGTGCGTCGATTGATGCTTTGGCTGCGGGGGATACTGACACCGATTTCCACAACAGCAAAATCGCCACAGGGCGCTATTACATGGCGCGCCAATTGCCAGCCACAAAGATGCACCTCGCGCGGATCAACACCGGCGGCGACACGGTGATGGCGCTGGACGCTGCAAACTTTTAAAGTGGGTGCGGGTTAACCCCGCCCGCTCCAACCCCTATATCAGAGGTCACATGCCAAAACGTTTCCGCCTTACCCGTCGCTTTCCGGTGGCCATGACCGAAGACGGGTACCGCCGTCTTAAACGCTTTGCCAAAGACGCGGGGCTGGATGAAGGTGAGGCGCTGTCATTCCTGTTCGAAAACTTCGACAGTGTGATTGACGAAGACACGTTTGGCCACCGGCTGCGGATTTTCAATTCCGAATTGGAGGAGCGCAAGAAATGACGCAAGAGCATGTTGCAACCCGACCCTTCGGGGAGAGTTGTATCTGCCAAGATGAAGCGCAAGATGTGCTCCACCCCGACTGCCGCGTGTTCTCCGTTTGAGGAGCGCTGCACGACAGACCGGGGCTTCACCTTGGACGTCGCTTCACTCTCCAGCTATCGACGCCCTTTGACACTGGGCCATTAACCTTAATTGTTCGTTAAAATGCTGCCCTTTAGAAACGAGATACTGCTCATCTTCATCTTGGCATGTACAACTCAAATCCGTCGCCAACCAAAGGCGCATCCCTTGGGAGGGGGCACTCCATGATCAAATTACATTGTTTTGGCGAAAGCGGAAACGCCTACAAGGCGGCACTGACATTGGAATTGTCAGAGGCAGAGTGGGAGCCAATTTACGTAGATTTTTTTAACGGCGCGACCCGCGCTCCTGAATTTCGCGCGATGAACGTCATGGGCGAAGTGCCGGTGATGGAAGACGGCGATCTGATCCTGACGCAATCAGGTGTTATTCAGGATTATGTTTCATCCAAGACAGGCAAGCTTGGCGGGCGATCCGCAGCTGAACGGCGCGATATTCTGCGCTGGATGTTTTTTGACAATCACAAAGTCAGCGGCGTTGCAGGAACATTGCGTTTCAACACCAACTTCTTGCCCGAAGAAAAGCAAAACGCGGAGGTAAATGCGTTCTTGCTGATGCGCCTTACATCTGCATTGAAGATCATGGAAACCCAGTTGGAAGAGACGCCGTACCTCGCCGGTGACGCACTCAGCATCGCGGACATCGCCTGTGCTGGCTATTTGTTTTACCCCGAACCTTTCGGGTTCAACCGTACAGAATCCCCCCACATCGACGCTTGGATGACCCGCATTGAGGGCACCAAAGGTTGGAAACACCCCTATGATCTGATGCCCGGCAGCCCCACAGATCGCAGCTAAGGAGACGACATGACTGACGCATATATCTACGACGCGATCCGCACACCGCGCGGCAAGGGCCGCAAAGACGGGTCCCTGCACGAAGTGACGGCCGCGCGGCTGTCGGCAGGTGTTTTGAACGCCCTGAAAGATCGCAACAATCTGGAAGGCCACGCCGTTGAGGATGTGATTTGGGGCAATGTCACCCAAGTCAAAGAACAGGGCGGCTGCCTTGCGCGGACTGCCGTGCTTGCGTCCAATTTGGATCAATCCATTCCCGGTCTCGCGATCAACCGTTTTTGTGCGTCTGGGATGGAAGCAGTGAACCTTGCCGCAAACCAGATCAAAGGTGGCGCAGGCGAAGCCTATATCGCTGGTGGCGTAGAAATGATGGGCCGCGTCCCGATGGGCAGTGACGGGGCGGCGATTGCCGTTGATCCATCCATCGCAATGGACACCTATTTTGTGCCTCAGGGCATTTCGGCTGACATTATAGCCACCGAATACGGGTTCTCACGCGATGATGCCGACGCGCTGGCTGTTGAATCACAGCGCCGCGCCAAAGCCGCGTGGGACGCAGGCCATTTCAGCAAGTCTATTGTGCCTGTGAAGGATCAGAACGGCCTGACTATTCTGGACACAGACGAATACATGCGCCCGCAGACCGACATGCAATCTTTGGGCGCGCTGAATGCAGCTTTCCAAGCGATGGGCGAAGTCATGCCCGGTTTCGACAAGGTTGCACTGATGAGATATCCGCACCTTGAGCGGATCAACCACATCCACACCGCCGGCAACAGTTCGGGGATCGTGGACGGCGCGGCAGGCGTTTTGATCGGGTCCAAAGAGTATGGCATCAAACATGGTCTGACGCCGCGGGCGCGTATTCGCCAAACTGCGAAAATTGGCACTGATCCAACAATCATGCTGACGGGTCCGGTTCCTGTGACGCACAAAATCCTGAGCGATGCGGGAATGAATATTAAGGATATCGATCTGTTTGAAGTCAATGAGGCGTTTTCAAGCGTCGTGTTGCGGTTCATGCAGGCGTTCAACGTTGATCATTCGGTGGTCAACGTGAATGGCGGGTCTATCGCCATGGGCCATCCATTGGGGGCTACGGGTGCGATTATCATTGGCACCCTGCTGGATGAGCTTGAGCGTTCTGACAAAGAGGTCGGCCTCGCCACCTTGTGCATCGCATCCGGCATGGGTGCGGCGACTATTATTGAACGGGTGTAAGGAGCAACGACATGGCTGATTTTACTATGAAAACAGACGCCGATGGCGTTGCGATTATCACTTGGGATGTCGTTGGAAAGTCCATGAACGTCCTGAGCCTTGAAGGGTGGGATGATCTGGACACTTGCGTTGATGCTGCACTTGCAGACGACAGCGTTAAGGGCGTGGTCATCACGTCCGGCAAGGACACCTTTGCGGGCGGAATGGATCTTAACATTATCGCCAAGATGAAGGCGGCTGCGGGTGATAATCCGGCAAAGGGCCTGATGGACGGCTTGATGAAATCACACGCTATCCTGCGCAAGATTGAACGCGCTGGCATGGACCCTAAAACCAACAAGGGCGGCAAGCCGATTGCGGCTGCCCTGCCCGGCACAGCACTTGGTATTGGTCTGGAAATTCCACTGGCCTGTCACCGCATTTTTGTAGCCGACAATCCAAAAGCGAAGATCGGCCTGCCCGAGATCATGGTCGGTATTTTTCCAGGCATGGGAGGAACGACCCGTCTGGTGCGCAAGATGGGCGCGATGATGGCGTCACCACTGCTGCTTGAAGGCAAAATGAACGACCCCAAAAAAGCAATGCAGGCTGGTGTTGTAGATGAAGTTGTCCCAGCGGGTGAGCTGATGGCAATTGCCAAGGCTTGGGTGTTGTCCGAACCAAAGATCGTCAAACCCTGGGACGAAAAAGGCTACAAAATGCCGGGTGGCGAACCGTATCACTCGGCGGGTTTTATGACCTTCGTAGGTGCGTCCGCGATGGTGAACGGCAAGACGCAAGGTGTGTATCCTGCTGCCAAGGCATTGCTGTCAGCGGTCTATGAGGGCGCGATGGTGCCGTTCGACACGGCGCTTAAAATCGAGGCGCGCTGGTTCACCAATGTGCTAATGAACCCAAGTTCTGAGGCAATGATCCGGTCCTTGTTTATTAACAAAGAAGCCTTGGAAAAGGGCGCGAACCGACCCGATGTGGCCGATCAGACTGTCAAAAAAGTCGGTGTCTTGGGCGCGGGCATGATGGGTGCCGGTATTTCGCTGGTGTCGGCGTTGGCAGGTATTGAGGTTGTGTTGATCGACCGCGAACAGGCCGCTGCTGACAAAGGTAGATCCTACACAGCTGATTATATGGACAAGGGAATTGCCCGCAAAAAGGCGAGCGTGGAGAAGAAGGAAAAAGTGCTTGGTATGATTACGGCCACCACCGATCTAGAAGCGCTTAAGGGCTGCGATCTAATCGTTGAGGCGGTGTTCGAGGACGTTGGCGTCAAGGCCGAGATGACCAAGAAGGTTGAGGCGATTGTGGGTGACGACTGCATCTTTGCCACCAACACATCGACCCTGCCGATTACCGAATTGGCCAAGGCATCTGTGCGGGCCGACAAATTTATTGGCATCCATTTCTTCAGCCCCGTCGACAAGATGGCGTTGGTGGAAATCATCAAAGGGGCCAAAACGGGCGACATTGCGATTGCTAAATCTCTCGATTTTGTGCGCCAGATCAGAAAGACGCCGATTGTCGTGAATGATGAACGCTTCTTTTACGCCAACCGCTGCATCTTGCCCTACGGCAAGGAAGGCATCCGCATGGTTAGTGAAGGCGTTGCGCCTGCGCTGGTCGAAAACGCGGCCAAGCTGATGGGCTTTCCTGTGGGCACGTTGCAGCTGACCGACGACACGACGATCGCGTTGAACGCTTCGATTGCGCGGGCGACCAAGTCGGCGATGGGCGATGCCTACCCCGATGCTGTAACCGACGACGTTTTGTTCTTCCTCGAAGATCAAAAACGTCTGGGTCGCAAAGCGGGCGCCGGATTCTACAACTACGACGAAAAAGGCAAACGGGATGGATTTTGGGACGGCTTGGCCGAACGGTATCCTCGTTTGGAAACACAGCCTGACCTGATTGATGTGCAACACCGCTTGATGTTTGCCCAAGTGCTTGAGGCCGTGCGCGCGCTGGAAGAAGGCGTGCTGATGGACATCCGCGAAGGAGATGTCGGCGCGATCCTTGGCTGGGGCTTTGCGCCTTGGTCGGGTGGCCCATTTAGCTGGCTTGATATCCTTGGTGCACCCTATGCCGCCGCGCGTTGTGATGAGCTGACAAAGGTCCACGGCGCGCGGTTTGAATGCCCCGCCCTGCTGCGCGAAATGGCCGACAAAGGTCAATCGTTCTACGGGCGTTTCGGGTCGGGTGTGGATAGCAAAGCCGCTTAATCACAAACCGACGCAGCATCAATTGGCCGTGCCTTCGGGTGCGGCCAATTGATAACTCGAACTGCCTTAACAACAGGCCCAAAATGAAGAAAATGCCGCAGGCTAAGGGTGATGATTTTTCCGAATTACTACATATTTCTATCTTATAAAAAGGAGATGGAACGATGAACGATAATGTTGCGTATGCTGCTGAGTTAGACGATAAAAACCTGCACCACCATGAACCACAAGATTTCAGGGACCGTTTTGCATTGCGCCTCGTGAAGTTTATGCGCGTATTTGCGGACAAATTTTTTGCCCATCGCTATGGCCACCGTGCGGTGGTTCTGGAAACCGTGGCCGCAGTGCCCGGAATGGTCGGCGGCTTGCTGCAGCACCTCAAGGCACTGCGCCAAATCCGCGACGACCAAGGCTGGATAAGGGAACTGATTGAAGAAGCTGACAACGAACGGATGCACCTGATGACATTCATCGAGATCGCGCAGCCGTCCCGCTTCGAACGATTCTTGATCGCGGCCACACAACTTGTTTTCTACAACCTATACTTCTTCCTGTACTTGCTGGCCCCGCGTGTTGCGCACCGTGTGGTCGGGTATTTGGAAGAAGAAGCAGTCGTCAGCTACACACAGTATTTAGCGCAAATCGATGCAGGCGCAGTCGAAAACGTGCCCGCCCCACAAATTGCCAAGGATTACTGGAAACTACCTGATGGCGCCCGCCTGCGCGAGGTCGTTTTGGTTATCCGGGAGGACGAGGCCGGACACCGAGACAAAAATCATGACTTTGCAAACAAGATTGTCACTGGCGCCCACCCCTAGCGTCCAAGATCACAAAAACCTGCGACGCGCAGTTTGAGTGGCAGCCCTTCCACGTGAAATGGCCGCCACGGACCCGTAGCACCACGCGCGGTTCGACGCAGGGGTCGATAGCAAATCGGCTTTTGAAACAAAAATGGCCGCGCAGGTTTGCGCGGCCATTTTTCGTTTATGCGTCAATTATTCGACGATGATTGTGATCACGTCGCTTAGCACGGGGGGTCATGTGGCACGTGCGACCAATCCCCCAAAAGCAATTGAAGCGTGTGTGTGCCAACGGGCAAATCTTTCGTGACCTGCGTTTGTCCGCCACCGAAATGCACGACCTGATCCGTCGCGGGCAAGCTGGTGTCCAAATCAAGCGTGCTTAGATCGGTGTTGATCAACAGGTGAAAGTGCCCCTTCATGTCCATTTCGACACTGGCGGGGGCCACGCCCATGTCCTCAAGTCCAAAAACGATCGTGACCGGATTGGACAGCGTTTCGCCGTCTGCCGGTGAAATAATGTAGGCCCGCGCCTCGTCCGGTGCAGCAGCGCGGTGGCCATCTGCAAAGGCTGCACCTGCTAAAGAAATCGCTGCGGCAACGCTAAGAATAAATGTTTCATGGTATCCTCCTGAGTCGATGAACTTTTTCATCATGTGGAAAAGATAGCCTGTAAATCCCTATATGCAACTAGGACACCGGTCAGTGCGCCGGAAGCGAGCGGTAAATCGACAGCTACCACTTGGTGCAGAAACAAGCGGGCGAAATCTTACGCAGGATCGAAGCCATAACCGTGTGTCGCGATGTCGTGGGCGCACAGGTCCGCCACCAATTCCGCGTCTGAATCGGTATAAAAGCCGCGCCAATCACGAGGGCGCTGACTTTGATTGGCAATCGGCATGTCCAGCATAAATCCGAGGTGGGTTGCGAGCGGCACCAGATCATCTGCCAAATGTTCAAGTCGGATATAGAGGTCGGCGTGCGTAACGCCAGCACTGTCGGTCATGTAACTTGCATAACGGTCATTGCGAAACGTATCTTTGGTGAGCGGCGCGTTCACAAAGCCGGAAAAGCCTTTGGTGCGCGCCAACGTAACGGCCGGATGATCGAACGTCTGTGTCTTTAGCCAATGATAGTAACTCACCATTCGGTCCCACGGGTTGCGCACGAGGGTGAAGGTGAACAGATCGGCCATCTCAGCGCGCGTGATCAAGCCTTCGACGTCAGCCAGCGTTGAATGTTTCCACAGTCGGCCAGCGGTTTCAACGCCTTTGACTTTACCGCGTCTTTTGCGTGCTTTCGGCGTGTCACCAATCATGATGTCGTCCGCTTTGGCGCGGTCTTCTAACGCCAGCGCCATCGCCGTGCCGCCAGTTTTGGGGATATGCACAAAGATATAGCCGCGCCCACGTGAAATAATCATGTCAACCTCACTCTGATCTCACTCACTTTGATCGCAGCGCGATAATAGAGCCCGACGCGATAATACAGGCAATACCAACCAGCGCCAATGCGCCCAAGGTTTGCCCCCACATGATCCACCCAAAGATCGCGGCGAACACGATGAGGGAGTATTCGTTGATCGCGACATACGATGCCTCCCCCAGTTGATAGCCGCGTGTCAGCAGGCCGACACCGATGATACTGCCCACGGCCTGACCAATGGTAACCCAGACCATCGTGGTGGTCATCGGCACAAGGCCCCGTTGAAGCCAGCCATCCACACCTATTGGCGCGTCCATTGGCCAGATGGACAGCGCTGCGACGCCAAACAAACCGTACACGCCAAGGATAGCGAAATAAGCCAGCGTCATCACCAGCACGCTTTCGCCTTCGCACCACGCGCGGGTACCAATTGCGCCGACGGCATAGAACACGCCCGCGATGATTGGCACAAAGGCCAGCGCGGTGATGTTACCGTCCTGCGGCCAGACGACCAGAACCGCACCACAAAACCCGACAGCCACTGCGGCCCAGCGCCAGAACCCCACTGATTGCCCCCGAAACAGCACCGACAGGATCAAAACGAAAATCGGGGCGGTAAACAGGCCAGCGACCACGACGCCGATTGGCAGGAAGGCGAGGCAGCCAAAATAAATCAACAGCGCTGTACCAGTAAAAAAATTGCGCGCCAAAACGTGCAAAGGTCGGTTCGCGCGTAACGTGCCAAGACCAAGCAGCGCGAGGATTCCCAACATCGGCAAGGTCGCCACCGATCGCGCCGCTTGAAACAGCCACAGGCTTGAGTTTTCAGAGATCAGCGGGATCAAATTGTCCGTCACGCCCAGCACAAACATACCGCACAGGGTGCAAATCATCGAAAGCTTGGGATTCGTTGCTTGCATTGCGGCATGTCCTTTGGCGCACTGTCGCGGGCGCAACGTAGCTGCGCCAGTCCAAAACGACGCGCTGGCCAAAAACGACGCGCGCAAGGTAGATCGGTGTTTGACATCTGTGAAATCTGCGACATTTTGGTAGCTACATAAACTAAGAGGAAATGCGCATGGGCTGGATGAGGGATGAGACAGGGTTGGATAAGACCCCCGCGAACTATATACCGCTCACCCCATTGAGCCACCTAGCACGCGCTGCGAAAGTTTTCCCCGACCGTGAGGCGTTGGTGTACGGCGATATGCGCCTGACCTACACGAATTATCATGCCCGCGTGTCCCAATTGGCAAGCGCCTTGCAGATGGCGGGCGTTGTTCCCGGCGATGTGGTTGCGACGCTGCTGCCCAACATCCCCGCACAAGCCGAGGCGCATTTTGGCGTGCCAGCGGCGGGGGCGGTGTTGAACACCATCAATATCCGGCTGGACGTAGATACGATCGCCTACATCTTCGATCACGGCGAAGCCAAAGTTGTGCTGGTGGACAGCCAGTTCCTGCCCGTTTGTATGAAAGCGGTTGAAGCGATGGAGGGGGAGGCGCCGCTGGTCGTTGAAGTTCCCGATGCGATTGCTGGCGTGCCCGAGATTGGCGAGCAGATTGATTATGAAACATTTTTGGCCGCAGGTGATCCAAATTTTGCGTGGATCATGCCCGATGACGAATGGGAAAGCCTTGCGCTGAATTATACATCCGGAACGACGGGGCGGCCCAAGGGCGTCGTCTGCCATCACCGTGGTGCGTACTTGATGACCATGGGTACACCCGTCACGTGGCGCATGACGTTGCATCCGATTTTTTTGACCATCGTGCCGCTGTTTCATTGCAACGGCTGGAACCACACATGGATGATACCGATGCTGGGCGGTACGGTCGTATGCTGCCGCGACATATCAGCGGCGGCGATTTACGCAGCGATCGCCGATGAAGGTGTGACGCATTTTGGCGGCGCACCGATTGTGTTGAACTTGTTGGTGAACGCCAAACCCGAAGACCGTCGCGATTTCGATCACACCGTTGAGGTATTCACCGCAGGCGCCCCCCCTGCCCCTGCGACGCTCGCGGCGATTGGTGATTTAGGGTTCAACGTGCAGCAGGTCTACGGTTTAACCGAAACCTATGGCCACGTCACGGAATGCCTGTGGAACAACGACTGGGACAGCCTGCCACAAGACAAACAATCAGCGATCAAGGCCCGCCAAGGCGTCGCATTCCCGCAAATGGAAGACATTACCGTGATGTCGGATACGATGGAACAAGTCACGATGGACGGCAAATCCCAAGGTGAGATCGTAATCAGGGGCAATTCGGTGATGAAAGGCTATCTGAAAAACCCGGGCGCGACTGCAAAGGCATTCAAGGGCGGATATTTCCATTCCGAGGATTTGGCGGTGCAGTACCCCGACGGGTCCATGCAAATTGCGGACCGCGCCAAGGACATCATCATTTCCGGCGGTGAGAACATTTCGTCCGTTGAGGTCGAAAGTGTCTTGATGGGCCATCCCGATGTCATGCTCTGTGCTGTTGTGGCAATGCCTGACGACAAGTGGGGCGAAGTGCCCTGTGCCTTTGTTGAGTTGAAAGTCGGCCACGTGGGTGACGCGGACGCGTTGATCGCGTTCACCAAACAAAGGCTCGCAGGTTTCAAATGCCCCAAGAAAGTGGTGTTTGGCGAACTGCCCAAAACATCGACGGGGAAAATCCAAAAGTTCGAGTTGCGCAAGACGTTTCGATAAGGCGCGACAGACAGTTAAGCGATGCTGGTGGGTTGACAGGCACCTGCCACCCTTCAGTTCAGGCACGGGTTCCACAATACTTGCAGGATGCGTCGTTTCCGCGTTACGGTCGAAGGATGAACAAGGTTTCCTTAGGGAAACTGATTTTTGTGCTGCATGTTTAACCACGTGGAAAAGTCGGAAATCCATCTGTAAAAAGGAGGGAAAATGTATAACCACATTATGGTTCCCGTCGATTTGGGACATACGAAAACACTTGGGCGGGCGCTGGAAACAGCGGCTGACCTTGCCAAACACTACGGCGCGAAAGTGACCTACGTCGGCGTCACAAGTTCCGCGCCGGGGTCTGTTGCCCATTCGCCCGAAGAATATCAAACCAAGTTGGGTGAATTCGCCAAGACCCAAGCAGACGCACACACCGTCGAAACTGCCGCACATTCGGCAATCAGCCATGATCCAAGCGTTGATCTTGATCCAACCCTTCTAAAGGCCGCTGATGAAATCGGTGCCGATCTGATCGTCATGCAAAGCCATATTCCGGGGCTGGCAGATCATCTGTGGCCGTCAAACGGCGGCAAAATAGCACGACAGGCAAAATGTTCTGTGATGGTTGTGCGCGACTGATACGCGCTGCCAAAAATGCGTAATACGACCTGACCGAGCAAAGAGGGACAAAAAATATGACTGATGAAACAACAAATCCGGGTATTCCAGAACCCGAGGGGCGATCTGACATAATCGATACCGATTACGAGGTCGGACAAGATAATATTGAGACCACAGTTGCTGGCATCAAACTTGATATGCACAATCCGGTTTTTCTGATCTCTGCTGTGATGATCCTGATCTTCGTCGCTATCGCGTTGATCTTTCCTGAAGTATCCAAAGATGTTTTTCTCGCCGTCCGCAACTACATCAAAAGCACCTTTGACTGGTTCTTCTTGATGTCGGCCAACCTGTTTGTGATTTTTGCATTGCTGCTGATCGTGACCCCATGGGGCAAGGTCAGACTGGGCGGTACGGACGCTGTGCCAGATTACAGCTATCTTGCATGGTTTGCGATGCTGTTCGCGGCGGGCATGGGCATCGGCCTGATGTTCTTTGGTGTGCTTGAACCTGTCTATTACTTCGCGACACCGTGGGGCGATCAACCACTTGGTGGGGAATTGGGCATCGTAGACGGCGTGGTACAAAGTGCTGCGCAAGTCGACGCAGCACGGCGCATGGCCATGGCCGCGACGATTTTCCACTGGGGCCTGCACCCATGGGCAATCTATGCAATCGTTGCTTTGGCGCTGGCGCTGTTCAGCTACAACAAGGGCTTGCCACTGACGTTAAGATCCGCGTTCTACCCAATTTTGGGCGAGCGCATCTGGGGTCCGTGGGGCCATGCCATCGACTGTACTGCGGCCTTCGCGACACTGTTTGGTCTGGCCACATCGCTGGGCTTCGGTGCGACGCAGGTGGCATCAGGTCTGACAGAAGTGTTCGGATCAGGTGACGCTGCGACCGGAACCCGAAACTTCATGGGCTTTCTGTGGGGCAACACGGATTCCAGCGCGGACAGTTCGGTTCTGTTAGTTCTGATCATCGCGTTCATCACAGCAATTGCATTGGTCTCCGTCATCCGGGGCTTGGACGGCGGCGTTAAGGTACTGTCTGAGATCAACATGGGGCTGGCAGGTATCCTGCTGGTGTTTGTGCTGATTGCAGGGCCAACACTAGCGATCTTTACCAACTTCTTTGGTGGGCTGTTCGCCTACGCGCAAGAAATCGTGCCGCTCAGCAACCCTGTGGGCCGTGTCGACACGGGCTTCTTGCACGGTTGGACAACGTTCTACTGGGCATGGTGGATCAGCTGGTCACCATTCGTGGGCATGTTTATCGCCCGTGTCAGCCGTGGCCGGACGGTTCGGGAATTCATCACCTGCGTCTTGTTGATCCCAAGCCTTGTCTGTGTGTTCTGGATGGCAACGTTTGGTGGCACGGCAATCAGCCAAGTCATCGCCAGCGGAACTGAAAGCGGCGTGTTCCAAAACGTCGTGGCAGCCTACAAGCCTGAAATATCGCTCTTTTCTATGTTGGGTGAACTGCCATTCTCGTCCATCTCATCGGTTCTGGCAGTTGTGCTGGTCATCGTGTTCTTCGTGACGTCATCGGATTCCGGTTCGTTGGTGATCGACACGATCACTGCAGGCGGTAAGGTAGACGCCCCTGTGTCCCAGCGTATCTTCTGGTGCATCTTTGAAGGTGCGGTCGCGGGTGTGCTTCTTTTGGGGGCGGCAGGAACCGCCGGCCTTGAAAGTTTGCAGGCGATGGTAATCTCAACGGGGCTGTTCTTTACGGTCGTCTTGCTGGTGATGTGTTTTGCCATCTTCCAAGGCTTGCGCTCCGAACGCGCCGCGATGCAGTAACCCACCGCATCACATCAGATGAACGGCCCCCTGCCCATCGTGGCGGGGGGCCTTTTTTATGGGCGACAGACTGTGACTGTCATTGCAGCCAGAACTTGCTAGGTTGCGCCCAATCACCAGAGGCAAAGCAGGCCCAAACATGACAGCACTGACAAAATTTGACCGACTAGAAAGCGGTGGCCTTTGGCGCGCAGCACCCAACGATCAACGCCGTGAGGTCATGGTTTCCCTTGGCAATGCCACCCTGGTAATCTCAGACAGCGCCGGTCGGGCTTTGACCCACTGGTCACTTCCGGCGGTTGAACGGATGAACGCGGGCGAACGTCCGGCGTTGTTCACCCCCGCCGCCGATGGAACTGATACTTTGGAAATCAGCGATGACTTGATGATTAGTGCGATGGAAAAGGTCCGAAAAACCGTCAATCGCCGCCGTTACAGACCCGGTAGATTGCGCAACCTCGGACTGCTGACCGCAACCGCCGCGATTGTTGGGCTAGCCGTGTTCTGGCTGCCGGATGCTCTGATCCGCGAGGCGCAAAGCGCTGTCCCTGCTGTCAAACGGGCGGAAATCGGGGCAACGCTGCTCGGCCATATTCAACACATTACCGGCCAGACCTGCCGCAGCCAATTGGGAACGCAGGCATTGGAAACCTTGCACGCGCGCGCGCTTGGCCCTGACGCGGGCGGGCAGGTTTTCGTGGTGCCATCGGGGCCCGACACGGCCATCTATCTGCCCGGTGGATTGATCGTGATGAACCGCGATCTGATTGAAGACACCGAAGATCCAGCCGCCGTTGGCGGGCATATTATTGCCGCCGCCGCACAATTGCGCATCCAAGATCCGCTTGCCGCTTTGCTCAAAAACTCCGGCATTGGCACGACATTTACATTGCTGACCCAAGGCGAGATCGCGCCCGAAACATTGCGCAGCTACGCCGAAGAGCTTTTCGCCAATCCACCACAGCGGGCGGATGACGCGGTTTTGTTGGACATGTTTGCCAACGCCCAACTGCCCAGCACGCCCTACGCCTTCGCGGTTGATGTTACAGGTGAGACGACCCTTAGCCTAATCGAAGCCGATCCAATGCAAGGCCTGGAAACGCCCGAAATTCTAAGCGACGCGGCATGGATCAGCCTGCAAGGGATTTGCACCTAATACCGCGGCACGTTCATGCCCCAGATAGTGCCAAACAAGGAAAGACCCCACGCCTGAGCAGGGTCCCTCCCCGGGAGAACTGTATGTTGTTTCAGGCCTTAACGACGCGTAAACGCCCCTGAATAACCTGCACCACGGGCAGTGCCCAATGCCCTTTGCAATTGCGCGTCGCTGCTGAACGGCCCAGCCAGCACCATGCGCATTTCAGTGCCGCTCTGATTGAAGACACCAATCCGCATAGGCAGGCCGCGCGTGCGCAACGATTGTGCAATGGCCTGCGCCTGATCGCGGGTGCCAAACGTGCCAACTTGGACGTAGCGGTGACCGCTAAGCTGCTCGCTCGGTTGGGTTTGCAGGGCAGTGCGGGTGGCCACGCGTGGCTGTTCAACTGCAGCAGCGGTGGCGCGCGGGGTCGTCGCATAACGGATCGTATTGGTCAGACCAGTCGGGCTTTGCGTTTGTGGGCCAGTGCGGATGCCACGTTGCGTGTTCAGACGACCATCATCCCAAACTTGGGCGTAGCCCGTTGGCACGCTCGGCACTGGTAATGCGTAACCGCGCACAGGATTGGAATAGGGTGGTGGGTTCTGGTTCAAAAGGTCCCCCAAAAAACCCAGCGAAAATGGGGAGGTTCGCGCGCGCGTCACGAAACCGTTTGTCTCTGGTCCGGTAGGCACCACAAGGCGGGACGTCAAACCGGACGGCGATTGCGCCTGCGGGCCGCACCGAATGCTTAGATTGCCGGTGTTGGTCAAACTGCCAAAGCCGCATGCAGATACCACACGGGCGTTTGTGCCCGGATTGAACATCGTGGACACCGGTGCCGCGTCAAGCGGGTTGGAATAGGGGCGCTGCGGCCGCGAAAGATCTGCCCAAAGCCCCGCAAACGGACCAGTGGCCGGCGTGATGCGCTGTGTCTGTGGGCCGCACCGGATGGGCAAGCCCGTCGTGGCGCTGATGTAAGTGCGGCCTGTAGCGTCAATATCAGCACAGGCTTGCGTCCGCGACAGGCCCGGCTGGGCGCTCGTCGCTTGAACAAGAGGGCGCGTTACGGCTGCGACCTGTGGGGCAACGTTGCCACCACAATCGATCGGCTGCCCCGTGCGTTGGCCGACAAGGTTCGGCTGCACACCCGTTAAACCAGCGCAAGCCTGTGCACGTGTGAGAACGCGCGGCTGGACGGTTGGCACTGTTGTGATCGGCGGTGAAGGCGGTGAAGGCGTGGCCGCAGCAGGTGTTCCAACACGTTGTCCTGTCAGCGGATTAATGGCCGCTGCTGTGGATGCCGGCAAGTTCAGGCGCGGCGCAGGTGCTGCGGCAGGGCGTACAGCCAGGCCCGCTACAACTGTGTCCAGCGGGTTGGGGACGTTTACTGTTGGCGAGATTGTTGTTGATCCAGCGACCTGTGTCGGCTGGAAACCACAAAGTAGATCCCGACTGCTATTGACCCGCGGCACCCAATTGACTGCGCCACCAATTCCGGCGCGCACAAACACGCATCCACGGCTGTCTACATACTGATTTGCTGTGAAAGTTGATGGCGGGAATTCCGCTGGCCCAGTGGAATCGCGCAGTGATTGTGCTGTTGCACCACCCGACATAAGGGCCACAATGACCGCAGCGGTCGAAAGAAATCCATAGCGCTGACCAAAAATAATCATAGTTGTCCCCACAATATATTGTGAGAGAATGCCTAACAATGCCTAATATGTAAAGGGATTGTTGCCCCTATTTAGTGCCGAACATACGGTCACCCGCATCCCCTAGTCCCGGAACAATATATCCATTGTCATTCAAGTGACTATCCACCGCAGCTGTCACAATCGGCACATCGGGATGCGTGGATTTCATCGCGGCGATGCCTTCTGGCGAAGCCAACAGGCACAAGAATCGAATGTCCTTTGCGCCGGATTCTTTCAGCAGATCAATCGCCGCAATCGACGAATTACCTGTCGCCAACATCGGGTCAACGGCGATAACCATGCGTTCGTCCATCGCATCGGGCACCTTGAAATAGTATTGCACAGGCTGCAGCGTTTTTTCGTCGCGATACAAGCCTACAAATCCAACACGCGCCGACGGGATCAGTTCCAACATACCGTCCAGCAACCCGTTGCCCGCCCGTAGAATTGAAATCAGCGCCAGTTTTCGCCCCTTAAGCACCGGCGCTTCCATCGTCTCCATCGGGGTTTCGATGGTCTTGGTCGTCATCGGTAATTCACGCGTCACCTCATAGGCCAGCAGTTGTGAAATCTCGCGCAAAAGCTGGCGGAACACCGCCGTGGGCGTGGTTTTATCACGCATCAGCGTCAGTTTATGCTGCACCAAAGGGTGCGTAACATGGGTAAGGTGCGGAAGTTTTGTCATCAATTTTCCAGTCGTTTGGCGATTTTTACGCGGGTGGAGGCATCACAGAATGCACCGTCTAGCGCGATCTGATTGAGCGCGTTGAAATCATCGGCGCCCCAGCCGAATGTCGCTGCCAGCATGTCAAATTCATCGGTCATTGTCATGCCAAAGAACGGTGGATCATCAGTCGATACGGTCACTTTAACGCCCGCATCGCGCAGTTTTAGGATAGGATGATCGGCCCAATCCCCAGTGGCCTTCAGAAACACGTTGGACCCCGGGCAGACCTCAAGCACGATGCCGGCATCCGCAATCTGCGCCACCAATTGAGGATCACGAATGGCATTCACACCGTGGCCGATGCGCTGCACCTTAAGGTCGCGGATCGTGTCCGCAACCATGTCCGGCCCACCCCATTCCCCTGCATGACAGGTGAGGGGCATCCCGGCTTCGCGCGCCATATCAAAGGCATAGGCGTAATCATTGGGGCGGCCGACCATTTCACCACCCGCCATGCCAAATCCAGTGATGAAATCACCAAAGGTTTCCGCCGCGCAAATTGCAGCGGGTTTTGCAGCGTCTGGTCCAAAGTGGCGGATGCAAGTGACGATGCCCTTTAAGGTAATGCCAAACTCTGCCTCCGCCTCAGTAGCCGCCGCATCCATCGCCGCCAAATAATCGCGCCATGCCGCCAGATCACCGCCACCGCAGAAGTCAGGTGACAGGAACGTTTCTTGGTAAACAACACCGTGCGACGCGCTTTCTTGCAGAACCGCTTTGACCAGTCGGTAGAAATCTTGCGGGCCCTGCAACGTCGTGCAGGCAGCCTCATAGACTTGCAAGAAATGGTCGAAACCACGGTAAGCGTAAGTGCCATCCTTATTAAACACCCCACTGATATCAATAGACTTTTCCTTGGCCAATCCACGGATAAAACTCGGTGGGGCGCAGCCCTCAAGGTGGGTGTGCAATTCGACTTTGGGCATGGATCTATAGGTCATAGAAAACTCTTTCCTTGTCCGCGGAGCGCAACGCCCAAGTGCGCGGCGATTGTGGCTGCGACGTCAACAAACGCTACATGACCAAGATCGCGCGGGCCTTGTCTGTTAAGGTCGGGCGCATGGATCAAAACCGGCACCCGTTCGCGGGTATGATCGGATCCGATCCAAGTCGGATCATTGCCATGATCGGCCGTGACACACAACAGATCACCGGCGCGCAACTTGGGCAGTAGTTTCCCCAGTTCCGCGTCAAACCATTCAAGGTGGCGTGCATAGCCCGATACATCGCGGCGGTGCCCGTAAAGACTGTCGAATTCAACAAAATTAGCGAAGACAAACCCACCGCTCGGCGCATCATCAATCAAGTCGGACAAATGATCCATTAAGGTCATATCGGCACCTTTGCGCACCTCATCAATGCCACGCATTGAGAAAATGTCGCCGATCTTGCCAATGGCTTGCACTGATCGCCCAGCATCATGAATCCAATCGCACAGCGTCGGCGACGGTGTGGCGATGGCATAGTCATGGCGATTTAGCGTGCGTTCGAATGTCCCGACTTCACCCTTAAAGGGACGCGCAATGACGCGCCCAACTTTGCGGTCGTGCAACATCGGAGCGAGGTCTTTGCACAAATTCAGAAGCCGTTCTAACCCGAAATAATCCTCATGGGCGGCAATTTGCAGCACGCTGTCAACGGATGTGTAGCAGATCGGCCAGCCCGTGCGGATGTGCTGCGCGCCAAAATCATCAATGACTTGTGTGCCGGACGCGTGGCAATTGGCGAGGATGCCGTCCGTGCCAGCCAGTTCGCAAATGCGCGCCGTGATGTCGTCGGGAAACGCCGGCGTGGTTTTTGGAAACGTGGTCCAATCCCAAGGAACTGGCACGCCCGACAATTCCCAATGGCCCGACGGTGTGTCCTTTCCCAGGCTGATTTGCGTGGCGGCACCGTAAGCCCCATTTGGCGCAGGCCAGCCCAAATCAAGTCCGGTCGCAAGCCGCATCGCCGCGCCCGCGCCCATGGCGTTCAGGTTTGGAATACTCAACGGCCCCGTGCGCCCATCTTCCGCGCAGCCCGCGCGGCAAGCCTGAGCAATATGACCCAGCGTATTTGACCCAGTGTCCGGCGTGTCGCCGTTAAAAAAATCAGCAGCGTCCGGTGCCCCGCCAATGCCAACGCTGTCGATCACAATAAGGAACGCCCGATTTTCGAATACTTTTGTCATGGGTCGATCCGTTCTAGAACTAGGTCTGTAATTTCAACAGGTTCACCAATGGTCACGGCGCGTAGGACCGCATGGGCTGCGGCTTGCGCGCTGTCCTCATCAGCGGCATGGATGGTCACGATTGGATCACCACGCGCAACTTTCGTCCCAAGCGGCAAGACATTTGTCAGACCAACACGCGGGTCAATGCGATCACTTTCGATCTGACGGCCGCCACCCAATTGCACCACCGCCAAACCCAGTGCTTCACCGTCAATGACAGCAATGGTCCCAGCATAAGGCGCGGGAACATCGCCAATGACAGGGGCCGATGGCAGATGGGTGTGCCAGCCTTCGGCAATGTCTGGCGGGCCACCCATCGCGCGGACCATCGCGGCAAAACAGACCATCGCGTGGCCCGATGAAATGGCCGCCTTGACGCGTTCTTCGGCTTCGCCTTCGGCGTGACCTGCAAGTGCGAGAGCGCGGGCGCAAAGTGCGACAGTCAGATCGTGCAAACGTGGCGCTGCAGCGCGGTTTCCTGACAAAACCTCAAGACAAAGCGCCAATTCGACACCATTTCCCAAACATGGCGCCAGCGGTTGCGACATGTCGGTGATAAACGCGGCTGTCGGCGTGCCCGCGCCGTTCGCCGTGGACGTCAACGCGCGGGCCAGCTTTGCGGCCCCTGCGGGGGTTTTCATAAACGCGCCGCTGCCCGCTTTGACGTCAAGCACCAGACCCTCAAGACCCGCTGCAAGTTTCTTGGACAGAATTGAGGCACAAATTAAATCAACACTCTCAACCGTCGCGGTGACGTCACGCACGGCATATAAGCGTTTATCGGCGGGCGCGATGGAATTGGTGGCACTGACAATTGCACAGCCAATATCGCGGGTAATCTTGCGGAACGCGGCTGTGTTTTGCGCAGTGTTTAATCCTGGGATCGCCTCAAGTTTATCGAGCGTGCCGCCCGTATGCCCAAGGCCGCGGCCCGACACCATCGGCACGAACACATCGCACGCCGCCAGCGCGGGCGCGAGAATCAGAGACACCGGATCACCCACCCCGCCCGTTGAATGTTTGTCCAATACGGGGCCCGGCAAATCCCATTTCAACACATCACCACTGTCGCGCATGCCCGTGGTCAATGCCACGCGACCTTCATCGCTAAGCCCGTTCAAACAGACTGCCATCGCGAAAGCGCCAGCCTGCGCGTCCGACACCATGCGGGTGGCTAAACCATTGGTGAACCATACCAATTCATCGTGGCTGGGGTCTTCGCCCTGCCGCACTTTGGCAATGATTGCGCGCGCATCCATGGGTTACGTGTTCGCCATATGATCAACGGTAAATCGCCCCGGCAACAGCTCTGCGACGGTCATTTGCAGTACCGCGCCATCCATCGTGGACATGGTCACGACCACGTCCGGCCCTGCAAATTCAGCAATCTTCTGGCGGCAACCGCCACAGGGGGGCACGGGGGCTGGCGCATCAGCGATGACTGCGATTTCTGCGATCTCACGTTCTCCAGCGGCGCACATGGCAGCGATTGCACCTGCTTCAGCGCAAGTGCCTTCGGGATAGGCCACGTTTTCAACATTTATACCTTTGAAAACAGTACCGCGCGTGGTTTTCAAGGCAGCACCCACAGCGAATTTCGAATAGGGCGCATAGGCGTTTTCGCGCACAGCGCGGGCGTCATCGAGCAGGGACATGGCAGATCCTTTGTTTTTAACAGATTGGGCCGTGCGACGCATAAGTTCAAGCCAAAGTGGTCTGAAACGCTCCCGCCAGTGTCACTTCGAGTAGTTCAAGATCGTCCGTAGGATCAGCGTAGCGCGTCGCCATTCCGGGCGGGATCACAAAGGCATCGCCCATGGCAAGGCGGTAAGGGTCTTTGCCTTCCCCCTCAAGCGTCATCGCGCCTTCCATGACAAATGTGAAATGGATGTCGGCGTTATGTTTAACCCATTGTGGAGCGCCAGTTCCACGCCGTACCACCTGCACGCCAGCCATAGATTTGGTGGCATCATTGATCGTCGTATCACGAGCGATGAAACCTTGTAGCCGGAACGGATTCCAAGGCGCATCAGCCCCGATATTGTGCACGAAATTTTGCCCTTGCCATTCGCGGTTCGGTCGCAAATCAGGCGTTGGCAGCGTCATTTCGTGTTCAATTTCAGTAACATGTTCGGCTGGCACGCCGATCTCTATCACCTCTATCCCGCTTGACGCTTCTAGCACACGGTGGCGAATTTCGGGCGGCTGAATGAAACAATCACCCGCTTTCAGGCGGATCGGGCCGCCTTGATCTTCGTACAAAACATCGACCCAGCAACGATAGCAATAAATCAGCTGAAATCCGACTTTATGGTAGTGCACCATATCCGGCACGGGGCCGCCGTCAGGGATGCGAATGTGACTGGCAATGATTGACCCGCCAAGGCGATTGGGGATCAGATCGCGATAGTGCATTCCCGCGCGGCCAACGACCCACGGGGCTTGATCGGCCAGTCGGCGCACGACAAAGGCGTGATCAGTAACCGGCATCTGCAGCGGTGGATTTAAGGCGTCGATGTCGACCGTCGTGCCACCTGGTGCGATCAACTGGCGGGCATCCGCAAAACCCGCATCGTCGGTCAAAATACACAAATGGCCGGCGCTGCCGATCTGATTTTTGATCCAGCCGGACCCGCAAACCGTGGCCGGAAAACACGGCTACAGTTGGGTCATCAGCAGGATAAATCGAATCCATCCGCATGCGTAACGTCTTGGTAAAAAACCCAATATCAGCTGTTAGCGCGGTGCTGGGCAGGCATACTTCTGCGCGAATTTCTGTTGTATCTTTCATGTAGACAATCTGCGTGTCAGCTTTCGGATTTGCAAGAGAGTGCATCTTGTCCCTATAGCTGACATATCGCTTCCCTAGCGGCTGATGGATAGTTTAATATTAAACTATATTTCCAATGCCCCCTATTTGACCTTTTGAAAGACTGGTGACCAAATGCCTGAGACACCCCCAAAGACCCCGAACGACACCTCCGCGATCGATGCACAGAAGAAAGAAAACTTGCGACAGGCGGCGTTGGATTATCACCGCTACCCCAAACCGGGAAAACTTGAGATCCGCGCGACCAAGCCGATGGCTAACGGGCGCGATTTGGCGCGGGCGTATTCACCCGGCGTCGCAGAAGCCTGTCTTGAAATTAAGAACAATCCTGCGGCGGCGCAGGATTACACTGCGCGCGGCAATCTGGTGGCGGTTGTGACCAATGGCTCGGCGGTTCTTGGGCTTGGCAATATTGGCGCTCTGGCATCAAAACCCGTGATGGAAGGCAAGGCAGTACTGTTCAAGAAATTCGCCAACATTGACTGCTTTGATATTGAACTAAACGAACCCGATCCCAAAAAGCTGGCCGATATTGTCTGTGCGCTGGAACCGACATTTGGCGCGATCAACCTTGAAGACATCAAAGCACCTGAGTGTTTCATCGTTGAAAAAATCTGCCGAGAGCGGATGAATATCCCCGTTTTTCATGACGATCAGCACGGCACAGCGATTGTTGTTGGTGCTGCTGCGACGAACGCGTTGGCGGTGTCTGGCAAGAAATTCGAAGACATCAAAATCGTCAGCACAGGCGGTGGGGCCGCGGGCATTGCCTGCCTGAACATGCTGCTGAAACTCGGTGTGAAACGCGAAAACGTCTGGCTTTGTGACATCGAAGGTCTGGTCTATGAAGGCCGCGAAACCGATATGACGCCGCAAAAGGCTGAATTTGCCCAAGGCAAAACAGCTGCCACACTGGGCGATGTGATCGACGGGGCTGATATGTTCCTCGGGCTGTCAGGTCCGGGCGTGTTAAAACCAGACATGGTCGCGCGGATGACCAAGGCGCCGATTATTTTTGCACTGGCGAACCCGAACCCCGAAATATCGCCAGAAGATGCGCGTGCCGTTGCGCCTGATGCTATCATGGCAACGGGGCGCAGCGATTTTCCAAACCAAGTGAACAATGTGCTGTGTTTCCCGTTCATCTTTCGCGGCGCGCTGGACGTCGGCGCGACTGAGATAAACGACGCCATGAAGATCGGATGTGTTGAAGGCATAGCCGCCTTGGCCCGCGCCACCACATCCGCCGAGGCCGCAGCCGCCTATCAGGGCGAACAGATGACATTTGGCCCCGACTATCTGATCCCCAAACCATTCGATCCGCGCTTGATGGGTGTCGTGGCATCCGCCGTCGCCAAGGCGGCGATGGAAACCGGTGTCGCGACCAAGCAGGTTGATCTGCCGTCCTATAAGGCCGGATTGGACGCGTCGGTGTTCAAATCCGCCATGCTGATGCGCCCCGTATTCGAAGCAGCGGCCAAAGAAGCCCGCCGCATCGTGTTCACCGAAGGCGAAGACGAACGCGTGCTGCGCGCAGCCCAAGCCGTGCTAGAAGAAACCACAGAAACCCCGATCCTGATTGGTCGCCCCGACGTGATCGCGCTGCGGGCTGAACGTGCGGGCTTGGATATCGACATCAGCAGCCTTGATATTGTGAACCCCGAAAACGACCCGCGATACCGTGATTATTGGGAGACATATCATACACTTATGTCACGCAACGGGGTCACACCTGATCTGGCCAAAGCGGTGATGCGCACCAATACGACCGCCATTGGTGCTGTCATGGTGCAGCGCGGCGAGGCCGACAGCATGATCTGCGGCACCTTTGGGCAGTTCCGCTGGCATCTGAATTACATCGAGCAAGTGCTGGGAAAGGATCACAAAGTGCAAGGCGCGCTTAGCATGATGATCCTCGAAGATGGGCCGTTGTTCATTGCCGACACCCATGTGCGATCCGAACCGACGCCAGAACAAATTGCACAAACCGCAATTGGTGCTGCGCGGCATGTGAAACGCTTTGGCCTAAAGCCGAATGTTGCCTTTTGTGCGCAGTCGCAATTTGGCAATCTTGATTGCGACACTGGCAACCGTATCCGCGCGGCGATGTCTATTCTGGCCGCGCAGAAGGTTGATTTCACCTATGAAGGCGAAATGAACGTAGATGCCGCGCTCGACCCTGAATTGCGCGAACGGCTGTTGCCTTGTGGGCGGATGAAAGGTGCAGCCAACGTATTGATATTTGGTCATGCAGATGCCGCCAGCGGTGTGCGCAATATCCTGAAGATGAAAGCAGGCGGGCTTGAGGTCGGGCCGATCCTGATGGGCATGGGCAACCGCGCCCATATCGTCACGCCGTCCATCACCCCGCGCGGGTTGCTGAACATGGCGGCAATCGCCGGCACGCCAGTGAAGGTTTACGGGTAGGCAAACCCTAAAAAGGGGGCGCTGCACGCAACACCCCCTTTTCCGAACGGTTAAATATCTTTTGGTCTAACGTGGTCGCCTGCTATTTGCCCGCAGGCTTAGCTGGCACCGGTGTCACAGCTGCTACTGCCGGTTTTGCTTTCTTTTCTTTATTTGGTTTGCTGTTCTTATCCATAATTTTACGTCCCAGATATCGGAGGCGGCGGAATGTCGTCCCGAATGATAGATTTGATCCTTTGCCCAACAATCTTCAATCATATATTTAATAAAATTACTCAGCTCGGCCAAATTTAGCTTACATCCGACTCTCAATCGGCCCCTTGCGCAATATTATGTTGTGATACAGCTTGGCACGACAGAACGATAAGATTCGCCTAGAATAAACCTCGCATAGTTTGCAGATTTGCAGACACGTGGTTTAAACTTCGCAAATCAGACTGATAACCACCAGATTTGCAAATATTTGCAGCCAAAACCTGCGCCAGTTTGCAAACTCTGCCCCACGCGGGCAAACAGCCTTGCCCCCTGCGCCCTGCAAGGCCTATCCCTAGGTCAACACAGGGAGAATACCATGGCATACCGCGACGTCTACAAAAGCTGGCAAGACGATCCAGAAGGTTTCTGGATGAAAGCAGCGGACGCGATTGACTGGCACACGCCCCCGACCAAGGCCCTGTTTGATGACAAAGCGCCACTGTACGAATGGTACCGTGACGGGCGGGTTAACACCTGCTTCAACGCCTTGGACCGCCATGTTGCGGCAGGGCGCGGCGATCAGGTTGCGATCATCTACGACAGCCCGATGACCGACACGATCAGCAAAATAACCTATACCGATCTGTTGACCCGCGTGGCGTGCCTTGCGGGTGCGTTGAAAGCCAAAGGCATTGCCAAAGGCGACCGCGTTATCATTTATATGCCGATGGTCCCCGAAGCGATTGAGGCGATGCTGGCCTGCGCGCGGATCGGTGCGATCCATTCGGTTGTGTTTGGCGGGTTTGCCGCCAACGAACTGGCCGTGCGGATTGACGATGCCACCCCGAAAGCCATCATTGCGGCGTCTTGCGGGCTGGAACCCGGTCGCGTGATCCACTATAAACCGCTGCTGGACGGCGCAATTGACCTTGCGACACACAAACCTGATTTCTGCGTTATTTATCAACGTGAACAACAAGTCGCCGACCTGATTGAAGGCCGCGACGTCGATTGGCACACTTTTCAGGACGGCGCCGAACCCGCCGAATGTGTTCCGGTTGAGGGCACACATCCAGCCTATATTCTCTATACATCCGGCACCACAGGGGCGCCCAAGGGAGTTGTGCGACCAACCGCTGGCCACCTTGTTGCGCTGAATTGGACGATGAAAAACGTCTATAACGTCGACCCCGGTGATGTGTTCTGGGCCGCGTCTGATGTCGGTTGGGTCGTAGGCCACAGCTACATCTGTTATGGACCATTGATCCACGGCAACACCACGGTGGTGTTTGAAGGGAAACCCGTCGGCACGCCGGATGCGGGCACATTCTGGCGGGTGATAGAACAGCACAACGTCAAATCCTTCTTCACTGCGCCAACGGCATTTCGTGCCGTGAAACGTGAAGACCCGAAAGGCGAGTTGATCAAGGATTATGATCTGTCCTGCCTTGATCAGATCTATCTTGCGGGTGAACGGGCCGACCCCGACACGGTCGAATGGATGCAGGATAAGCTGGGCAAGCCGATTTATGATCATTGGTGGCAAACCGAAACTGGCTATACCATCGCGGGCAACCCTGTGGGGATCGAACCTATGCCAGTCAAGCTCGGCTCACCGACCGTCGCTATGCCAGGGTATAATGTGCAAATTCTGGATGACGGCGGAAACCAACTGCCCGCAGGCGAACTTGGCGCGATTGCGATAAAACTACCCCTGCCGCCCGGCACATTGCCAACCTTGTGGAATGCCGAAGACCGATTTTTGAAAAGTTACCTGCACACCTTCCCAGGGTACTATGAAACAGGCGACGCGGGCATGATCGACGAAGACGGTTACCTATACATCATGGCGCGTACAGACGACGTGATTAACGTGGCGGGCCACAGGCTTTCTACGGGCGGTATGGAAGAAGTCCTCGCGGCGCATCCGGACGTCGCAGAATGCGCTGTGATTGGCGTGACCGATGAATTGAAAGGCCAGTTGCCCGTTGGGTTTGTCTGTTTGAACAAAGGGACTGAAACGTCACACGAAGATGTCGCCCGCGGCTGCGTCAAACTCGTGCGCGACAAGATCGGCCCTGTTGCCGCGTTCAAATTGTGCACCGTGGTGGACCGTTTGCCGAAAACCCGATCCGGCAAAATCTTACGCGCCACAATGGTGAAAATCGCCGATGGTGCAGATTTCAAAATGCCCGCAACAATAGACGATCCCGCAATCTTGGATGAAATCCGCGAAGCGTTGAAACCGCTGGGGTATGCCAAGGACTAATTCAGGCGAATTGTTCGCGGATCAACCGTTCCTCTAACCCGTGACCGGGATCAAATAGGATTCGGTGTTCAATTTCTGGCGCGGACCAGACGTCGACCTGTTTGACGTCCTTTACTGACACCCCGTCAGCGTCGACGTTCACGGGACGTTTGGCCGCGTTCGTCACATCAAACGTCACTCGCGCCGCTTTGGGCAGCAGCGCCCCGCGCCAGCGACGGGGCCGGAACGCAGCCACGGCGGTCAGCGCCAAAACGTCCGACCCGATTGGTAGGATCGGTCCATGGGCGGAATAATTATACGCAGTTGACCCCGCAGGCGTCGCCAATAGCGCACCATCGCAGACCAGTTCATCCATCCGCAGTTTACCATCCACATGAATACGCAACTTCGCGGCCTGAGGACCTGCACGCAGCAAGGATATTTCGTTGATCGCCAGCGCCTTGTGCTGCGTTCCGTTGACGCAGGTGGCGGTCATGTGCAGGGGGTTTATGACTTCTTCCTGCGCTTTTGCCAGGCGGTCCCGCAGCCCTTGGGCGGAATAACTATTCATCAAAAAGCCGACTGTGCCACGGTTCATCCCATAGACAGGCGCACGCAAATTTTGGGTGCTGTGCAGCGTTTCAAGCATGAACCCATCACCGCCCAAGGCCACAATGATATCAGCGTTTTCGACGGCAACACCATCATATTGCGACGTCAAAGCCGCCTGCGCAGCTTGTGCAATCGGCGAGCCGCTGGCTACGAACGCAATTTTTGTTTTCAGGATCGGATTGACGGTCATGGCCATTCTTTCAGGTTTCAGATCAGTTGTCCCCTGCACTTATCGAAAACGCAAGTCGCGCATCGGGGCAAAGTTGTCGGAATGAACCGCCCCCTGTGTGCCGGAGGCTGCAATACCTGACTAGGGTGGTGCATTATGAGAAAATCAACAAACGTATATTCACCAGAAGTGCGCGAACGCGCCGTATGGATGGTTTTAGGTGGCGAAGGCCAGCACGAGGGCCGCTGGTCCCTTACACGGAAGTCGATATGCAGTATCGATGAGAGGGGGCAATCTTGTCGATTTCGTGAACGATACCCTGCCGGGCTACGGACAACACCCCTCTCGGCAGTTTAGTTTCACAAATCGTCCATCCCACTGCCCGACAGCACAAGCCAAAGCAAACTTTTAGGCGGCTCTGGAAAGATCAGACATGGCCGCATAACTGAGACACATTGGCTAATAGGAAAATCCGAACCAGTTCAGAACCAATATGATGAATATAAAAAGTTTGGGGTTATATGAAGCGAGACGAACGCTTATGAACCGCCCCAACAACTGCGCCAAAGGAACACTGCCATGAATGCCCGCACCAAAGACACCGGTTTCTTCACCGAAAGCCTTGCGACCCGTGACCCCGAAATTGCTGCGGCGATTGGTGCGGAACTGGGTCGTCAGCGAAAAGAGATCGAACTGATCGCATCAGAAAACATCGTCTCTGCCGCCGTGATGGAAGCCCAAGGCAGCGTTATGACCAACAAATACGCCGAAGGTTACCCGGGCCGCCGCTACTATGGCGGATGCCAACACGTTGATGTCGCTGAAAATTTAGCCATTGATCGCGCCAAAAAGTTGTTTGATTGTGAATTTGTGAACGTGCAGCCAAACTCTGGCAGTCAAGCCAATCAAGGTGTGTTTCAGGCGCTGATCAAGCCCGGCGATACCATTCTCGGCATGTCGCTGGACGCGGGCGGCCACTTGACCCACGGCGCAAAACCGAACCAATCGGGCAAGATTTACAACGCGATCCAATACGGGGTAAAGCAGGCCGACAGCCTATTAGACTATGATCAGGTTCAGGCATTGGCGACCGAGCATCGCCCGAAACTGATCATCGCTGGCGGGTCCGCCATCCCGCGCATCATTGATTTCAAACGCATGCGCGAGATTGCGGACAGCGTTGACGCCTACCTGCTGGTCGACATGGCGCATTTCGCGGGTATGGTCGCGACGGGTTTGTACCCTTCACCTTTTCCCCACGCCCACGTTGCCACAACGACAACGCACAAAACCCTGCGCGGCCCGCGCGGTGGCATGATCCTGACCAACGACGAAGCCCTCGCCAAGAAATTCAACTCAGCTATCTTCCCGGGCATCCAAGGCGGGCCGTTGATGCACGTTATAGCGGGCAAGGCCGTCGCATTCGCAGAGGCGTTGCGCCCCGAATTCAAAGCCTATCAAGAACAGGTCGTGAAGAATGCACAAGCGCTGGCAGATCAATTGATCAAAGGTGGCTTAGACATCGTTACAGGCGGCACAGACAGCCACCTGGTGCTCGTCGATCTGCGGCCCAAAGGCGTCAAAGGTAATGACACCGAAGCAGCGCTCGAACGCGCCCACATCACCTGCAACAAAAACGGCATCCCGTTCGACCCTGAAAAGCCGATGGTGACATCAGGCGTGCGTTTGGGATCACCCGCGGGCACAACGCGTGGATTCACCGAGACCGAATTCCGCCAAGTCGCTGATTGGATTGTCGAAGTGGTCGACGGTTTGGCGACGAACGGTGCGGACGGCAATGCAGAAGTCGAGGCCAAGGTGAGAACGGAAGTTGAAGCGCTCTGCGATACCTTCCCGATTTATCCCAACCTTTGATCAGAGGTACAGAAATTGCCTGAAGCCGCCGCAGGACCTGCGCAAAGAAAGCGTGGACATCCGCGGCGGCTTTCGCTTTTCTAGCGCCATGCAGCAACCCCAATCCTTTGACACCACCGTAGGCCACCCCTTGCGTGCCAAGCTTCCCGCCCCACTGGCTGAGGTCGCTACTTTCGCACTGAAACACCTGTGGGCCGGCCTGTTTGGTGGGCTTCTGCTGTTTGCGGTCATTTGCACAAATGCAATCTGGGCCGATCATTGGCCTATCGAACGATATGATGCACTTTTCGCCTTTGCGGTCTTAATACAGGCGGCTATGTTGTTGTTTAAGTTCGAAACTTGGCAAGAAGCTAAAGTCATCGCACTGTTTCACTTCACCGGAACCGCCATGGAGATTTTCAAGGTTAACGCCGGATCATGGGCCTACCCAGAAGACGCGTTTTTCATGGTGATGAACGTGCCGCTGTTCAGTGGGTTTATGTATGCATCCGTCGGCAGCTACATCGCGCGGGTCATCAGAATTTTCGACATGCGTTTCACCCCCTACCCGCCCTTCAGGGTCACTGCCGTGCTGGCTGTGGCGATATATGTGAACTTCTTTTCACACCACTATTTACCCGATCTCCGATTGGCGCTTTTCGCGGCCACCGTGATCGTATTTTGGCGCACCCGCGTTGTGTTCAAAGTGGAACGACAATACGCCCTTCCCCTCCCCCTCGCCGCCCTGTGCACGAGCTTCTTTTTATGGATCGCCGAGAACGTCGGCACCTTGACCGGCACTTGGGTCTACGCCGGATCATGCGCCTTTGAGATGGCGTCGATCGGCAAAATGGGCAGCTGGTACTTGTTGCTTTACGTGGCCTTCGTAACAGTGACTTTGGTAGTCCGCGAACCGCTGAATATCAAAGGTAGCCGCGCCACATCAGAAAGATCAGCAGCGCCGCCGCGACAAGGATCAGATTGAAACTGACAACCCCCAAAACGCCTAGGATGCGGGTCTTGCGCCGCTCGACGGGATCGATTGTCTTCAGATGTGCCACCAGCGTGTTGTGGGCCCTCTTCAGCCTGTCCTCGTCGATCATCGGCCGAAGTTTTGGATGCCCCATGTGCTGCGCCGCCTGCGCCAAATAGTGCCCTTCACGATGCGCCCATTTCGGCAACAAACGCCCCGCCCTTACAAACGTCTTGTCAAGGGTACGGCCCTTAATTCGCAGGCGCTGCTCAATCAGGTTGCGCACGTCATCGGCGTATTTATTGGCGTGATCCAAAGACATCCCCATAGCTTTAGCGTGCAGCTTGGACCCTTTCAATTCGCCGCCTTTCGGTCTAGTCAAAAGCGATGCTGAATGTCCTCACTCACGGCGACCCGTCGCTGCCTAAAATATTGATTGCGCACGGACTTTTTGGATCAGGCCGCAACTGGGGCGTCATTGCAAAACGGCTGTCCGATCAGTTCCATGTGATCTGTCCGGACATGCGCAATCACGGCGCAAGCCCTTGGTTTAACACGCAAAGTTATTTCGATATGGCCGATGATCTGGCCGCGCTGTTGGATCAGCCAACCTTTGTGGTTGGCCATTCAATGGGGGGTAAGGCCGCCATGGTTATGGCGCTGAAATACCCACATCTTATCAATAGGTTAGTTGTCGCCGACATTGCGCCGGTCGCCTATTTGCACAGTCAATCCCAGCACATCGATGCGATGCGCGCCGTGGATTTAAGCGGGGTTGAGCGGCGATCGGATGCAGGCGAAAACCTAGACCCGGATGTCCGGGATTTCCTGCTGCAATCCTTTGATGTTAAAGGGAAAAAATGGCTTCTGAACCTCGACGTTCTGGCGGCTGAAATGCCAAAGATCATCGGGTTTCCCGAGGTGTCAGGGTCATTTGACGGGCCTACTTTATTCCTCTCGGGCGGCGACAGCGACTATGTTGCGCCGAAATACCGCCCTGTTATCAAGGGCTTATTTCCCAACGCACGGTTCGCAAAGATACCGGATGCGGGCCACTGGCTGCACGCCCAAAAACCGCGTGAATTTGAGGCGACTTTGCGGGCGTTCTTCGCCTAAAACACGCAGGCACAGCCTGTGCACCACTTGTACACCGCGCGTATGTATCCGCATATGACAGCGTAGCGCGATTTCGGGCTAAAGGCCTGCTGCCGTTAAGAAAACCATCAATGACGCAGCCCCCGCGAACACGAGGAAGGTGTGGGGAATGTAGTGCATGGCGATACTCTCATGTGACGTGATTGAGAGTGATACGGCTGGCGGCGCGAATTCCGTCGCGCAAAAGGCGATTTGGACCGATCAGTTGTCGATGATCGCCCGTGCGACCACAACGCTTACCGGGACCGCCAAAACAGCGCCGATGCCCGCCGCGATCAGGATCGGCGCAAGCGTGTCATAGCCCATGGTGAGGGACGCAATGACAAGACTGCCGGTGAGCGTTGTGGCGATGATCGAATATAGGATTGAGGCGAGGCGCAACATGGCGATGTCCCTTCATGCAATTTGCAGCGCCGCGATGGTTGTGGCGTAGGGGGAGAGTGGCATGAGCGCGCGTGTGGGTCTTTGATCTGGGTCAAATGGGGGGGGGTGGGGAGGCAACTTTAGTGGCTTGGTTGCGCCCGAACCGAGGGGTGGGTGCGAAGCGCAGTCTTAGATTGCGCAAATCCGAATTTTTTGAAAAGATGATAGGATAGCGAAATGAGGACGTACCGTGCCACAAACACCATTTAATTGGGCTTGCCCATATTGTGGCCAATCAACCACGATCACTTATGTCAATTTTGATTCGGGAACTATAGAATTTAACATAACAAAATCAGATAATTCCGATTATAATCTGTCTGCAGAAGCGATCAGCTGCCCCAATCCAGAATGTGGAAAAACTTTGGTAGAGGCAACTTTTTGGAAAAATGGTTTCAAAGAGACTAGTGGTAGAAAAAAATGGAAGGCTATCAAAGCCTTAAACAAATGGCCCTTGCTACCTCGATCTTCTGCAAAACCGATGCCCCACTTCGTGCCGGAAGAAATTCGTAGTAACTACGAAGAAGCTTGCCTGATCCAAAACGATAGCCCCAAGGCATCGGCTACAATGTCGAGGCGATGCCTACAGGGCATTGTAAGAGATTTTTGGAATATTCCAGCTTCAAAAATGGGCAACTTAGGCGCAGAGATTAGCTATATCCGTGACAGAATTGATGAGGATACCTTTGAGAGCATTAAAGCTGTCAGGGAAGTCGGTGATATTGGCGCCCACATGGAAAAGTCTGTGGACACCATAGTTGATGTTGAACCAGAAGAAGCCGCTTTGCTAATTGAACTGATAGAAACCCTTGTTTTGGATTGGTACGTTGCGAAACATCGAAGAGCCAATCGCAATAAACAACTCCAAGATACTGTTGCAGCTAAACGTAGTGCGAAGAAAGCCTCTAAAGTAAATATGAAACAGATCGAGGATCAGTCTGACAAATAAATTCGTCACTTAGATCTTCACCGAGCCCTAACTCCTGAGTGCGTACGCGATTTGCTTTGCAATTCGCTGCCACGCACGCGCGCAAAAAAAAGACAGCTTTTAGCTGTCCATTTTAAGCGCGGAAATGAACGCTTCCTGCGGAATATTCACGGACCCGAACTGGCGCATCTTCTTCTTACCCGCCTTCTGCTTGTCGAGCAGTTTACGTTTTCTTGACGCATCGCCGCCATAACATTTGGCAGTGACGTCTTTGCGCATGGCCGACAGGGTCTCACGGGCGATGACTTTGCCGCCGATGGCCGCTTGGATAGGGATTTTGAACATGTGACGCGGGATCAGGTCTTTGAGTTTTTCAACCATGGCGCGGCCACGGACCTCTGCGCGGTCGCGGTGCACCATCATCGACAGCGCGTCGACCGGTTCGTCGTTGACGAGGACCGACATTTTGACCAGCGCATCCTCGCGGTAGCCCATGAGGGAGTAGTCAAAAGACGCATAGCCTTTGGTGACGGATTTCAGGCGGTCATAAAAGTCGAACACCACTTCGTTCAGCGGCAGATCGTAGACGACCAGCGCCCGTGACCCCGCATAGGTCAGGTCGGATTGGATGCCGCGGCGGTCTTGGCACAGTTTTAGCACGTCGCCCAAGTATTCATCGGGCACAAGGATCGTCGCCTTGATGCGCGGTTCTTCGATGTGATCAATAAGGGTCATGTCGGGCATATCGGCGGGATTGTGCAGTTCAGTCATGGTGCCGTCGCGCATGTGGACGTGGTACACCACGGACGGCGCGGTGGTGATCAGGTCGATGTCATATTCGCGTTCAATCCGGTCGCGGATCACCTCGAGGTGCAGCAGACCAAGAAAGCCGCAGCGAAAGCCAAAACCAAGCGCTGCGGAGGATTCCATTTCAAATGAGAAGGACGCGTCGTTGAGGGCGAGTTTGTCGATCGCTTCGCGCAGGTCTTCGAACAGGGCGGAATCAACGGGAAATAACCCACAGAAAACAACAGGTTGCGCAGGTTTGAAGCCGGGGAGTGGGGTGACTTCGGATTTTTGATGCGTGATTGTATCGCCGACGCGGGTGTCGCGGACCTGTTTGATTGATGCCGTGAGGAAGCCGATTTCGCCGGGGCCAAGTTCGTCAACGTTTTCCATTTTTGGGCGGAAGACGCCGATGCGTTCAACGTGGTGAAGTGTGCCGTTGCTGATAAATTTGATCTTCTCGCCCTTGCGCAATTTCCCGTCGATGATGCGCACCAGAACGATCACGCCGAGGTAGCTGTCGTACCACGAATCCACCAGCATTGCCCTGAGCGGGGCGTCGGGGTCGCCTTTGGGGGCGGGGAGTTGGTGCACGATGGCTTCGAGCGTTTCAACGATGCCTTCACCCGTTTTGGCAGACACGGCGATGGCACCGGATGCGTCGATACCAATGACGTCTTCGACCTGTTCGGCGACACGGCTAACGTCAGACGCGGGCAGGTCTATCTTGTTGAAAATAGGGACAATTTCGTGGTTTGCGTCGATGGCGTGATAGACATTGGCGAGGGTCTGCGCCTCAACCCCTTGGGTGCTGTCCACCACCAAAAGCGAGCCTTCGACAGCGCGCATCGAACGCGAAACCTCATAGGCGAAATCGACGTGACCGGGGGTGTCGATCAGGTTCAGCACGTAATCTTCGCCGTTTTTGGCGGTATAATTGATCCGCACGGTCTGGGCTTTGATGGTGATGCCACGTTCGCGTTCGATGTCCATGGAATCGAGCATCTGCGCCTTCATATCGCGTTCCGCCACCGTGTTGGTGGACTGGATCAAACGATCAGCCAGTGTCGATTTACCATGGTCAATATGCGCCACGATGGAGAAATTGCGAATGTGTGATAGTGCTGTCATGGTGAGGATATGTAGGGGTTTTTGAGGTTTGTCGAGGGGGATTTGGACGACCCCTAAATGAACCCACCCCTGCGTAACTCATTCGTCAGATGCAAAACTAAAAGCTCAAGATCGACGATGAAGTTTTTTGCTGAGCGGAACCTTCTGACATCGTGAATTTGGCGCACAAGGCGGATGGATTTCGGAGCCTCACGCATTCCTTCGAACAGCTTATCAGGATCGTTTCTCAGGGTTTCTAGGGTGACGTGCCTTCCGTTCCCACGACCTTTCCATGTCATGATGACATCGGTTTTTGTGGCTTCAAAATCTTCAGTTTGCTTTGTTAGCCACGTTGTTGCGGCCTTAGCGCCTTTGTCAGCCGGAACAGGAATATCGACCGAAACCGTACTTTTCCTATCTTGGAGTTCGCACCGCACATCGAGGGACAACTTTGGCTCCTTGAAGACGAAGGACGCGACAAGTTCATATTTTTCCGCCAGCCGCTTCCTATCATGAGAGAGGATGGCATCAAATTCTGCCCTCATCCCTAATTCGTGTCGAAGTTCAACGGCTTGACAAGCTTCATGGGCAAGTTTCGAGCGCAAATCGCGCCTCTCTTGATGCCAGCCATGGACGATTTCAGTAATCCCTGGCGTCTTGCTGCTAAATCCGACACCGACGCCGGACGATTGAACAAATTCGCCCCATTCTTGAGGCATCTGATCAAACGTCAAAATGCCAGACGCAGGATCCCAAAGAAACGAGGCTGCATCACTAAGGATATTTCGTGCAAGATCAGGGAGTTCATTGCATCCAGAAAACCGATCTATCGATGCGCGTAATTCGGCCCACGCAAAATGGCGAATTTCCTTCTTGCGGCGCTTGTTTCCAGCAACGTGATAGGGGAGCTCAGTTGGACTTCTCGCAAATTCATTCGAAATTGAGATGATGCAATGAACATCCAAAAGTGATGCGAGGTGCGCATAATCTTGAATTTGTTCCGACCTGATTTCACTTTTTCCAGCTTTCGCTTCAATGAAGGCGGTCCATTCAGATGTTCCCCTTTTGCAGGCCACAAGGCCATCTGGCCTGTGATCTGGAGTTTTGGACGAGCGAAACGTAACTTCCATGTAGCTTTCATAGGTACATGTCCGACCAGACCCGTAGCCGCATTCAGCGAGGAATTCGGCCCGTAATTCCGGCACAAGTTCCAAAAGTCGCATGAAGACAGAGAGTAGAGTGCGTTCTGGCTTTTTCGCCTTATCCATTAAGTTCGGTTTCGCGCAGGTGGGACTTAACTCACTTAAACACTTCATTGGTTTCCCCTCGTATACGCAATCATGTTGCGTCACGTCAGAACTGAATGGCAAGAATAACTTTCAACCATAGATCGAAACTAGTGGCAGCGCCCAACCCTGGGTGGTTAATTTCGGGCTGATGATTGAATTCACGCGGTTGCCGCAGAATAGAAGATTGTTTTTTGTTGAAACGTTGCAAAAGCAGCAGCGCCGTCACCATCAGCCTACTTTCACCACGACGTTAGAGTTTGGGACACTGCACTGACTTCGATTGCGCATGGGTTGGACCGAGACGCGCATTGTTGTTGTCGGGTAGATCGGCGGATCGGCGCGAATGTGATCTTGATCCCCTTTCCACGTCGCGCGACATCCGCCATAATACGCCCAGCAGTTGCGGCACCAACGGGGATCACCCCGCAAATAAGTTGGGCCCAAAAAACAAAAGACGACAGTGAGGCGCTATGAGAAATTTTGTTATTTTATCGGCTTTGGTCGCGTTGACCGCCTGTTCGGGCGGACGCGATCGGGGCAATTCGGGGTCCCTGCGCGGGGCCACGGGTAATGTCAGCCGCGCGTGTTTGGCGGCCGACCGTTCAGCCGCGACGCCAGCTTTGTGCGGTTGCGTGCAGCGGGTGGCCAACACCGAATTGTCGAGCCGTGATCGCAGCCGTTTGGCCGCCTTCTTTACCGATCCGGAAACCGCGCACGCCATAATGATCAGTGACACAAACACCAATGACGCGTTCTGGGCTCGCTACCGCGCGTTCACCACGTCGGCGCACAACCAGTGCGGGTGATCGCGGTGGGTCATCGGCGCAGATAATAAGGCGCCCGCTGCTGCGGACGCCCGTTTTTGTATGCCATTGGTTTGTTCGTGATTGGTTTGTTCGTGATTAGGAATTTGACGGATCGGTCTTAGTCGTCGTCATCATCGTCATCGTCGTCATCATCGTAATCATCGTCCACGTCGTCATCGTCGTCATCGTCATCGTCGTCCATGTCGTCGTCACCGTCGTCCATGTCGTTATGATCCATGTCCCCATGATCCATATCGCCGTGATCCATGGCGCCGTGATCCATGGCGCCGTGTTCCATAGCGCCGTGTTCCATAGCGCCGTGTTCCATAGCGCCGTGTTCCATAGCGCCGTGATCCATCCGATCCTGATCGACGGGGATTTCGACGCTTATTTCACCTGCATTCTCAAACACAAAGGTGACGGTGATAAGGTCGTCTTGTTCAAACGGCGCGGTGAGGCCCATGAACATGACATGATTACTGCCCCTTTGTAGGTGGAGTTCACCGCCCGCTGGCAGCACAAAACCTTCTTGCACGTGGGTCATGCGCATCACGCCGTTGTCGTCTTCAATATGATTGTGAAGTTCGACCCGCTGGGCCGCGTCCGAAGTCACGCTGAGAAGGCGATCATCGATGTCGGCCTGATTGTGGATCACCATAAACGCAGCACCCGCCATGTCATTGGATGAGCGGGCATATTGGTCGTGGATTTCAATCTCAGCCAGTGCGGGCGTGGCGAGTGTGAGGGCTGTGAGGCTGGCGATAAGTGTCGATTTAAGGGACATGTTGAGTTCCTGTCTGTTCCGTCTGAATGTTGCAAAAGTGAAAGTGATATTCAGAGGTAGAGAGGCGGATCACGGGCTTGCGCAGGGATGGGGATAAGCAGAATTTCTGGCGTCTGCACAGTCGTTTGCGTGAGGGTTTGAATGTGGACAACCCGTGTTTTGACAGTGATTGGCACGTCAACATAGGCCAAAACCTTCAAAGCGCAGTCAGGACAGAAATGGACAGGTCCGATTGGGTCGCCCTGCGCATCTAGTGTGACAACAATCGGTCCCTGCCCGGAGCACAAGATCACCTGACCCTGTGCATCTTTCATCACGCCACGCGCCATTGCCATCTGCTGTGAGGTCACAGCAATCATCAGCGCGAGCGTCAGGGTTAGGATACGTATCATCTTGGCTTAGGTATCAGGCGGGCCGCGCGATCAAAAGCGCCGAAATGTCGCATTGGCGAGGCGTGAAAAACGAAAAAGGCCCGAACGCAAGGTCCGGGCCATTCAAATCTGCCTGCTCAAAAGTTTATGCTTCGGCGGTTGCTGCCTTGGCGATGTCTTTCTTGACTTTCAACGCGGAGGGTGAAAGTTCTGCGTCTTTGGATTTTGCGAAGAACGCATCAAGGCCACCACGGTGGTCAACGGTGCGCAGCGCTGCATTGGAAATCCGGAACTTGAAGCTACGGCCCAAGGATTCGGACATCAACGATACGTCCTGCAAGTTCGGCAAAAACCGACGGCGTGTACGGTTCTTGGCGTGGCTTACGTTGTTGCCCGACATCGGGCCTTTTCCTGTCAATTCGCAACGGCGCGACATAGCGTATTCCTTGTCTATCAAGGGTCAGCAGCGTTTCGCGCGACCCAATCTTTCAAACTTGCATAGTCCCACAAGTGGCAGGGACTGAATTCATTTCGCCGCAATTAGGTGGATTCCTTGGCGTCGTCAAGCCCCAGTCACCCCGTATCACCCGTTTCATCAGGCGCATCGCCGTGTTTGCTGCCTGCTGGTGGAAAAAGCTTGGCAATCGCCGTCTCAGCGGCTTGGGCGGGGCGAAATTTGCCCTGTGCGACATCGTCTTCCAACGCGGCGAGTTCGGCTTTCACACCTTTGTCAGACGTCAGCCGTGACAGCAGACCTGCGCGGACTTCTTCTTGGAACCAGAACCGCGATTGGCTTGCGCGTCGTGCGTCCCAAATGCCAGTGTCCTTGCGCCACGACGCGAGGGTTTGGATTTCGCCCCATGCCGCGTCTATTCCGTCTTCTTGCAGCGCCGAAACGGCCATCGCTTTAGGGAAATCATGGGTATCACGGGGCGGGTCTTGGGCGCGTTTGCGCATCAGGCGCAGCGCGCTGGCGTAATCCGCACAGGTGCGCATGGCCTGCGGCTTTAGATCGCCATCGGCCTTGTTCACAAGAATGATATCACAGGTTTCCATGATCCCACGTTTGACGCCCTGCAATTCATCACCGCCCGCAGGGGCAAGCAGCAGCAAGAACAAATCCGACATTTCCGCGACCGCGGTTTCGGATTGCCCAACGCCAACGGTTTCAATCAGCACAACATCAAATTTGGCGGCTTCACACAGCGCGATGGCTTCGCGGGTGCGCCGCGCGACGCCGCCCAGTTGGGTTTGGCTGGGCGACGGACGGATGAACGCCAATGGGTCGCGTGCCAGCAAGTCCATGCGGGTTTTATCACCTAAAATCGATCCCCCAGACCGTGTTGAACTGGGGTCCACTGCCAAAACCGCAACCCGCAACCCCTGCCCTGTCAGCATTTTGCCAAAGGTTTCGATAAACGTCGACTTCCCCACCCCGGGCGTGCCCGACAGCCCGATGCGCAGCGCCTGATGATCCGTGCCAAGTGCGGACAACAAATCAGCCGCACGCGTGCGATCATCGCGCCGTGTGCTCTCAACCAGTGTAATGGCGCGGGCCAAGGCGCGGCGTTCACCGGCACGGATTTTATCTGCTGTAATTTGGATATCCATGCCCGCTTTATGGAGTCCCTTTGGCGTTCGTGTCCAGACGAGGTGTTGCGCATCGGTTTTTTTACCAAGATGAAGGAGGAATGAGGGACGATTTACCCATTGATGACGTACTTGAGGAGCTGCTGGCGGCGGTGCGCGCGCGCGGCTGCGCAGTTTTACAGGCACCACCAGGTGCGGGCAAGACGACGCGGGTGCCATTGGCGCTGTTGCAGGCGGGCATCGTGCAGGGCCGGATCGTGATGCTGGAACCACGCCGTTTGGCGACGCGCGCAGCAGCGGAACGGTTGGCACAGCAGCTTGGCGGGGCGGTGGGTGAAACTGTCGGTTACCGGATGCGCGGTGAGACGAAGGTGTCCAAGGCCACGCGGATTGAGGTTGTGACAGAGGGAATTTTGACTCGCATGATCCAGAGCGACCCGGAATTGACCGGCATCGGCGCGGTGATCTTTGATGAATTTCACGAACGGTCGTTGAACGCAGATCTAGGATTGGCGTTGACGCTGGAAGTGCGCGAAGCGCTGCGCCCCGATCTGGTGATTATGGTCATGTCCGCAACATTGGACGCGGGGCCCGTAGCTGACTTGGTTGGCGCACCCACAGTCACGTCGCAGGGGCATGCCTATGCCGTTGAACCACGCTGGCTGGACCGTCCGTTGCGCAAAGAAGATCGGTTTGACGCAGCGGCGGCGGATTTGGTGGCGCAGGCGGTTGGTGAAACCCAAGGCGGCGTATTGGTGTTTCTGCCCGGAGAGGGCGAAATCCGGCGGGTTCAGGGGCGGCTGGCAGGGAGATTGCCAAACGATTGTTCCGTGCGCCCGTTGTTTGGGGCGTTGCCGTTTGCCGACCAACGCGCCGCGATTGCCCCCGTCACGTCGGGGCGCAAGATCGTGCTGGCCACATCGATCGCGGAAACATCTCTCACGATCGAAGACATTCGTGTTGTGGTCGATTGTGGACGGTCCCGTCGTGCGCGGTTTGATCCCGGATCGGGCATGTCGCGGCTGGTGACGGAACGCGTGACCCGCGCCGAGGCCACACAGCGCGCAGGCCGCGCGGGGCGGGTCGCCGAAGGGATCGCCTATAAACTATGGGCCAAAGGCGAAGACGGCGCGTTGGCGGCGTTTCCACCCGCTGAGATTGAGGCGGCCGATCTAACAGGGCTGGCGGTTGAACTGGCGGTCTGGGGCAGCGATGGATTGCCGTTCCTGACCGACCCGCCAACAGGCGCACTGGCCGAGGCGCGCAGCCTGTTGAATGCTTTGGGGGCCCTCAACGGTGGGCGGATTACCGAGCACGGCCGCGCATTGGCACGGCTGCCACTGCATCCGCGTTTGGGCCATATGTTGGTGGCATGCGGCAAGGCGGCGGCAGGGCTTGCGGCATTGTTGTCAGAACGCGATATCCTGCAAGGCGCACCTGCGGATTTATCTTTGCGCATCAAAGCACTGGCAGGGGAACGCGGAGGGTATTCGGTGCGCCAAGGAGCGCTGGCCCGCGTCAAACAAGAGGCCAAGCGGTTGGCGAAACTTGCCCCTGTTCGGGCTGAACAACCGAGCGAAGTCTATGCGGCTATGGCCTACCCTGACCGCATCGCACTGCGGCGATCCGGCGATGACCCGCGCTACGTGCTGTCGGGCGGAAAAGGCGCTGTGATGGATGGCGCGGATGCCCTCGCGGGGCAGAGATTGTTGATCGTCACCGACACCGACGGCAACCCGCGAGAGGCCAAAATTCGCACGGCTCTGGTGATATCCGAAGCTGACGTGCGCGCGGTGGCGGGGGGGCAGATCAGTGTCGTGCAGACTTGTGCGTGGTCCAAACGCAGCGGCAAAGTGCTGGCGCGATCGCAGGAACAATTGGGCGCAGTGGTGCTGTCGGAGGTGGCATGGACGGACGTGCCAAGGGACGCGGTGGCGTTTGCCATGCTCGACGGGGTGCGCGCGCTGGGGTTCAAATTCAGCGCTGCCGCCGATCGGTTTCGCGCCCGTGTTGAACTGGTGCGCGCAGTTGCACCGGACTTGCCAGACCTGTCGGACGCAGCCCTTATGGACAGGCTCAACGACTGGCTTCTGCCTTACCTGCAAGGCGTGCAGACGGCGGCACAATGGAAATCCCACGACACTCTGCAAGCCTTGCGCGCGATCTTAACGTGGGACCAAATGCAGCGCGTGGATACTGAGGCCCCCGCACAGTTCACCACACCGTTGGGCCGCCACACACCGATTGATTACAGCGGTGAGGCGCCTGAAATCACACTGCGTCTGCAGGAAATGTTCGGAACCACCTGCCATCCGACCGTCGCGGGCCGCCCCCTGCGCGTGACATTCCTGTCCCCAGGACAAAAACCAATCCAGACAACCATGGACGTTCCCGGTTTCTGGGCCACATCTTACGGTGACGTGCGCAAAGACATGCGCGGTCGTTACCCGCGCCATCCGTGGCCCGAAGACCCGACGCAAGCCGACCCGACCTTGCGCGTAAAACCCCGCAGATAGAACTGGGCGCGTAAAACCCCGCAGATAGAACTGGCCGTACAAAACCCCGCAGATTGTCGCGCCGCTTCAATTTCTTTGGTTTCTAAATACCTTCTGTCTTGCGCACCGCAGGTGCGCCCCCGCCCGCTGCAAGCGCTGATCCTTAGATCAATCCCACCACGGCCCGTGTTGATCCCTGCGCCCGTCCAGCCGCACAAACCCGTGTCGCCCAAAGAAATCCCGCTGCGCCTGGATCAAATCCGCCGTGCCGCGCGCGCAGCCCATGGTGTCCAGAAAGCCCAGCGCGGATGCCAATGCGGGGACGGCGTGGCCAGCGGCGGTTGCCGCACTCACCACGCGGCGCAAGGCAGGCAATGCGTCTTTGATGATCGCCGCAAAGTGGTCCGCGAAAATCAACTGGCCTTCGGGCAAATCACTGCGAAACGCCGACGCGATGTCGTCCAGCATCGCGGAGCGGATGATGCACCCTGCGCGCCAGACTTCGGCGGTGCGGGCGGGATCGATGGACCACTCAAACTCCTCCGATGCGGCGGCGAGGATGCGAAAACCTTGGGCGTAGGAGACGATACGTCCCACGAGCAGTGCGGACTCAAAATCTCCATCACCTAGCGCCAGTTCACCGCGTGGAGCGTCATAGATACCCGCACCGACGGTCCGCGCTGCGCCCTCGGACGACCAAGCGCGCGCGGCGACTGCTGCTTCGATCACATTGGCAGACTGACCCATGCGGATGGCTTCGATTGCAGTCCAGCGGCCCGTGCCTTTTTGCCCTGCCGCATCAAGGATCACGTCGACCGCGGGTTTTTGGGTCTCACTGTCGACGGCTTGCAAGACATTGCCCGTAATCTCAACCAGATAGCTTTCAAGCGCACCTTTGTTCCAAGTTTCAAACACCGCGCCAATGTCGCTGGGCGATTGATTGCAGCCATAGCGCATCAAGCCGTAAATTTCAGCAATCAGTTGCATATCGGCGTATTCAATCCCGTTGTGCACAGTCTTGACGAAATGCCCTGCCCCGCCGGGGCCGAGGTGATCGGCACAAGCCGCACCATCAAATTTGGCAGCAATCGCTTCGATAACCTCACGGGTTGCGTCCCATGCGGCGGGGGTGCCACCGACCATGATCGACGGTCCGTGGCGCGCGCCATCTTCGCCACCCGACACGCCCATGCCGATGAATGTCAGGCCCTGCGCTTCGATGCCTTCGGTGCGCCGGATGGTGTCGCGAAAATCAGAATTTCCAGCGTCAATGATCGTGTCACCCTTGGCCAAAAGCGGGATCAGCATGTCGATTGTCGCATCAACCGGTTTGCCCGATGGTACCATCAAAATGATTGCGCGCGGGGCTGGCATGGCATCGACCATCGCCGTCAGGCTGTCGCTACCTGTCAGCTTGTCGGCCAGCCCTTCGGTGCCTGCTTCTTTGACAAATTCCAGCACCGCATCGCTGGATCTATTCGAGACATGTAGCCCAAAGCCATTGTCCAAAATATTGAGAGCAAGGGCGCTGCCCATGGTTCCGAGACCGTACAGGCCAAGCGTTGCAGTTTCAGGCATCGGGGTATCCTTTAATAAATACCCAAGAACTAAACCTCCCGCCCCCAAGCTACAAGGTCACAAGCCACGATCTAAATTGAACTGCGCCACAATCGTACGTGCCCATTGTGCGTAGACCCGCGGACCGGGGTGGAACCCGTCTTCAGACATGACGTCTGCGTGCATTTTCATGTTGGCGGGGATCATCGTTGCCAGTGGCTGATCAGCCAACATTTTGCGCAATCCACGATCAAACCGTGCAGCGCGGTGCCCCAACGTCCAGCGCAGCGGGTTGGGCAGGCGCGGGAATTGCCCGACGGGTGGCAAGCCAGAAACATAAACGCGACCGATGCCCATCGGTCCGGTCAAATGATCAATCAGCGCCTGTGTTTGCGCCAGCCATGTGGCGCGTGTCGTGCCATGCAGGATGTCGTTCACGCCCAAACCCAAAACGGCAATATCAACTTGGCGGGGTTGTGCCGCCTTTACACGAGACAGGGCCATCGGCGTGGTGTCGCCACTGCGGGCCACAAGCTGCCAATCCAGCCGCACATGATCTGACAAAAGCGTGGCGATCTGGCCCGACAGCGCATCAGATTGATCGGTGACGCCAACGCCAGCGGCGGAACTGTCGCCTAGGATCAACAGACGCAAATCGGGGCCTGACCCGATCACGCCTGCGCGTGGGCCAACGGGTTCCGGCAGTTTCAAGGTGTTCCATCGGATGAAAGGACCTTGGGTGAACAGGACCGGATAGAATGCAAACTGGTTCAGCGCCTGCCATGCTCGTGAAAGACGGGCAGGATGAACGGTGGTGTCTGGGTTGATATCGATCATGTTACTCAGGCTTTTTAGTTTCACCTTTGTTAGTATGCCTGTTTTCTAACGAGACAAGAGATGACGTTACGACGTCGAAACAAGGTTTCGACGGGTGTGAGGCAGCGATTGCCACTTTCTTGGCAATTGCGTTAACACTCAGTGTTTAGGGCGCGCTAAATTAACATGCCCGTGAAGCACGCCCCCTCGCCCAGTTTATTACCGGGTGTGGCCGCCATTGGGCGCGGCCCAATCGCTTCCCCACACAGGTCGAAAATCCTTTGGATTTATCGACCTAAGCAATACCGTAATACAGCCTTCTGCGCGTGCATGCGGTTTTCGGCTTCGTCCCAAATGACGGAACGTAGGCCGTCCATGACCTCTGATGTGGCTTCATCGTCGCGGTGCGCAGGCAGGCAGTGCATGAACAGCGCGTCCGGCTTGGCCTTGGACATAAGATCCGCGTTGACCTGATAGCCACGCAACTGGTTGTGGCGGCGTTCGCGGGCGGATTGCGGGTCGTGCATCGAAACCCATGTGTCTGTCACCACAAGGTCAGCCCCCTGCACTGCAAGGTTAGGATTGCGTTCAGTCGTGTAGAGCCCATCCAACGCGGCCTCAGGTTGCAGGGTTTCAGGGCCAGTGAAAACCAGATCAAAGTCGAACTGTTTGGCGGCGTGGGCAAAGGACGCAAACACGTTGTTGCCATCCCCCGACCAGACGACCTTTTTGCCTTTGATCGGGCCGCTGTGTTCTTCGAACGTCAGAATATCTGCCATAATCTGGCATGGATGGGTGCGATCGGTCAGCCCGTTGATCACAGGGACGGACGCGTATTCTGCCATTTCCAGCAGCGTCTGTTCTTCGAATGTGCGGATCATGATTAAATCCACATAGCGCGACAACACGCGCGCAGTATCGGCGATGGTTTCACCGTGGCCAAGCTGCATGTCTTTGCCCGACAGCACCATCGTTTCGCCACCCATCTGCCGCACACCCACGTCAAAGGAAATGCGGGTTCGCGTGGATGGTTTTTCAAAAATCAGCGCAACCATGTGGTTGGCCAGCGGTTGATCGGCGTCTGGTGTGCCTTTGGGCAGGCCCGCGCGGGCCGATTTCATTGATGCCGCAGAGTCAATAATGCCGCGCAGGTCGGCAGGGGATGTGGTGTGGATATCTAGAAAATGGGTCATATAAGTTCGCTTGTGTTGTGTGAGGATTGGTGGGCCAGCCCCCCAGACCCCCCGGGATATTTTTGAAACAAAGACGGGATTAAGAAAGGCTAAAGAGTGAGGGCTACACGTGTCGCTGCTTTTTGAAGGCGCACAACAGCGTCTTCGATTTCGGCGTCTGTGATGTTGAGCGGGGGAAGCAGCCGGATCACGTTATACGCGGCGGGAACGGTCAACAGGTTTTCGTTGTAGCCCGCCTGCACGATGTCGATGTTGATCGCTTTGCATTTCAGGCCGAGCATCAAACCACTGCCACGCACGTCTTCAAACACCGCGGGATTGCCCGCAACGAGGCCTTCGAGTTTCTGGCGCAGCAGGCCTGCCTTGCGGTTCACATCGGCGATAAAGGCAGGGTCAGCGACGATTTCCATGACTTTGCAGCCCACAGCACAGGCCAACGGGTTGCCACCATAGGTTGACCCGTGGGTGCCGGCGGTCATGCCAGACGCCGCGTTTTGGGATGCAAGAACTGCGCCCAGTGGAAAACCACCACCGATGCCCTTAGCGACCATCATGATATCGGGCATGATTCCTGCCCATTCATGGGCGAACAGTTTGCCGGTGCGCGCAACGCCACATTGCACTTCGTCCAAGATCATCAAGATGCCATGTTCATCACAAAGATCGCGCAAACCCCTAAGGCAGGCATCAGGCACCGCGCGAATGCCGCCTTCGCCCTGCACGGGTTCAACCATGATGGCGCCTACGGTTGGGGATTTTGCGGCCTCGATTAAGGCGTCGTGATCACCGAACGGCAGGTGGACAAATCCGGGCAGCAGCGGGCCAAAGCCTTTGGTCATCTTTTCAGATCCTGCGGCAGCGATGCCAGCGGATGATCGGCCGTGAAATGACCCATCAAAGGTGATGATGTCCGTGCGCTCAGGCGCGCCATTGTCGTAGTGGTATTTACGGGCCATTTTAACAGCCAATTCACAGGCTTCGGTGCCGGAATTGGTGAAAAAGACCGTGTCGGCAAAGGTGTGTTCGACCAACAGATCAGCGAGCTTTTGCTGTGGTCCGATATGATACAGGTTGGATACATGCCACAGTTTGTTGGCCTGTTGCGTCAGCGCCGCAACCAGATCGGGGTGCGCATGGCCCAGAACGTTCACCGCAATGCCAGCGCCAAGATCCAAGAAACGTCGCCCGTCTGCCTCAACCAGCCAAGAGCCTGACCCACTGACGAACGTCAGTGGCGCGCGGTTATAGGTCGGAAGGATGGACGTGATCATTGCGATCTTCCTTTGTAAATAAAGGACCCTACGTGATTGAGCGGGGGCCATAAGTCAATAATGTTAGGTGGTTAGACAGGGTTTGGACAGCAGATGTGGTGATTGCCGCCTCGGGCGCAGATTCGGGCGCGGATCAGGGGATCAGCGTCGGCGTCGACATGCTGCGTGGGTCAAAAACATTGTCATGAGGTTTTGTAAGGCAATTTGGCTCGTTATGGCAAGGGGGCAACGAGCCGAAGATCATGTTGCCAGTGGGACGTCCCATGGCGGGCGCTGTTCTTCGAACACAGGGCGCAGGGGCGGCAAACCATCTGTGTTTTCCATGCTGCCCGCATAGATAAAAATCAGGCCTTCGGCGCGGGTTGTCGTTTTCATGATGGGGGAACCGCAGTCACCACAAAACCCAAAATTAAGCGCGTTGCCGCTGTCAGCTGTGCCGAAATGATGTTTGAGCGGACCTTCTATCGTGACCGTCGCCGCTGGAAAAGCGAACTGCGCAACCGAACCTGCACCCGACAACCGTCTGCAATCGCCGCAGTAGCACCTGATACCGAATTTAGCGTCCGTGGTGACGGTGTAATGCGTCGCCTCGCAAAGACAATGTCCGGTTCGTTCCATCATAACGCTCCCATAAAATCACCTGCATTATAGGGCAAAACAGCAGTGTTTTGCAATGAATACATGTCTTGAACCCGCATCTTGGCCGTGGCATTGAAACGAATGGCCCGCCCGCAAGCCCCTTTGACAGCCGTTGCGCTGATGATCACAGCAACGCTGTTTATCGCAGGAACCATGCTTGCCGCAAAGTCTTTGGGGACCGACACGCTTGGCGCGCCGCTGCATCCGCTACAGATCAGCCACGGGCGATTTATGTTTGCGTTTATGGGGTTCATCGCGGCAAGCGCGGTACTGCGCCCGAAAATTCGCAACCCCAATATAACGTTGCATGTATCGCGCACAATTTGCGGCGCGACGGGTGTGACGCTGATGTTTGCCGCAGTCGCGTTCATCCCGATGTCGGACGCAACGGCGATTAGTTTTCTGAACCCTGTGTTCGGAATGATCTTGGCTATTCCGTTTCTGGGCGAAAAAGTTGGGCGTTGGCGATGGTTGGCCGCGGCGATGGCGTTTGCGGGTGCGCTGATCTTGTTGCGCCCAGGACCGGATACATTTCAGGTTGCCGCATTGCTCGCACTTGGGGCGGCGCTGGCGATGGGGTTTGAGCTGGTGTTCATCAAAAAGCTGGCCGATCGCGAACCGCCGCTACAGATTCTGTTGATCAACAACGCCATTGGCTGTGTGTTGATGAGCGTGGCAGTGATCGCGTTTTGGGCGGCGCCGACTTTGGCGCAGTGGGGCGTCTTATTGGCGTTGGGGCTGATGATGGCGGGCGCGCAGACCTGTTTTATCAATGCCATGGCGCGCGCAGATGCATCATATGTGACACCGTTCAGCTACCTGACGCTGATCTTTGCCGGCTTGTATGACTGGGCGATTTTTGCGCAAGTCCCCGATTGGATCAGCGTGTTGGGGGCTGCGATCATCGTATCGGGTGCGGCACTGCTTGCTTGGCGCGAGGCGGTGAATCGCGCGCGCTTGCGGCGCATCCCTGTCAGCATGGGCGGGCGGGTCTAGGCCTTCAACCGGTAGCCAATTTTCAACCAGTACCACACGATGGCCAACACCAGCGCAGAACACCCAAGCACCACCGCAAGGCCAAGCCACGGGTTGCTGTCGCTGACACCGATGGTGCCAAAGCGAACACCGTCGATGATGTAGAAAAACGGGTTCCATCGGCACAGGGTTTGCAAGAGCTGCGGCAGGGCTTCGATGGAATAGAACGTACCCGACAGAAACGCGAGCGGCGTGACGAGGAAGTTTGTAATCGCACTTAGCTGGTCGAATTTGTTGGCAAAAACCGCCGCCACCATGCCAAGCGCGCCCATCAGAATCGACCCGAGAACAATAAACGTCAGCGCCCATACTGGGTGGGTTACGGGCATGCCGATCAGCCAGACAGCACCGATGGTGATGACCACTGCGACAATCATGCCACGTGCCACAGCACCGGCAATATAGCCCACCAGAAGTTCCAGCGCAGACAGTGGTGGCATCAAAGTATCAACAATGTTGCCACCCACCTTGGCGGACGCGATAGACGACGACGTATTAGCGAATGCATTCTGGATCACCGTCATCGTCAAAATCCCCGGCGCGAGAAATTCCATAAACGGCACGCCCATCACGTCGCCGCGCTGCGGGCCAATGGCGATCGTAAAGATCAGCAGGAACAGCCCCGCATTCACCAACGGCCCCATAATCGTCTGCGACCAGACGTTCATGAACCGCAACACTTCGCGCCGCGCGAGGGTCCATGTCCCCAGCCAGTTCACCGCCCCAAAGCGACGCATGCCCATGTCATTTGCCATATCGGCCTTGCTGTCGTGCATCAGTGATTCCTTTTTGGCGCGGGGGTGGTTGTATCCGCCGCTAGGGAGCTTAGGATAAGGGATCAATAGATTTCTCGCCCCCATACGCTTAATGGGGCGCATACCCAACCCCCGCGCCATAGCCCTGGCCAAATAAGTGGAACTAATATGTCCTGGACCGACGACCGCGTAGACGTGTTGAAAAAGATGTGGGGGGAGGGCCAGTCCGCCAGCCAGATCGCCAAAGAACTGGGCGGCGTCACGCGCAACGCAGTCATCGGCAAAGTGCACCGTCTGGGGCTGAGCAACCGTGCAGGATCCGGCGGCGCAAGCAAGCCCGCAGCCCCCAAAGCGGACGCCAAGCCCAAGGCACCGGCCAAGCCCAAGGCGGCACCGCCCAAAGCAAACGAACTCGTGGAAATTCAGGAACCGCGTACTGAGTCAGCGTCCCCGCCACCGCAACCCAAAGTGCCCCACGCGCGCCGCCAGATCATTCCGGCAGGCCAGCCATTGCCACCGCAACCATCGGCCAATGAAATCAGCCCTGAGGCCTTGCGCAAGGTCAACGAGGTGGAGAAAACCGCCAAGAAGATTTCCTTGATGGAATTGACCGAAAAGACCTGCAAATGGCCTGTTGGCGATCCGGCAACGGAACAGTTCTGGTTTTGTGGGTTGGACGTAAAGCAAGGCAAACCCTATTGCGAAGCCCACGTCGGCGTCGCGTTCCAGCCAATGTCATCACGCCGCGACCGCCGCCGTTAAGGGGGCAGCGTTTGAATTATGAAAGGCCCGTCAGAAATGTCGGGCCTTTTTTGTTGGGGCGGTTAGGTGATGTCGTTGGTCGGCGGTCCATAACCGTGGTTTCTTGGCATTTCGGGCCGCGCAGTTACGTCCTACCAAACCACATCCGTCTTAACGTTCGGTCCTTCAAAACCATATGATGATAGATCGCTGCTAACGCGTGCAGAACGATCAAACCCGCAAATACCCGTGCCACAATCCCGTGGGCAGCGCGCGGTTTAAGATCGGCCAATTCGGGTAAAGGTGCCGCGCCAAACAGCGCATCAGGCCGCCCTGAAAGAACTAACATAGCGATACCACTTGCAAGCATGAGCAGCACAGTCAGGTAGAGAGCGCGGTGGGTCCACCTTGCAATGACGTCTTGCCAGTGTGGCACGCCGTCGACCGGCGCGGTTTTAACGTCAAAGCGCCGCCACCAAACCAGTCGGACAATGGTCAGCAACAAGACGAGGCCCGCAGCAGGCAAATGAACGCGCAGGACCGCCATTTTCGTAGCAGCATCGTCTGAAAAACCTGACCGGAAGCCGCTCCCAATGAGGGCAATGATGAGAATGGCGCTCGCCCAGTGAAACAAAATTGCGACCGTGCCGTAGTTTTTAGGGGTGCTTCTCATAGCTAGGTTACCATATGTGAAACACTTACAGGTCCGGACGAATTGCGGCCCGCATCGCCGCCATAAGCGGAAATCCTTGAATGAATTCAGCGCGCGTCAACAGCCCGTCGTCATCAAAATCGGCACGACGAACATCAGACGATAACGAGCTGCGCATTTCGGGTTGGGTCAAATCCCCGTCACCGTTTCTATCCCAGAACGCAAAGATAATTTTGGGCGCGGTTGTGTAGGCATCGCTGCGACCTTCCGCTTCTGCAACACGGGCAAAACCCGGATCCCAGCCCGAAAACTCTGTATAAGTGACCTTCCCGTTTGTATCGTAATCCATGCCGGAAAAAACTGACGCCCGAAATTTTTCGATATCACCCACATGGATCGTAGCACGCCGGTTAGCGTCCAGAGAGTCAAAGATCGTCTCTCCTACTGCCCTGCCTTCAATCCCCTGCTCTGGTTGCACCGTATCATTACTTTGTGCCGTGACCGTGAAGGGTGCCATTGCAAAGAGGCCCGTGAGCATAAGTGCGTGTGTTTTGGTTTTCATGTCTATCCCGGGGCAGAATCAATTGATACAACTAGGTAACATTACAATAGATTACATGGCAACTAATACTATGAAGCCCAAACCCCTCGTTGTGCCCGTCTCCATTGGACGCCAGTTAAACATCACGGCCTCAGTCGGCAACGCTGTCTGCAATCAGCTTTTGGAACCCCATGACCTGACCTTGGCGCAGTGGGCAGTGTTGTCATCGCTTTGGCAAAACGGCGACATGAGTCTCAAAGACCTCGCCAAGTTAACGGGGAACGCCCCGCCAGCCACATCCCGTATCGTTGAAAGAATGGTCATGGGGGGGCTTTTGCTGCGCACACAGAACAATAAAGACCGTCGCGCGGTTAGCGTAAGTCTAAGCCCGAAGGCTGAAGGGTTTCGCTACCTCCACACCATTTATGAGGACGTGAATGCAGTTCTGCTTGCAGACCTGACTGCGAGTGAACAAGCGCAGCTGTTCAAACTGCTTAGGAAAGTCGAGGAAAACGCCCGCAATTGGGTTCGCAAAAACCTGTGAGTGATCCGCGAAGACCATTTCGTAACCTCATAATTGGGCGCTAACTGCGCAGGCAACAACCGGTCCAAAAACGCGGGGTTGTGGTGCATTCAGTTGGGTACACCAAGGGCGGCGGTTTCAACTGATCGGCGCAACACTGTAATCTTTTTGGAAGGATGGCGTGAGCCATATGAAGTACCGTCGCCACGTGTTTTTACAGGCACGCAAAAGTCGGATATCTGAGGTCGATGGCAACTTTGGGGGCGATGAGGTCGATCGGGCGAGGTCTTGGGCGCTCATCATCTTGGATTTACCCGCTCCATGTGCGCACTGGTGGCATTCGCCGGCAGATTGCGTCAGGTCCCGCTTGGCGCTGACCCTGACGGAACGCGAAGAGATATCACAGGGTCTGACCGGGGGCTGATCGGGCCGTTGTCTTTGCGATCGATTGCCCGAACGTTAAGGCGTTCGGTCTCGACGATCAGCAGAGAGGTCAGACTTAATGGCGGCTGTGCTCAAGACCGCGCAGCCCAACCTGACATTGCTGTGTGGGATTCACTGCCCCCTCTCGGGCATGTAAAAATGCACTGCCGGGCAGCGGTTAGGCGATTGCATCGCGCCAAAGGCGTGCTTTTAGCACGACGCTATCACCGATAAGGGGAAAGGAGACCTGATCGCAGGCTCTGGCCATCGCTACTCTCGTCGCACGGCACACGTGTTATGTAATGCTGGCCAAGGTCAGTAACAAAGACCGCCACAGTGTCATTCAGGCCTTAATCAGACAGTCACGCAAACTGCCAAAAGACCTGTATCGCTCACTGACTTGGGAACGCGGGTCGGAAATGGCTGGGCATAAGTAGTTCACGCTAGCGACGGATATCAACGTGTACTTATGCGACCCACACAGCTCCTCTCGGCAGCATGCTTCGCATGCGCCTGTCAGGCAACGCGTGGCAGCGTGGGACAAACGGAAACACCAACCGCCTGCGGCGACAGTACGTCCCAAAAAGCACAGATTTATCGATACATAGTCAAGCAAAACTGAGCGCCGTCGCAAGGCAGCCCAATGAGCGACCTCGTATGACGCTCGGATACGAGACTCCCGCAGAGCGTTTCGATGCATGTGTTGCGTCGATCAGTTGAAATCGGCCGTAATTCCAGATATTCGTGTACAAACAGCCAAGCTCAAGGGTGCGCTCAGTAAACTTGGCTGCCGCGAGCGAAGTGGTGCACGGTGCCAAAGTGATCTGACCCGCCACGCTGCCTTTCTTAGCGATTTTATTGGCCGTGGACCTGATTCTAGGGAGGTGATCCAAATTGTCAGGTCGATGCTCAACGCAGGATCTGCCTCTGCTGTGATGGGCAAGCAGGAACTCCATGCTATCCATTTTCACACCAACATAGATGGACCGCTATGATCAGGTGCCAACTCCGACCTTAGGAGCCGTTCAGGCATTGCAACTAACGCTGACAGGGCGGAAATTTAAGATCTGCAGTCATGATTGCGCCTAGAACAGCTTCGCCCTTAACATGTTTTGCTGTTCAGAACGAACTCAGCCTTGTTCTCGAACGTGTATCATGTGTCACTGTGACAGTCTGGTGCCTGCTTATGCGGGAGAATCGGGAAGCTGGTGAAAGTCCAGCACGTGCCCAACGCTGTGAAGGTGATGATCTCTGCGAATGCCACTGGAGTAATCCGGGAAGGCGCTGAGATCAGAAGACCCTAAGTCAGAAGACCGGCCAGACAGCGCAGCCTGTTCCACGAGGACGGTGGGGCGGGCGATTACACGTATTGTTGGGGACCAAACAATGCCAAACACGTCAGCGCTGGCTCAGGCCGCACCCTTTTCTGAATCCGAACGCAATGCCGTTTATAAAGCCATCTATACCCGCCGTGATGTGCGCGATCAATTCCTGCCTGATCCGCTTTCGGACAAGGTATTACTCAGATTGCTCGATGCGGCGCACCATGCGCCGTCGGTAGGCTTCGTGCAGCCGTGGAATTTTATTGTCATCCGCAGTTCGGCAGACCGTGAACGGATTTGGCAGGCCTTTAGAGGTGCGAACGACGAAGCCGCCGCTATGTTTAGCGGTGAACGGCAGTCCACTTACCAGTCACTGAAGCTTGAAGGGATCCGCAAGGCACCAGTGAATATCTGTGTGACCTGTGATCGGACGCGCGGCGGCGATGTCGTGCTGGGCCGAACCCACAACTCAAGCATGGATCTATACAGCACAGTCTGCGCCATCCAGAACCTTTGGCTTGCCGCCCGGGCCGAAGGGGTCGGTATGGGTTGGGTAAGTATTTTCCATGATGCTGACCTGAAGCGTATTCTCGCGATCCCCGACCGGATCGAGATTGTTGGCTACCTCTGTCTTGGATATGTTGATCAGCTTTATGAACGTCCCGAGCTTGAGGTCAAAGGTTGGAACCGGCGCACGCCGCTTGAAGACCTGATCTTTGATGGAAAATGGCAGGGTGACCCATAGGGCCGCTTTTGCTTGGTTTGTCACAGATAAGTGGCGTTTAGCAACAGGAGCTCTGTCATTCAAAGTAGACTTTTGTGCATCCGAAAAAATCGCCCCAAAAATACTGTTTTGGGACACAAAGCTGCTGTTGGTCAAATTCCTTTTTTCTCGAAAGCAGCCATTGGCCTGATCAAGACCAACGGTCACTTTTTCCGTATGTCGGTTGTCAGTGACTGACGCGAAAACCATCCTGAACTTCGTCCCTGAAACCGTACAGTTTAGTTATTGACCCTATGCGGCTTATTTATTGACCCTATGCGGCCATTTCCCAAGTCATATTATTGAAGGCCTGTTGCGGCGTTTGATATCCGACGCCGGAATGGCGACGCTGGCGGTTATAGAAGACCTCGATGTATTCAAAGATTACAGCCTTGGCCTGGGCGCGTGTTTTGAAGCGCTGATGGTGCACCAGTTCCTTTTTCAGTGAGGCAAAGAAACTCTCCATGAGCCGCATTGTCGAGGCACTCGCCCTTGCGGCTCATGGATTGGGTAAGCTTCGCCTTTTTGATCAACTTGCGATAGTCCCCAGCAGCATATTGGCGGCCCCTACCCACTGCCCGGCAGGGTTATGCGAAGCATGATCCCGAGAGGGGGTGTCGATATAGGTGATGTCGGCCACCTATTACCCGGCAGGCGATGCTCTGCATCGCTGAGAGGGCAAACGGTATTAGGCGTCTGGCTGTGGAACTTCTGTTCCAGCAAGTTTGGCCCCTCTCGGCAGATTGCTTCGCAATCGCCTGCCCATTGCCGGCAGCACATACGCAGTATGTGTGAGAGGGGGCAATGGAAGGCTTCAGCTCATGATCGCTGTCCGTCGTGATTGGCTTTCTACGCTTGCGAAGAAGCGAAGACACCTTGTTTTCCTTCATTATTCTGGCAACACGACGTTCAGAGACGACCTCACTATCCGCCAGCAAGTCTTGGTGAATACGCTTTGATCCATAGCATTTCTTACTGACCTTGAAGAAGGTTTTAATCTTGGGAAGCAACTCCTGATCTCGGGCCTCACGATTAACTTGACGTTGATCGCGTGCAGGCTGACTGGCTGGAAATCCGTAGAACCAGCCCCGGGATATCTCCAGGAGACGGCATAATATTGAAACCGCATATTGCGCTTTATGGGCAGTGATGAAAGTGCGCTTGCTCGTCATGGTTTCACCGCCCGCGTTGCGAAAAAAGCGGATGCTTTGTGCAAAATCTCCACGTCCTGAGCAAGCCGCTTGTTGTCTTTGCGAAGGCGGACCAATTCAGCCGCATCGGCTTGCTGACGCAGTTTGGCTTCAACTGAGCCAAATGCCTCGATCTCAAGCCGCCACGTCTTCAGCTGTGGACCAGTAATCCCGAGCTCCTTGGCAACGCAGCCTTGCGTCGCCCCAGGCGCGTACAGTCACTCAACTGCCCCGGCCTTATAATCGTCTGTGTACTTCCGCCGCTGTTGTCCCATCTGGTGCCCCTTTCACGGACAGGGGTAAAGTACCCCAATGTCCGGGAACAGGGACGAAGTTCATGCTGGTCACGTCCATCTTGGCAGATTGCTTTGCAATCGCCTGACGGCAATGGACGGCGCGTATCTCCAACGTTTCTTCATCAATGCCCTGCCGGGCAAGGAATATGTATCTTGCACCACAGCCGATGTTTCGCGCCACCCTTTGCCCAACAACACATGCTTGCACGTTTGAGAGGAGTGCTTGCGTGCGTTCCACTTATTACCCGGCAGGGTTATGCGTAGCATGATCCCGAGAGGGCACCTTCGCCCTCCACTGCCCGGCAGGCGCATCCGCAGGATGCTGCCGAGAGGGGGCTTTGATGCCGGTACTGTCCGTTGCCCGGCAGGGTATTGCGCAGCAATGCACGAGAGGGGGTAAGGAGATTTAACGGGCCTTTTGAGCCCTGATACGGGATGGCACCCGACAGCGTTTTCTGACGCCGACATAACGTGCTGAAATCTGGAACCTCCCAGTTAAGGTCGACCAACTTCAACAGACTTTCCACAAAGCCTGTCGCCTGCCTCAACAGCATTTCAAACAGCACTTTCAACGTAAGAAAGGCTTGGATCGCAGCATCACTGTCGCGTGGCTGACGGCCCGGTTTGCTCCCCTCTCGTCGCTGCAAAGCAGCGACTGCCGGGCAGTGGTCGGTGCAGCTTTCCACGTGACCTCTGGGTTAAACCAAATGGTCAGAGACCCGCGTTGCTTCAGGGCCTTGTTATACTCAGGCCAGTTCCATGTGCGTTAAATCGGGGGGATAGGTTTGCTCATAAACACAAGCTACCATGCTGGATTCACAACATGAATCCCAAATACATGACTATTTGTGCAACAAAGCCCGTTGACGGCTAACAACTAGCATCTGTTTTGCGAGTCAGCGGTCAGGCGTACCGCAAGTTGAGTGCGTCCGCTCATGTCTGACGTTCTTCCGGCCAGCAACTTTCAATCGTCTAAAAGGAATGTTTGCTTTGGGCAGTGTTCTCAACGGACCTTCGCGGTGGCCAGCATGGACGTCTGCTATGCGGACATCCTACCGCTCATCGAAGATTGGCTTCGAGGCAACCACATTCACCTAATCTGACGATTTCGGATATGCTTTCATTCACCAAAAATTGCCTAGGTGTCGTCTCTTATTTCACACCAGAGAGTGAACAGGCTACTCTGATGGAGAACTTTCGGGCTTATCGGTTGGCCCATCGGCCTTGCCAGGCGAGATCACCACTTCGATGCGACCGCCGCAGACAACGGCGAAGCGCTCGAGATTCTCGATGCTTGGAAACGCGCCAACCAGCGACTCCATCTGCGCGATTCTCACTGTCGTCATGCCCGTTGCCTGAGCGACGTCAGCCTGGGTCATGCCTTGCGCATCGCGCAGAACGCGAAGCTGGAGCGCAACGATGCTTTTACGGCTGTTGCGTTCCTGACGTTCGACCACGTACGGCCGTGAAATCTCCATTCGCTCACGAAATGAAACTGGCTTCTTACTCATTTTTGCCTCCCATGCAGATGCTCCCTGTCCTGAAGCTCTGACCTCAAGAAAATCGCTTTTTCTGCAACGGATATTGGCCAGACCTACCAAGCACGTTGGAAAAATTATTGCTGTTGGCAACTTTTTTGGTCGGGAAACACAAAGCACAAACAATTTGATCAGACCTGCTTTGCATCGCGCGGCTTTGGCCAAGTGTCTTGTCTGGGCATGAACGTTTGCGTGCCATCAGGCGGGTTGAAAACGCAATCGATCGATCGATCGAAATAGCCCGATTGACGAAATAGAAGCGAATCTGGTTGCCCCCACAGAAGACTATCCGTTCTAATCACCGCGTCTAATCAGAAGTTAAAGCAACCTGCATAGGCGCGCGCCACGCTTCAGTATCAAGAAATCAATATTTCTGACCTATAAATTCACTGGCGGCGTCGTGACAACCGTAAGTGTTGCAGTGATGATCAGTATGATGACAACAACGAATATTTCCGCGCGGATCGAGCGGCGAAGTGAACGTGCAGCCGAAGTTTCCCCGGCGACCAAAGCGGGTACGAGCCGCCATTTGTTCAAGGCCGCTATCCCCATGAGCCCCGTGACTAGAAGCAGCTTTAAAAGCAGCGTCCAGCCGTAGGCCGTGCCAAGCAGTGCCGCGACTGAGCCTGTCATGAACCACGCAAACGTAGTTCCAACCACGACCAAAAGACCCACCGTTAAACTGGCGATGATTCCAAAACGATGCAAAATTATTGCACCATCTGTTCCACCAACAGCGCGGTGAAGGGGTGCCAACGCAGCGACCCAAAACGCAGCGGCAAGAAGATGTACGATCAACAGGCCAGCCAGTAGCCAGCGCGGATCGCCAAGGGAATGTCCGATGAACGTATAGGATGTGGCAATCAGAACTGCACCCATCGCAGATGTTACCAGACCAATCGCGCCTTTGAGGACTATCGCAAGGATCAGGGTCAGGCCGACACCGCGCCAAAGCGCGGCAGTCCCCAGCGGGCTGTCCCAGATAAGCCCCAGCATCATCGTGTCGGTTGCGCCAGCAAAGCCCATCCCTGAAATCCGCGCAGCACGAACGCCAAACTGCAATGTTAGAACCGCCAGTCCTATTATGACTGCACCAATCGCTATCTGACGCGTCAGGCGCAGAACGTCTTCTGGGACTTTCTGAAAGGTTAAAACAAACATCGGTCCGCCCATCGCGAGCAAGGCAGCGCCGTATCCCGTCGCTTTTGAGATGATTGAAGCCAGCGCCCAACCATCAATCGGAGCCAGTCCAGTAAGTCCAAACATCATTGCTACTCTGACACCGTAAACCCAAATGTGCCCTGCATCGGGTGGCCGTCAGCAGATAGCCCTCGCCATTCGACAGCATAGACGCCTGCAGGAATGGCCGCAGCAGGGGCCGCAAGGAACTCGGTCACAGGCTCAAGTCCAGTTTCGCGATCAACATCAACAGCGCCATTTGGGCCGGTCATCGTAATGGCTGTGACGCGCATTGGATCATTGAACCGAATGGAAATAACATCGACCACTTCGACAGTCGTATCATTAACAGGTGTCGTATCTTCAGGTTTTGAATGCGCCAGACTGGCCGTCGCAGAAACTGCAAGGATCAAGGTGGCGAGAGCGGTTCGTATCATTGTGTATTTTCCATTTCGTCGTGCCGGTCGCGGATTTCCTGCGGCCAAGTTGATTTGATGTAACTAATTACAGCAATTATTTCAGCGTCCAATAATAAACCGTCATAGATTGGCATGTTCGAAGCATAATCAGGATCACCAATATAGGCGGCGACCCCGTATTTGGTCAGACGAAACAACGTATCGCCGTCATGGTGCCACGTATGCCCATTTGCGTCGTGCGGTGGCGCTGGCATGCGTCCGTCTGCGTCAGGTGAGCGCCAGTTTGGCGCACCTTCCAGATCAGCGCCGTGACAGGACGCACAGTTTGTAGCGTATACGTCCTGTCCAAGAGCGACTGTTTGCCCATCAGTAGGTTGCAGCATAATGCGACCCACCTCAGCAGTGGTCCCACCGAAAGCGAGGTAAACGGCCCCCGCAAGGGCCGCGCCCATACCAATAATCAGCGCCAGTTTTTTCACAAACCTGCCTGATAAAATACGTCACCAGCAGATGCCTCGCCACCGAAGGCGATCACGTCATAACGAGCGCTGGGGTCGCCCCCCATGCCCGGTGAGCCAAAAGGCATTCCGGGAACGGCTATACCGGCAATCGCGGGACGTTCTTCTAACAACTTGGCAAGTGCTGCAAATGGCACGTGGCCTTCGATGATATAGCCATCGATCACTGCCGTGTGGCAGGCCCACAGGGTGCCAGGAATATCGGCGTCAATTTTAGCCACGGATATATCATCAGTATCTGTAATTTCGATGTCGTAGCCTTCCTCGCGGGCCAACGCGACCCATCCTGAACAGCAGCCGCAGTTAGGGTCTTTGGTGACAAGCATCGTGCCGTGCTTTGACATTGAGGAGTGGCTTTCTGCGTGAACCATGCTCGGTATTGTCAGTGTTGCGAGTCCCAGCACCATGGCGGCTGCTGGGAGTGTGCTAAGAAGTATTTTGATAAGTTTCATAGGTCTTGTTTCCTCTCGAATGGAAAGTTGCACAGGAAATAATCCTGTCGCAGTGAAGTAGTCTGACAGGCCATGTTCCCGCAGAAACACGGTAACTTCACACCGTGCGGGGAGGATCGAGAATTGTGGTAGGCTCTATGCCAATTAGAAAGGTCGACGGGCCAATTGAAATTGTCCACCTCACGTCCGGGCCGCTGCTATCCAGCATCATAAAAGGAATAACTGCCGACATGATGTGGCAGCGTGCTGAACGGTCTGCGCTATGTTGGCAGCAGCTCTCCTGATCGCTCAACATTGCGTCAACAGCTTCGATGGACATGTCGTTCATACCCACGTGATTCGCTGCCATCACTCCGGAGAGCGAGGTCGAAAAGACAACCATAACAATCGTCAGGAGGCGTATCAGCTTCATGCAAATCACTTAAAGCGGTAATGGCTATCGATGCAAGTCACAGAAACGATACCGCTAAGGCGTGTTTGGCGGTCCTAATGGTCATGTACGGACTGTCCATGAGCCATCATCATATGATGCTCACGGTGATGATCCTGACTTGCCATGAGACCGTAGAAACCCAGACCTTTTATCTGCGCTTTGACTGCGGGATCATTGCTTGTGACTGTCATCTCAATGCTTTCATTGGTTTCTAAAACGGCCACAGTCCAGCGATCATCCATTGCAAGTTGGGCAGAATGCGCCGAAACCATGCGCGGAATCTCATACTGGAGAGTGGGTGCGCGTTGCGGGTGGAATAGGCGTTCACCAGCTGCCCTTAGCTGCGAACCCGCACGACGACGTTTAGCCAAAATACTGCTTACAACTCTTTTTTGTGACGTCTTACTGAGTCTTCAACGGCGATAATTGATTGGCGAATATTGTCGGATGTGGTGCGATGATTAACAAGCGCGGCACGAAGGCAGGGTTTACCTTGAATGACTGTTGTTGAGAATACAGCTTCGCCACTAAACTGAAGCTCAGCTGCTATCTTATTCACGTCTCCATGTGGCTTTGTTGCACAAATAGTCTCGTATCAGGGATTCATGTTGTAAATCCAGCATGGTAGCTGGCGTCATGAGTAAACCTATCGCCCCGATTTACCGCACGAGGAACTGGCCTGAGTATAACAAGGCCCTGAAGCGACGCGGGTCACTGACCATTTGGTTTAACCCAGAGGTCACTTGGAAAGCTGCGCCTACCGTTGCCCGGCAGTGGTTTGTTTGCAAACCATGAGAGGGGGGCAAACGGGGCCGCCAGCCACGCTATAGCGATGCGGCGATCCAAGCCTGTCTCACGTTGAAAGTGCTGTTCGGAATGCCTTTGAGGCAGGCGACGGGCTTTGTGGAAAGCCTGTTGAAATTGATCGACCTTGACTGGGAGGTCCCAGACTTCAGCACGTTATGTCGGCGTCAGAAAAGGCTATCGGTTACCATCCCGTATCAGGGCTCAAAGGGCCCGCTAAACCTCCTTATCGACAGTACCGGCATCAAAGTTGAGGGCGAAGGTGAGTGGAACGCTCGCAAGCATGGCGGGCCGAAACGTCGGGTGTGGCGCAAGATACATATAGGGATTGATGAAGAAACGTTGGAGATACGCGCGGTCGAAGTGACGAGTAGCAGCATTGGAGACCCACCCATGTTGCCCAACCTTCTCGGTCAGATCACACCAGATCAGAAGATTGGCAGTGTCACAGCAGATGGGGCATATGACACCCGCAAATGCCATGATGCGATTGCGGCCCGCAATGCCCGTGCTGTCATCCCGCCACGCAAGAATGCCAAGCTATGGAAGCCGGATACGCTGGGGGCCAGAGCCCGAAACGAAGCGGTACAGTCCTCAAAGGATCTCGGCCGCGCTCAATGGCGTCGCTTGAGCGGATACCACCGCAGGAGTCGTGTTGAGACAAAGATGCATTGTTTGAAACTACTCGGGCAGCGCCTGGCCGCACGAGACTTTGACCGGCAAGTTGCGGAAGTCCAAATCCGTGCCGCGATACTCAACGGCTTCACCGCCCTTGGCATCCCAAACACCGTTACTGTAGGCTGAATCCGTCAGGGGTCAGGGGAAGCACGCCATAAGGGCGATTTGTGCAACAAAGCCTCTCCATGTGCGACGTAGAAACAGCACACATTGGAAGACACAGGAAATGAAAGCTCCAATAGGTCAGATGCCTCAACCAACTCAGCCATTAAAAATGTCTGCTTACAATTGTCGGTGATGGACGCCGAAAAGGCATCAGTCCCAATTGATTTTATAGCTGTCCATACTTTGAGGGCTCTAAATCCGCGTGATAGTTCGAGGCCGTAATCACAAAACCATAAGTCGCCGCCACCAAGCCCTTCTTCCTGTTGTTCTAGATAATTTGGGCGCGAGGTAAACGTGTCAAAGTGCAGAGTTCGATCATAGATCATGCAAGCACCGCAATCATACGGAATGGACATCCATTTATGAAAGTCGCAGGAAATCGAGTTGGCCCGCTCCATACCGTCCGTCAACTGCTTCCACGGTTGGTCGGCAAGCTTTGCCCAAAAACCGAACGCTGCATCCACATGGAACCAGATATCAAACTCTGCACAGAAGTCTGCTATCTTGTCCAAATTATCAAAAGACCCAGTGTTTACTGATCCAGCAGTACCGATGACGGCCAAAGGAACGCGGCCCGACGCTTGGTCTTCGGCCACGGCCAATGCTAACGAAGCAATATCCATTCTCATATTTTCGTCTGTATCAACGATGTGAATCGCATCAGTTCCATACCCCATCGCCTCAAGCGCTTTGCCAATGCATGAATGGGTTCCGCGACGCACGTAGACGGCGATCTTTGGTAGCGATTGAATGCCCGTCTTTCTAACATCATGACCAAACTGTCTATTACGCGCAGCTGTTAGCCCCAGAATCGTCGCTTGTGATGTACCTGTGGTTAAAATGGCTGAAGCAGTATCTGGCATGCCTGATACGCCAAGTAACCAATCAAGCGTGGCGCGTTCCACTTCTATGGCACCGTGATCACGGCCACCGCAATTACTATTCATCGTGGCCGCCACCATTTCAGCACCAACAGACACTGGCAATCCAGCGCCATGCACCCAACCAAAGAATTTCGGGTGGGTGTTGCCCGTGGCATAAGGCATAATGTCTTGTGCCAGTTGGTCCAATGATTGAGCAGAACCGACCCCCTTTGCTGCGTCCTGTAAAGATAACCGGTCCGCAAGATCGCATGGCTTAGGTTGCCACGGTAGATCTCTAGCCTGCTTCATACGTGCAAGGCATTCGTCCATCAACTTATGCATGGTCTTGTCACGGTTTAGTTCCCGTCTCTTTCGAGCAATGTTTGCTATGAAGGAGATAGAGAATGGCAAAGAGATACACAGATGAGTTTCGGCGTGATGCGGTGCGCATGGCGACGACGAGTGGGTTAACGCGGCCTCAACTTTCATCAGATTTAGGGGTTGGGCTTTCGACGCTGAACAAATGGGTTCAACAGCATCAACACGATGACCTGATGTCAGGACCGCATCAAGACGTTGAGAAGGAGAACACGCGGCTTCGCAAGGAAGTCCGTCTGCTGCGCGAGGAGAGGGAAGTGTTAAAAAAGGCGGCGATCTTCTTTGCAGGCCAAAGCCGGTGAGGTTTGCTTTCATCGACGTCTGGAAAGAAGAATGGCCAGTTGAGTTTCTGTGCCGCGTTATGCGGGTCACATCACGTGGTTTCCGCGCGTGGCGGGTTCGCCCGATGAGCCAGCGACAACGAGATGATATGGTGATCCTAGCTCATATCCGTGAACAGCATCGCTTAAGCCTGCAAAGCTATGGGCGGCCTCGGATGACCGAGGAACTGCAAGAATTGGGATTGAAGGTGGGCCATCGTAGGGTCGGACGTCTGATGGGCGAGAATGGCATCAAGATCATCAGAACCCAGAAGTACAAGGCGACAACGGACAGCAACCACACGTTCAACATCGCACCAAATCTGTTGGATCAAGATTTCTCAGCGACTGGCCCCAATCAGAAATGGGCTGGCGACATCAGCTACATCTGGACAAGTGAGGGCTGGCTGTATCTTGCCGTCATCCTTGACCTGTATTCTCGCCGCGTCATCGGCTGGGCTGTCAGTAACCGCATGAAGAAGGATCTGGCAATCCGGGCGTTAGATATGGCCGTTGCTTTGCGCCAACCACCGGAGGATTGCATTCACCATACGGATCGTGGTTCGCAATATTGCTCAAATGAGTATCAGAAGCGCCTGTCCAAGCACGGCTTCAAGATCTCGATGAGCGGCAAGGGAAATTGTTATGATTGTGAGTATGGTATTGCGGCTTGATGGCCTGACCCATGTTACGATTGACTGCGTGTCATTGTATTGACGTGTCGACCGTCAAGTCGCCCCGGCGACGGGTGAGATGTGACCTCATAGGAGCATGACGGGGACGCCCCATCACAGTCCTGTCCTCTCAGAATGTTGCCTGGGCATTCTCAACCTAAGGGGACAACATGAAGATCAGACATCCAATTATCATCGGCATCGATACGCATAAGGCAACACATGTTGCTGTCGCGATTGATACGCAAGGCACCCGCCTAGCAGCACTTTCCATCCCTGCGAACTCAAAGGGATATCTGGAACTGGAACGCTGGTCTTGTGGCCTGGGTCATGTCCAAGCTTTTGGAATCGAAGGGACGGGCTCTTACGGTGCCGGTCTATCGCGCTGCTTGCTTGCACAAGGGCACCATGTTGTTGAGGTTACGAGACCCAATCGCCAGCTGCGCTATACTCAAGGCAAGACCGACAGCCTCGACGCAGAAGGTGCCGCTCGGTCAGTTTTATCTGGACAGGCAAATTCCCGCCCTAAAACCCAAACGGGATCGTCGGAGATGATCAGGCATCTGAAGATAGCCCGTGACACGGCTGTTAAGTCACGTTCACAGGCGATGGTGACCCTGAAAACACTGATCATCAATGCACCAGCTGATCTGCGTGAAGTACTGGATCAGATCAAAGGTAAGATCGGATTGATCCGGCATATCGCGGCCTTCAGACCCGGTGATATACTTAATACATTAGCTTCTGCCAAAGCAGCCATGCGAGCTTTGGCACGACGGTGGCTATTGCTACATGAAGAGATTCTGGGTCACGATAAAGAACTGGAGCGACTTGTCATCAAACGCGCTCCGGACCTGATGCAATCCCACGGAATTGCGACAATGACAGTCGCAGAGATGCTAATCCTCGTTGGCGATGATCCCACGCGCATCCGATCTGAGGCTGCATTTGCCAAACTCTGTGGCGTTTGTCCCATCCCTGCATCAAGTGGGAAAACGCACCGTTTCCGTCTCAACAGAGGAGGAAACAGACAAGCCAACGCTGCGCTCTACCGTGTCGCCATCGTCAGGATGCGCAGCCACGAACCGACGCTTGCTTATGTCAAAAAACGTACGAAAGATGGCAAAAGCAAAAGCGAAATCATTCGATGCCTGAAGCGTTACATCGTCCGGGAGATTTACAGCCAACTCTGCGTGCCACAAACCATCAAAATTGCTGCTTGACGAATATAGGAGCTTCAACTCTACGGTTGAGACGTTCTTTAAATCCATCAAGGCTGAGCTGATCTGGCGTAACCGATGGGATACACGCCGTCAGGCAGAAGGTGCTATATTCCAGTATATCAACGGATTTTATAATCCAAGGCGCAGGCACTCGTCGCTAGGTGGTAAAAGCCCCTTGGCATTTGAACGAAAGGCCGCATAAAAGAGTTCAGAGACCGGAACGTAAGCGTGACAAGTCCACAATCACCGGCACGTTCTTCAAGGTTGGGTCAAATATCCGCTCTGCTGATACATAGAAGTTGGCGCTGTCCGAGATCGCAATGGGCCGCTTCATTCAAGATCATACCGCCGCACCACGCCTGCAATGACGCCCCATATCTCGCTGTCTTCCGTTAGCTCGATGTCAGGAAAACTCTCTGTGCTGTTGGCCGGAGCCAGAAAATACCGCCCGTCCCGCTTGCGCAACATCTTCGCGGTCACAGCACCTTCAACAACGGCCAAAACGGCGCGTCCAACTCGACGCTTACCAGCACGGTCTACAGCGATAATATCCCCGTCTCGAATGCCTGCATCCCAAAGGCAATCACCCTCAACGCGCCACCAAAACGTTGATGACGGGTGCCGCACAACCCATGAGATGGGGTCAATCTCGTCCTCAAGGTCATCCCCAGCAGGCGACGGAAACCCTGCGCTGGCGGCGTTGGCAACCAGACGAACAGGCATACCATTTGCAATAACTGGCGTCTCAACTGGAAAAACAGGCACACAGATTCTCCCTTGGTGTTCTGGTAATGTTCTCCTGTCTCTCTCAGTTTGATGTGATGAGTCAATGGCCGACGGCGGGCAACGAGGAGTATCGCCACGAATGACGACACTGCATCCGTAAAGCCTAAAAAATGACCCAAACCAAAACGGATAGAGCCCCCCATCGGCGGCATTCATGCAAATGCTGCATGACGGCATTGCGGAAAGGGCCATTGTGCAACTGCAGCATGGTTATACATCCTGATCATGAGAAACGCACAAATAACTAAAGAAATCGAGTGACGACATGACAACATTAACAGCGCCATTCTTTTCGGGCACATCACTGAAATCTCGTTTTGAGGCGTTCCGCGCTCAGATGTCCGAGAAAGCAGCCAAGCGTAAGGTCTACTTCACGATACTGAAGGAGCTTGAGCAATGTTCCCCACGTGACCTGCAGGAACTTCGAATTGCGCCATCATCGATCCACCAAATTGCCCACGAAGCAGCTTACGGCGTGTAAGACATAAAGTTTGGATCTGTCCCCTCCTCACTCAAACACTCAGGTCCTGGCAAGGCCAGCACACAACCTCTTTCATGAAGCAATGCTTTAAACACCAGTTTCGGAACCGCCCACCTCCTCCCGAGTGGAACCGAAAATACCGCTGATAGCGCTCACCTCTTCCCGAGCAATGTTGGCGAAGACGCGCCTTGCTTCTTCTCCTCCCGAGACGCACCGAGGCGCGGATACATAAGAACGGTCATGCTCACCTCCTCCCGAGCATGACCGTTTTTTTGGTTTAGCAGGGCGATACAGGAACTTGGTCCATACGCTTATCAGTTAATGTTCGGCACGACTTTTGGTGCCATGGCGCTTTGCGTACTCTACCCTATGACACAGCGCGCAATGGTCACCGTCGGCAAACGGCCCTCTGATGAAAGTTGCAGCAATCACACACGTTATTGATATTGAGAGCTGATTGGTCGGAAAATTCCACAGCAGGAGATAAACGACGAGCACTTGATTATATGTGTAAGTGGTTTATTTCACGCAACAAATATCAAAGACGTGAGCAATTTTTTCTTTTTACTTGGATCAAAAGGGTCTTAGAAGGATCCCTTTCAGGGGATAAATCATGAATAATCGTCAGCAAAGAAGATTAGAGCGTCAATTTAGCGCTATTGTTCGTGCATCCCCAACCATAGGCGCTGCTATTATTCGATTTCGCGATAGATCTAGTATTTTTTTGCGTCTAATTTTGGCAATTATTTTAATAATTGGTGGTCTCCTAGCATTCCTACCAATCCTTAACATATGGATGATACCTGTCGGCATCCTTCTATTGGCTACAGATATGCCATTCTTACGTCCAATAGTATCTATGACTATTATCAGACTGCGTCGATATTTGATCATTTTTCGGCGGCGACTGCGTAGATCCACACCATTATAAAAGAGCGAGGCTTTGCAAAAGTAATATACGGCTTGTCTTCCTTAGGTGCGCTGGAAAAAGTGCCTGCCAAATCTGGTCCTGTCGCAGTTTTGCACCACTCCAACTGCTCGTTTATGTTTGAACAAATTGAACGCCCATCTTCGTAAGCTCATCTCGAAGCGCTTCGAAAAAAAATCTTAGACCATCTAAAAGTTCTTCACTATCCGAAGCCGCGACCCAATTTGCAAATTCGACTTTGTAACCCTCAAGGGTTCGGAAAGTCGCATGAAGCTCACAATCTCTACATACGTATAGATCATCACGGTGTACGTCGTCAGGGTTTTTGGCACCAAAGGCGGCTTAAATTAAGAGAGCGTTCGGCTCATCTGGTTGGTTTCATTATGTGGCGTGCAGGCTGTGATGCAAGCGGCGCGCTTCGAGTGTCTTTCGTTTGATCCTTTCCCTTTGTTGTAGAATGGCTTTGTCACGGCCGAAGTAGACGTCAGACGGCGTGACGTTGTTCAGACTCTCGTGGAAGCGCTGGTGGTTGTAGTGATCGACGAATGCTTCAATTTGGGCTTCAAGATCACCTGGCAGGAAGTAGTTTTCCAAGAGGATGCGGTTCTTCAAGGTTTGATGCCATCGCTCGATCTTGCCCTGTGTTTGCGGATGATATGGCGCGCCGCGAGAATGCTTCATGCCTTTCCCTTGCAACCACTCAGCCAGGTCACCGGATACGTAACTGGATCCGTTGTCGCTCAGCAGCCGTGGTTTGTGAACGACGTGAACCTGATCACAGCCGGACGCCTTAAGGGCCAAGTCGAGCGTGTCAGTCACGTCCTCAGCCCGCATATTGGTGCAGAGTTTCCACCCTCTCGGGACATTGCTGCGCAATACCCTGCCGGGCAGCGGAGATGATGTAACGGCTGTAATCGTCTAGGATCGTACTGAGATAGAACCAGCCCCATCCCAGAACCTTGGGATAGGTGAAGTCAGTTTGCCAAAGCTGGTTGATCGCTGTGGTTTTGTCTTTGAACGCACTGGCGGCTTTCATGACGATGAAGGCTGGGCTGGTGATCAGGTCATGCGCCTTCAGCATACGGTATACGGAAGCCTCTGATACGAAGTAGCTTTCCTTATCTGTGAAGGTCACTGCCAGTTCACGCGGTGACAGTTCTGTCTCTTCCAGCGCAAGGTCCACAACCCGACGTCGCACCTCGTCAGGAATACGGTTCCAGACGTGCTTTGGCTTGGGAGATTGGTCTTGCAAGCCAGCCTCACCACGCTGCCAATACCGATCATACCAACGGTAGAATGTGGTGCGTGGAATGCCGAGCTTGGCCAAAGTCAGGCGGGCCGGCAGATGCGACCCCTCGACCAGCTTGATGATCTCCAGCTTCTCTGATGCGGGATACCTCATTCGTGGTCGCCCCCACCGTCGAACATGCTTTTTTTGAGCAAGCGGAGTTCAAGTGTTTGCTCCGCAACGACTTCCTTCAGATCACGTGCTTCACGGCGCAGATCCTTCACCTCGTCGGTTGTGGCGGCGCGGGCGGTATCGCCCGTAAGGCGCTTCTTACCGGCCTCCATAAAGTCCTTGGACCATTTGTAGTAGATGCCTTGGGAGATGCCTTCACCCCTCTCGTGCATGTAAACATGCACTGCCGGGCAGTGGACCACACAGCTCGGCAATGCTGTCTTCCCCACGCAGACCGTCTAAGACGATCCTAATCTTCTCTTCAGATGAATAATGCTTGCGGGTCGCCCGTTTGATATCTTTGACGATCTTCTCGCCCGGGCTTTTGCGTGTTCCAGTTGTCTGTCTCATGTCCCACTCCTCAGTGGTTACGATGAGCCAACAACACTCTCTTATCAAATATGCCTATTTGGACCCAGAAGCGCTGACGTCAGACACGGGTGGATAATATGCGCCATGCAAGTTCTGGTATGAATGACTACAAATCTATCAGGGTCGCCAAGACAGGCTTTAAACGCGTCACACCACCCCAAACGGCCACCATCTTTCACGAGCACCTCACGTGGCTGGACGGGAAGCTGTCAAAACATTTTGATGGTGAGACGACGGTCGTTACCCATCATGCACCTCACAGAAAGGCCCTGCTAAAAGAGACCGCTTTGGGACCGTGTTATGCATCAGACCTTGAGAACTTCATCATGAAACACCAGCCTAAACGATGGCTGTACGGGCACACCCATCATCCCGCCAACTTCAAAGTCGGCACAACGCTGCTGCAGAACGTTTCGGTTGGTTATCCTGGTGAGGTTCCTCCGCTGGACAGCCTGCATCCGCATATATTTGACTTATCTTGAACGTTCATGCGGCACCTCATGTTAGGCGGTACTTTTCAGACTATGTCGATTGCGAAGGCGATGACGAGCTGGCATCTTCTGTTCGCTGTCATGTCTGAATGTCGTAACCACGTGGATATCTGGCTGCTCAGTCGCGCCCGCTGGTATGACTGTTTTAGCCAGCTGGGTCGGGTTTTTCAAAATGAAATCCCGCGCAGCAAACGCGATCTTATCAACTGATCTGAATGTGCAGCCAGGATCGATGGTGCGATGGACCCCTGCCCGTCCATCAAACGTTCCTCCACAAACAACGGCCACTTCGTCTGCACAATGCAACTTATCAGTGGTCACCTTCGCTAAAAAGATTATCGCCCAAAAAAGAGGAAACTCCGCCACTATGGATCAGCGTTTATCGTGTTCGGCGTTTTCAATCATTTGGATGCATGATTAAAAACACATAAAGCATTGCTTTAAAACTATTTATTCGAGATCTACCTTTTTAGTGGACACTTACCTCGTACTTAGTGGACACAAAACTGACCAGAATGGACATTTAATGGCGTCACTTACACTTACATAGTGTCACTCACAGCATACCTTTTCTGGGCGCCAAAATCAGCCCTTTGAATTTGTTGAATAATCCCAGAAGGAATCACAGCATAGCTTTTCCTCAGAACAGCATATCTTTTCTTGAGTTAGATGAATGTTCAAATGAGTATATTCCTATCGCCACGACAGATATCAACTGAAAGCGACCTTTCGATACGATTTTTAAAGCCGCATGTTGCGATTGAATTGGTCGAGTGATTGCGTTGCGGACAAATGACACAGATTTAGCTGAAGTTAGGTGTCCAGCATGCTTTGCTCGGCCTTTGCCCGACGCAACTGCAGAACAACAATTGGTACCATCAAAATGAGGCCAGCTGCCATCGTTGCCAATCCTGGCGCAATAAACAAGAATGACACCAGCGCCACCCACCATCTTTCCCATTTTTTTAATGAAGCAAACAGGTAGCCCGAGAACGCCACGCCAAGTGAAGCGATCCCAAGCATCGCGCCAAGCAGAGTTACCGAGAACAACCACCACGTAAATCCGTCCGCTACCAGTAATAGGGCTGGCGAATAGACGAATACGAACGGCACAAGCGCTTTCGCGATGCCAAGCCGGAACGCTGTATTGCCCGTCTTGAAAGGGTTTGAGCCAGCAATTCCTGCCGCTGCGTAGGCCGCAAGCGCAACGGGAGGTGTGATATCTGCCAACACTCCGTAATAGAAAACAAAGAAGTGCGCAACGAGGGGTTCTACTTGTAACTGGGCCAACGCAGGGGCGGCAACGGCAACAAGGATTATATAAGTTGCTGTCGTAGGGATGCCCGCGCCCATAATGATGCAAGAAAATGCGATTAGAACCAACGACGTGAACAGCGTCCATTGACCCACTGTAAAGTAACCCAGCACAGGCAGCGTGCTAAAAAAGGTGCCAATGTCCGTCGCGGTTTGGACGACAACGTAGCCAAGACGGAAGCCAACGCCAGTCAGCGTCACAACTCCCACAACAACGCCCACGGTCGCCGCAGCTGCACCAACGGCCAAGGTGTTCTTAGCACCCGCTGCCAGAGAAACCCACAGGTCTGGAATTGTCAGGCGATGGTTGGGGTTCAAAAAGCCAACAACGACACAGGCGATGATCCCATAGACGGCGGCGAAATCAGGCGTGCGCCCTGACAGAATGAAATAAACGAGGATGATCAGCGGTATAAGGCTGAGCCAATGATCGCGCAGTACAACGCCCAGCTTGGGCAATTCTTCGGCACGAAGACCACGCAGCCCCAACTTTTTGGCCTCAAGATGGACCATGATGAAAATACCAAAATAGTGCAGCAAGGCAGGAAACAGCGCCGCGGCCAATACATCGCGCAGTGGAATTTCCAGATATTCAACCATGATAAACGCCGCAGCGCCCAAAATTGGTGGTGTGATCTGCCCACCAGTTGACGACGTCGCCTCAACTGCGGCAGCAAAATGCGCTGGATACCCAACCTTTTTCATCGCCGGAATTGTTAATGCACCCGTCGTCACGGTGTTGGCGATGGACGAACCAGAAATCGTGCCCATAAACGCACTGGAAAAAATTGCAACTTTCGCAGGGCCACCAGAATAACGCCCAGCAATCACCAACGCGATGTCGATGAACAATTGTCCAAGACCAATGCGCGTAGCCAGAACGCCGAATAGGATAAACAGGAATACATACTTGGCCATCACGCCGATCGCGATGCCGTAAATCCCCTGATTGGTCATATAAAGATGGTTGATAATTCCAAGCCACGATGACCCGCCATGTTTCAGCGCACCTGGCATCCATGGTCCAAAATACGCAAAGCCGATGAACAGGAGGCCGATAATTGGCAGGGTCGGACCAATGCTGCGCCGCGTTGCCTCAAGTGTTAGGATCAACAGGCAGGAACCCATAAAGATATCCGAGGGCGAGGGATTGCCGACTCTTTGGGCCAATGCTTCGGGGGGTAAAAGCGGCAAATACATCGCCGCCGCCACGGCCAGTATAGCCAGTGCCACATCAATCAGCGGCACACCTTCAAACCTATACCAAGCCTTGGGCGCGACCATATTGCCGGATTTACGCAGCCCAAACAACAAAAAGACCAAACCAAGGACGAATGACAAATGGATGCCACGGTGGACAAGTTCGCGAATCAAACCAAAGCCCGACGCGTAAAAATGATAAACCGACATCGCGACCAGTATCCCAGCGATCAAAAAGCCAAGGTTTTTGCCTGTGGGACGAAACGCCGTTTCAGGATCAAATTCTCGCTCAATCTTGGCCAGCTGTTCTGAGGTTAACGCAGGTGTGGTGTCAGCTTGAAGATCAGCGGCCATGGCGAAAATTCCGTTTATAACGTGTCTTGAAATTAAAAAATCTCGGGCACGAATGCGCCCGAGATCTGCATTGTTAGATCAGCTGCTGGCTATTCGATCAGGCCTGCTTCGCGGTAGAAACGCTCGGCACCGGGGTGCAAAGGAACGCCAACCCCGCTCAGGGCCGTTTCCGTTGTTATCGTGCTGCCTTTGGCGTGACCAACGTCAAGCAATGTGCGGGTTTCGTCATTCCACAAGGCGGCCGTGATGTTGTAGATCAGCTCTTCGTCCTCGTTCGCGGACGTGTACCACTGCGCGCCAACGGCGACCGTGGTGACCGCATCAACGCCTTCATACGTGTCCGCAGGAATGTCCGATGACGCAAAAAAACCGTAAGCGTCGGTCAACGCATCCGCACCGGCACCGTCGATTGGCACCAGCTTGATGTCAGCCGCAGACGCTAGTTCAACCAAAGTACCGGTCGGGTAACCGGCAACCACAAAGAACGCATCAATGCGACCGTTGCGCAGGGCATCCGCCGCTGCGCCACCTTTAAGGGCCTCAGCTGTCAAATCGTCGGTGGACAGGCCGTTGGCCTCGAGGATCAGGTTCGCGTCGACGTAGGTGCCTGAACCCGGTTCATCCAGAGACACGCGCTTACCAGCAAGGTCAGCCACGGAATTGATGCCGCTGTCGGCCAATGCCACGAGGTGAATGTGCTCTTCAAACAATGCGGCGATTGTACGCAGCTCAGTCGCAGGCGCACTGCCTTCCATGGTGCCGGTGCCGGTATACGCCCAGTATGCTACATCCGATTGTGCGAAACCGGAGTTGCGCAACCCAGAAATAATCGCGTTCAAGTTGTCCACAGAACCACGCGATGACACAGCGGATGCGATCAACCCGTCAACACCACAAGAACCGCCGTCACCACACTCGCGTGAGCCAGGTGGTTTTGAAATCGCGTTCGCAATGACGCCACCAACTGGATAATACGTATAGGAAGTACCACCTGTACCGATTGTAAAGAACGTCAGATCTTGTGCGACGGCGGAACCCGCCATGCCGAGAGCCAGAGCCGCGCCAATCGCAGCCGTTTTTATCGTATGGATCATGTGATCCTCCTTGAGTTATTTGGGCCTTTTTCACCCTTGCGGGTAAGGCCTATGATATAAGGTTATTGCCATTTCGTATGGGTCGCGGTCACTTTCAACGCATTGAAGTCGCGCAAAAATCTGTGATTCCCTCAACCACAATGCCCCGCTTCCCTACTGCAGTCCAATACTGTCTTCTTTTGTTCGCTCGTCGTAACGGTTGTTACAGTGTGTTGGAAACAGCAATTCCCTGCGGTCACACGATTTTCCAACTCCGAATGTCCGCTTGCGCCCCGGATATGCAGGGGCTTCGCAACTGCAGCGAATGTCCAGTTCCCACCCTTAATGACAAAATGCACGTGGTACAGCATTTGTTACTCGGGGCTCATATTCTAACGCCCGTAATTCACCCACTGTCCCTCATCGAACCACCTGCAAATCAGCAAGACGGGTCGTATATCTTGGACTTCTGTGATCAGACCGAAGTTGCCAAGGTCGCTTCTTCCCTTGCCTGCCTTCCTCGCTGCAATGGGCACGCCAATGCGCGGACGGATGGCTGGAGGAACGAAAAGGTCGGTTTGGGAAGTTCTTTGGATGCGTGAATTACCGGAAATGCATGGGCAAGAAACGACCAAAGAAGAAGTCGGCAAAGGCGTAGACGCCGCCAAGATATTCAGACGGGCGGAGCGGAAATCAAGCCGTTTCAATTTTAAATGCATTCAAACTGCTGGACCTTGCCACCGGCTTACCCCAAGTCATTACACGTAAGGAGCCACATAAATGTTCAGGGTGTCAGCAACGGCTGCCGGTCCGCTATTTGCGAGCGTGGCGATGGTCATGTTCTCTTTGAACGACGTGGCCATGAAAGTCCTCAGTAATGGCTATGCCTTGCACGAATTGGTGCTGATACGCTCCATTGTCGGCCTTGCCGTTGTCGTGTGCATCATGGTCCCTCTAAACGGCACACTTTCCCTTCTCAAGACACGCCGATTGGGCATGCATGTGCTCCGCGCGATCTTTGTTGTGTTTGCGAACCTTTGCTTTTTCCTTGGCCTCGCTGCCCTGCCCTTGGCCGATGCTGTGGCAATTTTTTTCATATCTCCCTTTTTGATCACAATCGCTTCGGTCCTTTTTCTGGGCGAAGTGGTCGGACGGCGCAGATGGAGCGCGATTGCCTTCGGAATGATCGGCGTTCTGATCGTACTGCGGCCAGGAACAGAGGCGTTTCAAGTGGCTTCACTCCTACCGCTGGCCGCTGCCTTTGGCTATTCGGGCCTGCATATCATGACGCGGTTCCTGCGTGACACAGAGAACGCAGTGTCGATGACATTTTACATCCAGATCGTCTTTATCGTGGTCTGCGTCGTGTTTGGTCTGCTCTTTGGGGACGGAAAACTTGCAGAGCAAAGCAACGCATCCTTGGCGTTCCTGTTTCGCGAATGGCGCGTTCCGGATACCACCGATCTTCCCTTGATGCTGATCCTTGGCATCTTCGCGTCTATCGGGGGCTATTGCATCTCACAGGCCTATCGATTAAGCGAAGCGGCGATTGTTGCGCCGGTGGAATACCTCGCGATGCCACTCAGCATCGCGTGGGGCGTCTTGGTGTTTGGTACATGGCCAGACGCAGTGGCATGGTGCGGGATTGGGCTGATCCTTTCGTCGGGGCTTTACACCGTCTGGCGTGAACATCAGCTTCAGAAAACAGCGGCGCATATTGTGGCGCGTTAATCTGGCGCGCTTCGAGTATCTCTCGTTTGATCCTTTCTCTTTGTTGTAGAATGGCGTTGTCCCGTCCGAAGTAGACGTCAGCGGGCGTGACGTTGTTCATCCGTCATTGTTCGACAGCACGATCACCGGCACGTTCTTCAAAGTCGGGTCAAATATCCGCTCTGCTGAGACATAAAAATTTGTGCTGTCAGAGATCGCAATGGGCCGCTTCATTCAAGATCATACCGCCGCACCACGCCTGCAATGACGCCCCATATCTCGCTGTCTTCTGTCAACTCGATATCAGGAAAGCTCTCTTTGCTGTTGGCCGGAGCCAGAAAATAACGCCCGTCCCGCTTGCGCAACATCTTCGCGGTCACAGCACCTTCGACGACGGCTAAAACTGCGCGCCCAACTCTCCGCTTACCAGCACGGTCAACGGCGATAATATCCCCATCTCGAATGCCTGCATCCCACAAACAATCACCTTCAACGCGCCGCCAAAACGTCGATGACGGGTGCCGAACAACCCACGAAATGGGATCAATCTCGTCTTCAAGGTCATCTCCAGCAGGTGACGGGAACTGTCTGACGTCAGCGCTTCTGGGTCCAAATAGGCATATTTGATAAGAGAGTGTTGTTGGCTCATCGTAACCACTGAGGAGTGGGACATGAGACAGACAACTGGAACACGCAAAAGCCCGGGCGAGAAGATCGTCAAAGATATCAAACGGGCGACCCGCAAGCATTATTCATCTGAAGAGAAGATTAGGATCGTCTTAGACGGTCTGCGTGGGGAAGACAGCATTGCCGAGCTGTGTCGTCCACTGCCCGGCAGTGCATGTTTACATGCACGAGAGGGGTGAAGGCATCTCCCAAGGCATCTCCCAAGGCATCTACTACAAATGGTCCAAGGACTTTATGGAGGCCGGTAAGAAGCGCCTTGCGGGCGATACCGCCCGCGCCGCCACAACCGACGAGGTGAAGGATCTGCGCCGTGAAGCACGTGATCTGAAGGAAGTCGTTGCGGAGCAAACACTTGAACTCCGCTTGCTCAAAAAAAGCATGTTCGACGGTGGGGGCGACCACGAATGAGGTATCCCGCATCAGAGAAGCTGGAGATCATCAAGCTGGTCGAGGGGTCGCATCTGCCGGCCCGCCTGACTTTGGCCAAGCTCGGCATTCCACGCACCACATTCTACCGTTGGTATGATCGGTATTGGCAGCGTGGTGAGGCTGGCTTGCAAGACCAATCTCCCAAGCCAAAGCACGTCTGGAACCGTATTCCTGACGAGGTGCGACGTCGGGTTGTGGACCTTGCGCTGGAAGAGACAGAACTGTCACCGCGTGAACTGGCAGTGACCTTCACAGATAAGGAAAGCTACTTCGTATCAGAGGCTTCCGTATACCGTATGCTGAAGGCGCATGACCTGATCACCAGCCCAGCCTTCATCGTCATGAAAGCCGCCAGTGCGTTCAAAGACAAAACCACAGCGATCAACCAGCTTTGGCAAACTGACTTCACCTATCTCAAGGTTCTGGGATGGGGCTGGTTCTATCTCAGTACGATCCTAGACGATTACAGCCGTTACATCATCTCCGCTGCCCGGCAGGGTATTGCGCAGCAATGTCCCGAGAGGGTGGAAACTCTGCACCAATATGCGGGCTGAGGACGTGACTGACACGCTCGACTTGGCCCTTAAGGCGTCCGGCTGTGATCAGGTTCACGTCGTTCACAAACCACGGCTGCTGAGCGACAACGGATCCAGTTACGTATCCGGTGACCTGGCTGAGTGGTTGCAAGGGAAAGGCATGAAGCATTCTCGCGGCGCGCCATATCATCCGCAAACACAGGGCAAGATCGAGCGATGGCATCAAACCTTGAAGAACCGCATCCTCTTGGAAAACTACTTCCTGCCAGGTGATCTTGAAGCCCAAATTGAAGCATTCGTCGATCACTACAACCACCAGCGCTTCCACGAGAGTCTGAACAACGTCACGCCGTCTGACGTCTACTTCGGCCGTGACAAAGCCATTCTTGAACCGCCCCGGCTTTACCGGAGGGTGATTTATTCAATGACTAGGCGACCATATCGAGTTTGTTCAGGTTTGCATAGAACGCCTCCTCTGCTTCTGCGGGTGTGATGTATCCGATGGGGCCGAGCAGGCGGCGGTTGTTATACCAATCGACCCATTTCAGCGTTTCCCACTCAACCTCACGCATCGATTTCCATGGACCGATTTGGTTGATGACTTCGGTTTTGAAGAGGCCGATGACGCACTCGGCCAGCGCATTGTCGTAGGCATCACCGACGGTTCCGACCGAGAGATCGATTTCGGCCTCGGCCAGGCGCTCGGTATACTTGATCGACAGGTATTGTGATCCGCGGTCCGAGTGGTGGACCAAAGCCTTGTTATCTGGTGTTTTTCTTTGCCAGATTGCTTGCTCCAACGCGTCGAGCACGAATTGGGTCTTCATTGATGTCGATGTGCGCCAGCCTACGATCCGCCTTGCAAAGACATCAATCACGAACGCGACGTAGACTGTCCCTGACCATGTGGGCACGTAAGTGAAGTCTGAAACCCACAGCTTGTTTGGCCGATCCGCCTTGAACAGGCGGTTCATTCTACAACAAAGGGAAAGGATCAAACGAAAGACACTCGAAGCGCGCCGCTTGCATCACAGCCTGCACGCCACATAATGAAACCAACCAGATGAGCCGAACGCTCTCTTAATTTAAGCCGCCTTTGGTGCCAAAAACCCTGACGACGTACAGATGCGTATCCACTCAATGCTGCCGCAAATTTCTGCTTTATGTTGGGGAGCTCTCTGCTACGGAGAAAAAGGAATACTGCCGTGACCCAGTTAAAATGCAATAGGTGGGCTGTATATCAACGGGGCTTCGAGGTCGCATCGCAAGGAGAGGATGCAATATTTACCGCCCTGAGCGAGCTTCAGAAGTTACCTGGGAAATCGCTAGATTATCCAGCAAGCATTTTCCCCGTTCTGTACGACTATCTAGCCAAAAAATATCGCGGCAACTCGGATTACAGTCCGTTTCGCGACCTCATGCGCCGACACATGTTAAGAACATGGCCTTTGGGGATCGGTAACGAAATATTTGGCGATCCGGTCTTAAAGCGCTCTCTTCATTCTGTCCGCACAGCGGCACTTGAAACAGGCGTCGACCAGCGACGGCTACGCAAAATGCTCGTTACCGCCGGCCTAATTCATGAAACAGAAAGTGATGGACGATCTGCATAGGAAGTTTTTGACGCCTCAAAAGCAGAGCCACTCCTCAAAGAACTTACCACCTTGATACCCGCAACTACTTTTGCGGCTAACATAGGCGCTTCGCGCTCTCAGTTCGACTTGCTTGTTCCAGATGATATATTTTTGCCAGCCTTGGTAGGCAGCAACACCAAAGCGGTCTGGAACCCTCGCGATGGGTGTGACTTTCTCGACAATCTATTCATGGGGACCATCCAGCTTCGCGAAGCTCCACATGGATGGACGAACATTCCAAAGTCGGCTCAACGATTGAAGATTGGTCCAGGCGTGATCATCAATGCAATCCGGCAGGGCAAAATTACAAACGTTGGCAATCATCTGCGCTTTAAAGGCTATGGTGCAATCTATGTCGACCACCGAGATGTTATCGCTGCGCTTGGCAATCAACCGCCACCTGCGCAAAACGTTGAGCTCTTTTCGAAATCAGTCGGAGTAAGTCAACCCAGCAGGATGCGGCGATTGATCACCAACGGGCATGTTCTGGCCACTAAATTGCAAAACCCCCGAACAAAGGCCGATCAATTCTATTTTACTTCAAAAGATGTAGATGCGTTTCATGCTGCATTCCAGAAGCCACGAACGATAGCAATCTCCTACGCCCGCAGTTGGCAAAGCGTTGGCGGTGAGCTGAAATCGAAGAACGTGAAGCCCTTCTCGCCAGACGGAGAGGATTACGGAAATATTTACCAGCGGCGAGATGTCGAGGCGGCCCTCAGCTGAACCTCTACACAACATCCAAAAGAAAGGGACGATGCACTCAGCATCATCCTTTTTTGTTGGCCTTTCTTGAACTCAGGTACCCATCAGGAAAAGGTTTAGTGTGATCCCAAGAAAAGGTATGCTGTGACTGACACATAGACATTATCCCATGGCTAAGAGCATTTCGAATAGCCACAGTCCGCACAGGTCATGCAGCCGCTCATCATCCGCAGTTCATACGATCCACAGCTGGTGCAGGTTTTGCCTTTTGGCTTTATGTTGACGATCTCGGCTTGCGGATCGGATTTTAGCCCCATGCCTTCGCCCGCCAGAAAGCCAGTGGCGATCATGTGTTTTTCGATCACACCGCCGATAGCCGCCAGAATGGACGGCACATATTTGCCGTTCATCCATGCCCCGCCGCGCGGATCAAATACCGCTTTGAGTTCTTCAACCACGAACGACACATCACCACCACGCCGGAAAACAGCCGAAATCATGCGGGTCAACGCCACGGTCCACGCGAAATGTTCCATGTTCTTTGAGTTAATGAATACCTCAAACGGGCGATGCTGCCCAAGGTGCAGGATATCGTTCACCGTGATGTAGATCGCGTGTTCGCTGTCGGGCCATTTGAGCTTGTAGGTCTGGCCGTGCAGTTCTCCCGGGCGGTTCAGCGGTTCGGTCATGTAGATGACGTCGCCTGCGTTTTCATCCTCTACGGTTTCAGACCGAACTTCAGTGTCACTTCCATACTGAAGCCATCCTGCCGTCACACCGAGGGCAGTGGCGAGAGCTCGAACGTTATCACTTGAAGCTTCGCTGGACTTTTTTTCAATCCTACTCAAGAATGGTTGAGAGATGTTTGCTGCGTCGGCCAGTTCCTTTTGTGTCAATGACATTTCAGAACGCTTCTTTTTCAACCGATCGCCAAACGTCTCGACGCTGACTCCAACACACAACACCGACCCCGTCACATCATTTGGACGATAGGTTGTGCAGCCTTTGCAGCCTTGATCCCACGCCGCCATGTAGACGTCCTTGAACGATTGGAAATCGATATCTTCCGGCACGTTGATGGTTTTCGAGATTGAGCTGTCGACCCATTTTTGCGCTGCCGCCTGCATACGCACATGATCCATCGCGGGCAAAGTTTGCGCATTGACGAAATAATCCGGCAGTTCTGCGTCGCCCTTCAAATCACGCCACATTTTCACGGCGTAATCGACGACTTCTTCTTCGGTGCGCGACCCGTCCTTTTGCAGCACTTTGCGCGTGTAGGCATAGGCAAAAACCGGCTCGATCCCGCTGGACACGTTGCCCGCATACAGGCTGATGGTTCCTGTCGGGGCCACAGACGTCAGAAGCGCGTTGCGAATGCCGTGTTCACGGATCGCGTCGCGCACATCCTCGTCCATCTGCATCATATTGCCTGACGCCAGATACTTATCCGCATCAAACAGAGGGAACGCGCCCTTTTCGCGTGCCAAATCAACCGACGCCAGATACGCGGCGCGCGCAATCGCTTTCATCCAATGCTCGGTCTGACGCGCCGCCTCCGGCGATCCATAGCGCAGGCCCGTCATAAGCAATGCATCCGCCAGCCCCGTGACGCCCAGCCCGATGCGACGTTTGGCAACGGCTTCTTGCGCCTGCGCTTCGAGCGGGAATTTCGAGGCGTCGACCACGTTATCCATCATCCGCACGGCCAATCCGACCAGTTCAGTTAATTCGTTGTCGTCAATGGTCGCCGCGTCCGCAAACGGGTTCAAAACAAGCCGCGCGAGGTTGATTGACCCTAACAGACACGCGCCATAAGGCGGCAACGGTTGTTCGCCACACGGATTGGTGGCGGCAATTGTTTCGACATAATTCAGGTTGTTCATCGTATTGATGCGGTCGATAAAAATCACACCAGGTTCAGCGTGGCTATAGGTGGACTGCATGATGCTATCCCACAGATCGCGGGCTTGGACGGTGCGTACGACCTCACCATCCCAGATCAAATCCCACGGCGTGTCAGCTTTCACAGCCTCCATAAAGGGATCCGTGATCAGCACGGACATATTGAACATCCGCAGACGGGCTGCGTCGGATTTGGCGGTGATGAAATCCATCACATCAGGGTGGTCGCAGCGCATCGTCGCCATCATCGCACCGCGCCGTGACCCCGCCGACATGATCGTGCGACACATGGCGTCCCAAACATCCATAAACGACAGCGGGCCGGATGCATCCGCCGCCACACCTTTGACCACAGCGCCCTTGGGACGAATGGTAGAAAAATCATAGCCGATCCCACCCCCCTGCTGCATGGTCAACGCCGCCTCGCGCAGGCCGTCAAAAATGCCACCCATCGTGTCTGGGATGGTGCCCATGACAAAGCAGTTGAACAGTGTCACGGACCGATCCGTGCCCGCACCTGCGGTGATGCGGCCAGCTGGGAGATAGCGGAAATCGTTCAGGGCTTTGTAGAATTTCGGTTCCCACGCCTTCGGGTCTTTTTCAACGGACGCCAGCGATTTGGCGATGCGTGCCCATGTGTCTTCGACCGATGCATCAATCGGGGTGCCATCGCCCTCCTTAAGGCGATATTTCATGTCCCAGATTTGTTCGGCAATTGGGGCGGCAAAGCGGGTCATGATAGATCCTTTGGGATGGCTGGCAGAATCGGAAGCAGACTACTACTCTACCAAATGTGGAACCAAATTGGAACGTTTATCCACATATTGGGTTGGAAAGTATGGCCGCTACACTTCATCTTCAAAAATTATCTGTTGGGACTGAAAATGTCTCAGACCTTGCCGCATGGCAAGCGACCAAACGCGCTCAGGCCGAGGACGGATTGCCGCGGCATGTGACACGGATGTGGCCCAAACGCGCTGCAGAGTTGCTGAATGGTGGCAGTATTTACTGGGTTGTGAAGGGATCGCTACTGTGTCGCCAGCGGATTGTTCGGCTGGATGAATACATCGGCGGTGACGGCATTCGCCGTTGCGCCATTGTGATAGACCCCGAACTGATCCGCGTGGTTCCGTCTTTAAAGCGGCCGTTTCAAGGCTGGCGGTATCTGAAACCAGAAGACGCGCCAAAAGACTTGCCTGTTGGTCGCGAGAACGAAGAGCCCCTGCCACCATCGTTGAGTGCGGCTTTGGCGGAAATTGGAATTTTATGATCTCGTGCTTCTGCGCTTCGATCGCGGGCGTTGCGGGGCGTTGCACCGTCCTGCGCCGTCCGATGGGCTTGGACCAGTGGCGCGCAATGAACTACACTCGGAATACTTTCTAAGCAAAGACGTTTAAGTGCCGAGCTTGGTTTCCAAAGCTTTGAATGTGTCGCGTTGGGCTTGGGTCCAGTTGCGGCGACGCGCCCTGAAAAGCGTTGCTTGGCTGGCGTGGATCATCCCATCGCCCAATATTTTTAGGCCGTTGGCGCGTAGGGTTTCACCTGTCGATGTGATGTCAGCCACCGCTTCGGCGGTTTCGTTTCGGATCGTACCTTCGGTGGCGCCTTGGCTGTCGACAAGTTGGTAGTCGGCCACACCATGTTCACGCATGAATTCGCGCACGAGGCGGTGGTATTTCGTTGCAATCCGTAGACGGAAACCATGATGCGCACGGAAAGCGGCGGCGACAGCATCGAGGTCATCCAAGCTGTCGACGTCGATCCACGCTTGCGGCACGGCGATGACCAGATCGGCCCCGCCAAAACCCATTTTCACAACTTCAACGACCCGCTGGTCCCACGATGACAGCTTTTCGCGCACCAGATCAGACCCTGTCACCCCAAGCTGGATGCGCCCGGTGTCAAGTTCACGCGGCACTTCGCCCGCCGACAACAATACCAATTCGATGCCGTCTATACCGTCCACGGCCCCCGCGTATTCGCGTTCTGATCCGGATTTGCGTAATGTAACGCCGCGCGCCGCAAACCAGTCAAACGTCTTTTCCATCAACCGACCCTTGGACGGGATGCCTAATTTCAAAGTCATTGCGCTGCCTCCGCTCGGGCCACAAGGTCTGGGCGGATCACACCGCCCACAGCGGGTACGCCCCCGTTTCCATCATGACCACCACCCAAAACCGCTGTTAGCGCGTCGTAGCGACCACCCGTGGCGACCGGCGGGATATTCAGATTGGTGTTGGACGAAAATCCAAACACGAAACCATCGTAATATTCCATCGATGTGCGCCCATAGGCCGCTTCAAACGGCAGCGCATCAACGTCGATTCCGCGGCTTTCCAAAGCGTCCAGACGCATGCTCATCCCATCGATCGCGGCACCGATGGACGGCAAATCGACGGCGATATCGCGCAGCGTCGCCAGTGCATTCGGCGCCGTCTCACGGACCTTGAGAAGAGCGTCGAGCAGGTCAAGTTCAAAACCTGAAATTGGGTCAGCTGAAGCATCAACCCGCAGCGCATCGATCCGCAATGCAATTTCGGATTCCGACCGCAGACCAAGGACCGCTGGCAAGTCCGCCATCGCGTCAGCGTTTGCCAATAAGGCCGTGCGCGCAGCGGGCGTTGGCGTGATCCCGCCAAAACGATCCAGCAGCGCCCTGAACCGGCGTGGCCGCCACAAGTGGCGCATCAACGCGGCACGGCGGCGTTGGGTCGTGTTCAACCCGATGACAGCCGCGCGCAGAATTCCGATGTCACCCGTCATGGGTGTTACAGGCACGTCGGCCAATATTCCCGCAAAGGTCGCGAAAACCTCAGCGTCAGCAGCGGCGACGTCTTTGCCGTCAAAGACCTCAAACCCGACTTGGACAAATTCGGTGGGGCGGGTTTCATCAGTTTCCTGTTTGCGAAAAACTTTGCCCAGATAGGTGTAGCGGGCAGGCTCGGACGCCGATGCCATATGCTGCTGCACAATGGGAACCGTAAAGTCGGGGCGCAACATTTGTTCGCCGCGAAGAGGGTCTTGCGTGGTGAAGGCCCGCGCACGGATATCTTCACCGTACAGGTCCAGCAGCGTGCCCGCTGGTTGCAGAATATCGGCGTCAGTGACCTGCGCGCCCTGCCCCACCAGCACGGATTGGTAGCGCCGCGCGCGGTCCCAAATCGCCTGTGATGTATCAGCGCTCACTTGGCTTGCTCGTCGAGCAACGCTTTGATCCGTTTGACCAGGTCTGCGCGCGGAATTTCGAATTGGCTGGGCCGATCTTTCCATTCTTCATGGGTCGCAGTTTCTGCAATTTTCGCACCTAGGATCAGGTCTTTGATTTGTAGCGTTCCTGCCGCCAGCTCGTCACCGCCTTGGATTATGGCAATCGGCGAATTACGCTGGTCAGCGTATTTTAACTGGTTGCCAAAGTTTTTCGGATTGCCGAGGTAAACTTCGGATCGGATGCCGGCCTGCCGCAGCTCGGATACGATTGCCTGATAATCCGCCATCCGGTCACGGTCCATCACGGTGACGACGACGGGACCTGTGGTGTCGGACGTCAAACGCCCCTTCATGTGCAGCGCCGCAAGAAGGCGATCAACGCCAATGGAAGTGCCCGTCGCGGGGACTTCCTGACCGGTGAATCGTTTGACCAGATCGTCGTAACGGCCCCCACCAGCGACAGATCCAAAAGAGCGTGGACGGCCCTTTTCGTCTTGGATTTCAAATGTGAGTTCGGCCTCAAACACGGGGCCGGTGTAGTAGCCGAGGCCGCGAACGACTGAGGGGTCGATGACGATACGATCGGGGCCGTAGCCCCCAGCAGCGAGGAGATCGGCCATGGTTTGGAGTTCACGGACGCCAGCCGCACCCTCATCAGAACCACCCACTATTGCTTCGAGGTTCGACAGAGTCTTTGCATTATCCGAAGACTTTGCATTCAAGAATTTCAAGAGGCTTTCGACAATCACTGGAGGCAGATTCTGACCCTCAATAAAGGCTCCGGAAGAATCTTTTCTGCCTTTTCCAAGCAGTTCGGCCACGCCTTCAACACCAACTTTATCGACTTTGTCCAAGGTTCGCATGACGCCCTCAGCAAGATTTTTCAACACCCTTTTTACCACAGCTATTTCACCTTCCTCGCTCTGAGTGAGCGGATCGGCAATGAAACCTTTAAGTGTTTTTTCGGCAAGGGAATCAATTATACCATTCAGCACCTTCCGATTATTGATCCGCACAACGTAGTCGCCTCGCTCAATCCCGACGGCCTCAAGCGTATCGCACAGCATCGCGCAGATTTCGGCATCCGCAGCGACTGACCCCGACCCGACCGTGTCCGCATCGCATTGATAAAACTGGCGAAACCGACCTGGACCGGGTTTTTCGTTGCGCCAGACCGGACCCATCGCAAAGCGGCGATAGGGGGTCGGCAGGTCGTTGCGGTGTTGTGCATATACGCGCGCCAAAGGGGCCGTCAGATCGTAACGCAGCGCGAGCCAGTCGCCGCCTTTTAAGTCGGGGTCATTCCCGTCGTCTTCCTGCCAAGCAAACACGCCCTCGTTGGGGCGATCCACGTCTGGCAGAAATTTGCCCAGCGCGTCGACGGTTTCGACGGCAGCCGTTTCCAGCGCCTCAAACCCGTAGCGGTGATAGACCCCTGCGATGGTTTGCAACATATCTGTGCGTTGCGCCACTTCTGCGCCAAAATAGTCGCGAAACCCTTTGGGGGTTTGCGCCTTGGGACGTTGGATTTTTTTTGGCTTGGCCATGACAGGCTCCTGGCTGAAGGACTTGCGCGCTAGCATTTAGACCGCCCTGCCCTCTAGGGCAACTTATCCCTCGTAAATCTGTCACATTGCCGTGCCGTCCGATCACTCACAAACATGGGCTACCTCGGGAAATGCGGAAAAATAAAACATTTAAGCACTTTTCACGTGGCGGCTTTGACCATTCTTGCGGGATGCGCGACGGCTTATTGTTGCAGCATGCCGATGCCCACGCGTGGATTCGTGTATGGCAGGCGCGACCAATGGGGCGTAGGGACATCAACACGGCTTGCCCAAACGATTGCACAGGCTTGGGATACCGCGCCAACAATAGGAAATTGAGCTATGGACCAGAAAAACCAAGAACGTATCGCCCATCTTGAACGCGATGTAACCGACCTATCTGACGTGGTCGCACGACAGGAAGGCGAAATCGGCCGACTAACTTACCGCGTGCAGATGTTGATGGAACGCGAAGCTGGGCGCGAAGCCGATGCTGGTGGGTCAGCGGCGATGGCGGATCAACGGCCACCGCACTACTAATGCAATATTATTATCGAGGGGGTTAAGTGCCGTCTTTGATCGACATGGCCAGCACTTCGCCTTCGTGGACAAGTATCTGGACCCACCGCGACGGCACAGCACGTAACGTCGCCCCAAAGAAGTCGTAGACGGTAATAAAGTGCGTATTACGGTTCATCCTGTCCGTGCGCGCGCCACATGGCTGGCCGCGCCCGACACGACACACGCTGGCCTTTAACGCCTCATAGGCATTGTCGGTCGTCGTATAATCGATGCTTTCGTTGCTGCCTTGATAGCGCACAAATTCATGGGTTTCGACATCGCCCGTCACAACAACAGCGCCCGTGAACGTGCGGGCACACCCGTCGTCAAATCCACTGATGTAAAACGGACGCGGAGCGGTTGAATGCGGGATTGTATCAAAGATGCGAAATCCGCCACCGCTGTCGATTTGGCGGCCAAGGTCATTATTGTCCAACCCACAAACGCGGGCGATCTGGCCGAACGGCAGCACGGCGCCAGCGGTGATGTCTGTGGTATCAGGGGCTGTGCGGGACTGCGCTGTACGGTCGGTGCTCCGGCTGAACAGACCAAACAAACCGCGGCGTTCCGGCTGCGGCGCAGGCGGCATCGCTGACACAAAAACTATATCGCCCTGCACAGATTCCGACGCGTCCGCTTCGGCCATAGCCGCAGCAACAGCGGAATTAATAGGGTCATTTGGCTGACGATTCAACAAACGGGCAAACAATCCACCACCAGTGTTTTGAACCTCAAAAGGGGTTTGGGCCACGTTTGTCGCGCCGTCCGCGATTGCAACATCGCCCAACCGCGCAATGTCGCGCAGAGGGTCACCGCACGCTGACAGCAACAACGCCATCCCAAGTCCCAAAACTATCTGGCGCATTCAGCGTCCTTCATCCTACCGTTAGCGAATGTCTAACGCAGCCCCCACTCTGCGTCCACCGTGCCATTTGGACAGGCAGGGTTTCGCTGCTAGTTCAAAGATTACGCCTAGATTTCTTGCACCTCAATGACCCCACCAAGGCTGCGCAACGCGCCTTTGATTTGGGGATTTATGGGGAATTGCGTTTCAAGTTCGACATCGATCTCTCCCAGTTCGATATCATCAATTGTGAACATAACTGGCCCGCGCCCACCTTTGACGTTGTCTCGTATCGCGCCCTGCAAGATGTCACTGACTGTTGAAATTGCAGCCGGGTCACCCAAGAAAACCCGCAAGCCCGACGATCCGGCGTTGGCGACGGCCATGTCAGCAAGCATCACGGACCGGCCCAGTAATTTCAGTTGTTCAGCCTCCATCGTGGCTTCGACTTGAATGACGATCTGGTTGCCGGTTTCCAGATGGTCGCGTGCAGCCTCAAGCGTGTCCGAGAACATCGTGACCTCGTATTGGCCAGTGGGGTCGGACAATTGCACAAAGGCGAACCGGTTGCCGCGCGCTGATTTGCGTTCCTGCCGCCCCGCGACTGTTCCTGCCATTTTGCAGACCATCGCGCCACCAGCGGCCTTGGCTGTCACCTCGTCAAGCGTGAGCACTTTTTCAGTGCGTTTGAGCGCTGCCATGTAGTCATCAAGTGGGTGACCAGACAGGTAAAAACCGACGGCTTTGAATTCTTCAGACAGACGTTCAGCAGGCAACCAGTCTTGCACCGCGGACAAGCGCGGTTCGGGCAAATCATCGCCTGCTTCGCCGAACAGCGACACTTGGTTAGAATTTTTCTGCTCGTGGATCGCCGATGAATACCCGACGAGCGCGTCCAAACTGGCGAAGACCTTGCGCCGGTTCGGGTCGAGAACATCAAACGCTCCGGCGCGGGCAAGCATTTCCAACGGGCGCTTGCCGACGCGTTTGATATCGACGCGGCGTGCGAGGTCGAACAGCGTGGAAAACGGGCTCATACCTTCAGCCAAACGCGCATCGACGATCAGCCCCATGGCATCGACACCGACATTTTTCAGCGCGCCCAATCCATAGACCAGCGTGCCGTTCTGCACATCGAACGTTGCCAAAGACGTGTTCACACACGGCGGCGACCATGGCAGCCCAAGGCCCTTTTTGACCTCTTGAAAATAAACGGCTAGTTTATCAGTCAGATGGATATCGCAGTTCATCACGCCAGCCATAAATTCAACCGGATGGTTCGCTTTCAGCCACGCCGTTTGATATGACACGACCGCATAGGCCGCCGCGTGGGATTTATTGAAACCGTAGTTGGCGAACTTGTCGAGCAGATCCCAGACTTCCATTGCCTTCTTTTTGTCGACGCCATGTTCCAACGATCCAGCCAAGAATTTCGGCTTCTCGACGTCCATCGCCTCTTGCAGCTTTTTACCCATTGCGCGGCGCAGCAGGTCAGCGCCTCCGAGCGAATAGCCCGCCATTTCTTGCGCGATCTGCATCACCTGTTCTTGGTAAACAATGATGCCTTGGGTCTCATCGAGGATATGATCAATAGACGGATGCAGCTTCTCTCGTTCCGACAAGCCATTCTTGACCTCACAGAACTTGGGGATGTTTTCCATCGGGCCGGGCCGGTACAGTGCTACCAGCGCGATAATATCTTCGATGCAGTCCGGTTTCATGCGCCGCAGCGCGTCCATCATTCCGCTGGATTCCACCTGAAACACTGCGACAGTTTTGGCGGCTGCATACAGTTTATACGACGCCTCGTCATCCAGCGGGATCGCGTTGATGTCGTTAATCGTGCCTGTCGCGGGGACGTATAATTCTGCACCCATCGGACCAGTATGCAGGTCGCGGCCCGATTTCAAAATCAGGTTCACGGCGTTCTGAATGACCGTCAGGGTCTTTAGGCCAAGGAAGTCGAATTTCACCAATCCGGCCTGTTCGACCCATTTCATGTTGAACTGCGTCGCGGGCATATCCGACCGCGGATCTTGGTACAGCGGCACCAGTTCATCCAAAGATCGATCGCCAATCACAACACCCGCTGCGTGGGTCGATGCATTGCGCAGCAGCCCTTCGAGTTGCTGGCCGTAAGTCAGCAACCGATCCACGACTTCTTCGTTTTTAGCCATCTCGCGCAGGCGCGGTTCGTCAGCCAAGGCTTTGACAATACTGACAGGTTTGACGCCCTCAACAGGGATCATTTTGGACAATTTGTCGACCTGTCCATAAGGCAATTGTAGCACGCGCCCCACGTCGCGAATGGCGGCTTTGGACAGCAATGCACCGAACGTGATAATCTGGCCAACTTTGTCGCGGCCATATTTTCCTTGCACGTAGCGGATGACTTCCTCGCGGCGGTCCATGCAAAAGTCGATGTCGAAGTCGGGCATCGACACACGTTCGGGGTTCAAGAACCGCTCAAACAGCAAGGAGTACCGCAATGGATCAAGATCGGTGATCGTTAGCGCGTAGGCCACAAGACTGCCCGCACCAGAACCACGTCCTGGCCCAACCGGAATATCGTTGTCCTTGGCGAACTTGATGAAGTCGGCCACGATCAGAAAGTAGCCGGGGAACCCCATGCCTTCGATGATCCCAAGTTCAAAATCGAGGCGTTTTTCATAGTCTTCAACGCTGACCGCGTGGGGAATAACCTTGAGGCGGTCCGTGAGACCAGCGTGCGCCTGCCGCTTCAATTCGTCAATCTCGTTGTCAGCGAATTTTGGCAGGATCGGATCGCGGGTGTAGACCTTGAATGCGCAACGCTTTGCGATCTCGACAGTGTTGGCAATCGCTTCGGGCAAGTCCGCAAACAGCGTGACCATCTCTTGTTGGCTTTTAAAATAATGCTGCGGGGTCAGTCGACGGCGCGGTTCGTTTTGATCGACATAGGCACCGTCCGCGATGCAGATCAGCGCATCGTGGGCCTCATAAATCGACGTTTTTGGGAAATAGACATCGTTGGTCGCAACCAACGGCAAGTCCATCGCATAGGCCATTTCGACGTGACCCTGTTCGGACAAGTGCTCAGCCTCTGGCAAGCCGCCATCGACCGGATGGCGTTGCAGTTCCACGTATAAACGATCTGGAAAAATTGCCGCCAATTGCGCCATCAAAGCCTCGGCTGCCGGACGCTGACCCGCGCGCAACAGGCGACCCACGGGGCCATCTGGCCCACCGGACAAGCAAATCACCCCCCCCGAATACATCGCCAGATCATCAATGCTGATCTGTGGCAGTTGCCCATCAGCATCCAGATAGGCACAGGAATTCAGCTTCATCAGGTTCATGTAACCCGCTTCGTTCTGCGCCAGCAAAACGATCGGCGCGGGTGGTTCCGGGCGCGTATGATTTCGTTGGGCGGGCTCGTCTGCGGAAAGCCCCAAATCAATCTGGCATCCAATTATGGGCTGCACACCGGCTTTTGCTGCATATTCTGAAAATTCCAGCGCGCAGAACAGGTTGTTGGTGTCCGTGACAGCCACCGCGGGCATGTCAAATTTTTCCGCCAGAGCGCAGATTTTCTTAACTGGAACTGCCCCCTCAAGAAGCGAATATTCGGTATGCGTGCGAAGGTGAATGAATCGGGGATCTGCCATAAGTGACACGTTAGCTTGTGGCGGTGGCGGGCGGAAGGTCCAGATGCTGAAAGGATGCAGCAACATCACCTTTTTCGTTTACCTGTGGGTCAGCCAATGTGATTCTAAAATCATCCAAACACATAGCTATCTCGCTAACTGACTTGACGCGCCCAGTGGCCCGTTCAATACTACGGAAATGGCTCATGACCTCACGTTAGCGTTTTCCGCATTGTCCGATCCGACCCGCCGCGCGGTGGTCGAACGGCTGGCGATGGGTCCAGCGAGTGTCTCTAGCCTTGCGGCACCCCACGCAATGACGTTGCCGACTTTCATGCGTCACCTCAAAACCCTCGAAAACTGCGGGCTTGTGCAATCTGTCAAGAAGGGTCGCGTGCGCACCTGTCATATTGAGGCAGCCCCCCTGATGGAACTTCAAGGCTGGTTCGAATGGCAGCGCCGCGTGTGGGAAGGCCGTGTTGATCGGCTCAATGCGCTGGCCGAAACGCTGGACATAAAGGGGCCGTGATGACCGACGATCTTACGCCCACCCTGACGCGCCAGATCAATACTGGCCCTGCAAGCGCATGAAAAAATGGCGCTTTTGAAGGTCGGGGCACCACAAATGACCGACTAAGCACCCTCGCATAATCGCATCAAATAGGAGGGGGCTTGCCAAATGGCGCGCCAAACGCTTTGATCAAGGGCAGCGCACTGGTCTACGTCGCATCGACTTAGCGCCCGAAAAACTCATTGGTACCGCGGCAGAGCAAACACATGAACATCACGTTTCTTCTCAACGGAGAGGCCGTGGAGGTGGACACCCACCCCACACAAACGCTGCTCGATTGGCTGCGCGAAGTGCGCCATCTTACTGGAACCAAAGAAGGCTGCAACGAGGGTGACTGCGGCGCCTGTTCGGTAATGATAACCGACGACAAAGGCGCGCGGGCGCTGAACGCCTGCATTCTTTTTATGCCGCAACTTCACGGCAAAGCGGTGCGCACTGTCGAAGGTGTCGCAGCCCCTGACGGCACCTTGCACCCCGTGCAACAGTCGATGATTGACAACCATGGCAGCCAATGCGGTTTCTGCACACCTGGGTTTGTCGTTTCGATGGCGACGGGCCATTTAAACGGGCGCACCGATCACGACGATGTGCTTGCCGGAAATCTGTGCCGCTGCACCGGATACGCCCCAATTGTTCGTGCTGCTCAATCGGCCGAGGGCGCAGCGGTCCCTGATCATATGCGCGACGTTTACGACGCCCCCGCTCCAGTTCATCTAAGTAAAAAAACGGATATCTCTGCGCCAGAAACCAGCGGTGAACTCGCGGCGTGGTACTTGGCCAATCCCAACGGCACGCTGATCGCAGGTGCCACAGACGTCGGTCTTTGGGTCACCAAAGATTTCCGCGACCAGAACGGCAAAATGGGTGAGGTCGCATTTCTGAACCGGTGCCGCGACCTGCAACAGATCGACGATCTGGGCGACGCTTTGCGCATCGGCGCGGTTGTGACGATGACGGATGTGTTGGCCGCTGTGCGAACACTGCATCCGTCCTTCGCAAATATGATCCGCCGCTATGGGTCTGAACAAGTGCGCAATGCGGCGACCATCGGCGGCAATATCGCCAACGGGTCCCCGATCGGGGATAATCCGCCCGCGCTTATTGCCTTGGATGCGACGCTTCATCTGCGCCACGGCGACACCCGCCGCGATATGCCGATTGCAGACTTTTTCATCGAATACGGCAAACAGGACCGCAAAGCAGGCGAGTTTGTTGAGGCCGTGACGATCCCCAAATCCGCCCCCGCGTTGCGCTGCTACAAGTTGTCTAAACGTTTTGATCAGGACATTTCTGCGGTATGCGGCTGCTTTAATGTGATTGTAGAAAACGACACAATAACCGCTGCGTGCATTGCGTTTGGGGGCATGGCAGGCACCCCGAAACGCGCAAAGCTGGCAGAGGCGGCGCTGGTCGGGCAGCCTTGGACCCGCGACACCATTGATGCGGCCGCAGTGGCCCTTGCGGATGATTTCCAGCCGATGTCTGACATGCGCGCCTCAGCCGCGTACCGAATGGAGGCTGCCCAAGGCCAGTTGCGCCGCTATTTTGATGATTTAGCCGGCGTTGAGACCAATGTGTTGGAGGTCCACGCATGAGTGTCTCAAAACCCCTGCCGCATGATGCAGCGCGCCTGCATGTGACAGGCACGGCCCGTTACGTTGACGACGTCCCAATGCCCAGTGGCACCCTGCACTTGGCCTTTGGGACCAGCGACATCGCACGTGGTACAATCGTGTCAATGAACCTTGACGCCGTCAAGACCGCCCCCGGTGTGGTGGCAGTCCTGAGCGCAGATGATCTTCCGTTTGCAAACGATGTGTCACCATCGATCCATGATGAACCGATGCTGTCAAACGGTGCGATCCACTACCTTGGTCAGCCGATTTTCCTTGTTGTGGCGCGCACGCACCTGCAAGCCCGATTTGGCGCGCGGCAAGGCGAGATTGACTACATAAAAGAAACCCCGATCCTAAGCATCGAAGACGCGCTTGCCGCCGATGCGCGGTTCGAAGACGGACCGCGCATTTATACCAAAGGCGATGTGGACGCCGCGCTGACGTCGGCCCCCAACCGCCTGTCTGGTCGCCTCGAAATGGGCGGACAGGAACACTTTTATCTTGAAGGACAAGCCGCCCTCGCACTGCCGCAAGAAGGTGGCGATATGGTGGTGCAGTCTTCAACGCAGCATCCGACCGAAATCCAACACAAAGTCGCCGAGGCCTTGGGCGTGCCGATGCATGCGGTGCGGGTCGAAATCCGCCGCATGGGGGGCGGATTTGGTGGGAAAGAAAGCCAAGGTAACGCGCTCGCTGTGAGCTGTGCTGTCGCCGCGCGGCTGACAGACAAGCCCTGTAAAATGCGCTATGACCGCGACGATGACATGACGATCACCGGAAAACGCCATGATTTTCGCATTGATTACGATGTGGGCTTTGGCAATGACGGACGACTGACTGGCGTGGATTTCACCCATTATACCCGCTGCGGCTGGGCACAGGATCTGTCGCTTCCGGTGGCGGACCGCGCCATGTTGCACGCCGACAACGCCTATTTGCTGCCCGCGGCGCGGATCACGTCACACCGCCTTAAGACGAACATGCAAAGTGCGACGGCTTTTCGCGGCTTCGGCGGACCACAGGGGATGTTCGGCGTTGAACGCGTGATGGATCACGTGGCGCATGTGTTGGACGAGGACCCTGCTGAGGTGCGACGCATCAATTATTACGGCGCGGCGCCTGCGGCGGGCGGGGCGATCAACGTGGCGTCTGGTTCTGGCCGCGCGCATCGGTTCGCCAGCGCGCATTCGCCCACGCCACCAAAGACCAATAATACGACCCCGTATGATATGGATGTCACCGATTTCATCCTGCACGAAATGACAGATAAGGTGTTAAAAGACGCCGATTATGACACGCGTCGTCGAGCGGTTTCTGCGTGGAACGACAGTCATGCGACCCTGAAGAAAGGCATCGCGTTTTCACCTGTGAAATTCGGAATTTCGTTCACGCTGACCCATCTTAACCAAGCGGGTGCGTTGGTGCATGTGTATCAGGACGGGTCGATTCAACTGAACCACGGCGGCACAGAGATGGGACAGGGATTGTTCCAGAAGGTCGCGCAAGTGGCGGCTGCGCGGTTCGGGGTCGATGTCGCGGCGGTCAAGATCACTGCAACGGACACAGGCAAGGTCCCCAACACGTCAGCCACGGCCGCGTCGAGCGGGACAGATTTGAACGGGATGGCGGTGCAGAACGCCTGCGATATTATTCGCGACAGGATTGCAGCCTGCCTTGCAGAATTGCACCAAGTCAAACCGGACGCGGTGACGTTTCGCGACGGGCAAGTCTTTGCCACAGATGAGGGAATGTCCTTTGCCGCTGCCGCCAAGATCGCCTACGAAAACCGTGTCAGCCTGAGCGCCACCGGATTTTACAAAACCCCCGACGTCGCATGGGATCGCATCGCAGGCAAAGGCCGACCGTTCTTTTATTTCGCCTATGGAGCGGCAATTTCAGAGGTGGTGATTGACACGCTAACCGGTGAAAATCGCCTGTTGCGGGTTGATGTCTTGCATGATGCGGGTGCGTCGTTGAACCCCGCGCTGGACATCGGCCAAATTGAAGGCGGCTACGTGCAAGGCGCGGGCTGGCTGACGACGGAAGAACTGGTTTGGGACGATGCGGGCCGCCTTCGAACCCATGCGCCGTCCACCTACAAAATCCCGGCCTGTTCAGACCGACCTGAGGTTTTCAACGTAGCGTTGTGGGACGGCGAAAACCCTGCTGAAACGATTTACCGATCAAAGGCTGTGGGCGAACCGCCGTTCATGTTGGGCATTTCCGCGCATTTGGCTTTGGCGGATGCCTGCGCTGCCTGCGGGCCGACATATCCTGATTTGCAAGCCCCCGCGACGGCGCAAGAAGTGTTGCAGGCTGTGAAGCGATCACGCGCATGAGCGGGTTTGTAACCATATCGGTGACCGCCACCAAAGGGTCCGTTCCACGTGAAGCGGGTGCGACGATGCGGGTTTGGGCGGACCGTCAGGACGGGACAATCGGCGGCGGCGCGTTAGAGTTTGAGGCCACACATATTGCGCGGCGGATGCTCGCAGGTGGTCCAGAAAAAGTGCAGCGCACGATCCCTCTCGGTCCTGATCTGGGGCAATGTTGCGGTGGCGCCGTTACGCTGGATTTCAGCCATAAAGCTTTGGAAAGTGACCCGACTGAACCGCCCCTCTGGATTTGGGGCGCGGGCCATGTGGGACGTGCAATTGCGGGCGTTGTCGCGCCGCTCAACGATCGTCACATCACGTTGATCGACACAGCGGCAAATCGGATGCCCAATTCCCTGCCCGCAAATGTGTCACCGTTGGTGGCCAGCGATCCCGTGCGCGCGGTTGCACATGCGCCGCAAGATGCAGATCACCTGATCCTGACCTATTCACACGACATTGACCTCGCGCTGTGCGATTCGCTGTTGCGGCACGGGTTTGGCAGCGTCGGCTTGATTGGATCAGCGACCAAATGGGCGCGGTTTCGATCAAGGCTCGCCTCAATGGGGCATCGCGGCGAACAGATCGCACGCATTGCGTGTCCCATTGGCGATCCTTCCTTTGGAAAGCATCCCCAAGCCATTGCGATAAGCGTCGCGGCCGCGCTAATCTTAAACTCGGCAAACGCCACCACAGTACCTAAAGCAGGGGACCGCACCGGATGACCGAACCGCTTATGAAACTTGAGGGGTTGACCAAGGCCTATCCCGGAGTTGTCGCCAATTCGAACGTATCCTTTAATATTGCTGCTGGTGAAGTCCATGCGTTGCTGGGTGAAAATGGGGCCGGCAAGTCCACCTTAGTCAAAACTATTTACGGATTGGTAAAGCCAGACAGCGGGATAATGACGCTGGACGGTGTGCCGTTCACGCCTGCTGAACCGCGCGCAGCACGCACGGCCGGTATCGCCATGGTTTTCCAGCATTTTTCACTGTTTGAGGCATTGGATGTCGCAGAAAACGTCGCCCTTGGGATGGAAAATCCCCCCCCTATGCGTGACTTGGCAGAGCGCATCACTGAGGTGTCGAAGACCTATGGATTGCCGCTTGATCCAACACGAATCGTCGGGGATCTGAGCGCGGGAGAGCGCCAGCGGGTTGAGATTATTCGTTGCCTTCTACAGGATCCCAAGGTTTTGATCATGGACGAACCGACGTCCGTTTTGACACCGCAAGAGGTCGGCGTTTTGTTCGAGACCTTGCGCAAGTTGAAGGCCGAAGGCACAGCAATTCTTTATATTTCTCATAAGCTTGAGGAAATTCGCGCCCTGTGTGACCACGCGACTGTTTTGCGATTGGGACAGGTCGTGGGCACCTGCGTTCCGCGTGAAACGAGCGCGCGAGAGATGGCAGAGCTTATGGTCGGTGGTACGTTGCATGTGCCGAACCGAGAAGCTGGAACTGTTGGCGAAACCTTAATGAAAATCAAGGGCTTGTCGGCGCCGTCGCCTGCGGAATTTGGGACACCATTGAAAGATGTCACACTGGAAATTCGCGCCGGTGACGTCATTGGTATCGGCGGTGTGGCGGGTAACGGGCAGGATGAACTGTTGGGCGTGTTGTCCGGTGAGATTAGGGTGGGTCCAGGGCAGATTAGCTTTCTAGATCAAGATATTGGCCACCTTCCGCCAGACGCGCGGCGTACTTTGGGCATTTGTGCTGCCCCAGAAGAACGTATGGGCCATGCCGCGGCACCTGATATGTCACTGACCGAAAATGCGGCACTGACGGCGCGAAAGCGTAAGGATTTGACAAAGAACGGATTTATCGACTGGGGCAAGACGCGTGCCTTTGCCGAAGAGGTGATTGAACGCTTTGATGTGCGCACGCCCGGACCGGGCAATGCGGCGCGGTCTTTGAGCGGCGGCAACCTGCAAAAATTCGTCATCGGGCGGGAAATCCTTCAAGATCCACAAATACTGATCGTTAATCAACCGACTTGGGGCGTTGACGCGAGTGCGGCGGCGGCGATCCGGCAGGCGCTGTTGGACCTCGCGGCGAATGGTGCGGGCGTCATTGTGATCAGCCAAGACCTTGATGAGCTTATGGAAATTTCGGATTTGTTTGCCGCATTGAACGAAGGGCGGCTGAGCAAACCACGCCCTGCACTTGGTCTGACGGTCGACGAAATTGGCCTGATGTTGGGCGGCGCGCACGATATGGAGGTCGCCCATGTTGGCTGATTTTAAGGTGGCACACAGCGTACACCGCCTGTGCACAATCTGTATGGCAACGGTAGTGCAGGTGCGGTCATGATCATGCTTGAGAAACGGCCACAGCCGTCGCAGTTCTGGTCGCTTGGCGCACCGATTGTCGCGGTGATCCTGACGATGATCTTTGGCGCAGCGCTGTTCGCCGCCCTTGGGAAGCCACCGATTGAGGCATTGGGCAAAATTTTCTGGGAACCGCTGTTTGGCGAGTTCAACTTTTTCTACCTGCCACAACTGCTGATCAAGGGCGCACCTTTGGTTGCCATCGCGTTGGGCCTGTCGCTTGGGTTCAAAGCGGGTATCTGGAACATTGGTGCCGAGGGGCAATACATCATCGGCGCGCTGTGCGGTGCGGGCGTCGCGCTGGCGTTTTATCCGATGGAGGCACGCTGGCTGATCTTTCCGGCGATGCTGGTCGCGGGGGCGTTTGGCGGGTTCGCATGGGCAATGATCCCCGGGTTGTTGCGGGTGAAATTCGGCACCAACGAAATCCTCGTGTCGCTGATGCTGGTCTATGTGGCAGAACAATTGCTGGCGTCGATGGCGCTAGGGTTGATGAAAAACCCCGAAGGTATGGGGTTCCCGGGATCGCGCAATCTGTCGCAATATTCATCAGCAAGCAGTTGGATTGACCAATCTAACGGCATGCACTGGGGCGTGGTCATTGCGCTGATTGGGGTAATCTTTGCCTACATCCTATTCGCGCGCCACATCCTTGGCTTTCAGATCAAACTGGCGGGCCAAGCGCCGCGCGCGGCGGCGTTTTCCGGCGTCAGCCCAGCGCGGTTGGTCTTATTCTGTCTTGGCACGTCGGGCGCATTAGCGGGTATTGCAGGATTGACCGAAGTTGCGGGACCCGCAGGATTGGTGAGCATTGATTTTAACGTCGGTTACGGGTTCACGGCCATCATCGTGGCGTTTCTGGGCCGATTGCATCCGGTGGGCATCTTGTTCGCAGGTACGCTGATGGCGCTGACTTATATCGGCGGTGATGTGGCGCAAAGTTCGCTCGGCCTGCCGGGGGCCGCGATACAGGTGTTTCAGGGCATGTTGCTGTTCTTCCTTCTTGGCGTTGATGTGCTGACGAATTACCGCGTTCGCATCAAACAGGGGAGCGTCGCATGAGCGTTTTTGCTAAACCAATGCCGATCATTATGGGCGCACTTATGGGGCTGATGATGATGTGGATGCTGCAGGGTGCGTTGACGGGCGAGAGCGGCGTCACGGGCTGGGCGCTGATCGCATTTGCCGCCGCACATGTGGCGATCATCGTTGTTGTCCTGTTTGCTGTCATCTTTGCCGCGCGACTTTCACCGCGCAGCCACGCATGGATCAATCGGCTGCATCGCACGCCCCTGCACCATGTCAGTGCGCTGCTGGGCAGTGCAGTTTTTGTCGCAGGTGCGTTGCATCTGGGCGTTCATGGACTGGGGAGCGTTTGATGTTTGGCTCAATTGATCCGCTGCTGCTGCTGGCGTCACTGATGGTCGCCGCGACACCCATCATGCTCGCTGCGATTGGGGAACTGGTCGTGGAGCGGTCCGGCGTTCTGAACCTTGGTGTTGAGGGGATGATGATCACCGGATCGATCGTCGGTTTCATTGCAGCCATCACGACGGGGTCACCGTGGCTTGGATTTATCGCCGCCGCCTTTGGTGGCGCTGCGATGGCATTTTTGTTCGGAATTCTGACGCAATTTTTGATGTCCAATCAGGTGGCAACGGGGCTGGCGTTGACGCTATTCGGGCTCGGGCTCGCGGCGCTGATGGGACAGGGGTATCTGGGGGTTAAGGCACCTTCGTTCCCCGATTGGCACATCCCGCTGCTGGGCGATATTCCAGTGATTGGCCCGATTGTGTTCCAGCATGATCCGATGGTCTATGTCGGGCTGGCGATTGTCGCGGGCGTCTGGTGGTTCCTAAAGAAAACCCGCGCCGGGTTGGTATTGCGCGCCGTGGGCGAAAACCACGAAGCCGCCCACGCCCTTGGCTATCACGTTGTGCGCACACGCCTGTTGGCGATTATGTTTGGTGGCGCCTGTGCAGGTCTTGGTGGCGCGTATCTGTCCATCGTGCGGGTGCCGACCTATGCGGATGGTTTGACGGCGGGTGCGGGTTGGATTGCGCTGGCGATTGTCGTGTTCGCCAGTTGGAAACCGGGCCGGCTTTTGCTGGGTGCCTATCTTTTTGGCGGGGTGACTGTTTTGCAGTTGAACCTGCAAGCGGCAGGACTGCCTTTGTTGGACGTGTTGCCGTGGATCCTTGGCCTGATTGCGGCGCTGATATTGATCGGGGGGGTCGTGGTTTCGCGTGGTCTTTCCAGACACTTGGTAAGAATTGTCGCGACATTTTTGGGCTTTGCCATATTGGTTTTGGGCTACCGCGCACTGGGCTGGTCTTTCAACGATCAACTTTGGCTTTCGGCATCTCCGTATATTGCCACCATCATCGTTTTGGTCATTATATCTGCTGGCGGTGCGCCGGGGTCACTTGGCAAGACGTTCCATGCCTCGCGTTGAGGCACATTCCGAAAACATCCTGAGGGGATAACACATGTTGAGAAGAACACTTTTGGCGAGCGCTGCTGGGATTGCCATGTCCGGGGCCATGCTGGGCGGCGTCGCATTGGCTGATGGCCACGACCCGGTCAAAGTCGGTTTCGTTTTCGTAGGCCCAATCGGGGACGGCGGCTGGACGTATGAGCACAACAAAGGCCGTTTGGCCGTTGAAGCAGAATTTGGCGATGCGGTTGAGACCGTGTTCGTAGAAAGCGTGCCAGAAGGCCCTGACGCTGAACGTGTGATGACGCAGATGGCGCTTGAGGGTGCTGACCTGATTTTCACCACGTCGTTTGGCTACATGGACCCGACAATCAATGTCGCGGCGAATTTCCCAGATGTTAGTTTTGAGCACGCGACAGGCTATAAGCAGGCCGACAACGTGTCTGTCTATTCCGCACGTTTCTATGAAGGTCGCGCCGTTCAAGGCCATATCGCGGGTCAGATCACCGAGAGCAATATCATCGGCTACATCGCGTCCTTCCCGATCCCGGAAGTTATTCGTGGAATCAACGCGGCGTATATCCACGCGCTTGAAGTGAACCCTGACGTCGAGTTCAAGATCATCTGGGCCTACACGTGGTTCGACCCAGCCAAAGAAGCAGAAGCTGCCGCCGTTCTGATTGAACAAGGCGCTGACGTGATTTTGCAGCATACGGATTCAACTGCGCCACAAGCCGCAGCCGCCGCCGCGAATGATGCAGGGGCGACGATCTACACCTTCGGTCAGGCGTCCGACATGCCGGAATTCGCACCCCTGCCACGCGTATCGTCGATCATTGATGACTGGGCACCCTACTACATTGCGCGCACCCAAGCCATCATCGATGGCACATGGGAAAGCACGTCCACGTGGGACGGCATCGGCCCGGGCATGGTTGGCATCGGTGAAATTTCCGACGCGATCCCAGCCGAGGTCAAAGCATCCGCCGAAGACATGATCGCGCGGTTGGCGTCCGGCGAATACCACGCGTTCACTGGTCCGATCAACAAGCAGGACGGGTCTGTATGGCTCGCTGAGGGAGAGACTGCGTCCGACTATGGCGATGATGGTTTGGCGGGCATGGCGTTCTACGTCGAAGGTCTGACAGCGGAAATTCCGCAGTAAGCGCTGCTTTCAAGACTTGGAGGGGCGCGCCAGCGATGGCGGGCCCCTTTTCATTTGTGTAGCTAAGGTCGTGTGTGGATGGCTCCTGCATAGGAAGACATATTTGATCAGATTTGTGCATTTGTCAGAAGCAGTCATGTGTTCCCGCTGCCCGGCAGTTGATTGTAAAGCAATCAATGAGAGGGGCCTGTTTGCGCGGTTTTGACCGCTGGCCCTGATGGATTCCGCAAACCAAGTCCCTATCAGCTTTGCGGGCTTTAATGCCCGAGCCATTCGGCGGGGTGTCTTGATTTTAGCGGCAGACTTATGCATCATCATCTCGCAGGTCTTGCTAACTCGTTGTTCCTTTGTCTCTCAAACTGTGTGGGGTGTGTATGGTTCGTTGCGGGTCAGGACCGCCCAGACAATCCTTGCCGTTTTGTTTGCCATCGCGACAGTTGCGACGCGCGCTGGTTTTCGTTCCAGCAACGATGTTAGCCATTTGCTGGCGCGCTCCGGGTGGGATTTGGTCTGTCGGACAAGTGATGTCATGCCGACGACGAGCAAGCATCGTAAGTATTGATCACCCATTTTCGTAATGCGCCCCAGTTTCTCTTTCCCGCCGCTGGACTTGTTTGCAGGCGTCAGACCCAGCCATGCTGCAAACTCACGGCCATTGCGGAACTGATGGCCGTCACCAATGCTGGCGATGATTGCCGAGGCTGTCACAACACCAACGCCTGGAATAGTACGCAATAAACGGACCCGCGCATCTTCCTTGGCGACCAGCTTGAGCCGTTCTTCATACCACCGGATTCGGGCGTGAAGTGCCACGAGGTGCTCACACAGGTTATGGATCACCTCATTGGCAATCTCGGGCAGATCTAGCACTTCGCCTACTAAAATATCCTCTGCAAATCCGATGACCCGCGCGAGGCCCTTCGCGATGTAAACGCCGAACTCAGCGACCATACCACGCAAGCCATTGATCAACTGGGTGCGTTGTCGGACAAGCAGAGCCCGTGCGCGATGGAGCGACAGCAGAGCTTGTTGCTCAACGGTTTTTATCGCAACAAATCTCATCGTCGGACGCGTTACCGCTTCACAAATGGCCTCGGCATCGATGGCGTCGGACTTCCCGCGTTTGACGTATGGTTTGACATATGTCGGCGGGATCAGGCGGACAATATGGCCCAACGCTGTGAACTCCCGAGCCCAATGATGCGCACTGCTACAGGCCTCCATACCAATGAGACAGGGTTCAAGCTTCGTGAAGAACGGTAATAGTTGTGCGCGTCTCAACGGCCTGTTGAAGACGACCTCTTCGTCTCTAGCGGTCCCGTGAACTTGAAAAATGTTCTTGGCCAGGTCGAGGCCGATTGTTGTAACTTGCATGCGGTGGCTCCTCTCATTTGCCGTTTGTGACATCTGCAGTATGACGCATTGCGACGTCGGTTGGAGCAGAAGCCATCCACCCCATCAGCTAACTCCCGCGGACATAGCGGACGTCGACTCAACTGTGGCAGAGAGCGCTTTGTCCGCATCTTTTGGCTGCGAAAAACAGACCCTTTTCAGCCGTGCCAAAAAGTCGCGCTTTAGCCGGATAGGGAGTGTCAGGTTTTTTCGTCCACTCCGCGAAAAGGTTGCCCTTCCGATCCAGACTACCAATTTCCACGTCTCTCGTTTCGAGCTTCAATCAAACACAGCGACGAGCACAGCGACGAGTCGTTCAAAAACGATTGCCGATCGATTGACGTTACATCATTTTCAGTCAACCCGATGTCCCGGAGTTTCTTGGCGGAAAGTTTTCCGACCGATGCGTTCAGTCGTCGGCGATTGTTGAATTCGGTACAAACCCTGCCGATAACTGAGACCAGTCGGGACAACGAGCGGCCCAACAAAAACTTTGTTGAAGCTGTCTGTTGCAAAATATGCGTCATCTTTCTTGCCTCCTTGTTGGACTTCGGAGCGAAACCCTTGATGAGTAAATGGTGCCAGAAGCCCGACCTCAGCCGGTAGGGCAGGATGTGAAGCAGTCCCGATACAGAAAGTGTACTGGCCACAAAACGCATTCCAGGGCTACAATTGGCGTATGAAGTGGCGCAACGCGTGAGGAGCAACTGAAATGACTACAAAGCCTTTCGGCCTGTTTTGCCCGACCTCAAAAGCTTGCGAAGTTCTGATCCCCGTTGGACGATACAGATACTTGGCGAGCTTTGGGGGGGATCCACCAGATTCAACGAAATTAGGCGCGGGATGCCAGGAATATCTCCCTCTCTGCTTACGAAACGGTTGAAAGAAATGCAGGTAAACGGATAGCTTGAACGTGTCGAAGACTTGGCAACAGGCAGCATCGATTACATCAGATCGGACAAGGCAGCAGAACTCGACCCCATCCTTCAAGGCCTTGCAAAGTGGGCGCAACGGCACATCGAGGCAGAGGTTGCCCTAGAAGACCGCGATGCAGACGTGCTGATGTGGACCCTTCAACGGCGGATCATCATTGGGGAATTACCGCCCCGACGAAACGTAGTTCGTTTCAATTTTTCCGTTGCGACTTCCGCTGCATCAACTCACTGGCTCATTACTAAACCAGGGGAGGCCGTCGAGCTTTGTGCCTCCGATCCAGGCTTTGATGTCAATCTATATGTCGAGACTCAGGTCACGGTTATGTCCGGAATATACCTCGGCCGTCGGTCATTTGATCGTGAAATCGAAGAAGATCGCTTCTTCATGAGCGGCAATCAACGCCTCGCCAGAACGATCAAGCGATGGTTGAAAATCAGCGTTTATTCAGATGTTGAAGGAATCTCTCAAGCTATATGAACCGGCCCGGCTTTACCGGAGGGCAAAACTCTCGGAGAATTGCCCGTTATGGAACAGACACAAAAGAAGAAGACCTCGAAGCCGTATTCACCTGAGTTCCGCGAGCGTGCGGTTCGGCTGCTTATGGAACACCGCGATGAATATCAGAGCGAAGCTGCGGCGCTGACGGCGATCGCGGGTAAATTGGGTTGTTCGCCGGACAGCCTTCGCGTTTGGGCCCGTCAGGTCCAGCGCGATGGCGGCGAACGGCCAGAGCCTACCAGCGCTGAGAAGGCGCGGATCAAGGAACTTGAGCGTGAGAACCGCGAACTGCGTCAAGCCAATGAGATTTTGCGTAAGGCGTCGGCGTATTTTGCACAGGCGGAGCTCGACCGCCCGTTTCGCAAATGATGGATTTCATTGCGGAAAGCCGAGAGACACTTGGGGTCGAGCCAATCTGCAGGGCGCTGCAGTTTGCCCCTTCCACTTATTATGACCGGCGCGCCATCGCGCGTGATCCTGAGCGGGCGTCAGCTCGTGCCAAGTCTGATGCCGCTCTGAGCGTCAAGATCGACGGGGCTTGGGCGGACAACTGCAAACTCTACGGGGCCCGAAAGATTTGGCATGTTCTGCGACGGGAGGGTGAGGATGTTGCCCGCTGCACTGTGGAGCGGTTGATGCGCGCCTTGGGCATCAAAGGCGTCGTTCGTGGCAAGAAGGTCATTACCACGAACCCGGACACGTCTTTGCCATGCCCCCCCCTCTCGGCAGATTTGCTTTGCAAATCGCCTGCCAGGCAATGGACGACAAGGTGAACCGCCTGTTCAAGGCGGATCGGCCAAACAAGCTGTGGGTTTCAGACTTCACTTACGTGCCCACATGGTCAGGGACAGTCTACGTCGCGTTCGTGATTGATGTCTTTGCAAGGCGGATCGTAGGCTGGCGCACATCGACATCAATGAAGACCCAATTCGTGCTCGACGCGTTGGAGCAAGCAATCTGGCAAAGAAAAACACCAGATAACAAGGCTTTGGTCCACCACTCGGACCGCGGATCACAATACCTGTCGATCAAGTATACCGAGCGCCTGGCCGAGGCCGAAATCGATCTCTCGGTCGGAACCGTCGGTGATGCCTACGACAATGCGCTGGCCGAGTGCGTCATCGGCCTCTTCAAAACCGAAGTCATCAACCAAATCGGTCCATGGAAATCGATGCGTGAGGTTGAGTGGGAAACGCTGAAATGGGTCGATTGGTATAACAACCGCCGCCTGCTCGGCCCCATCGGATACATCACACCCGCAGAAGCAGAGGAGGCGTTCTATGCAAACCTGAACAAACTCGATATGGTCGCCTAGTCATTGAATAAATCACACTCCGGTAAAGCCGGGGAGGTTCAATATGAGATCAAAATGATGCCTACTTTCCATTGCAGAACTGAACAATTCCGAAAGGCTGAGATTTCACTGCTAGCGGCTGCCGCCACTCGAGGCCACCCAGCCAAAACTCATACGATTGTAGCACTGACAATAACACCCATTTGTTGAACGCACAAAATATCTTCGGTCAGATGCCCGTTTCTCAGAAGCAGTCATTGGGGCTACTACGCCTAGAAGTCGCATCGTCCGGCTGAGCCGACCTTGCCTAGCTCGCCAAACACAATTTCCTCTCCGCAGTGCCACGAAGGTCTTCTTTGAGCGGTGGGCTCAACTGATCGACGCAACACACTCCGCAAATCTCTCAGCTGGTGTTTGATATTGCAAGGTCTTGCGTGGTCGTTCGTTCAGTTGTCTGGCAATGGCGCTGAGTTTTGCTTGTGAATGGACGGACAGATCAGTTCCGCGCGGTAGATTTTGCCTCAGCAAACGGTTGGTATTTTCGTTGGAGCCACGCTGCCACGCATTGCCCGTCAGGCGATTGCAAAGCAATCTGCCGAGAGGGGGATTGAGGGTCGCAAAAATACACATCGACATCTGTTGCCAGCGTGAAGCGTGGGTTGTCTGCCAGCTCCTTACCGCGATCCCATGTTAGAGATTTGTAGAGTTCGCGCGGCAATTTCTGGGCTGATTTGATCAGCCCAGTGACGACGCTTTCGGTGTCCTTGTTGGCGACTTTGACCAGTATCACATACCGCGAATGGCGCTCCACAAGCGTCGCGACATAGCTGTTCCTAGAGCCACCAATCAGGTCACCTTCCCAATGTCCTGGAACGGCACGGTCCTCGACAGATGCAGGCCTTTCGCTAATCGATACAGCATCCTTGATCTGGCCAAGGCCGTTGCGTTTGAGGCTGGCATCAAGCCAAATTACTGGAAAGAAAAACACAATGGACTGGAATAAAAAGGCCCGACCATGGGTCGTGACGCATTCCGGCTTTTGGGACACATAGAGTCTTTCGCGATTTATTTCGCGGGGGCCTCTTGATTGAGAAAGCCATTGCCGTGTCTCGAACTTTCTCCAAAGCGGTGTGCCGTGGAACAACCAAGGTCGATAAAAGATCCTGCGTGGATCAGGTGCCTTGTTCTTTGGATTGTCGGCACCCAGCCGCATCGCCGGGGTCCGCATTACCGGCGCGGCGGTTCGCCGCTTCGGGACTTTCAGGGATTTGGACGATCCAGGAACCCGCACTGTAGAGACACCTTGGGCCACCTCGGTTGTGCCCTGTCCCGACGACCCAGACGCTACATACTGCCGTGTCTCGAACCAGTTGTAATACACACAGGTCTGAACCGCCCCGGCTTTACCGGAGGGTGATTCATTCAATGACTAGGCGAGCATATCGAGTTTGTTCAGGTTTGCATAGAACGCCTCCTCTGCTTCTGCGGGTGTGATGTATCCGATGGGGCCGAGCAGGCGGCGGTTGTTATACCAATCGACCCATTTCAGCGTTTCCCACTCAACCTCACGCATCGATTTCCATGGACCGATTTGGTTGATGACTTCGGTTTTGAAGAGGCCGATGACGCACTCGGCCAGCGCATTGTCGTAGGCATCACCGACGGTTCCGACCGAGAGATCGATTTCGGCCTCGGCCAGGCGCTCGGTATACTTGATCGACAGGTATTGTGATCCGCGGTCCGAGTGGTGGACCAAAGCCTTGTTATCTGGTGTTTTTCTTTGCCAGATTGCTTGCTCCAACGCGTCGAGCACGAATTGGGTCTTCATTGATGTCGATGTGCGCCAGCCTACGATCCGCCTTGCAAAGACATCAATCACGAACGCGACGTAGACTGTCCCTGACCATGTGGGCACGTAAGTGAAGTCTGAAACCCACAGCTTGTTTGGCCGATCCGCCTTGAACAGGCGGTTCACCTTGTCGTCCATTGCCTGGCAGGCGATTTGCAAAGCAAATCTGCCGAGAGGGGGGGGCATGGCAAAGACGTGTCCGGGTTCGTGGTAATGACCTTCTTGCCACGAACGACGCCTTTGATGCCCAAGGCGCGCATCAACCGCTCCACAGTGCAGCGGGCAACATCCTCACCCTCCCGTCGCAGAACATGCCAAATCTTTCGGGCCCCGTAGAGTTTGCAGTTGTCCGCCCAGGCCCCGTCGATCTTGACGCTCAGAGCGGCATCAGACTTGGCACGAGCTGACGCCCGCTCAGGATCACGCGCGATGGCGCGCCGGTCATAATAAGTGGAAGGGGCAAACTGCAGCGCCCTGCAGATTGGCTCGACCCCAAGTGTCTCTCGGCTTTCCGCAATGAAATCCATCATTTGCGAAACGGGCGGTTGAGCTCCGCCTGTGCAAAATACGCCGACGCCTTACGCAAAATCTCATTGGCTTGACGCAGTTCGCGGTTCTCACGCTCAAGTTCCTTGATCCGCGCCTTCTCAGCGCTGGTAGGCTCTGGCCGTTCGCCGCCATCGCGCTGGACCTGACGGGCCCAAACGCGAAGGCTGTCCGGTGAACAACCCAATTTACCCGCGATCGCCGTCAGCGCCGCAGCTTCGCTCTGATATTCATCGCGGTGTTCCATAAGCAGCCGAACCGTACGCTCGCGGAACTCAGGTGAATACGGCTTCGAGGCCTTCTTCTTTTGTGTCTGTTCCATAACGGGCAATTCTCCGAGAGTTTTGCCCTCCGGTAAAGCCGGGCCGGTTCAGTGTTTGGGTCGAGCTCATTTTCCTAGTTTGTTTTGGGGCTTTGTCACTCACCCTGGTCACGCGTCTCTTCGCAGTCTGGTTGATGCCATGATGGCACCGCTGCACGCATATGTCAGATCGGCAGTGGAGAGCCTTGCTTTGAGGCGCAATCCAGTGCCATCCGTCTACATCCGGTGAAGCGAGTTTGCGTGCGACTGCGACGACTGCGCGACGACGGCCCTTTGTACGCAGCCGCCGCATGCCCCCACTCATGATCCGCATGCAGTCCTCATCATGGGTCGCCGCGCGTTTGACGCGCCGGCCCAGTTCCGATGCGTGCGGATACATACCCACACGTGCATCCAAGATCGGCACCAAGGCGTGCACTAAAACGCCGTCCATCTCTATTAATGGCCGGACGACGCCATCAAAACCGCCGTGCTTCACAGTCTTGGTCAGGCGGATGCCAAATACCTTCAACAGCCCGCGCACTTCATTGGCCAAGTCCATTGTCTTCTTGAGCAAGGCTTAGCGTGTGCTCAATAGGGCACGGACACCGTGGGCCTCTCAGCTCTTCATATTGACCGGGCTGAACCAACCCGTGTGCAGTATTTGCGCGATCCCACGTGCGCCATTCTTATCCGTTCGATAGGTAAACAATTCACTGGATCATTTGCTGAACCATCTCACTATTGCCCATCGCTTACAGCGCCGCATTGACCTGTCGTGCCGCCATGCACACGACATCTAAGCCTTCTGCTTTCAGACCAAAGTACAGATGCTGGCTCATTGTGCCTGCTTCAAAACCAATCCGTTCAATCAGATGCAGAAAGCTTGCAAAGCGCGCAGGATCGCAACGACCCACCTAGTCCAACATAGTATGCCATCTTCTATCTCCCTTGTTCACAAATCATCTTGCGATCTTATTGGGAGATCGACCTCAGAACTGAGGCAGACCAATTTCCGCATGCTGTGAGGAGATCGACATGCAGCCAGAGATGTGAAAAATCGTTACCTATGACGAAGAGGTTTTGATTGAGGGCTTCGGCGCTGCAGACAGACCATGGCGCATGTTTGTCGTCGCAGCTGTCGTGCGCAAACCGTGGGCAGGGCGCTTTGTCGAAGATCTGAAGCCTGAAATTCAGGCATTCAGACCTGTTCTGGGCGAAATCATACCTCGCCTTCACAAACACGCGCGGTGGGGCAAATGCGCCAATCATGGTGCCGTTGATGGACAAAAACGATACAGCTCGTCGATCGCACTATCTGACCATCCAGTTCGCCATCCCAGATGCGCCCCGCCTTCTGGATCGACAGTGGGATGGACTTTGACCGCAGACGCGACTCACTTTCGCGCTTTATCTACGACGTCATGCCAGTGTTTTCATGAGGGGCCAGATGACACAGAAACCACATTATCAATTGTTCATTGATGGCGTGTGGTCCGAAGGTGCGACCGGTCAGATCATGGCCACGCAAAACCCCGCTACGGGCGAAAATTGGGCGACATTTGCCGGCGCGGCCCCAGAAGATGTGGACCGCGCCATTGTGGGCGCGCGACGTGTTTTAAACGACCCTGAATGGCGTGATATGACGCAAACCCAGCGCGGCAAGCTACTCTACCTGTTGGCCGATCTGACGATTGGCCGATCTGATTGAAAAAACCGCGCGCATCTGGGTCAGATTGAAACCACGGACAGCGGCAAGCTTCTGGCTGAAACGGCAAGTCAGACCAAATATGTCAGCGACTACTACAGGTATTATGCGGGCTTGGCCGATAAGATTGAAGGCGCGGTCCTGCCAATCGATAATCCCGATATGCATGTCTTTACGCGACGCGAACCGATTGGTGTGGTTGGCGCTATCGTACCTTGGAACGCACAGATGTTCTTGACGGCGACCAAGCTTGGCCCTGCGTTGGCGGCAGGGTGCGCAGTGGTTCTAAAAGTCTAGGAAGTGGCACCTGCACCGCTGCTGGAATTTGCGCGTTTAATCGAACAGGCAGGATTTCCAGCCGGCACGGTGTCCGTTATCAGTTGCGACGCTGAAAATTGCGCTGTCCCACTGACCCGCCACGTGGACGTTGATCGTATCGCCTTTACAGGTGGGCCGGACACCGCGCGCCATGTGCTCCGCAACTCAGCAGAAAACTTCGCAGTGACGTCTTTGGAATTGGGCGGAAAATCACCGATTGTCGTGTTTGAAGATGCAGGTTTAGACGGGGCGGCGAATGGGTTGATTGCGGGTAATTTCGGGGCGTCTGGGCAAAGCTGTGTGGCGGGTTCGCGCGGTTTGAACCATCGCCCCATCCTCAAAGAACTAATTCAACATATCGTACAAAAGACCGATGAGATTATGGTTGGTGATCCATTGGATGCAGCCACGCACGTGGGGCCACTTTGCACGCCTGCGCAGGTCAATCGTATCAAAGACGTGTTGGCCAAATCCCTCACACAGGGGGCCGTGATCCACTTCGGCGGAGCCGCAATTGCACGGCCTGGAAACTCCATGGCGCCAACCCTTGTAGAATGCGCAAGGCCCGACACTGAAACTCTACAGGTCGAAATGTTTGGCCCTGTGATGTCCTTGATCCCCTTTGATACCGAGGAGAAGAGGCCGTTGCGATGGCCAACGACACACCGTTCGGCCTTGGGTCTGGGGGTATTCACCCAGAACCTCGCGCGTGCGCACCGTGTCTCTGCACGGCTGAAAGCTGGCATCTGCTGGATCAATACATACCGTGCTGTCTCTCCAATTGTGCCGTTTGGAGGGTACAGCCAATCCGGCTACGGTTGCGAAGCGGGTCGCGAAGCAATCCACGATTACACCCACAAAAAGACAACATGGATCAGCACCTCTGATAGCCTAATGGCCAATCCGTTCATCATGCGGTGAGCAGTGGTCGGGCAAGGGTCAAAATTTTGAAGTAAAACTGTTTTTGTACTGATTTTACGCAATAAAAATGCGGCCATTCGTACCATTGCTGCAAACGGCAATATGGTTTTAGGTTTTTCGATGCGGACCTGAGCGCAGTTTTTCAACTTGGGCTGAATGCCGCCCGCGTTGGGAAGCATGACTAGGAGGAAGCGGCAGGGTCTTTATGAGACCAACGGGGAAAGCGTGAAGCGAGCCCTGCCTGATTGATGCACGGTGGTGAGTTTGTGTGATTCTGGCGCTGATCTGTGGGACCTGCACTTATGTTTACGTGCCGCGTTTCGTGCAATTCAGGCGCGCTGAACCGCATCAATTGCGCTGCAGACTAGCCGCTATTGGCCCTGAATGAGCTGCAGTTCAGGGGTTGGCCGTGGAATGTTGGCGTGCCTGTCATCATGCTGCTGCCTTTCTGGGTAGTACGCGGGATCGTGGCACCGCCCTGCGCTATAAGGTTTCGATGATGTGCATCGCGCCACTGTAGTCTGGAAGAACTTTTACACTTACCGATTGTTCTTTCCACCCGGCGATCCCAGCGCGCGCCAATCGAGCCAGAACCGCAATGGGTTTTCCGTGTCTGTCAAATCTAAAACCCTAGCCTATATCATATCAAAAATAAGTGATCTTGTATTGCGTAACTAGTTCGATTTCGCTATCAAAAAACCATGACATATACATCAAGCGGCTCTGACGAAATCGCCGAACTCCTCATCCATATAGGGCGCTCTTCGCGTGGTGAGGACTTGGCGTCCCCCCTGACTGCGGCGCAATGGACTTGCCTGCGGTTCTTTGCGCGCGCCAACCGCGTGTCGCGCACACCATCCGCGTTCGCCAGCTTTCAGGTTACCACGCGGGGAACGGCGTCCCAGACCATCAAAACCCTTGAGGAGAAAGGGCTTCTTGCGCGGTTTCGTTCTGATCGTGATGGCAGGAGCGTTCGCCTCGAGATTACAGAGCAGGGCCAAGAAACCCTTAACGCAGACCCGCTGGCAGATTTAATGTCGGTGATAGACCTCATCAAACCGAAAGAACGCGCAGCGTTTTTGGCAACTCTGTCGCACCTGTCCGAAACCCTCGCGGGACTGAAAGGGGCGCAGGCGTTCGGCACGTGCAAAGCCTGTACGCATTACAAATCATCAAACGGCGGGGGCTATTGCGCCTGTATCGCGGCAGAACTGGCGCCTGACGACTTTGGCAAACTTTGCGTGAACTTTGGCAGTGGCGATGTTGTGCCACACCCACCAATTCTATCGAATGAAATCAGAAAAGGTCGCGCGCAATGACGCAACAAGACACGAACGCAAAAGCAGCAGAGTCCGGCCAACAGGGCGGGAAAAGCGAACGCAAGCTTATCGCAATCAGCAGTGGTAAGGGCGGTGTCGGTAAATCAACCGTAACAACCAACATCGCTGTGGCATTGGCCCAGATGGGGCTGAAGGTCGGCGTTGTTGATGCTGATATTTACGGGCCGTCCATTCCGGGAATGCTCGGCATTGCGGGCAATCGCCCGCCTGCCATGTCACCGGACAAAAAAGTGATCCCGGCGCAGGCCTTCGGCGTTAAGGTCATGTCGATGGCGATGCTGTCGGACGATGACAGCCCTGCTATCCTGCGCGGTCCGATGGTGACCAAATACCTGCAAATGTTTGTCGCTCAGGTCGAGTGGGGCGAACTGGATGTGTTGCTTTTGGACCTGCCCCCGGGAACCGGTGATATTCAGCTGACACTTGCACAGGCGTTTCCGCTGACCGGTGCTGTCGTGGTCAGCACGCCGCAGGATGTCAGTCTGAAAATCGCGCGACGCGGCCTGCGTATGATGCAACAGGTGAACGTCCCGATCCTTGGAATCGTAGAGAACATGAGCGGCTTTGCCTGCGGGTCCTGCGGTGAAGTCACGCATATCTTCAGTAAGGGCGGCGGCGAAGCTATCGCGCGCGAAATCGGTGTGCCTTTCTTGGGTGCGGTGCCGCTCGAACCTGAAATTGTAGACTCAGGCGATGCCGGCAAACCAATGGTTATCACCCATCCAAACAGCGCGGCTGCATTGGTCTATGTCAAAATCGCCGAGGCGCTGGTCGGCGGCAGTTCCGCGAGGGGCGGTCTTGCGTTGCCGTTTGATTGGCATGTGTCCGAGGGTACGGGACAACCTGCCGAAGCGGCCCCGTTGAGCTATGGTGGCGCCGCTGACGTGCCTGTCGCACTTGATCACGACGAAATTGGGCTGACGATCCGCTGGCAGGACGGGTATGAACAAACAATCGGGTCGCGCGATCTTCGGCTGAATTGCCGCTGTGCAGCTTGTCGCGACGAGATGAGCGGCGCGGCCATACTTGATCCCTCCAGCGTGCCTCAATCTATTGCGCCGACACGGATATGGAGCCTTGGAAATTACGGCCTTGGGCTGGCTTTCAGCGACGGGCACAGCACTGGCATTTATACATTCAAAGCCCTTCGCGCCATGCAAAGCGTAGAGGTTGAGGATGTCTGAAGCTGCAACGCGCCGCCGCATTCGGGTACAGCCCGCGGTAAAAGACCCGCAAACACTGCGCTTTATTCTTGACGCACCCGTCCAAGACAGCACATCAGTCTGCTACGACGATGCAAGCGCGGACGCCCCGCTGGCGCGGGCATTATTTGCCATTTCGGGTGTGCAGCGTGTCGAGGTTGACGGCGCTTCAATCTATGTAAGTCGCAGCGCGGATGTGGATTGGTCCGCATTGAAAGCCCCAATTGCGGCTGCAATTCGGGATGTTCTGGAACGTGAAGCCTTGCCATTGGGACAACGGAGCGAAGCGCCTAAAGGTGAAGATGCGCTGCTTTTTCTGGCCGTCGCTGATCTGCTCGACAGCGAGGCGAACCCAGCGATTGCCAGCCACGGTGGCAGTGTCGCCGTTGAGCGCGTTGAGAACAGTGATGTCTATCTGCGGATGTCTGGCGGCTGTCAGGGATGTGCTGCGTCATCCGCCACGTTGCGTCAGGGCATAGAAACCATGCTGCGTGCAGGCCTTCCGGCAATTGGTGAAATCATAGATCTTACGGACCACGATGCTGGAACCAATCCTTTCTACGAGGGTGCGCAGGGGACGTCTCCGACGTTGAACCGGCCACTGCCACCCGGGACCATCGACTGGGACGACGGACAGGTCATTATAGACCCCGAATACCTCGCGCCGCGTCTTGGCCTAACGCCGGATACCTTGCGCGCGGGAATGCGCAACGGGGACATCGTCAGCAGGTCCGAAATCGGCACAGATACGGATGCCGGAAAGACGCGGGTTACGGTGCGAACGCCGGTCAGGGCTTGGTCGGCAGAAGTGTTATCGGATGGCACCGCGCGCGAAGTGCCGCCCCCCCGTTCACGGCCCACCGAAGCCACCGTCGGGGAAACGCTGGCTGACCAAGTTCGCCGATATCTCCAGACCCTGTCCGAAGACAAAGTGCCGATTACCTACGGCAAGCTTGCACGCGCGCTTGGCCATTGGGCACCGGGGTCCATCGCAAAAATAACCAAGGCACTGGAGGCTACCATGCGCGAGGATGCGATCACTGGGGCGGCCTTTATCGCAGCGCGTGTCGTCAGCCGTGGTGAGGATCAACTCCCCGGTAAGGGCTTTTTTGAACTGGCGCAGGCGTTGGAACGTGGACCCACGGATGGCAAAACTGAGAGTGCCTTTCACGAACAGCTTCTAGGTGAAGTCGCCTCCTTGCTCGAACAAGATCAGTAGTCAGACCCAGGATATTTGCCCAAGCCGACCGCCTTTTACAGGCGTTTTAGTCCTTTGCGTTGCCGTATTCTAGCGTGTCCGTTCGCGATATGCTGGATCGCGAGGCCCTCGGGATATTTGCCCGCCGACTGCTGCGCAACGTTCAGCAAGCGCGCACTTGGTGTCAACTCATCGTCGACGGTCGCGGATATACGCGCCGCAGCCTCCGAGCACCGGCACCGCGCTATGACAGCTTTGATGATCTAAATGCACATCGCAACAGAGGTGCTTTGAGCGTCAGTGCGACAAACTGCGCGGCCACAACCAAACCATTGGTGCGCGTCTTATGTTGGACTTAGAAGCCTTGATGGGATTGCCCGTCACGGAATACGAAGCCTGCGACCATGTCAGCACGCGGGCCACCCTTGCCGGCAGGTGATGCCTGCATCGCCGGGACGGCGATCCCGATGGTGCGCTATCGTCGCAATGATTCCACTTCAGCGGTGGCTTATCGTGTTGATGCACAAACCAGATCACTGGCGAGAAAGGTAAATCCGCCACGTTCAAAAACACCCCAACCAGCTGATCTTATGAAGCGGTGACACTCATCCAGAGGCCGTCAACCAAGCGCTCTGTCAAACGAGATGACAGTGACTCGTTTGACAGCCGCGGCGTCCTTGTGTGATCTTCAATCGGCGCAGTTCCCCGCCTTGGCGCCAACTGAACTCTGCGCCGTCTTGACCATGAAAGAACAAGCCAATGTCTGACCAACCGACGTCAACAATTGCTTTGCCACTGGATGATAACGGCACTGCCAAACCTATTGAACGCATAGCGCGCAGCACCACGATTTGGTCGTATTGGTTTGTCGTTCCCCTGGTCTTTGTCACGCTGTTCACGGGGGCTGTCATTGGCATGTATTTCCAACCGCCCGGACTGCGGGTGTTTTTCAACGCGACGGGGTTAGAAGCCGGGGCCGGAACGCAGACGCCCATCGCGCTGGCGATTGCGCAAGTTCAGACGCAAGAACAGGTCGCTGTGTTGAGCGAAGGCGACGTCGTGGCGCTGGGGCGTATTATTCCGTTTGGCGATGTTTCGAGTGTTGCGACGCCATCGGGAGCTGGTGACGCACGTATTGCCGAAATTCGTGTATCAGTCGGTGATGTTGTTGATGCGGGCGACATCCTCGCGGTGCTTGATAATCTGCCCCAACTCCAAAGCGCGGTGGCGTCCGCGAATGCAAATGTAACAGTGCGCGACGCCAACCTTGTGCAAACCCGCGCAGCGATCATCGCAAGTCGTGCGGAGGCGCAGGCGTCACTTGAGCGTGCGCAAGCAACTGCGATCGCGGCTCATGCGGATTTGGAACGCACGACGTCGTTGTTTGAGCGGGGCGTTACGACGCGCGCAGCATTCGATCAGATTATCGCCCGCGCCTCTGAGACGCAGCGCGATGAAGTGCGCGCCATTGCCACGCTTTCACGCTACGAAACCGGGTCACAAATCGTTCAGGCCGACATCGCCGTCGCGCAAGCCAATCTCGCAGCTGCACGCGCCGATTTGAACCGCGCCGAACTTGATCTGGGACGCGCCTATGTGCGCGCGCCCAAACGCGCCACGGTGCTCGATATCAATGCGCGTGTCGGGGAAAGCCCCCCGAGCGGTGGCATGATTGATCTGGGCGACACATCGCGCATGACGGTGGAGGCCGAAGTCTATCAAACCCTGATCGGGCGGGTCACGATTGGCGACCCCGTTGTCATCTCAACAGCCGCATTGTCACAGGATTTGACGGGCGTCGTATCAGCCATAGGGCTTGAAATCGGACGCCAATCGATCACGTCAAGCGATCCAGCGGCCAATACAGATGCTCGTGTAGTGGATGTCATTGTAATACTTGATGCCCCATCGTCTGAACGTGCGCGCACTTTCACCAACCTTGAAGCTATCGTCAGGATTGATGCGGGCCGATCAGAATGAGCAGGCTGCTCACTTATTTATTCGGTCGCCTGCCGATAGGCTGGTTGCAATTAACGCACAGCAAAGGGCGATTTATCGCAGCCGTGTCCGGTGTCGCGTTTGCAAACCTTTTGGTGTTCATGCGATTGGGGATCATGGGGGCGCTCAACAACTCGACCATCGCGCCCTACGCGATGCTGGACGCAGATATTATCGTGTCCTCTGACTCCGGAAATACCCTGACCGATAGCGATAACATCGCCCAGGTGTGGATGTTTCGCGCACTTGCGGTTTCGGGTGTTGCCGATGCCACGCCGATTTATATCGGCAACCTGCCGTTCACGCTCAACGACAGGAGTTCGCTTTCGCTTCTGGTATTTGGGTTGGACGCCACGCAGACCACGTTTGTCGTCCCCTCCATCGCGCAGTCAATGGGTCAACTTACGATCGAAAACACAGTCATTCTGGACCAAGACACGCGCGGTATTCCGACATCTGTTGTTGAAGGTATCGTAGACGGTGACGTCTACCCGTTCGAAGCAAATGGTCGTACCCTTGTGGCCGTCGCAACAATGGAGGTCGGTGGCGGGTTCTTGGCGGATGGCATGTTGGTGACGTCCGATCAAAGTTTTTTGCGGTTCTTCCCGACGCGCAGCAGTGGCGCCCCTGATCATATTTTGATCCATGTCGCCGATGGTGTTTCCACTGAAACAGTCGCACAACGCTTGCGCGCCGTGCTTCCGCCCGAAAGCGTCAAAGTGCAGACAGCGCAAGCAGCCGCAAAGGCGGATCTGGCGTTCATGTCGACGCAGCGACCGACCGGCATCATTTTCGGTTTCGGTGTGTTCATGGGCATCCTTGTGGGGCTGGTCATAGTCTATCAGGTTTTGTCCACCGACGTGGCCGACCACCTTGGTGAATATGCGACCTTCAAAGCCATGGGATACGGGCAGTCATTCTTTCTCGGCATCGTGTTCGAAGAGGCTATCGTGCTTGCAGTCTTTGGGTTCATCCCTGGATTGATCGTGTCGATCGGGCTTTATGCAGCGCTGGTTGCCGCCACCGGATTACCAGTTGAAATGGACGTTGGGCGCGCGCTCCTTGTATTTTTCGGCACACTGGCGGCCTGCACTATATCGGGCGCAATCGCCACGCGGCGGCTGGCCCATGCCGACCCAGCGGACTTGTTCTGATGGCCGAACACGACCCGATCCAAGTGCGCGGCCTCAATCACTTTTTTGGCGCCGGTGAAGCGCGAAAGCAGGTGGTATTTGACATCAATCTGACAATAGCAGCGGGTAGCCTGACAATCCTGATGGGCCCTTCGGGATCAGGCAAAACCACGTTGCTCACATTGATCGGCGCGTTGCGCGACGTCCAAGATGGGAGCGTCGGTGTTCTAGCCAACGAACTGAACGGCGCGGATGAAACAGCACTGGTGCATTTACGCCAACGGTTGGGGTTTATCTTTCAGGCCCATAACCTGCACGAAAGCCTGACAGCGACGCAGAATGTGTTGATGGGTTTGCAGGTCCACGGCAAAGGCAATGCCGCCAAACAACGCAAAGCGGCGCATCATATGCTTGGTCTCCTCGGTCTGTCGGATCGGCGTGACTACATGCCCGGCAACCTGTCTGGCGGTCAGAAACAGCGGGTCGCGGTGGCGCGTGCGCTGGTGCCAAATCCCGAGATTGTCTTGGCCGATGAACCGACAGCCGCGCTCGACAAAGCGTCCGGTCACACTGTCGTCGCGCTGCTCAAATCACTTGGACAATCGCGCGGAACGACGACTGTGATGGTAACACACGATCCTCGCATTCTTGAGATGGCAGACAGGATCATCACATTAGAAGACGGACGAATTGTCGCGGATATCACGCCGCAGAATTAGCTTTAAGTGGCACGCCAGCGGCCTCAGAGCTAAATCTGGACCAGGTCCGCAGCCCGCTCAGGCGGCTGTCCGACAAACGCTTCTCAGATACATCGCCATCGGCCTTGGTCTCGTGAACCAGTTGATCACTGTGATGCGGCGCCGGAGATCGTGTAAACCTTAAGCGGTTGGGCGAGATACGCCCAGCTTCGCCAAGGTGCGTTTGACAGGCAGATGTGATCCCTTGAACAACTTAATGATCTCAAGCGTCTCCTCTGCAGGATATCTCATTCTGGGTCGCACCATTCCCGAGCATGCTTTTTTGAGCATGCTTTTTTGAGCAGGCGCAGTTCGAGCGTCTGCTCCGCGATAACTTCCTTCAGATCGCACGCTTCAAGCTTCAAGCCGGTGGCGTTGCTTGACGTTGCTTGACGATTTGTGTCGTCAGATAATTGCTTCTTCCCGGCTTCAATGAAGTCTTTGGACCAATTGGTGTACAAGCTCTCGGCGATCCCTTCACGGCGACAAAGGGGCAATGCGTGACAACGTGGCACAAACGAAAATACCAACCGTCTGCTGTGGCAGTACGTCCCAAAAGGCACTGATTTGTCGATACATAGCCAAGCAAAGCCGAGTGCCATCGCAAGGCAGCCCAATGAGCGACCTCGTATGACGCTGGGAAACCAGGCTCCCGCAGAACGTTTCGATGCATGTGTTGCGTCGATCAGTTGAAATCGCCGCGGACTGCGGAGCGGCTGCCGTTAAATAATCTATGTAGAAGCTAGGCTAAGTGCCCAAAGCCGAGCTCAGGCGGTGCATCGCGCGCCAAGGGTTGGGGCTTCAAAAGCAGCAACTGAACCACGCAGAAAATACGTCGTTGTGGCCGCTATTATTGATCTGGCAGCCGTTCACCGGTTCTCGGATCGAAAAAATGCAGGTTCTTTGGATCAACGCCAAAGCGAATTATGTCACCTGTGACCGCATGGTGGACGCCGCCAAGGCTGACCGTAAACGCATCACTTTTGCCCGAAATTCGACCGTGAAACAGAGTATTCGCACCAAGAGGTTCGCCCATTTGCACTGTCATTGACAGCGGTCCATCGGAATCGGGAATAATGTGTTCAGGCCGAATTCCGACCGTCACAGGCCCCGCTGCACTGAGGTTCGCAGGCACAGTTGCATCCCCAATTTTTAGGGTGCCATTCGCAATCGACCCATCGAGAACATTCATCGACGGACTTCCGATGAACTGCGCGGCGAACAGGGTTTGCGGACGTTCATAGACCTCAAGCGGTGTGCCAATTTGTTCAGCGCGGCCCGCATTCATCACGATCATCCGATCCGCCATTGTCATGGCTTCAACCTGATCGTGGGTGACGTATAGCGACGTGATGCCAAGGCGATTTTGCAGGTCACGGATTTCAAGGCGCATCTGCACACGCAGTTTGGCATCCAAATTCGACAGCGGTTCGTCGAACAGGAACACAGCCGGTTCGCGCACAATCGCACGCCCCATCGCGACCCGTTGGCGTTGCCCACCCGACAGATCGCGCGGACGGCGATCAAGATAGTCTTCAAGCTGCAAAAGCTTGGCAGCGGCTTGCACCTTTTCGTCAATTTCAGCCTTGGGAAGTTTAGCGATCTTCAGCCCGTAGCCCATGTTTTCACGCACCGACATATGCGGATAAAGCGCGTAGTTCTGGAACACCATGGCGATGTCGCGGTCCATTGGTTCCAATTCATTCACGCGGTTACCACCGATCTTAATCTCGCCATCGGACACGGATTCAAGACCCGCGACCATGCGCAACAACGTGGATTTCCCGCAGCCTGACGGCCCCACGATGACGATGAATTCACCGTCCGCGATCGCCGTGCTGACGCCATGAATGACTTGCGTGCTGCCGAACCGTTTTTTGACGGCATTGAGGTCTACAGTTGCCATTGGGGTGCCTTATTTTTCGCTGTCCACAAGACCGCGGATAAACAGTTTTTGCATTGAGATCACAACGATGATTGGGGGCACCATCGCCAAAATCGACGTCGCCATAATAACCGGCCAGTTTGCCACATCATCGCCTGACGGGAACATCTGACGGATGCCCATGACGATAGTGTTCATTTCGGGATCGGTCGTTATCAGCAGCGGCCAGAGGTATTGATTCCAGCCATAGATAAACAGGATCACAAACAGGGCAGCGATATTTGTGCGGCTCATGGGGAACAGGATGTCCCAGAAAAACCGCATGGGGGATGCGCCGTCGACGCGCGCGGCTTCGGCCAGTTCATCGGGCACAGTCATAAAAAACTGGCGGAACAGGAAGGTCGCCGTGGCGGATGCGATCAGTGGCAGGATGAGCCCGCCGTAGCTGTTGAGCATGCCAAACCCTGCGATGACTTCGTAGGTCGGGACAATGCGCACTTCGACGGGCAACATGAGCGTCAGGAAGATGAGCCAGAAGAATATCATTTTTCCGGGGAATTTAAAGTACACGATCGCAAAGGCGGACAACAGCGAGATGACAATTTTACCGATTGCGATGCCCATGGCCATGATCAGGCTGTTTAACAGCATGGTGGCGACGGGAACGTTAACGCCTGAGACCAAAGCCTCACGGTAGTTATTGTAAAACTGATCGCCGGGCCACAGGGGCATTGGGGGCTGCACGATTTCAGGCTGCGTCACGGTCGACGCCACAAACGCCAGCCAGATCGGGAAGAACACGATCAGCACGCCAAAAATCATAATCACGTGGCTGAACCACAGGCTGGCCCCGCGTTTTTCGACCATGCCGGGGGGCGGATCGTTCGCATAGGTTTTGTCAGGACGGTTCAATAGTGCACCCTCCGTTCGATGAATTTGAACTGGAAGATCGTCAGGGCACCGACCACAACCAGCAGGACCACCGATTGCGCGGCGGACGAGCCGAGGTCTTGGCCCACGAACCCGTCCGAGAAGACCTTATAAACAAGAACAGTGGTGGATTGTTGCGGCCCCCCGCTGGTGATTGTGTGGATCACGCCAAAGGTTTCAAAGAACGCATAGACGATGTTCACGACCAGCAGGAAGAACGTCGTGGGCGACAGCAGTGGCAAAACAATTGTCCAGAACCGTTTCCAGAAACGTGCGCCGTCTATGGCCGCAGCCTCAATCACCGATTTGGGGATCGCCTGAAGCGCAGCGAAAAAGAATAGGAAGTTATAACTGATGCGCCCCCACGCGGACGCGACGACGACCAGCCCCATCGCCTCGCCGCCGTTCAGCACATGGTTCCAGTCATAACCTAGATTTCCAAGGTACCATGACACAACGCCAACGCGCGTGTTGAACATGAACAGCCACAGAACGCCCGCGATGGCCGGTGCCACAGCATACGGCCAGATCAACATCGTGCGGTACACGCCCGCGCCTTTGATCAGGCGGTCCGCAACAACTGCCAGAAACAGCGCGGGGATCATCGACGCCAGCGTCACAAGGGTGGAAAAGATTGCGGTCGTCAGGAATGAGGTGCGGTAAAACCTATCCGAAAACAAGAATTCAAAATTGCCAAGGCCGACGTATTGCGTCGACAATCCGAACGGATCGGGGATGAATAAGGATTGATAGATCGCCTGGCCCGCAGGGTAGAAAAAGAACACCGCTGACACGAGGACCTGCGGCGCGATGAGGCACAGCGGCAAAAGCCAGCCTTTAAATGTGACCCGTTTTTCCATAACATCCCGCGTTAAAAATGGAATGGGCGACCTGAATTGGTCGCCCATTCGTTAGTTTTATTAGTTCGCTTGCTCGAAGCGACGCAGCAGAACGTTGCCGCGCTCGACCGCGCTATCGAGGGCGGTTTGTGCGTCTTTGTCACCCACCCAAACAGCTTCAAGTTCTTCGTCGATGATGCCACGGATTTGGTCAAATGACCCCAAACGCAGACCTTTGGAATTCGCCGTCGGCTCGTTCATGGTCATCTGGATGACGGCCACTTCGGTGCCGAGGTTTTCATCATAGAACCCAGCGGCGCGTGTTGCGTCCGCTGCGGCTGTCGTAATCGGCAGATAGCCTGTGTCCTGATGCCATTTGGACTGAACATCCGAAGAAGACAAAAACGCAAGGAACTGTGCTGCACCTTCGTATTCAGCGGCCTCGTGGCCTTCCATCACCCACAAAGATGCACCACCGATGATGGTGTTCTGTGGGCTGTTACCAACGCCATCCCAATACGGAAGCGGGCGCACGTCAAAATCGAACGCGGCTTCTGCCTTGATGCCGGCATAGCCAGCAGAGCTTTCAGTGAACAACGCACATTCGCCCGCGCGGAAGTTCGCGCCACCCTCGTTGCGCCGGCCCGCGTAGAAGAATTTTCCGTCCTGTGCCCATTCACCCATGGCGGAAATATGCGCGACCTGTGCAGGCCCGTTGAACGCCAGTTCAGTATCGACGCCTGCAAAACCATTGTCCTGCGTGGCGAATGGCACATCGTGATAGGCCGAGAAGTTCTCAAGGTGAATCCAGCTTTGCCATGCGGTCGTTAGCGGGCATGTGCTACCACCGTCCTGCAACTGGCCAAGGACTTCTCCGACGTTCTGCCAAGTGGACAGATCGGTATCAGGGTCAACGCCTGCCGCCTCGAATGCATTGCGGTTCACCCACAAAACAGGCGTGGATGCATTGAAAGGCAAAGACAACATCTCGCCGTCCGTGTTGGTATAATAACCATTGACCGAACTGATATAAGCGTCAGGGTCAAAGTCAGCGCCAGACGCCTCCATGACTTCGGTCACCGAACGCACGGCACCTTCGGCCGACATCATCGTCGCTGTGCCGACTTCGAAGACCATCAAAATCTGTGGCTGCTCACCCGCGCGGAAGGCGGCGATGCCAGCGTTTAGCGTTTCGGAATAGTTGCCCTTGTGGGACCCGACGACGATAAAATCGTCCTGGCCTGCGTTGAATTGTTCTACTTGTGCCGCAACCAATTCACCAAGACGGCCCGTAAAGGCGTGCCAAAATTGAACTTCGGTCTGTGCGTATGCCGCGAACGGCGACAACATTGTGGACCCAGCGATCAAAGCGCCAGTTGTCAGGTTTCTCATGTTTTCCTCCCAGGAATCGCATCGAGATTTCAATCCGATGCATTGATGATGCTAACGTTTTAGCTAAGCCATTACATAATTCAAGACTATTTCCTGAGGAATTTATATAACACAATGTTATGAACCCAGTGAAACAGGCAATACTTATGAACACACGACCCAGACTTCGCCAACTTGAGGCCCTTAAATCAGTCGTAGATCACGGGACCATGACACGTGCCGCCCATAATCTGGATATTTCACAGCCAGCGGTCAGCAGATTGCTGGCTGATTTGTCTGATGAACTTGGGTTTGCCATTCTGGATCGCAAAAACGGGCGGTTGGTCCCCACGCAAGAGGCGCGCTACATCCTGCCTGACATCGCGCGCGTTCTAGAGATGATGAAGAATATTACCGACACCAGTCAGAATTTGAATGCACGCACGGCGGGGCATCTTCGGATCGCATGCTTGCCCGGTTTTGCGACAAGCCACTTGCCTGCCGTTATAACTGAGTTCCTGAAAGAGAGGCCCGATGTAACCCTAACCCTTGAGCCCGACCGCCCTGAACGAATCCTCGAATGGATCATCGGTGAACAATACGATTGTGGAATTACCGACAATTTTGGTGGCCACCCTGCGATCGACAGCATGTCGCTTGATGTCCGGACGGTCTGTATTTTTCCAGTGGGTCACCATTTTACAGAACTTCACCAGATAGAACCGAAACACCTTGAGGCTGAACGCTTGATCCACACGCGGCGTGATAGCAGTTTTTACCAATCACTTACCGACGTATTGCGCAAATTTGGCGTGACGCCAAAATATGTTGTAGAGACCCGCCAGTTTACTGCTGCCTGCGAACTCGTCATGCGCGGCGTGGGCGTATCGGTGGTCAGCGAGCTTGACGCACGCAATTATCGAGACCACCTGGAATTTCGCCCCTTTGTGCCGAGCATTCCACACCAAATCTCACTCGTTAGGCCAATCCATAAGATGCCATCAAAGATCACGCTGGATTTCATGGAGGCCTTCGAAAAAAGCCTAGGCGACCTGCGCATTGGACCGAACAGCTAAATACGCAGCCAGCCTAGCGGCACGAAGCACAATCGAGCCGTTTGTCCTTTTCGCGCATACGGAAGCTCCTTGCATGATCGTCGATCAATCCCAAGGCCTGAATGAACGCAAAAACCGTCATTGATCCCAATAATTGACGGCATATGCCTGCAATACCGGCATGCTGCGCCGAAATTCAGGATAGATCTTCGTTCAGTCTAAGTGTGCAAGAATGGCTTTCAAAGCGGCGTCCGTTGCGCCCGACGTTTCGGTCAACACCGCTTTTGCCGCCGCCGCCATGTTCCTGTGCGCCGCATCGCTTTGATTTAATGCCTCGCTCAAAGTTGTCGCATCCCGCACCGTTTGCGCTGCCCCAGATTGATCCAGATCATCGTAGATACCAGCAAAATTCGCTACATCAGGACCGTGCAGAATGGCCGACCCCAATTGCGCCGCCTCGTATGGATTGTGCCCCCTGGCCGGCACCAAAGATCCGCCAATAAACGACACCGACGCCAACCGATACCAGAGCCCCAGTTCACCCATTGTGTCGGCGATATAGACCTTTGTGTCTAGCACGATCGTATCGCCAGAACTGCGCTGCGCGGTAATGAAACCCGCAGACACGCTAAGGTCGGCGATCGCGGCAGCCCGCTCGGGATGTCTTGGTGCCAGAATCAGCAGGCCTGCGTGCGATTGATGTGCCGCAAGCACGATTTCTTCTTCACCTGAATGGGTCGACGCGGCGCACCAAACAGCCCTGTCGCCAATCGCTGCGCGCAGGCGGGTCAGTTCACCTTCGTCACACGCCAGCGGTGGGCGATCTTTCTTTAGGGATCCCGTCAACACAACCTTAGACCCTGACACGCCAATGGCGCAAAGAGCATCGAACGTGGCCTTTTCTTGAACATTAATCATATCGAAACTGGACAAAACAACGCGCGCCGAGCCCGGAAACTGGGCCCAGCGGCGGGCGGTTCGGCCCGACACGCGGGCATTCAGCAACAGCCTTGGAACGGCGCGTGCACCGGCTTCTCGCAGCATCCTTGGCCACAATTCGCTCTCGATCCAGATCGCGACGTCTGGCTGCCAATGCTTCAAAAACGCGCGACTGGCCTTTACCGTGTCATAGGGCGCCATTTGGTGCAGGGCCCGTGGCGGTAACGTATCAGCAAGCAGCGCGGCAGACGTGCGGGTGGTCGATGTGATCAGCACGGTGACGTCTTTGCGCGCGTCAAGAAGCGCCAAAACCAGTGGCAGGATCGATTGCGTTTCGCCAATACTGGCCGCGTGAAGCCACACCAGTGGCCCTTTTGGTCTGGGCCGATCTGCGACCCCCCAACGCTCACGTATGCGCGCAGGGTCTTCTTTGCCGTTCTCCAACGCTTTGCGCTGCACCCACGAAAATAGCGGCGCTGTCACATGGCTTGCCGCCAGATACACAGAGTGAAGTAAGGAAATCAGGGGACCTCGCCAGTGTCTACATCGTCAATGTTGAAATTGTTGATACGTGCCTAAGCAGACGGGCAATTTCAGTCAACCGCCCCGTCGTTGCGGCGTCATAATCCCTTTGGCAACTTAACCGCTGACTTTATTTGGCTTTCACCTTTGCAGCACCCTTGGTGGCTGTGCGGCCCTTCCAGCGCCGATGTGTCCAAAGCCATTGTTCGGGATGCGCGCGCACCTGCGCCTCAAGACTATCATTCAGCGCTTGGGTCATTGTCGTCGCATCGCTTACCGGCACCTGAGCCTCAACCTCAATGACATAGCTGAGGCCGTCAGGCTGACGGATGCCATAAACCGGAAACAACAAAGCCTCGTATTTCAGCGCCATTTGCCCCGCGGAAAGCGCAGTGTAAGCAGGTTCGCCAAAAAACGACAGACGCACACCGCGCGACATGTGCTGATCAATCAACAACGCCATCAACCCGCCGCCCTGAAGATGTCGGATCATCCCCGCAAACCCGTGACGGCCCCGCGAAAACAGCTTGCCACCAACAGCAGAAATGGCGGCTATGTAGCGCGCATGTATCAGTTTGTTATTGAGCGGGCGATATAGACCGGCGACATCGCCACCCTGTTGGACCACCGCAGACCGGAACACATCGTAGTTCCCGAAATGCCCCGACACACAGATCACGGCCTTTCCGTCAGCCATCGCGGCCTTCAAAGCTGCAGCACCCGCGCCGGTGAACGGCGTATTTGCCACGATGCCCTGCATATCTTTGGGGGAGAACAACTCTATGAACAACCGCCCCAAATTATTCGGAACAGATCGCAAAAGCTGACGTCGTTTGGCCCTAGGCAGGTCTGGCATCACATGGTCTAGGTTATCACTTATCCTGCGCCGCCACCCCAATACTGGCGCCACAATCCACGCCACAATCCACCCCGCCAGCGGCACCCGCCACCGATAAGGCAAGGCCCCCAACAGACCCAAGAATACCGTTAGGACAACGTATTGAATGCGGTCTTTCAGGGTCCCTACCTCAATCACTTGCCTTCACAACACGAAGACGTCGTTCCACGTTACGTTCGGCTTGTACGCGTAGCCAAGGGCCGCGAAAAGACATTATTGTCATCGCCAGCCCTGTTCACTATGTCATTCCAAGGTTTTACCGGATCGCGGGGCGCACAGTTGGGCAGATTGAGCAATCAGTTGAAAGATCGCTTTGACGCAACCAAAGCATCCTTTCGCACGGACCTGTCATCACCGGAGAACCGACGCCGCGCCGTTTTGTATGAACGCTGGTTCGACCACGGCTTCTTGCGCAAATTCTGGACCAACATGTTCGAAATTGCACCTGGTGTCTGGCGCTCAAACCATCCGACAGCCAAACGATTTCCGGCACTAACTGCACGGGGCATTCACACGATTATATCCCTGCGCGGCAGCACCACCACACCTTGGGCGCTGTTGGAAAAAGAAGCCTGCACGCGCCACGGGATTCGGCTTGAAACAGTGGCGTTGAAATCGCAAAGCGCACCAAATCGCCGCGACCTACAGGCACTTATTGGTCTGTTTCGCAGCGTTGAAAAACCGGTCTTGTTTCACTGCAAATCCGGCGCTGACCGTACTGGACTTGCCAGCGTGATGTATCTTTTGGTAATCGAAAATCAGCCCCTCGAACAAGCTCGCAAAATGTTGTCGTGGCGCTACGCCCACCTGAGCTGGACCAAAGCCGGGGTTTTGGACATGCTGCTGGATGATTTCGCAACGTCGGCTAGGCACGATTTCGAAGACTGGCTGGGACACGATTATGACGCCCGCGCGTTACAAAAAAAGTTTGAGTCAAAAAGCCGGTAGCATGCCACCCAACCATTTCCCAAGCCTCCGGCCCTTCCCAGCTTTGCCAGATGGCGGAATTTGTAGGAACGGTTTCTGAACACCTCGATTCTTCGGGCATTGGCACACGAGACGCTGGCTGAGGTCCCTCTGTGCGGTGGCAACAGATTGCCGTTTGCGGGCAAAATACCGTTAAGTTCGTCTTTAGAGAGAAGACTATGACAAACTTCAATTTGAACGTTTTCATAAACCAACCCTTTCAAACGTCAAACCAACCCACGTCTTGTTAGGCTAGGAAATATAGTTTCCCATCAAAATTGATTTGAGAATCAAGTTCAATTGTATGAGCGATTGTTGCGTATGCGACGTTAAAAAGAAGGGCACATAACAGACCTTCACTGCAGGTTGCATCAAGGTCTGGTTTGGAAGGACGCTGCGTCGATCCATTTGCGAAATGTTGATCGAGACTGGCGTGGCGGTTCCGAAACTTAAAGCACGCACATTTAGTCAGTTGATTTTGTGCCGCACAACGCCATCTCAAGCCCCATGAAAATGGATGAGAAAAACACCGCCGCGCGTAGGGTTTCCGGCAGCCGATTGTTGTGTATATGGGGCAACGTATGAAGCTGCGATTGATCCTTGGTGACCAGTTAACAAGGTCGCTTTCGAGCCTTACCGATGCCACCGCAGACGACGTGTCGTTGATGTGTGAGGTCCGAGCCGAGGCCACCTATGTCAAACACCACAAGAAAAAGATCGTCTTATTGTTTTCGGCGATGCGCCATTTTGCAGAGCAGCTATCAGACCACGGGCACAGCGTTCACTACGTTAAATATGACGACCCCGAAAACTCAGGATCGTTGCTGGGCGAAGTGACGCGAATCGCAGCGCAGCACAACATATCCGAAGTGATTGTCACCGCCCCTGCCGAATACCGGTTGCAGGATGAAATGACCCGCTGGTCAGACACGCTCAGCCTGCCGGTCACGATCCGGGAAGATGATCGTTTTTTGTGCACACCCGCTGATTTCGCGGCGTGGGCTGAGGGGCGCAAACAACTAAGGATGGAATATTTCTACCGCGAGATGCGCCGTAAATATTCAATCCTGATGGATCAGGATGGACCGATTGGTGGCCAGTGGAACTTTGACGCCGAAAATCGCAAACCGCCCGCCACCGGGCTGGTCGTTCCAGAAACCTATCACGCGCCACACGATGCCATCACACAAGACGTCTTAACCCTCGTTGCGACGCACTTCGCTGATCATTTCGGGGACCTGCTGCCGTTTCATTTTGCGGTCACGCGCGAACAGGCGTTGCTGGCTTTGGATGCCTTCATCACAGATCGCCTGCCGCAGTTTGGTGACTATCAAGACGCTATGATCCAAGACGAACCTTGGATGTATCACAGTCACATAGGTCTATATCTCAATTGTGGTCTGCTTAACCCGCTTGAATGTATCCAACGTGCTGAGGCCGCGTATCATGGCGGCGCTGCACCCCTAAACGCGGTTGAGGGGTTCATTCGACAAATCCTTGGCTGGCGTGAATACGTGCGGGGGATTTATTGGCTCAAAATGCCAGACTATAAGACGTTGAATTTTCTTGATGCCAAACGCCCGCTACCCGAATTTTACTGGACCGCCGACACCCAGATGAATTGCATGCGCCAGTGCATCAGTGAGACCAAGCAAAACGCCTATGCCCATCACATCCAACGACTGATGGTGTTGGGCAACTTCGCCCTGATCGCGGGGCTTGATCCTGACGCGGTCAATGAGTGGTATTTACTGGTTTATGCCGACGCATACGAATGGGTCGAATTGCCCAATGTCACAGGCATGGTGTTGTTCGCCGATGGCGGGATAATGGGCAGCAAACCCTATGCCGCCAGCGGGACATATATCAACAAGATGTCAAATTATTGCGGGTCGTGTCGCTATAAACCAACCGTCAAAAACGGACCAACCGCCTGCCCGTTCAATTATCTGTACTGGGATTTCATGGATCGCAACGCGGCCAAGCTGAATCGCAATCCACGCATGGGAATGACGTATCGAACTTTGGGGCGCATGAACGATGAAAAACGTGCCGCGATCAGTGACGACGCGGTTCGGTTTTTCAAAGCCATCGAACGGGGCGAAAATGTTTGACCGCCCCGATGTCAGGGGCCATTAAAACCCATGCGGAAAACATCCAATCTCAGTCCAGAACATATCAGCGACATCGTGCATATGGCGCTGTCTGACCACGTCAGTTTTGCGACCATCCAAGCGGAATACGGGCTTGGGGAAAAAGACGTCAAAGCGCTGATGCGCGACACGCTGAAAGCCGGAAGTTATAAGACCTGGCGCAAGCGGGTTCGCGTTTTCGGCGACCGCAGGGAAACCTACAAATAGGGGCCCAAATGGACGATAAATCAAACGATGACAGATCAGTCGCCATTCCGTCAGGGCGGCTGTCTCGGCTGGGCCATATGGGCGCGATGACGTTCGGCGTTCTGGGAAACATGGTGGTGAACGGTGCAACCCAGCTTGGCAAAGGCCAGCGCCCCATGATGAAGGATCTTCTGCTCACGCCGAAAAACATCACCCGCGTCACGGACCAGCTGTCAAAAATGCGCGGGGCCGCGATGAAAATCGGCCAGTTGGTGTCGATGGATTCAGGTGATTTTTTACCGCCAGAGCTGGCGCAGATCATGACACGGCTGCGCAACGACGCGCACCCGATGCCGCCCGCGCAGCTTAAGCAGGTTCTAAATGCGCAACTGCCAGACGGGTGGCTTAAATTATTCAAGAAATTTGATGTGCGACCCATCGCAGCCGCGTCAATCGGGCAGGTTCACCGCGCCCAGCTGAAAGACGGGCGCGATCTGGCGATGAAAATCCAGTATCCCGGCGTCGCCAATAGCATCGACAGCGACGTGGCAAATGTGGGTGTACTGATCCGCATGTCGGGTCTGCTGCCAAAAGGTTTTGAACTGGCCCCTTATCTTGAGGAAGGTCGCAAACAGCTGCACGAAGAAACCGACTACGCCCGCGAAGGTGCGCAGCTGGTGCAATTCCAGAACCTGCTTATGGACGCACCCCAATTTGTCGTCCCGGCGTTGCAAGCAGACTGGTGCACACCAGATATCCTTGCGATGGATTACGTGACCGGCATCGCAATTGAAGATGCAAAAAATGACACGCAACCTGTCCGTGATCAAATCATCATCAACCTTCTTGATCTGACGTTGCGCGAACTATTTGAATTCGGCCTGATGCAAACCGACCCCAATTTCGCCAATTATCTGTACAAACCAGAGACGCAACAGATTGTTCTGCTGGACTTTGGGGCCGTGCGCACGATTGCCCCCTTCGTTGGCGACCAATATCGCGCATTGATCCGTGCGGGGCTGCGCGATGATATGGATGACATCATGAAAGCCGCCCAAGACATCGGGTTATTCGATGCCACCACGCGGGATGCCCATCGCGTTCGAATTGCCCAGATGATCCGCCGCGCGTTCGGTTCAATCAGGAATGGGGCTTTGCTTGATTTTAATCAAAATGACCTGCCTCAGCAACTTCAAGCGGACGGTCTTGCGCTGCTCGAAGATGGATTTGTGCCCCCCGTCTTGCCGATGGATGTGCTTTTGATCCAGCGAAAATTTGCAGGTATATTTCTGCTCGCGGCGCGACTTGGGGCCCGCATCGATCTGGCAGCAATGTTGCACCACCATATCCGCACACCGGACCTGCCAACGCAATAATCACCATCCGTTGTCACACCACCTCTTGCGGCGCTGCTTGCACTCGCCAATACTCGTCTCATGACTGAACTGGCCCCCCTTCTCGCTCGGATCGCGGACAAACGTGATGACCTGATCGCTTTGACGCAGGATCTGATCCGCATTCCGACACTGAACCCCCCGGGTGATAACTACCGTGAAATTTGTGACTATCTGGACCGCCGCCTGTCCGCGCACGGTTTCATGACCGAAATGATCCGCGCCCATGGCACCCCCGGCGACAGTGAAAAATATCCACGCTGGAACATCGTGGCGCGGCGTGACGGCGCGCAGTCTGGCGAATGTGTGCATTTCAACAGCCACACCGACGTGGTCGAAGTCGGCAAAGGTTGGACCACAGACCCGTTCGGCGGTGCCCTCATTGATGGTAAAATTTACGGACGCGGCGCGTGCGACATGAAAGGCGGGCTTGCCACGTCGATCATCGCGGCCGAAAGCTTCATCGAAACCTACCCCGACTTTCATGGCGCGATTGAGATTTCAGGCACCGCAGATGAGGAATCGGGCGGCTATGGCGGCGTCGCCTACCTTGCCGAAAAGGGATACTTCGACCCCAAAAAAGTACAGCACGTCATCATTCCTGAACCACTGAACAAAGACCGCGTTTGCCTTGGGCATCGCGGTGGATGGTGGGCGGAAATTGAAACGTTCGGCGAAATTGCGCATGGATCAATGCCGTTCCTTGGCGACTGCGCCGTGCGCCACATGGGGGCCGTGTTGGACAAATTCGAAACCGATTTGTTTCCCGCAATGGCGCAGCGTCGCACCGATATGCCCGTCGTCCCCGAAGGCGCGCGGCAATCGACAATGAACATCAATTCGATCCACGGCGGGCAGAAAGAACAGGCCGACGATTTTACTGGCCTGCCAGCCCATTGCGTACCGGATTCGTGCCGCATCGTAATTGATCGGCGGTTTTTGGACGAAGAACCGCTCGATATGGTGCGCGATGAAGTGACGGGTATCCTTAATAGCCTCAAATCCAGCCGTGCCAAATTTGACTATGCGTTGACGGAACTTAACCACGTCCTGCCCTCAATGACCGACCGCAACGCGCCCATCGCCGCGACCATTGCGGGGCAAATCCAGACCGTGCTCGGAAAACCCGCACAATTCGTCGCCAGCCCCGGCACCTACGATCAAAAACATATCGACCGGATTGGCAAACTAAAAAACTGTGTGGCCTACGGACCGGGCATTCTGGAACTGGCCCACAAACCTGACGAATACATCTGCGTTGACGATATGATGGTGAGCGTAGAGGTTATGGCCAGAAGTCTGGCCGCACTACTGCTGCCAAATGACTAAATAGGGAGAGATCAATATGACCCATTTCACCAAACTGCTACCAATTCTTCTGGGGGGCAGCGTGCTCGCCCTGACGGCCAGCATGGCGTCCGCGCAAACCGACATCACCGTCGCCATCCAGTTGGAACCACCGAACCTTGACCCCACGGGCGGTGCGGCACAAGCCATTGATTCCGTGCTATATTCCAACGTTTTTGAGGGTCTGACGCGGTTCATGGCCGACGGATCAGTCGTCGCGGGCCTTGCAGAAAGCTGGGAAATTTCTGATGATGGCTTGACCTACACCTTCATGCTCCACGACGGTGTGACGTTCCATGACGGCACCACAATGGACGCCGAAGACGTGAAATTCTCGCTTGATCGTGCACGTGCGGAAGACAGCATCAACGCGCAAAAAGGCCTTTTCGCGGATATCGCTGACGTCATGGTCATTGACCCGTTATCCGTCGCGGTCACGCTGACCCAGCCCAACGGCATGTTCCTGTTCAATATGGCGTGGGGTGACGCAGTGATCGTCGCGCCTGAAAGCATTGAAAACATTGCCTCAAACCCGATTGGCACAGGTGCGTTTGCCTTCACCGATTGGGTGCAGGGCGACCGGCTGGAACTGACACGCAACGATACCTACTGGGGACAACCCGCAGCGCTGGAAGCGGCCACGTTCCGCTTTATCTCTGATCCCACAGCAGCCTTCGCAGCCGTCATGGCCGAAGACGTTGACGCCTTTGTCGGCTTCCCCGCCCCCGAAAACCTGCCACAATTTGAGGCCGATCCACGCTTTCAAGTCCTCGTTGGCAACACCGAGGGCGAGACGATCCTGTCAATGAACAACAAAATGCCACCCTTTGATAACGTGTTGGTGCGCCAAGCTGTGTCGCTCGCAATCGACCGCCAAGCGATCATTGACGGCGCGATGTTCGGCTACGGTACGCCGATTGGCACGCACTTTGCACCGCACAATCCAGACTATGTCGACCTGATCGCCAACAGCACCTACAACCCCGAACGCGCCCGCGAATTACTCACTGAGGCGGGCTTTGCTGACGGGTTCGCAACCACGCTGAAATTGCCTCCACCGTCCTACGCGCGGCGCGGCGGTGAAATCATCGCGTCGCAACTGCGCGCGGTCGGGATCACGGCTGAAATCAGCAACCTCGAATGGGCGCAATGGATCGAAGAAGTCTTTACCGGCAAGGACTTTGGCCTGTCGATCGTGTCGCACACAGAACCGATGGACATCGGCATCTACGCCAATCCGGAGTACTATTTCCAATACGACAATGCGGAATTTCAGGCGTTGATGGTCACGTTGAACGCCACCACTGATCCCGCCACGCGCAGCGATTTGTTGGCAAAGGCCCAGACCACAATCTCAGAGGATTACGTCAACGGTTACCTGTTCCAGCTCGCCGTGCCGACGGTCGCAAAGGCCGGTCTGAACGGCCTCTGGCTTGATCAGCCAACAGCCGCCGTAGACCTCACCGGCGTCACTTGGTCGCAATGATAAACACTTTTGCGGGGCGGTCGTTAGACACCGCCCCCATTCTACCCCCTACCTTTGTCACTAAAATATCCCGGGGAGTCCGAAGGACGGGGCAGCGCCCCCTTTTTGGCGACGTATCACCAGAATGATCCGCTATATCGCATCGCGCCTGCTGTCGCTCACCCTCAGCCTCATTGCGGCCAGCATCGTCATTTTTGCGGTGATCGAAGTTATTCCCGGTGATCCGGCGTCGTTCATGCTTGGTGTCAATGCCCGCGCCGACACGCTTGCGGCGCTGCGCGAACAGATGGGGCTTAACGACCCGCTGCCCTTGCGCTATTTCAATTGGGTCACGGGGATGCTGACCGGTGACTTTGGTACCTCATGGACCTACAAAACCCCGGTCGCGGACTTGGTCAATGACCGCATTTGGGTCTCTCTCCCCCTCGCGATTTATGCGCTGTTTATCTCTACGATCATCGCATTTCCCGCAGGCATCATCGCCGCCAGCCGTCGCGGTGGCATGGGCGATGTGTCGATCATGGGGGCCACGCAACTCGGTGTTGCGATCCCGAATTTCTGGTTCGCAATGATCCTTGTGCTGATCTTTGCGATCAAACTGCGCTGGTTTTCAGCGGGTGGGTTTCCGGGCTGGGACAATCCCTTTCTAGCGCTCAAATCCCTGACCCTTCCCGCCGTCGCACTGGCATTACCACAAGCAGCAATTCTTGCCCGTATCATGCGCTCGTCCTTGCTCGATAATTTGGGCGAAGATTACATTCGAACAGCCCGCGCCAAGGGGCTGACCCGCCGCCAAGCGCTGTGGCGGCACGCGGTGCGCAACGCGCTGATCCCAGTCCTCACAATCATTGGCCTGCAATTTTCGTTCCTGCTGGCGGGTGGCATTATCATCGAACAAATCTTCTTCCTCCCCGGTCTGGGCCGTCTTATTTTTCAATCAATTTCCGCCCGTGACCTGATCGTGGTGGAAAGCGTGGTGATGTTGTTGGTCTTTGTCGTCATCGTGGTAAACTTCGCCGTCGATCTGGCCTATGCCGCCGTTGATCCAAGATTGCGCAGCCGCGCATGAGCCGGAGCATCCTAATAGGCGCCAGCTTAACACTGGTTTTCCTCGGCCTCGCCGCGCTGTCGTTCATCTACACGCCATACGATATCCTGTCCTTTGATATTCCAAACAAACTGCTGCGACCGAGCGTCACAAACTGGCTTGGCACAGATCACTTCGGACGCGATATTCTGTCGATGATCATGTTGGGCGCACGCACGTCCATCGCCGTCGCGGTCCTCGCCGTGGGCATTGGCATTTGTGTCGGCGTTCCCCTCGGCCTGCTTGCGGCCGCAAGGCGCGGGTCGCTGCTGGATGAACTGATCATGCGGGGCAACGACCTCGTCTTTGCCTTCCCCAGTCTTGTGATCGCGATCCTGATCACTGCCATTTTTGGCCCCTCTGCGATCAACGCGATCATCGCCATCGGCATCTTCAACATCCCCGTTTTCGCGCGCCTGTCGCGCGGCGCCGCGCTGCCAATCTGGGAACGCGATTTCATTCTCTCTGCGCGGGTCGCGGGTAAATCCAGCTTGCGCATTTCAATCGAACACATCCTGCCCAACATCACCAACCTGATGATCGTGCAGGGCACGATCCAGTTCTCACTTGGCATCCTTGCAGAAGCCGCATTGTCCTACATCGGCCTTGGCGCACAGCCCCCGACGGCCAGTTGGGGCCGGATGCTGGCGGACGCGCAAACGCTGACGTCAATCGCGCCGCACACAGCGCTGATCCCCGGCATGGCGATTGTATTGATGGTGCTTGGCCTCAACCTGCTCGGTGATGGGCTGCGCGACTGGCTTGACCCGCGCATCAGGGTGGCCCGGTCATGAAAACGGCCATGCCCCTGCTTCAGATCCGTGATCTGACATTGACCATCGGGACCACTGAAATCCTGCACGACGTCGACCTTAACGTGCAGCGCGGCCAGATCGTTGCGATCACCGGTGAAAGCGGCTCGGGCAAATCCATGGCAGCCCTGTCCATCATGGGCCTGTTGCCGCGCGGGGCGCATAGCACGGGGCACATCATGCTGGATGGAACTGACATCCTAACGACATCGGAAACTGAACTTTGCCGCATGCGCGGCAATACCGTGGGCATGGTATTTCAGGAACCCATGACCGCGCTTAATCCCGTTCAAACCATCGGCGATCAAGTGGCCGAAACGATCCTCATTCATGAAAACACCAGCAAGACACAGGCACATAAGCGTGCAAACGACATGTTGCACCGCGTCGGGCTCAACGTGGCACCAACACGGTTTCCACACGAATTGTCCGGCGGCCAACGCCAACGCGTTGTCATCGCCATGGCCATCGTAAAACACCCCAAACTGCTGATCGCGGATGAACCGACAACAGCCCTTGATGTGACAACACAGGCCAACATCCTGACGCTTCTCAAGGACCTCGTGCGCGAATTTGACATGGGGCTTTTGATTATCACCCACGATTTGGCCGTGGTGGCTGATCTTGCCGACCACATTGTTGTTATGCAATACGGCCGCGTCGTGGAATCCGCGCCCACGCCCGATCTTTTGGCGAACATGCGCCACCCCTACACGCGCGCGCTGTTTGACGCGTCACGACATCAAGTTGACCTGCCTGTGCATACAGGTGGTGTACAACTTGTGCACGCAAGTCACATCGTGCGCGACTACCCCGCCCCGCGCAAAACGCTGTTCGGTCCGCGCCCGAAATTTCGCGCGCTTGACGATGTCAGCTTTACGATTGATCGTGGTGAAAGGGTCGGCTTGGTCGGGGAAAGTGGCTGTGGAAAATCCACATTAACCCGCGCACTGCTCGGACTTGAAGATGTGCAGGGCGGCACAATTACGCTGGACGGTGCGCCGGTTTTTGCGGGCAAGAAACCTAACCTGTCCGTGCGGCGCAAAATGCAGGTGGTGTTTCAGGATCCCTACGGGTCTTTCAACCCGCGCCACCGCGTTTCACGTTTAGTATCAGAACCTTGGCACCTGCTAGATCACCCACCTGACGACCCTGATGCGCGAATTGCCGCTGCACTGGCAGATGTCGGATTGGCGGCATCTGATGCATCCAAATACATCCACGAATTTTCCGGCGGACAGCGTCAACGCATTGCAATCGCGCGTGCGCTAATCGTTGAACCTGACCTGATCATCTTTGACGAAGCGGTGTCAGCTTTGGACGTATCCGTTCGCGCGCAAGTACTTGATTTAATAGCAGACCTTTGTCGAAAACGCCCACTGGCCTATCTGTTCATCAGCCATGATCTGACAGTTGTGCGCAGCGTGACAGACCGCGTTTTGGTGATGAAATCAGGCAAAATCGTTGAACAGGGCGCAACGGAATCTGTGTTTAACAGCCCCAAACACCCCTACACGCAAACCCTATTGGCCGCCGCCCCCAAGCTGCCCAATTTTCAGGAGGCCAGCCATGCCGCTGACGCCGTTTAACATTCCCAAAGCACATCATCTGATCGGTGGCAAATGGACGCCAGCCCAAGCGACAATCGCTGTGACGGACCCGTCTACGGGCGACCTGCTCACCTCCATTGGGCGCGGCACACAGGCCGATATCGACGCCGCCGTGTCCGCCGCAAAAACCGCGCTGAACGGTGCGTGGGGCGCAATGACGGCGCTGGATCGTGGCCGCATCCTGACACGTATCGGACAGGCAGTTTTGACCCATGTGGACGCGCTTGCTGAACTGGAATCCCGCGATGTCGGTAAACCCCGGACGCAGGCCCGCGCCGATGCAGTGGCACTGGCACGTTACTTTGAATTTTATGGCGGCGCAGCGGATAAAATCACCGGCGAAACAATCCCTTATCAGGCGGGCTACACCGTCTATACACTGCGCGAACCGCATGGCGTCACCGGCCATATCATCCCGTGGAACTACCCGATGCAGATCATTGGGCGTTCCGTTGGGGCAGCACTTGCGATGGGCAATGCCTGTGTTTTGAAGCCCGCCGAAGACGCCTGCCTTACGGCACTGGCGTTCGCCCAAATCGCGACTGACGCGGGTCTTCCGGCGGGGGCTTTGAACGTCGTCACGGGGTTCGGGGCTGAAGCTGGCGCAGCCTTGTCGGCCCACGCTGGCATCGCACATATGTCGTTCACCGGATCGGTCCAAACCGGTGAAATGATCCAAGCCGCCGCTGCGAAAAATGTCATCCCAGTTACGCTGGAACTTGGCGGAAAATCCCCGCAACTGGTGTTTGACGACGCGGATCTGGACCGCGCGATGCCTTTTTTGGTTAACGCAGGCATCCAGAATGCGGGCCAGACCTGTTCGGCGTCCAGTCGCATCCTTGTGCAGCGCGGTGTTTACGACGCCGTGCGCGACCGCATGGCCGCTGCCTACCGCGCCCTAAAAGTTGGGCCCGCGATGGACGATCTGGATGTTGGACCCCTAATTTCAGCCCACCAGAAAGACATCGTGATGGGTTTTCTTGCCAAAGGCGCGGACCTTACTGTCGCGGCGCGCGGGCAAATTGTGACAGACGCAGCAGGACATTATGTGGCCCCGACATTGTTCGTCGATGTTCCACCGGATCACCCGCTGGCCCAAGATGAAATTTTTGGACCCGTGCAAGTTTTGATCCCGTTTGAGGACGAAGCCGACGCCCTGCGTATCGCCAATTCTACCGATTTTGGTCTGGTCGCATCCGTGTGGACCGCGAATGGCGGACGTCAGATGCGGCTGGCCAAAGCGCTAAGATCAGGCCAGGTTTTTATCAACAACTATGGCGCAGGTGGCGGCGTGGAATTGCCGTTTGGTGGCGTCGGAAAGTCTGGTCATGGGCGCGAAAAAGGTTTTGAGGCGCTGTACGGATTTTCAACGCTTAAAACTGTTGCAGCGTGGCATGGTTAGGGAAATTCAATGACTTATAAAACCGGCCCCCGAAATCTGATCACCGACATTGCCGGCCTTCGGGTCGGTAATGCGCAAGACGCCAAGCTGAAATCTGGCAGCACAGTTCTGGTGGGGGAAAGCCCATTCACCGCGTCAGTCCACGTTATGGGCGGTGGACCAGGCACGCGCGAAACTGATCTTTTGGCACCGGACAAAACCGTGCAGCAAGTTGATGCCTTGGTGTTGTCGGGTGGATCAGCGTTTGGCCTTGATGCTTGCGGTGGCGTCGCGGACGGGTTGCGCGATATGGGTCGTGGGTTTGCCGTGGGCAACGTCATCGTGCCAATTGTTCCAGGGGCCATTGTATTCGATCTGATTAACGGCGGTGACAAAGCGTGGGCGGTGAACCCCTACCCCAGATTGGGCCGCGCGGCATTGAACAACGCCGCGCAGGACTTTGCGCTTGGCAGCGTTGGGGCTGGAACGGGCGCTATGGCCGCGCGGCAAAAAGGCGGACTTGGGTCGGCGTCTGTCGTGTTGCCCGATGGCACGACAGTCGCCGCACTTGTCGTGGTGAACGCCTTGGGCAGCGTCACGACCCACGGGGACCACCATTTTTGGGCCGCCCCGTTTGAAATGGACGCTGAATTTGGCGGGCTCGGCCCTGATCCCACTGGCGGATACACAGCACCGGACCCCAGCCATAAAGAACGTGCGATGGGCCTGCATGCGTCCACCGGCGCCAATACCACAATCGCCATCGTCGCGACCGACGCGACATTGACCAAAACGCAATGCCACCGCCTTGCGGTGAATGCACACGACGGTATGGCCCGCGCGATTGTGCCGTCCCACACACCGCTGGACGGTGATTTGGTGTTTGCCGTTTCGACGGGAACTGGCGCGCCGGTGGATCACGCAGCATACGCCCCAATTGGTGCGGCAGCTGCGACATGCCTCAGCCGCGCGATTGCGCGTGCGATTTATGAAGCGACGCCAGCGCAGGGCGATCTTATTGCGACCTACCGCTAACCGACGTCTGCCGGCGCAATCGCTGTGGCCTTCAGGATCGCGAAAATCTGGTTGCCAACGGCCAAGCCCATTGCGTCACAGGACCGTTTTGTCACCCGCGCCAGCAGCCGCGCGTTGCCTGCATTCAGGGCCACTGCGACGCCAGGACCAGCGCCGCGTTCCAATGCCGCAATGGTCACGGGCAAGACATTCAAGGCACTGATATCTGTGGGTGCATTGCGTGATAGGATCACATCTTGTGCAGGAACCCGCACCCGCACGGTGCAGCCTGCACGCCCCACCGCCCCCGGCACCCAAAGCGCGCCAGCGCCCGTTTCAATCTTGGTCAAACCGTCGCCAGCGTGGCCGACAACGCGGCCAGTCAAAACGGCACCCGCATCACGCACACCCAAAAATGGCACGGCTGCCGGATCGGCCAACACGTCCTCAACACGGCCCGCCAAAACCACGCGACCGTGGTTCAAAACGACGATCCGGCTGGCCAGTCGCGCGACTTCACCCATGTCGTGACTGACGTAAAGGATCGGGATCGCCGTTTGGTCGCGCAGTGCCTCAAGGTACGGCAATACTTCGGCCTTTCGCGGCGCATCAAGTGCAGACAGTGGTTCATCCAGCAACAGAACTTCAGGCGCGGACATCAGCGCGCGACCAAGGGCGACACGCTGTTTTTCACCCCCTGAAAGCGAAGCTGGGTACCGATCCAGCAATGCGCCCAATCCCAACACCGCAACAATCGCGACTTCGTCGTGGAGGCCGCCGTAGCGCAGGTTTTTCAGTACCGTCATATGCGGAAAAAGCCGCGCGTCTTGAAAGACATAGCCGATACCGCGTCTGTGCGGCGACAGCTTGGATAGGTCGCGACCATCCAACAAAATCTCGGCGCGCTTACAGGGCAGCAAGCCCGCAATGGCGCGGATCACGCTGGTTTTGCCCGACCCAGAGGGACCGAATATCGCGGTAACGCCAGCGGGCGCGTCGAATGCGGCAGCCAATGCGAAACCCTCAAATTCCATGGCGACGGACACGCGCAACATCACCCAGCCCTCCGTCTGTTTACCCGCTGCGCAAGCAGTTCGGACATGACTAATGCAGCGGCGGCGATGGCGATTGACACAATGGCCAACCGCAGGGCCAGCGGCTCCCCACCCGGCACTTCGAGCAGGGTGTCGATGGACAGCGCAAGCGTTTGCGTCTGCCCCGGAATGTTGGACACGAACGTCACCGTCGCGCCGAATTCGCCCATGCCTTTGGCGAACCCCAACACGGCACCAGCCAGAATTCCGGGCCATGCCAGCGGTAAGGTGATCGTGCGCAATATCCGAAACCGCGACGCACCCAATGTGCCTGCCGCTTCTTCCAATCCTTGGTCAATCGCCTCAAGCGATAGGCGGATCGCGCGCACCATCAACGGGAACCCCATGACGGCGGCGGCAAGCGCGGCACCTGTCCAGCGGAACGCAAATATGATCCCGAACAACTGTTCAAAAAGTTCGCCCAGCGGCCCCGTGCGCCCAAAGCCGAGCAGCAGCAGATAGCCCGTCACGACAGGTGGCATAACCAGCGGTAAATGCACCAGAACGTTCAGCGTTTGGCGACCACAAAATGACCCCCGCGCCAAGGCATAGGCGACTGCAAACCCGAACGGCAGACTGAACAGCGTCGCCCAAAACGCGACCTTTAGGGACAGCCAAAGGACGGTCCATTCAGCTGGGCCAAGCCAGTCGCTCATTGCGCGACATCCAAGCGGGAAAACCCCCATCGCGCAAGCGTATCCTGCGCTTCAACTGTATGAAGATATGCCATAAAATCTGCGCCTTCCGGTGTCACCTGTGCACCGGAATAGATGATGTCAGGGTGCGTGTCAGGTGCAAAGGCGTAGACTTTTGTCAGGGCGGGTAGTGCCACCAGATCGCTGGCATACCCAATGCCCAATGCAGCCTCACCGCGTTCAACAAACCGCAAGGCTGCGCGCACGTTGGCTGCTTGAACAACGCGCGCGGCAACACTGTCCCAGATGCCCAATGACACCAACGCCGCCTTGCCGTAACGCCCCGCCGGAACCGCATCAACCTGCGCCATTGCGAGCACGCCGCCCCCCAAAGCTGCTTCAATATCTTGTGGGTCAGCAATCGGCGCATGATCGCGCCCAATCAGGACCAATTGATTGCCCACAAACGCTGCCATCTGCGAGACTGTGCCTTGCGCCACCAGCCAATCGGCCCAGTCCTGATCAGCCAGCAACACCACATCCGCCGGTGCTGCGCCCGCAACCTGACGTGCAATGGCAGACGTTGCGGCGAACACCAAAACCACGTCTGTTCCGGTTTGTGCCTTATAAAGCTGCGCCGCGTCGCCCAACGCATCACGCAGGCTCGACGCCGCAAATACGGTGATCGTGTCCGGCTGATTTTCAGCCTGCACCACAAACGGGCACGCCATTAAAACAAAAATGCACGCCAGCAGATAGTGGCCCAAAAACCTTGCAAATCTTTGTAAATAGAGCATACTTTTGGTAGATAATTTCATATTACAATTGTGCGCACCAACGCGCACGAAGAGCAACAGGCGGAACGGCAAACATGAACAGTTTGCAGCAGCAAGAAATTACATTGGGTGACGCGGCTAAAACCGAGCTGCGCACGCAATTTGCGGCCCTGTGCTATCGCATCAAGAACGACAAAGTGCAGTTTTGCCTTGTGACGGCGCGGCGTTCGGGTCGTTGGATTGTGCCTAAGGGATGGCCGATGAACGGACAAACTCCGATGGATGCCGCAGCTACAGAAGCCTATGAAGAAGCAGGCGTGCGCGGCAAAATTGAGCCGCGTCCGATTGGTGTATTCAGCTATTACAAGGTTCGTTCGCAGGATGAATTGCCCTGCATCGCGGTGGTTTATCCGCTAAAGGTCAAAAAGGTTCTTCAGACATGGCCAGAACGCAAAGAACGCGATCGCAAATGGCTATCGCGCAAAAAAGCCGCCGCACTGGTGGATGACGCGGAACTCAGCCAGATCATCTTGCGGTTTCAGCCCAACACTGCATGATCTGCGCATCCTTGCCCTCACGCATGGCGCGCTCTACTTCTTTGACTCTCTATGCTTCGAACTCCTGACCAATTCTTGCAACGCGAGGACCCCTTGATCCGCTACACGCTCAGCTGTGAAAAAGACCACCAGTTTGAAAGCTGGTTCCAGTCGTCGGACGCCTTTGATGCTTTGGCACGTGGTGGTCTTTTGGCCTGCGCGGTCTGTGGGTCGGTGATTGTGACGCGGGCGATGATGGCGCCGTCCGTTCCTGCCAAAGGCCGTGCAAATGATCTAAAAACGCCGGCGTCAGATGCCGAAAAAGCACTGACAAAGATGCGCAAAGACGTAGAAAAAAACAGTGAATACGTCGGTCCCAGTTTCGCCGAGCAAGCCCGCAAAATGCATGATGGTGATGCGCCAGAACGTGCGATCTGGGGTGAAGCAAATTTCACCGAGGCAAAAAAGCTGATTGAAGACGGTATACCCGTCGCCCCCTTGCCGTTCATGCCCAAACGTAAGACGAATTAAGCCTCTTCCAATTGGGCCACGTTAAATTTGACCTGTCAAATTAGGCCCCTCTCACTAGGCTCCTTCAAACGCGCAAAGCGCATGAACGTCCATGCCAAGACTTTCGAGTTTGGCGCGCCCACCCAGTTCCGGCAGGTCGATGACAAAGGCGCAGCCCACGACGTCGCCCCCAAGCCTTTCAAGAAGTTTAATCCCCGCTGCCGCCGTCCCACCCGTGGCAAGCAAATCATCAACAACCAGAACCTTGACCCCTGCTTCAATCGCGTCGTCGTGGATCTCCATCACAGCCTCGCCGTATTCAAGCGTATACGCCTGTTCAATCGTGGCACCGGGCAATTTGCCCTTTTTGCGGATAGGCACGAAGCCCTTGCCCAACTGGTGCGCAATCGCCCCACCAAGAATAAATCCGCGCGCCTCAAGACCGACCACAACGTCGATGTCTTCACCTGTATATGGATGCAATAGTTGGTCCACCGCCATGCGAAACCCACGTGGATTGGCGAACAAGGTCGTCACATCGCGAAACATAATTCCTTCGTGGGGGAAATCAGGAATGGTGCGGATATAGTCGCGAACGGTTTTGGCGGGGGTTTTCATAGTGGCTCCTTGGGTAACAGTTAGGGCTCACGATATTGAAATCGCAATGCTGCGCTGTCTTGCACGCCCAATTTGGCGACGGTGTTGCTGTCTTCGGAAAACACGGATCGTGTTTCGTAGTACGGATTGCGAATATCTGTCATCAGACCCATCGCCTGTGTCAGTTCTTCAAGCATGATCGGCCCCGCTTGATCAACTGGAATATCGGCCGCAAACACAATCGCCGCATCGATCAGCGTCAGGTCCCCGCCTCAGAACACCTGCACTTGTGCGGCCCCGATCGGAACACCGTCCATCTCTGGATAGTCCGTGCCACGAATGGCATCACCCGCACGGATTGGCTGAAGGTACAGCAAAATATTTGCGGGTTGTGATTTCGACACACGGCGCAGGTTTAACCCCGGTGCGGCGGCGTTGATCTAGGTGATTGAGGTATCCAATGCTCGCGTCATTTCCTTTGCCAAATCAACAGGGTAAGTCTGCGGTATTGGCGCGAACGTCACTGTCACAAACGGCATATCCCACCGAATGATCGGTTCATTGCACCCTTGCCCGGGCATCGCAGAACATGACACTAAACTGTAAAATTTCCCGTTCGTCAGCGGGCCGTCGGTGACAATATATTCCTGCGCCGCAAGCGGCGTTGCCAGCAAGAAAGCCCCTAGAAACCGCATCACAGCACCCGCCCCGCGACTGCGTCAAGTTTGGCCAACAGGTCGGGATCACGCGCATCCGGTGCTGTCATGATCGCAAAATCCAATGCGCGATCGCATCCGCAAGGGCAGACATCACGCGCTTTGCCCAGCCGCACAGCAATATCCGCGACCATAGTTTTCGCCGCCGTCGAATTGGCGCCCAAGGTCGCAATGATGTCGGAAATGTCGACGCTGCCATGGTCAGGGTGCCAACTGTCATAATCCGTGATCATTGCGACGCTTGCGTAACAAAGTTCCGCCTCACGCGCCAACTTTGCCTCTGGCATATTGGTCATGCCGATAACGTCGCAATGCCAAACCTCACGGTACAATTTGCTTTCCGCTAACGATGAAAACTGCGGGCCCTCCATTGCCAAATATGTGCCACCACGGTGAATGTTGACGCCGACCGCGTGCCCCGCCAGCTCAACGGCATCGCCCAAACGGGCACAAACAGGGTGTGCAACACTGACATGGGCCACGCAACCAGTGCCAAAAAACGACTTCTCCCGCGCGAACGTGCGGTCGATAAAATCACTGACGATCACGAAATCCCCCGGTGCCATGTCGGTCCGAAACGACCCGCAGGCCGACACCGAAATCACGTCCGTGCAGCCAAGCCGTTTCAGTGCGTCAATATTGGCGCGGTAGGGAACAGTACTTGGCGAATGCACATGCCCGCGCCCGTGTCTTGGCAGGAACGCGACATCAACACCGCCCAATTCACCTGTCAGGATCACATCGGATGGCACACCCCACGGGCTGTTGATGTTGACCCACTTTGGGTTTTCCAACCCATCGATGTCGTACAGACCAGACCCGCCGATGATGCCGATTTTTGTTTGCATTCCAAAATCCCTTCTCACAACATTACAACTCTGCCTTGGGTTGCGCCGCTTGTGAAGGCCACAAATGCGCCCTTGCGCCGCTGCGCAGGGGTGACTTTACGCAAGGCTTGGGCTAAACGGCGCGCAATCACACTTAAACCAGTCAGGTGACCCCTTGCGCCAATCTATTTTTGCGAACTTTGTAGACCGCCTCGAAGAGGCTGATCTAAAGCCATCAGGCAGAAACCTGACCCCCACCCGTCTGCGGATTGAAATCCTGTCGGGCCTGACGGTGGCGCTTGCGCTGGTGCCAGAAGCGGTGGCATTTGCCTTTGTTGCGGGCGTTGATCCGCTGGTCGGTCTATACGCGGCGTTCATCGTCGGTCTAATCACGGCGCTGATCGGCGGACGCCCCGGTATGATATCAGGTGCGACGGGTGCGTTGGCGGTTGTGATGGTGGCCTTGGTCGCCGATCACGGCGTTGAATACCTATTCGCAACCGTTGTTTTGATGGGGATTATTCAGCTTTTCGTTGGTTTCATGCACTGGGGCAAATTTATCCGTCTTGTGCCGCATCCGGTGATGCTGGGGTTTGTGAACGGCCTTGCGATCGTTATTTTCTTGGCACAGATGGGCCAGTTTCAGGTGCCCGGAACCGCCGGAGCGGGCGGCGGGCATGGCATAGCCTCTGGTGATTGGCTGACCGGCACACCGCTGTATCTTATGTTGGCGCTTACGGTACTGACGATGGCGATCATTTGGATTTGGCCCAAAATTACAGCGCTGGTTCCAGCACCGCTTGCGGGCATCGGTATCATCGCGATCATCGTGATCGTGTTGCAGCTGGATACCCCCGTCGTTGGCGATCTGGCGAGCATTCGCGGCGGCCTTCCGCCCTTCCACATCCCGTCCGTCCCTTTCACGCCTGAAACGTTTTATATTATCCTGCCCTACTCGCTTATTCTCGCGGCGATTGGCCTGATTGAAAGCCTGCTAACCCTGAACTTGGTCGGTGAAATCACCAACAAACGCGGTGGTGCCAGCCAAGAATGTATCGCCCAAGGCGTCGCCAACACGGTTACGGGATTTTTTGGTGGCATGGGTGGTTGTGCGATGATCGGTCAGTCGATGATCAACGTGAAATCCGGTGGTCGTACCCGCATTGCTGGCACGGCAGCTGCGTTGTTCCTGCTGGCGTTCATCCTGTTTGCGTCCGGTTTGATCGAAGCAATTCCACTGGCGGCCTTGGTCGGTGTGATGTTCATGGTCGTGATCGGCACGTTCGCGTGGAACTCGTTCAAGATCATGACAAAGGTGCCGCGCATGGACGCGTTTGTCATCGTCCTCGTGACGGTTGTGACCGTGATGACGGACCTTGCCACTGCAGTAGTTGTCGGCGTTATCGTCTCAGCACTTGCCTATGCTTGGTCGAACGCGAAACGCATCTATGCAAGCACTGAAGTTACCGCAGACGGTGCCAAGGTCTACAAAATCAACGGGCCACTGTTCTTTGGATCCGCTGACGGATTTGTTGAGCTGTTCCAGGTCGATGACGATCCAAAGTCCGTTATCATCGATTTTGCGGAGTCCCGCGTGGCAGATCAATCTGCCCTGCAAGCGATCGAGAACGTCGCCGCAAAATACGAAGACGTTGGTAAGTCGATCCAATTGCGCCACCTGACCCACGATTGTCATCAATTGTTGTCCAAGGCGGGCCACCTGATTGTGGACAGTGACGACGACCCCGACTACGAGATCGCGGTGGATTATTCGGTTAAGACCGGGATTATTGGCGGGCATTAGGCCCCGCCGCTAGTCCGGTCGATCGAGACTGAACACGTCACGCACAACCGAATAGTCCTTATATCCGCCGCGCGCGAGCGGTTGGAACTTTGTGACGTCAAACATCCCATCGACCATGCAGTCGTCGCGCAGATGGATACCTGTGACTTCTCCGAAAACCACGAAATTCGCGGCCCCCTCAATCTTGACGATTTGCGTCATCCGACATTCCAAAACCGCAGGCGCACCAGCAACGTGGGCGCAATCGATCGAACGGCAGGCGGCCTTTTCGATCCCTGCATCGACAAATTCATCAACGTCGCGTGACCACGCACCCGACGATCTGTTCATTGCATCGCGCATTGCATATTCCACTATATTAACAGCAAAAACCCCTGTCTCACGGATATTGGCGACGCTGTCCTTGGTATCGCCACGGTCGTCCTTCGCAGACGTAGACGCAAACATCACCTGCGGCGGGACATAGGCGACCGCATTAAAAAACGAATATGGCGCGAGGTTGTCAGATCCATCCGCGCCACGGCTGGAAATCCACCCGATCGGGCGTGGCGTCACCACGGCATTGAACGGATTATGCGGCAATCCGTGGCCGTCTTCGGGTTCGTAAAAAATCGTATCAACTCCTCGTAACACCTCATGCGCGCCAATATCTTGTTTGCATTGAAAGCGAAACAAAGGTTCACCTAGGCAAATGGAATTGTGCGACGAAACAACAGACGATTGGTGGGGCGTGGAAACCCTATACGACCTGACCTTTGCGCCGGGCCGTAAGGCGCTGTCATCGTATCGTTTGCGCGACGATGTCCCGCCTGTAGCGGCTTTTTGTCGTGTGGTTCGATCAGACGATGGCGTCATCGGCGGCGCGATCCGCTGCTGGCCGATCCGCATCGAACAACATGATGCGCTGCTGCTCGGTCCTGTCGCAATCCACCCGACTCGCCAAGGCGAAGGTTTGGGCGGGCTGATGATCCGCGATGTGCTGGAACGCGCAGCACCTGCGGGCTGGCCGCGCGTGCTCCTTATTGGGGACGTCCCCTATTACGCGCGCTTCGGGTTCAAATCCCTTAACGGTGTCGTTATGCCGCCACCCACCAACCCCGCCCGCATCCTTGGTCATGGCGCATGGGCGGGCATTCGCGGCCGCGTGCGCAAGCGTTTGGATTGAAATAACCCGTCACAAGGTCCATCTATAGCGGATGACAGCTGATCCAGACACCCTGCCCCCCGTCAATCCTGATGAACCATCCATCCCGTTAACCGATGAAGCACGCCTGCAAATCGCCAACCTTGCGGCGCGACAACACAACGCCACCGGCGTGTTGATGCAAGTGGTGACCTTTTTGGGTGGTCAGGTCGAAGACGGCCTGAAACTGCTGCCCACCAGCACCCGCGCCCGCCTTGACGCCGCCGCCACCCGTGGACTTCGTGCCAGTTATGATGCGGCTGGGCGCAGCCAAGGCGGCATAGGGCGTTTCATCGGGACCGACCGCGCGCACAAGGCGTTGGCGTCGTTTACAGGGGCTCTGGGCGGCTTGGGTGGTTTGCCAACAGCGCTGGCTGAACTGCCACTGGCCACGACCGTGATCTTTCGCGCGGTGCAACGGATTGCCACGGAACATGGCGAAGACCCGATGGCCGTTGAAACCCGCGCCCAATGTTTGCAAATTTTCGGTAAGGGTGGCCCCGGAAGTGAAGACGACGGCATCGACACCAGCTTTATCGGTGCACGCCTTGGTCTGTCCGGTGCCGCGATCAACAAGCTTATCAGCAAAGTTGCGCCGAAATTCGCGACTGTGCTTGGTCAAAAACTTGCCGCACAGACAGTGCCTGTTTTGGGCGCTGCAGCGGGTGCTGGCACGAATTACACCTTCGTCAGCTACTACACAGATATCGCCCACGTGCATTTCGGGCTGCGCAATCTGGCGCGCACATATGGCGCGGACCAAGTCGCGGACGCCTTCACGCTTGAGGCGATCAGGCTGAAAAATCCACGGCTTAAAGCCTAGGCCTGTTGGCGCAAGAAATCATTGATCGCACCGCGCACGGACTGATCACCGCGTTCGCGCGCCTCATGGATAACGCCGCGCGCGTCATCAAGATTAAGCCGCCGCAACATGTGCTTCACCGGCCCGATTGATGCGGGCCGCATCGACAGGTTGCGCAATCCCATCGCGGCAAACGCCACCGCTTCAACAGGTCGACCGGCATCTTCGCCACAAAAACTGACCGGAGTGTGGTGGGCATGGCACCGCGCGATCAACTGTTCCAAAAAGCTGAGAACGCTTACGTTTAGCGTGTCATAGCGCCGCCGCACCCGTTCGTTTTCGCGATCGGCCGCAAAGAAGAACTGCTTCAGGTCGTTGCCACCGATTGAGATGAAATCGACCTCCCGAAAAAAGATGTCCGGTGCAAACGCGAGGCTTGGCGTTTCAAGCATCGCACCAATCTTTACGTCCGTCGGCAGCGGGTGGCCCAGAATGCGTTCCCGCGCCATCGCCTTTTCGAATTCTGCGCGGGCAGATCGGAATTCTTCAAGCTGGGCAACAAACGGGAACATCACCGTCAGGGGCCGCCCGTTTGCAGCACGTATCAGCGCCTGCAATTGCATCCGCAACACGCCGGGCTTTTCAAGGCCCACGCGGATCGCCCGCCACCCCATCGCGGGATTAGGTTCATCGTTGGGTTTCATATAGGGCAGCACTTTGTCAGACCCGATATCAAGCGTGCGAAACGCCACCCGTTTACCCTTCGCGGCGTCCATCACTTGTGCGTAAAGCGCAGATAATTCGCCCCGTCTTGGCATTTGGCTGCGGATCAAAAATTGTAGTTCGGTGCGAAACAGCCCCACACCTTCCGCGCCGGAGCCTTCCAATGATGGCAAATCGGCCATCAAACCTGCGTTCATGTGCAGGGCCGTGACGGTTCCACATTTTGACTGCGCGGGCAGTTCGCGAATGCCCGCATACCGCGCCTGTGCTTCGGTTTGCATGGCCATTTTGTCACGAAACGCAGCCTGCACCGTGTCGTCGGGGCGCAAATGTGCAATTCCCTGTTCGCCGTCCACCAAGATCGGATCACCGTTCAACGCCTCAGCAGTGATACCTGTCGCTTGGATCACCAGCGGGATCGCCCACGCCCGTGCAACGATCGCCGCGTGGCTCCCAACAGACCCTTCTTCCAGCACGATACCTTTGAGCTTCTTGCCATATTCCAATAATTCACCTGGCCCGATATTGCGCGCCACCAGCACAGGGTTTGCGGGCACTTCCGCACCGGTATTGCTCCCCTGCCCTGTCAATATCCGCAGCAGACGGTTCGACAAATCATCAAGATCGTGCAGGCGGTCACGCAGATAGCTGTCGGCAGATTGCATCCGCGTGCGCGCAAGTGATTGTTCCTTTTCGACAGCGGCCTCTGCGGACAGGCCTTGGGCGATATCCGCCTCCATCCGTTTCATCCAACCGCGTGAATTGGCGAACATCCGATAGGCTTCAAGCACCTGTTTTTGGTCTTTGTTGACAGTCTTCGTTTGCGTCAACATCTCATCGACCGAAACGCGCAACGTGTCCACGGCCTCGCGCAGTCGTGCCAGTTCAGCATCGGGATCGTCCGCGACCACGTTGGTGACGACGACGCGCGGTTCATGCAGATACACATTGCCGCCTGCAGCACCTTCTTGGCCAACCAATCCTTTGAACATAACGGGTTCTTGGTGGCGTGCCCGCAGCGCAGCGCCTTCACCGACAAACACGCCCAGTTCATTCATTTCGGCTAATACCATGGCGACGACTTCGAGGGCGTAAACCTCATCTGCGGTGAATTCGCGCGGGACCCGGCTTTGGACGACCAAAACCCCCATCGTTTCGCCAAGGCGCTGCACGGGAATACCGCAGAAACTGGAATATCGTTCCTCGCCCGTTTCAGGCATATATCGGAATCCGCGTGCTGCGGGTGCGGCTGCGGTGTTCACAACGCGGCGCGTTTTGGCCACACGGCCAACCAAACCTTCACCCAGTCGCATCCGCGTTTGGTGCACAGCCTCTTGCTGCAAACCTTCTGTGGCGCAGAGTTCAAGCGTGTCAGCATCGCGAAAAAGGTATATCGAACAAACCTCTGCGCGCATTGAATTCGCGATAAGTCGCACGATTTCATCCAATCGCGCCTGCCCTGCTTCACCACTGGCCATAACGTCACGCAGACGGACCAACAATTTACGGCTTTCTGTCTCAAAACCTTGTGGCATGTGATCTCCTGCACCCCTAAGAAATGAGACTACAGGTCCTCGCAAGGCGTCGCAATGGCGATTTGCACGCACAGGTTGCAAATCCCAATTTCCGCTTACCGGAGCAATGAGCTTGATCTAGGCGCTCACACCTTAAGGTCGTATGTCACCCACTGAGTCGCCTGCGCAACTTTGTCATAAAGTCCACGCGCCCGTGCATTGTCCGCCGCCGTGATCCATCGTACGACGCTATGACCCTGCTCTGCCGCGCGGACTTTTATTGCATCAATCAAGGCATCAGCGGCACCCGATCCGCGGGCCGCTCGCGCAACAAACAGATCATCCAGAAACAACCCCGACGCAGCCGCCAAGGGTCGCGCAAACGGTCGGTAATGTGCAAAACCGATCAGAGAACTGTTGTTTTCGACGACTAATCCGTTCACTTCGTGGGAGGGATCAGTCAACCAACCCCAAACCGTCGCCCGCATTTCGGACGTCTGCTGAACCTTGTAAAACTGTGCATACGCGTCATACAACGCGTCCCATGCGGAACGATCATCCGGTTCTAGCGCGCGAATAATCACGCCACTTTATCCAGCTCGAACGCATCGTGCAGCGCTTGCACCGCCAGTTCCATGTACTTGCGATCAATGAGTACAGACACTTTGATCTCGGACGTGGTGATGACCTTGATGTTCACACCTTCGTCGCGCAAAACAGAAAACATTTTTGCCGCCACACCCGCGTGGCTCCGCATCCCGATGCCCACAATGGACACTTTGGCAACGTCGGTGTCAGCCACCAGATCATGGAAATTAATCTCACCGGATGCCTTGGCATCTTCCATCGCTATTTGTGCGCGTTTCACCTGATCGGTCGGGCACGAAAACGTCATATCTGTGCGGCCTTCTTCGGATATGTTCTGCACGATCATATCAACGTTCACGCCCGCCTCAGACAGTGGCACAAAGATCGCGGCGGCAATTCCAGGGCGGTCAGCCACCGAAATCAGCGTCATTTTTGCCTCGTCACGGCTGAACGCAACACCGGCTACCACATTGGATTCCATAATTTCTTCCTCCGCACAGACGAGCGTTCCTGCATCGTCAGATTGTTCTTCAAATGATGATAGCACACGCAGGCGCACTTTATATCGCATTGCCAATTCCACAGATCGCGTCTGCAAAACCTTGGCACCGAGCGACGCCAGTTCAAGCATTTCTTCATAGGCGATTTTGTCGAGCTTTCGCGCCTTGGACGTCACCCTTGGGTCCGTCGTGTAGACGCCATCGACGTCGGTATAGATGTCGCAACGCACAGCCTCGAACGCCGCCGCAAACGCCACCGCAGTCGTATCCGACCCGCCGCGCCCCAGCGTGGTGATGCGGCCCTCGGGGCTCACGCCTTGGAACCCCGCGACAATCGCGACTTTCATACCTTCACCGAACTTTGCCATAATATTGTCGGTCGGGATTTCTTCGATGCGGGCAGAACTATGTGCCGATGTCGTCATTACTGGCACTTGCCAGCCCTGCCAACTGCGCGCGGGCACGTCCATTTCCTGCAACCTCAGCGCCATCAAACCCGCCGTCACATTTTCGCCGGAACTAACAATCGCATCGTATTCCCGCGCATCATGCAAAGGCGACGTTTCGTTCACATAACCAACCAGCTTATTGGTCTCACCCGACATCGCCGACACGATCACGATCACGTCGTAGCCTTTGGCGACTTCCACGCCCACGCGCTTAGCCGCGCGTTTGATACGGTCGATCGTGGCAACGCTCGTGCCGCCGAATTTCATCACCAGAACTGGCATATTCTGTCCCCAAGGTCGTGCATAAATTAAGTCCGCGTTGTCATAGGACGCGCGGCTGCGCGACGCAAGGTCAGGCGCGCAACACGGCCCCAGGGTTCATGATGCCGCGCGGGTCCAGCGCGTCTTTGATTGCGCGCATCATCGCCAGTTTCGCAGGGTCAGCGTAGGTCTCAAGATCACTGACCTTTAGCCGCCCGATGCCATGTTCCGCGCTCACCGATCCGTCGAATGAATGTGCCAGATCATGCACGGCTGTCTTGATCGCATCACGCTGGTCTTGGTGGTCCGCACGGTTGCGCCCCTGCGTTGGAAAGACATTGTAATGCAAGTTTCCGTCCCCCAAATGGCCAAAACAATTGATCCGGAAATCACCAATTTCAGCAAGGATCGCAGGGGCCTTCGCGATGAATTCGGGAACACAGGAGATCGGTACCGAAATATCATGCGACGAAACCGACCCGATGCGCCTGTTGCCCTCGGGGATCATCTCCCGAATATTCCAAAGGTCCCGCGCTTGGCTGCCCGACTGCGCAATGACCCCGTCCAAAATCAGACCCGCAGCGCCCTCAAACAGATCCTCCAACGCACCCTGCGCCGACTGGCCAGTCGGCAAGCCAATCTTCATCAGGACCGACCATTCAGGTGCCTCTTTGAAAGGCGCTTTATACTCCAACCCCGTCTCATTAAGGAAATCGAACCCTTGGCGGTGGATCAATTCGAACGCCGTGACGGTCTCACCTAACCGCTCACCTGCCAAAGACAACAACGACACGGCGGCAGCGGGGGATTGCACCACAAACATCGCCGTTGCTTCGTTCGCCGGACGTGGCATCATTCGCAACGATGCCCCAGTCATCACGCCCAAAGTCCCCTCAGATCCGATCATCAGATCGCGCAGATCATAGCCTGTGTTGTCTTTGCGCAAACGACTCATTCCGTTCCAGATCGTCCCATCCGCCATCACGACCTCAAGGCCCAAACACTGCGCACGTGCATTGCCGTAGCGAATTACATTTAGGCCCCCCGCGTTGGTCGCCAACAGCCCACCGATCCGCGCCGACCCTTCAGACGCCAGCGAAAGGGGAAACAACCGCCCCACATTCGCAGCCGCTGTTTGAACATCTGCCAAGATTATACCAGCATCAACTTCAATCACATTTTCATCCGGGTAAACTGCCCGAACCTTGTTCATGCGCGCCAACGACAAAATCACAGGGACGGGCCCGTCCGCTACGGTTTGCCCACCCACCAATCCCGTGCCACCGGAATAGGGCACGACAGCTATGTGGTGCTCAAAACAGGCAGCCATCAACGTCGCGACCTCGTCAACAGACGCAGGTGACACCACTACGCCTTGTCCAGACCAGCGTCCGCGCGGTTCAACCAAAAATCCCGTGGGGTCAGCCAAAAACGCCACCGCAGGCAGCACATCCCGCAACTTTCCTACGAATACATCATCCACGGAATTCAACGCCATGTCAGCCTCCCCGTTTGTCTTTGGTTCTGAAATACCTCATGGATTTGGAGGCAGGCTCCCAACGGATTTGCCAGAAAATCCAAACCCAGCCTGCTGCAAACGTTGATCACCGGATCATCCCACATCTGTCTTGCCACGCCGATCATGGCGCAGATTGGCGTAAAGCACGTGATTGCGCCAACGCCCATTGATCTGCAAATAAGATTGCGCCACGCCTTCGTACTTGTATCCACAGCTTTCCAGCAGCCCGCGTGATGGGGTATTTTCCGGTAAACAGCCCGCCTCAATCCGGCTCAAATCCAGCGTTGTGAACGCATAATGCACCACCGCTGCGATTGCCTCGCGCATATATCCCTGCCGCGCGAACGCCTCTCCGATCCAATATCCTGTCGTGCCAGCCTGCGCTGGCCCACGCCGAATATGATCAAGCGTTATTGCCCCCAAAACCGTCTCGTCACTGCGCCGGATGATGAAAAGCGGCAGCGCAGTGTCGTTAGAAATCGCACGTTGCGCCCAATACACCCGATTGGTGAAACTTCGGCGCGTCAGATGATCAGATGCCCAGATCGGCTCCCACGGCTTTAAAAACGCCGCCGATTCCTGTCGCAACGCAGACCATGCGCGAAAATCGGAATGGATCGGCGGACGCAGCAACAGCCGCTCGGTGTCTAGACGAATTTTCTTACGCGTCCGCAGCATTACGCGACCAACCGTTGTCTCAAAGCCTCCAGCGCAGGCGCGTCATCAATCGGTCCATAAAGCGCCATGACCGACCCCGCATCGGTGATCAAGCTCCCACCGAAAGCACGCACATCACCTGTGGTCACAGAATCAATCCGTTCAATCGTGTCTTCTATTGTCGGGACAGTGTCCCAGATCGCGACCATGCGGGCCAAACGTTCCGCGCGACTGGAAGGACTCTCAAGCCCCATCAACATGCCTGCTTTCATCTGCGCGCGTGCCCGCGCGACCTCCTCGGCGCTCATGTCGTCAGCTGCGCGTTTCAACTCATCAATCGTCAGCGTTGCCAGTTCACCCAATTGTTCAGCCGATGTGCCCGCATAGACTGTCATCATGCCGGTGTCGGCATATGCACCCGCTTGGGCAAAAATTGTGTAACACAGCCCACGGTTCTCACGCAGTTCTTGGAACAATCGCGACGACATGCCGCCACCCATGGTAATCGCATGGATTTGGGCCGCGTAAATGCCGGGATCGCGGTAGTTCGGCCCTTCAAACGCCAGTGTAAAATGCGCTTGTTCCAGATCTTTTTTAACCCGCCGCTCACCGCCCACAAACGCCGCAACTTCAGCCGCACGTGGTTCTGATCGCCGTGGCAAGTGACCAAACAACTTTTCGGCCAATGCCAACAATTCGTCGGGGTTCACAGCACCAGCCGCGGACAGAATCATCTGGTCGGGCCCGTAACGTTCGCCGATAAAGTCTGACAGGTCGGCTTTGGTAAACGAACTTACCCGCTCGCTTGGGCCTAAAATTGTGCGTCCGATAGCCTGATCTGGATAGGCTTCTTCTTGGAGCCAGTCGAAAATAATGTCGTCCGGTGTGTCCAGTGCCTGACCAATTTCCTGCAAAATCACGCCGCGCTCAACCTCGATCTCGGACGGATCAAACACCGGATTGAGCAGAATATCCGCAATCACGTCCAGCGCCAGCGGCACGTCATTTTCCAGAACCCGTGCGTAATAGGCGGTCATTTCGCGTGATGTATAGGCGTTGATATAGCCACCAACGTCTTCAATTGCTTCGGCAATCTGCAATGCGCTGCGCCGCTGCGTCCCCTTGAACGCCATGTGTTCCAAGAAATGCGCGATGCCATTTTGCGCAGGCGTTTCATGGCGTCCCCCCGCCATAACCCAAATCCCGATTGAGGCTGATTTCAGGCCCGGCATCTGTTCGGTGACGATGCGAAAGCCGTTGGAAAGCGTGTGCTGTTGGACGGTCACTTGGCGATCCGCTCCTTAATGAGGGTTTGCAGGGCAGTAAGGTCATTTGGCACCCGCGTGACCCGTTCGGATCGCTCATACAGGTCTGCCATGTGGGGCGGCAATGGCGGATGCAAGCCTGTGGCTTTTTCGACCGCTGCTGGAAATTTGGCGGGGTGCGCGGTGGCAAGTGTGATCATCGGTGTAGCGCTTTGGAAACGGCTTCCAACCCTGACGCCAACAGCGCTGTGCGGACAGAGCAATTCACCAGACCGCGTCAATTCATCGGTGATCGTGGCGTAGGTTTCCACCTCGGACGCGCTGCCGGATGCGAACGTGTCGCGCAGCATCTCAATCGCCCCTTGGGAAATCGTAAACGCGCCTTTGGCCTTTAAGTCGGCCATTTGTGCCGCCACCACAGCGCCGTCGCGCCCGTAGGCTTCAAACAGCGCACGTTCAAAATTGGATGACACCTGAATGTCCATCGACGGGCTAATGGTCGGCGTCACGCCTTCTTTGATTTGCGCGCCGGTTTGCAATGTGCGGTGCAAAATGTCGTTCTGGTTCGTGGCTATTACAAGTTGATCAATCGGCAGGCCCATGCGCTTGGCAATGTAGCCTGCGAAAATGTCACCAAAATTGCCAGTCGGGACGGTAAAGCTGACGGGGCGGTGCGGCGCGCCAAGCGATACGGCGCTGCTGAAAAAATACACCACCTGCGCCAAAACGCGGCCCCAATTGATCGAGTTGACCCCCGCAAGATTCACGCCGTCACGAAAATCGAAATCGTTGAACATATCCTTAAGCGCCGCTTGGCAGTCATCAAAATCACCGTCCATTGCCAGTGCATGCACGTTGGGTTCCACAGGCGTCGTCATCTGGCGGCGCTGGACCTCAGACACGCGGCCATGTGGAAACAGAATGAAGACATCGACGTTTTTCAGGCCACGGAACGCTTCAATCGCGGCGGATCCAGTGTCACCTGACGTCGCGCCAACAATCGTGATCCGCTTGCCGGAACGGGCCAACGACGCCTGAAACATCTGGCCGATCAGCTGCATGGCGAAATCTTTGAACGCCAGCGTCGGGCCGTGAAACAGTTCCAGCAGGAAATGATTGCTATCAAGCTGCTTGATTGGCGCACGCGCGGCGTGCCTGAAGCCCGCGTAGGCCGCATCGATCAGGCCGCGAAATTCGTCATCCGTAAACGTATCACCAATAAACGGGCGCATCACGGTGTAGGCAATCTGTTCGTAGGACTGCCCCGCCATTGTCGCGATTTGGGTCTTGGACAGTGTTGGAATGACGTCGGGCACATAAAGCCCGCCATCGCGCGCAAGTCCTGTCATCATCGCCTGCTCAAAATTCAGTGCGGGGGCCGCGCTACGGGTCGAGATGTACTTCATATCAGTTTCCCTTTGGGCGCATGGAACGCATCACGTAAAACCCAGTCATGCTGAACCAGACCGCGGCCAGCAAGAACCACGTAATCGCATATTCTAGATGGTCGTTCTTGATGTTTCGCGTGTCCACAGCCAGCGGCGTCAGGCGGCCATCGTACTGCGTCGCAGCATACAGCACCACCAACAACGGTTCCGTCCCCAACGCCTGCGCCATCGCCGGGACATCGCGGGCATACCATTCATCCCCGACCGGCGCTTGTCGCGAAATATCATCAGGCCAGATCAGATTGCCCTGCACGGTAACTACCGAAGTCAGCACAACACCTTCGTCTTCATACAAAGGCAGCAAGCCTTGATCCAGCATGACCCGACGCCCGTCTGCCGTCACAAATGCTGAAATGATACGGTGGCCAGTGCCTGCCGCCGTGCCACTGTCAAGAAACCGTATTTCTTCGCCCGTCGCGGCACCTTGCATGATGACGGTCAGATAATTATCAACGTCACGGGTCGGGGCGGCGGGCAGTGGCACGGGATCAGCCCCGACCCGCGCATCGATGTCACGAATGGTGTCAAGCTTCCATTCCAGCCGATCAAGCTGCCAGAACCCAAGCCACAACAGCACGATGATGCCACCAAGACCAATCACGAGAGGGAATAGAATTTGCCGCATGGAGTGCCTCAAAGGTTGGGTGCCTCAACAATAAAGACGCGCAGGGTGTTCATCCCTGCGCGTCTTGCCGTGTCATAACAGTCAGGTCAAGGCGGCTTACTGGCCCCATACGTAGACGGCTGCAAACAAGAACAGCCAAACCACATCCACAAAGTGCCAATACCATGCCGCAGTTTCGAACCCGATATGGCGCTCTGCGGTGAAGTGACCCTTGCGAACGCGCAGGTAGCACACGAACAAGAAGATCGTACCGATCACAACGTGGAAACCATGAAAACCCGTCGCCATAAAGAAGTTTGCACCATAAATATTGCCTGCAAGACCAAAGGCCGCGTGGCTGTATTCGTAGGCTTGGAACACGGTGAACACCACACCCAGCACAACCGCTAGGATCAGACCGCTTTTGACGTCTTCGCGATTGTCTTCGTGGACCAGAGCATGGTGTGCCCAAGTTGCCGCAGCGCCAGAACACAGCAGGATCAACGTGTTAATCAGCGGTAAATGCCAAGGGTTGAACGTTTCGATTCCAGCCGGTGGGAATTGCCCGTCAATGGCAGGCGATTGTGGGCCCATCGGGTACATCGCGTGCTTGAAGAACGACCAGAACCATGCGGCAAAGAACATAATTTCGGACATGATAAACATGATGAAACCATACCGCAGACCAATGCTAACAACTGGCGTATGATCGCCTTGGTGGGATTCGACGACAACCTCAGACCACCATGCGTACATGCAATACAGCACACCCGCGAAGCCCATCAGGAACAAGTAGGGGCTGTCATTGGAGTCCATCCAGACGACCGCGCCAAACAACATGAAGAAGACGGAAACAGCTGTCAGCAGCGGCCAAACAGAAGGCGGCAGGATGTGGTAATCGTGATTTTTCTCATGGGCCATGCGTTTCGTTCCCTTACGGCGTTGGTCTTAATTCAATTCTGTCGGTTGCACTGTGTCCAGCGCAGCCTGATCGTCCACAAGTAGGGTGGCCTGTTCGTACTCTAGCGGCAATTCGTTCAAGTGAAACGTATACCCCAAAGTTATCGTATGCACATACTGTCCGTCTCGGTCATCCACGATGGCCGGATCGACAAAGAACAGCACAGGCATATTCATCGTTTCACCCGGTTGCAAAATCTGCATTTCAAAGCAAAAACAATCAATCTTGTCGAAGAACGCGCCAGCCTCATAGGGGGCGACGTTGTAGGATGCGGACCCTGCGATGGCGTAGTCGGTCGGGTTGGTGGCTTCATAGAAGGCCAGTACAGTTTCACCGATACGGACTTCCATTTCGCGCTGCACTGGTTTGAACGTCCACGGCATGTCGGACGCCACAGAACTGTCAAACCGCACTGTTATGGTTTCATCCAGAATCGTATCGCTGCCGGCTGTTGCGATATTCGTGACGCCGCCAAATCCGGTGACGCGGCAGAACCAGTCATAAAAAGGCACGGACGCCCACGCGAGGGCTCCCATAAAGACGACGACGCTCACGGCTTGTGCAGCTGTTCGGTTCGCGTCTCTGGTGATATAATTAAATGGGTTAAGCTTCATTCGGTGGCTCCCTCTTGTGTAGCAGCGGCTGCCCTCTCTGCCGCGACGTCAGCGGCGCGTCGTTCTGCGGCTTCAAGCGCACCGGGTTCCAGTGCAGGCCGCGCAACGTGGTCAAACCTTTCCAACTGGCGAATATCCGTCAGCCCAAGAACTTTTACGACGGTCAAGCCGAATACAATGCCGATCAGCCCCAGCAACAAAATGCCAACGCCCATGTTGCGACCTTTGCGGCGCGTATGAATCTCATGTTCAACTTTCATCGTCATGTTACCAGCCCGCCCATGATGTTAATCCATAATTGCGCAACAATGCCTCAACCAGCAGCGCCCCGAAGTGGCCGAACAGATAATAGATCGACACGACAAACGTGCGGCGTTCAACAGCGTGATTGTCGGCCTCCGAATCTGCATCCGTGCGGCGCCAGATCGCGTAGCAGCCGCGCAGGAACCAGACATTCAGGACGACGGCCACGACCAAATAAAACGGTCCGCCTATCGACGTGAACCCAAGCCAAAGCGCGACAGCGACCAGCGGCACGCAATAGGTGAGTATGTGTTTACGTGTGACAGTGCGACCGTGGGTTTCCGTCAACATCGGCACACCCGCATCGCCGTAGTCAGATTTCACAAACAACGCCAGCGCCCAGAAATGCGGCGGCGTCCACATGAAGATCAGCGCGAACATCAAAACTGATTCCACCGACACGCCGCTTGTCGCCACGGCCCAACCGATCATCGGCGGGAACGCACCTGCGGCACCACCAATCACGATGTTTTGCGGGGTCGAGCGTTTGAGCCACATGGAATAGACCACCGCATAAAAGAAAATCGTAAACGCAAGCAAGCCCGCAGCCAGCGCGTTCGTTGCCAAGAACAACAGCACAATTGCGAAACCCGATAAGGTCAAGCCAATTGCAAGCGCCTCACCAGGCTGCACAGCGCCGGACGGGATGGGGCGGTTCACCGTGCGTTTCATGATCGCGTCGATGTCGGCGTCCCACCACATGTTCAGTGCACCCGAAGCGCCTGCACCAACCGCGATGCACAACACTGCAACAAATCCGATGAACGGGTTTACGCCAACGGGGGCGACAACTAAACCCACCAGCGCTGTAAAAACGACCAGCTGCATGACGCGCGGTTTCATCAGAGCGAAATAATCGCCCATCTGCGCTTCTTGCATCTGCGTTTGGTTGGTTGCGTCAGTCATTCTATCCTCGGTACGAACGTTAGGAACACGAAACTCCAGCCCTTAGGTCAGGCCCTAGGTTGGAAATTCTACTTTCGCTCCGGCCAGCCATTCATCGTACACGTCAGGATGCACGACTTTTACGGTGATCGGCATAAAGGCGTGGTCTTTGCCGCACAGCTCAGAACACTGACCAAAATAGATGCCTTCACGTTCGGCATTGAACCAAAGCTGGGCAAAACGGCCAGGTACTGCGTCTTGCTTTACTCCGAATGCAGGGATCGTCCATGAATGGATCACGTCCGCGCCTGTAATGGTCATCACGACAGTCGCACCCATCGGCACCACAACGGCGGTGTCGGTCGCAAGGCGGAATTCACTTGCGGAATAACCGGCTTCTTCAAGTTGTTCGATGATGCCCGCGTTTAAGTTACCTTCGTTGTAACCGATCATATAGCTCTCAAAGAATACGTTTTCGTCGGTGTATTCATAGGTCCAGAACCATTGGTTGCCTGTCGCCGTGATGTAGATGTCGCCGTCAGGAATTTCCTGCTGCTTGAACAAAACCGGCAACGAAAACGCACCGATGAAGACCAGAATTACAATCGGCACAATTGTCCATGCAACTTCTAGAGGAGAATTGTGGGTGAAGGTCGCCGGTATCGGGTTCGATTTGGCATTGTAGCGGAGGCAAACCCACCCGATCAGCCCAACCACGAACAGCGTAATCGCCGCACACATCACCAGAAGCCAACCATCCAGCCACTGCAAATCGCGGGCCAGTTCGGTGACAGCGGGCTGAAAACCCGTGGCGCCCAGCGTTGGTGCGCCGACGATCTCAAGATCTTCAATGGCGGTTTGTGCCAGTGCAGCCCCCGCCATCAGCGTGGTCATTGCGGCAAGGCCAAGACGTTTTGCAACAGTCATCATGTGCGTATCAATCCCTAAGTCTGTCAGCGCGAACGTCGCGCTGCCTTGGTTCCTGCGAAACTCCAAACGGAATCTCGTTGTATTTACGGGCGGTCATCCCATATCCTGTGGGCCAACTCAAGCGATCCAGACGTGTCAAAGGGTCGCTTTTTGTCCCAAATCAAAGAATCAGTCAGGAAACACCACATGGCGCACGATCCTTTCCGCCCGTTCGAGACAAATTTAGACCAGGAGTCAGCTTTAGCAATGGTCCGTGACGCGACGGCTGGCGCCGATGATGGCGAATTGTTCCTCGAACGTCGCCGATCCGAGGTTTTGTCGTTTGACGATGGTCGTATTCGCACTGCCAGCTATGACGCCTCCGAAGGGTTCGGGCTGCGGGCCGTGCGCGGTGAGGTCGCAGGCTATGCCCATTCCACGACCATAGATGAACATGCTCTGCGCCGCGCGGTGGCAACAGCACGTTTGGCCGTAGGGGACGGTGGCGGTACTATGGCTGAAGCCCCTGCCCGCACCAATGCAGTTTTATATACCGACGCCGACCCGATGGCAGACGCAGCTTTTGCCGCCAAAATTGACCTGTTAAAAGAAATCGATGCATTTTGTCGCGATCTAGATCCGCGGGTCGTGCAAGTCTCCGCGACCCTCGCCGCGTCTCACCAAGAAGTTGTGATTCTGCGGCCCGAAGGCACACTGGTCACGGACACCCGCCCGATGTCGCGCCTCAATATCTCAGTGATCGTTGAACAAAACGGTCGTCGCGAATCCGGCGGCATGGGCGGTGGTGGCCGTGCGGGTCTGATCAACCTGATCGGGCCAGACAGCTGGCAACCTGTCGCACGCGAATCTTTGCGCATCGCATTGGTGAACCTGGAAGCAGAGGCCGCCCCAGCCGGCGTTTTCGACGTCCTCCTCGGCCCCGGTTGGCCTGGAATTCTGTTGCACGAGGCCGTGGGCCACGGGCTTGAGGGTGATTTCAACCGCAAAGGCACGTCTGCATTTGCAGGTCTGATGGGCCAACAAATCGCGTCCAAAGGCGTCACCGTGCTGGACGACGGCACCATCCCCGATCGGCGCGGGTCCATCACCGTTGACGACGAGGGCACGCCGTCGGCCAAGAACGTGTTGATCGACGACGGTGTCCTTGTCGGTTTCATGCAAGACCGCCAAAACGCGCGCCTTATGGGAGTCGCCCCCACCGGCAACGGGCGACGCGAAAGCTATGCGCACATTCCCATGCCGCGCATGACCAACACCTATATGTTGAACGGTACTGATGACCCGAAAGACATGCTCGCAGGGCTGAAAGACGGCATTTACGCCGTCGGCTTTGGCGGCGGTCAGGTTGATATCACCAATGGAAAATTCGTATTTAGCTGTACAGAGGCGTACCGCGTCCAGAACGGCAAGGTCGGCGCCCCCGTCAAAGGCGCGACGCTCATTGGCGACGGCGCAACCGCGCTGAAACAAATCCGTGGCATCGGCAACGACATGGCGCTTGATCCGGGCATCGGCAATTGCGGCAAGGCGGGCCAATGGGTGCCCGTGGGTGTGGGCCAACCAAGCCTAATGATTGGTGGTTTGACGGTAGGTGGCGCAGCGGCGTGATAGGTCGGGAGTCTCGCTGGCCGATCTGGCGGACGCGTCCAGCGGGGTTTGCGGTGAGTGGCTATTGGCCGACCTTAACAGGGTCGCTAGCCGTGCTGGTCTTCGTGCCACTCGTGGGGTTTGCCTCACTTTTGCAGAATCGGCCTTCGCAGCAGCCAGAACGCCTGAGTCCAATTCGCGTAACTTAATAGACAATGCGCTAATCGCTTCGCCGATGTTGTCTTGGGCGGTACTAATTGTCGCTATCCCGATCAGCGGGCTGGCTGCCGGCGAAGGTTTAGCCGGATGGGGAGTGGCAGCATTAGGCATCGACTTTCAGAAACCGCCCAAATGACTATCAGAGACTTATCCCCCGCACAGCCCTCCCCGCCGACATCGCACCCACCGCACAACTCTGGCACGCCGCATGGCACGAAACCCAAGCGCCGTTCGTGCCCGCAGCACTGATCGCCCAGCGCAGCTTTGATAACTTCAAAACACGCCTCACCCAAATGGGTGACCTGCTGCGTATCCGCCGTTTTGACGGTGCGGATACATTTGCGTTCCTTGATTGATCGCGCACAAAGAACGCTGAATTTTCCGTTTAAAAAATAACCTCTCGTTAACCCCGATCCCTTATTCCTGATTCTGCAGCAGACGGAGACTAGGATGACCAAGAACGACAGTTCTTCCACTCACCCCCCACTCCTACCCACCACGGAAGATGATCGGATTAGTCATCTCCGTCTGCTGCGCTCACGCCGTGTGGGTCCGGTGACATACGCCAGATTGCTGGCCGAACACGGGTCCGCGGCCGCCGCACTTGACGCATTGCCCCATATTGCGCGCGATGCTGGCGTCCCTGATTATCAGATTTGTCCAATCGGGGTCGTGCATGGCGAACTCAAAGCAGGCCGTGGCGCTAAGGCGCAATTGGTGTTCAAGGGCGAACCAGATTTCCCATCGGCCTTGGCCGACATCGAAGATGCGCCTGTGATGCTCTGGATGATCGGTGCCGCTTCGGTCTTGCAACGCCCGATGGTTGCGTTGGTCGGCGCGCGCAACGCGTCGTCTTTGGGCACGCGCATGGCACGCAAACTGGCGCAGGAATTTGGCGAAGCGGGGTTTACCGTGGTGTCCGGTCTTGCGCGTGGCATTGATACCGCCGCCCATGACGGGTCCCTCTCAACAGGCACGGTTGCTGTCGTCGCGGGTGGAGTTGATGTGATTTACCCCGCAGAAAACACGAACCTGGCGCAGAAAATTACCGAGAACGGTCTTCGTGTGTCAGACCAGCCGATTGGATTGCATCCACATGCTCGCCATTTTGTCGCCCGCAACCGGATCATATCCGGCATGGCACAGGCTACAATTGTGGTTGAAGCCGCCGCCAAATCTGGCAGCCTGATAACGGCCCGTACTGCGCTGGATCAAGGACGCGATGTTTTTGCGGTTCCTGGCCATCCGTTTGATGCCCGTGCGTCGGGCTGCAACATGCTGATCCGAGACGGGGCGATGCTCGTGCGCGGCGCGCAAGATGTCCTTGACCAACTCGGCGAACCGACAACCGTTGCGCCCGAATTGCCACTTGAACCTGTGCCGCAGCCGCGCGGTTTGCGCGAAACGGCGCTGCTGCACGCCGATATTCTTGATCGTCTTAGCCCCGCGCCCATGGCCGAAGACCAACTGATCCGCAGCCTTGGTGGCGCGCCAACAGCCATTGCACCGCTGCTAATGGACCTCGAACTTGACGGCAAAGTCATCCGTCAAGCTGGCGGAATCTTGGCCCGCGCTCATTAAAATTGCGCTCAGTTCTACGCGAAGGTAGCTCGCACCGGAACACTCTTTTGTCACACGCCACAGATGCTGCATTGACAATCCCTCATGTCCCCCCACATTTTGCCCGTCCACGACGCCCGTGTCTTTTGGAAGGATTCCCATGCCTGTTGTTGTCGTTGAGTCTCCGGCTAAGGCCAAGACAATCAACAAGTATTTAGGGCCAGGCTACACAGTCTTGGCGTCCTATGGCCACGTTCGCGACCTGCCACCAAAGGACGGATCAGTCGACCCTGACAACGATTTCGACATGTTGTGGGAGATCGCAAGCGACAGTAAAAAGCACATTAAGGCCATCGCCGACGCCCTTGCGAACGACAATGAACTGATCCTCGCGACCGACCCTGACCGCGAAGGCGAAGCGATTTCGTGGCACCTCGAAGAGACGCTGCGCAAACGCAAATCGATCAAGAGAGACACACCAGTGTCACGCGTGGTGTTCAATGCGATCACTAAAACAGCCGTCACCGAAGCGATGAAAAACCCGCGCCAAGTCGACGTGCCTTTGGTTGAGGCATACCTCGCGCGCCGCGCCCTAGACTACCTTGTCGGCTTCAAACTGTCCCCCGTTTTGTGGCGCCGCCTGCCCGGCGCGAAGTCCGCCGGCCGCGTACAATCGGTGTCGCTGCGCATAATCGTTGAACGTGAGATGGAGATCGAGGCGTTCAACAACCGCGAATATTGGTCCGTCAAAGCGCAGCTATCAACGCCGCGCAACCAAGCGGTCGAAACCCGTCTGACCGTTTTGGCAGGCAAAAAACTCGACAAATTCGATCTGGTAAACGCGACACAGGCGGAACTGGCTGAAACCGCCGTTAATTCCCGCGATCTGACCGTCAAACGCGTCGAGGCAAAGCCCGCCAACCGCAATCCATCCGCGCCGTTCATGACGTCCACCCTGCAACAAGAAGCCAGCCGCAAGTTTGGTTTCGGCGCACGCATGACCATGAACGCCGCCCAGCGTTTGTACGAAGCCGGCTTGATCACCTACATGCGGACCGACGGAATCGACATGGCCCCCGAAGCCATTACTGAGGCGCGCGAAACAATCGCCAAAAAGTTCGGCAAAGACTATATACCCGACAAGCCGCGCATCTATAAAAACAAAGCGAAAAACGCGCAAGAAGCGCACGAATGTATCCGCCCAACGGATTTGATGCTTGATGCAACGTCTGCAAAAATTGCCGACCCCGACCAACGAAAATTGTACGATCTGATCTATAAACGCACGGTGTCCAGCCAGATGGAAGCCGCGCGCATGGAACGCACAACCGTCGATATCGGCAGTGCGGATGGTCAGATTGAATTGCGCGCGACAGGTCAGGTCGTACTGTTTGATGGGTTCCTCGCGATTTACGAAGAAGGCCGCGACGACGACGCTGGCGATGATGACGACGACAAACGCCTGCCACAGATGGCGACTGGCGAAAAGATGGCCAAAACCTCGGTCACGGCCGAACAGCATTTCACTCAGCCGCCGCCCCGCTACACCGAGGCGACACTGGTCAAACGCATGGAAGAGCTTGGCATTGGTCGCCCGTCCACCTACGCGTCCATCGTCACAACGATTCAGGATCGCGAATATGTCCGCAAAGAGAAGAACCGCCTAATCCCCGAAGACAAAGGGCGTTTGGTCACGGCGTTTCTGACCAATTTTTTCCGCAAATACGTCGGCTATGACTACACCGCATCACTCGAAGAAGAACTCGATCATGTGTCCGCAGGTGAAGCCGACTATAAGAAAGTGCTGTCCGATTTCTGGGGTGATTTCAAGATCACCATCGACGAAGCAATGGACATGTCTATCACGCAAGTCCTTGATAAAATTAATGAAGTCCTCGCGCCGCATATATTCCCCCCGAACGAAGAAGGCACCGATCCGCGTCTGTGCCCGAACTGTAATGTGGGCCGCTTGTCCATGCGCACCGCGCGCTCGGGTGGCGCATTCATCGGTTGCTCCAACTACCCCGAGTGCAAATACACCCGCGCCTTTGGCCCCCCAGGTCAAGACGACGCATCCGGGATTCCGCCAGAAGGCAAAGAGTTGGGCGTGGACGACGGTGACAAGATCTGGATCCACAAGGGGCGCTTTGGCCCCTACGCCCAGCGCGGTGAGGTCACGGAAGACAACAAAAAGCCGAACCGCCAGTCGGTCCCGAAAGAATGGCCCCCAGAAGACGTCACGCTTGAGACGGCTGTCAGGTTGCTGTCCCTGCCCCGTCTGATTGGCACCCACCCCGAAGACGGCGTCAATGTATTCGCCAACATTGGGCGCTACGGCCCCTATATCAAACATGCAGAATCAACGTCCGATCGGGGTGGCACAAACGCCAATCTTGAGGGTCTTGATGACGTGTTTACCGTTGGCATGAACCACGCAGTGCAGCTTTTGGCCGAAAAAGTCGCGAGCCGTGGCAATCGCGGTGGCGCAGCTAAAACCTTGAAATCCCTTGGTGATCATCCTGATGAAGGTGGGCCAATTGACATCATGGAAGGCAAATACGGGCCTTATGTGAAATGGGAAAAGGTCAACGCGACCCTGCCCAAAGACAGCGACCCTGAGGCGCTGACAATCCAACAAGCGGTTGATCTGATCACCGAAAAGCAGGCGAAAAAGGGCACCAAACGCAAAGCCCCAGCCAAGAAAAAGGCAGCGCCAAAGAAGGCGGCAGCGAAGAAACCTGCGGCGAAAAAGGCGACTGCCAAGAGACCCGCAGCAAAGAAGGCAACTCCAAACGTGATCGATACCGCTGGTGACGTTCTGGAATAGCGGGCTCGAATTACGCCGCAGCGCGGCATATCCATTGACACCCCCCGTGGCCCGCTTATCAATGGGCTAAATTCAACGGGGGATTCATGCAGAAAATCTATCCAAACGCCGCCACCGCCCTAGATGGGCTGCTGCACGACGGCATGTTCATTGCGGCGGGTGGCTTTGGCCTTTGCGGCATTCCGGAACTGCTGCTGGATGCTATCAAAGACGCGGGAAACAAAGATCTGACATTCGCGTCCAACAACGCAGGTGTCGATGATTTCGGCATCGGTATTTTGCTGCAAACCCGCCAAGTCAAAAAGATGATTAGCTCTTACGTTGGCGAAAACGCCGAATTCATGCGCCAATATCTTTCCGGCGAACTTGAACTCGAATTCAACCCGCAAGGCACACTGGCCGAGCGTATGCGCGCAGGCGGCTGCGGCATCCCCGGTTTCTACACAAAAACCGGCGTTGGGACGGTCATTGCGGATGGCAAAGAACACAAAGATTTTCCCACTGGTCCCCAAGGCCAGCCCCAAACCTACATCATGGAGACCGGAATCGTCGCCGACCTCGCCATTGTAAAGGCGTGGAAAGCCGATGGAACTGGCAACCTGATGTTCCGCAAAACTGCGCGCAACTTTAATCCACCCGCCGCCATGTGTGGCAAGATATGCGTTGTTGAGGTCGAAGAAATCGTCCCCGTGGGCAGCCTTGACCCCGACGCGATCCACCTGCCGGGCATTTACGTGCACCGGATCATCGCAGGCGCGCACGAAAAGCGCATTGAACAGCGCACGGTTAGGGAGAAATCATAATGCCTTGGGACCGCAATCAAATGGCGCAGCGCGCTGCCGCCGAACTCGAAGATGGCTGGTACGTGAACCTCGGCATCGGCATCCCGACGCTGGTGGCCAACTACGTCGGCGACAAAGACATCACGCTGCAATCTGAAAATGGCATGCTCGGCATGGGTCCCTTCCCGATTGAGGGCGATGAAGACCCTGATCTAATCAACGCAGGTAAACAAACCATTACCGAACTCAGACGTACCGCCTATTTCGACAGCGCGACTTCCTTTGGCATGATCCGTGGTGGCAAAATCGCCTGCGCAATCCTTGGCGCAATGGAAGTCGATGAAAAGGGTGATCTGGCCAACTGGATGATCCCCGGCAAGCTGGTCAAGGGCATGGGCGGCGCGATGGACCTCGTTGCAGGCGTTGGCCGTGTCATCGTTGTGATGGACCACACCAACAAACACGGCGACAGCAAACTCCTGCGCGAATGCACTCTGCCGCTGACTGGCAAGGCTGTTGTGGACCGCATAATCACCAACCTTGGCGTGCTTGATGTCGTTGCTGGCGGTCTCAAGATCGTGGAATGTGCGACGGGCGTCTCTGAGGATGAACTGCGTGCCGCGACCGAGGCCAAAATCGTCTAGCAAAAACGGGGCGGCGCGAACTTGACGCGCGCCTTGTATTTGTTTGCTAAAATATCCCCGCCTTTCGGCCAGCGCCAACTCGTCGGTCACCGCCTAATCACCCCCATCAGACTTAAAAATGCGCGATAGCGCACTATTTTCCAATCCGTCCCTAAAAATCGTTTCGAAATTGGATGCAAAGTCATAGTCTCGCCTAATTCTGTCGCTAATTGCGAAATGATGACAATGCGCAATATAAACACGCACGAACTAACCCCGATGCCCGCACGCAACCCAATTCTGAAGGGCGGTGCGTGTCGCTGGCGCGACATTGCGATTCTAGCCGCGTTGTTCGTGTTCGTGATTGTGGGCCTTGCAGGTCTGGCCGCCGCGACGGGGTGGGAAGCAACCAAATACCAACTGATGCAGCTCCACGCTGGGCAAATCGCGACCCTGCTTTGCCTCAGCCTTGTGAATTATCTTTTGCGCGGCGTGCGTTGGCATCTATTTTCCAACCGCCTTGGCCTGCCCACAACCGCAGTCCAAGACATGCGCCATTTCTTGGGCGGTTTCGCCATGTCCGTAACACCTGGCCGCGTTGGTGAATTGATCCGCATGCGTTGGCTTAAGCGCGAAACGGGCTGGACAATCGAACGCACCGCACCGCTTGCCTTGATGGACCGCGCCTCCGATCTCGCGGCGATGGCCCTGATCCTTGCGGGGGGCATCGCACTGTCTGCTGGTGGAATTGCCATGGCAACACCAGTCGCGATCTTTGCATTGGCCGCTGCTTTCGTGGCGACCCGTCCGAAACTCCTCGCGGGCTGCGTCACGCTTCTTTACCGCACAATTGGGAGATTCCCCCGCCTGATGGCGCGCGTGCGCATCGCCGCGCGCTCGCTCACTGTGTTCTCAAGCGGTCCGATCATGGCGGCCGCCATGACGCTTGGTCTGATTGGCTGGATCGCAGAAGGCTACGCTTTTCACCTGCTTCTTACGTGGATGGGCGCGGACATTGGCCTCGCCAAGGCCATTGCCATTTTCACTTTCGCGACCCTTGCTGGTGGCCTAACAGGTACCCCTGGCGGCGTTGGTGGCGCTGAGGCCGCGATCGTCGCGCTGCTGTCCGTTGAGGGCATCCCGCTTGACGTTTCTATCCCCGCCACCGCCGTCATTCGCCTGTCGACGCTGTGGTTCGCGATCCTGATCGGCCTCGCTATTTTCCCTGTTGCCGAACGTCTCTCCAAAAATGCCACTCAAACATGATCTGGGCCAAAGACCAAACCCATACCGGCTGGGGCCGTGTGCTAAGCGCGAAGGGCGAGATTGCCCGCGCAGACGATGTGCGAACCCTCACGGCAAATGCGCCCGCCGTCGGCAACCGCCGGTCCTATGGCGACGCCGCCCTGAACGGCGGCGGCAAAGCCATAGACATGACGCGCCTTGATCGCATCACTGCCTTTGATCGCGAGACTGGCCTGTTAACAGTGCAAGCCGGCATCACCTTGGGCGAACTCACCCGCATTTTCGCGCCGCAAGGCTGGCTGCCCGCTGTCATGCCAGGCACAGGGTTCGCAACTGTTGGCGGTGCCATTGCCATGGATGTGCACGGCAAAAACCACCACCGCGCGGGTTCTTTTTGCCAGCATGTCACCTCAATCACGCTGATCCAAGGCGACAAGACCTGTGAGATCACGCCAAAGACAGCGGCCCATTGGAAAGCCACCTGTGGGGGCCTTGGACAGACAGGGATCATCGCGCAGGCGACCCTCCAATTGATCCCGACCAAGGGTGACATGATGCTGGTGACGGAACAACGCGCCACCGATTGGGATCACCACGTCGCCCTCCTTGATGCATCTGATGCGCCCTACAGTGTTGGCTGGATCGACGCGACGGCGACGGGTGCTGCCCTCGGACGTGGCATCATTGAAGAAGGCGAAACCTGTCGTGGTTTGCGCCCGACCAGACGTGGCACCAAGAAAGTCCCGTTCAACGCGCCGCACTGGGCGCTGTCTGGCCCCATCGTCAAAGCATTTAACGCGGCCTATTATCGCCGCGTCCCCAAGTCAGGGCGCACGGTTGTGCGCACTGTGCAGGATTTCTTCTTCCCGCTCGACAAAATCCATGACTGGAACAAACTCTACGGAAAACGCGGTTTTCACCAATTCCAATGCGTCGTACCATTAGATCAATCGCACGCCCTGCGGGACATCATGCAGATCATCGCCAGTTCTGGCCTCGCCTCCCCCCTCGCCGTTCTCAAACGCATGGGCCCAGGATTAAACGGACGAAACGCGGGCTACATGTCGTTCCCGATGGAGGGCTACACCCTCGCCGTTGATTTTCCCAACCGCCCCGCTGCACGCCGTCTGATCGCACACCTTGAATCCGCAACACTGACAGCAGGCGGGCGGCTGTATCTTGCCAAAGACGCGCTCTCTACGGGCACGGCGATCAAATCAATGTACCCCGACTATCCCAAATGGGCACGCGAGGCGGCAAAGGCCGACCCCGACGGCGCCTTGCAAACCGATATGACCAGACGCCTAGACCTTAGGATATCAAAATGACCGACACAGCACCTCATCAAACATCAACTGCCCAGACTTGGATCATCCTCGGCGCAAGCTCGACCATCGCAAAGGCGTTCACCCGCTCCGTCGCCGAAACCGGCGCGCATGTGATCCTTGCGGGTCGCCGCATGGACGACTTAAACGCATCAGCCGCAGACGCCAAAGCGCGCGGAGCGTCAGACGCAACGCCAATGATCTTTGACGCCCGCGTGCCAGACACATTCCAAGAGATTATCGATTTTTCTGCGGCGCAGTCCGGCACTCTGAACTGCGCGGTTTTCGTCGGCTCAATGCCAGCGCAAGACGCCATTGACGCCGACCCCGCGCTGGTTGACGGCACAATTGCTGACAGCTTTACCGGCCCGGCACGCTTCCTGCAAATGCTCGCCCCCGTCATGATGACACGCGAAAATGGTTCAATAGTTGGTTTAGGGTCTGTAGCGGGCGACCGTGGACGCGTCGGCAATTACGTTTACGGTGCCGCAAAAGCGGGTTTTGCCACCTACCTGTCGGGCCTTCGCAACCATTTGGGTCGTCACGGCGTGCATGTGTTGACCGTGAAACCTGGCCCCGTCGATACCGCAATGACGCAAGGCTTGGGCAAACAGCCGTTCATGACAACTGCCGATGCGGTTGTCGCCGACATCCACAAAGCGCTGCACAAAAAGCGCAACACACTTTATACCAAGTGGATCTGGTGGCCAGTCATGACGATCATCAAACTGATCCCAGAACCAATTTTCAAGAAAATGTCGATCTGATCTGAAATCTGCGCGTGCCGCGGGCATAGAGGGGGACTCGCCCCCCGTCCTTCGGACTCCCCCGAGGATACTTTCGAGACAAAGACAAAAAGACAAAAACCGAAGCGAACCGCGAGGCACACATCGGGCTGGGAACAAACACTGCCTGTCTCCGTCTACGGCCATCGGCGTCCCCGCCTGTGCCGCGCCAACAGAGCTGATCGATTCTGGTTAAGGTAAGGTTACTTCTGTTTGTCTTTGTCTTGAAAATATCCCCGCCGGAGGCTCCCCCGCCCGCCGCAGGCGAATTCTGCGATAGCGGGAACTACCCAAACAACCTCGCGAACCAAACACTCCACAGACCAGCAGCGTAAAACAGCAGCGACAAAGTGATGAGTAAATAGCCAATGCCGCGAATATCGCTCATTGCGAAGACAATTGGATCGTAATCCATGCGTCCCATGTAGCCCAAGCGCACCATCCGATAGAGCCACGCCGCAATCGGCAGCAGCGCAAGCCACATCAGCCATTGGTCCGGATAAAGCGCAAGCGCTTGATCAGAATAGGAATACATAAAGAAAATCACCAGCGCGCCAACCATGCCCACGGCAGACATGTTCAACAAATCACCCAAATCGCGCCGCGCGTATCCGCGACCCGGCAAAGGATTATCATCCTCAGCCAACGCCAGTTCCGTCATACGCTTAACGCAACCGAGCGAGATGAAAACTGGAAAGATGAAAATCAACATAAAGATTGACGCATCAACCCCGCTTGCCGCCGCGCCCGCGTCCACGCGCAGCGTATAAAGGGACGCAAGGACGGCGATGTCGATCCAGCGCATCCGCTTCAGGCGCAGCGAATAGGCCAGCGACAGCGCCATGTAAAACGCAACAACACCGAACATCTGCCATGACAGCATCGCGGCAATGCCCAGCGCGACCACACCTAGTCCCACGCAGGTCAACATGCCAATTGGGATCGGCACGGTTCCGGCGGCAAACGGGCGCTTACACTTCTTGACGTGCAGCCTGTCCGCTTCGATATCGAGCAGATCATTGACTATATATATACAAGACGCGGCGGCCGAGAACGCAATGATGCCAAAACAGACCGCCAAGAACGTATTCAAAAAGAACGCATGCGCCGCGATCATTGGCAGAAATAACAGGACGTTCTTGACCCATTGATGCGGGCGCATAGATTTCAGAACCGCGCGAGGCGCCCAACCACCCGCGACAGAGGTGACTTTAGAAAGTCCCTTAGCCCCACCGCCCGCATTGCCGACGACAATCGCCCTGTCGCTGTGATCCCAAATCTTGCGGTCACTCTTGTCATTGCCGGCGTAGTCAAACCCTTGCTCGCCATACGCGGCAACCAAAGCATCTGCTTTCGCCGTGCCTTTCAGGTTCACCCCATTTTGTGACGCGAAAACCCGTTCGATCCCGTAATGGTCGGCCAACGGTTGCACAAGTGACGCATCAGACGCGCTGGCAATTGCCACTTCGCGCCCCGCGTCTCTGGCATCGATTGCCATGGCTACAATGTCGGCGTTGACCGGCAATAGATCAACGCGCAAAGGCGCGATGCGCGCAATCTCAGCTTTGAACGCTGCGCGATCCCCAACCAGCGCAAATGCCTTCAGCGTCGCGGATGGGTCCGTGCCGAACCCTTTCCAGATCCCTTCGAGCAACATATCGGTGCGCAGCAGCGTGCCGTCTGCATCCAAGACAAGCGGTTTAGAGGACATTCTATTCCCTGTTCACATTAAAGACGCAGCCATCCGTGACCAATTCGGGCGGCGTCATGCACAGCCCCCGTGCCACTTCCCATGCGGCCAGAACCTTGGGCACGTAGGCGCGGGTTTCTGGATAGGGTGGAATACCGTTGTTGTTGCGCACAGCGCCTTCGCCCGCGTTGTACCCTGCCAGCGCAAAAATCACGCCGTTGTCGAACTCATCCAAGAGCCAGTCCAGATAGGCCGTGCCACCCTCAATATTGTTGGCTGGATCAAAAGCATCGGTCACCCCGAACCGATCCGCCGTTGGCGGCATCAATTGCATCAAACCTTGGGCTCCTGCTGAACTTACGGCATTAGATTGCCCCGCGCTTTCCACTGAAATCACAGCCAATACCAATGCGGGCGACACGTCGGTACCGATTGTCGCTGTCAAAATCTCAACACCGTATCTACTCGCCAGCTCTGTCATGCCCTGCAAACGCGGTGATGGCACTGCGTTGCCTTGTGGCGCTGTACGCAATGCAGCCACGGCACGTTCAAGACTGAAACTGTTGGCGTCGTCCAAGGACGGCGAAATCGCCTCCCAGTACCACTCAACGCCGTTTGGCACGGGTGCAAGTCCGGCAATCGCAGGTTCACCGAGCGTGCCCGGAGTTGCCGCGGCCGTTCCCGCCGGTCCAGGGGCAGACGGTCCTGTCGGCGCCCGCGGCGCGACCTGCACATTGATGCGGTTCGTGGCCCCCGCCTGCGGCACGCCAACGCGCCGGAACGTGAATTCGTTTTGTAAACGATGATTTTCCGCCAGGGCGGGCAAGGATGATGTCGCCCCACACAGGGCGATCAGTCCTGGGATTATGATACTGCGCCGCATTTGTGCGGTCTCCGCCTGCTTCTTGTTAGGTGTAGCCTAACGCAAATACCCCTCTCTTATCCACTCTTACGTGAACAATCCTACCGTTGAGGGAATTATCAGACGCGACTTTGCAACAATCAGAAAAAAGCTTTGGGTGAAAAAACTTTTAATATTAATATATATCAAGTCTTTACAATCTTTTTTGACAAAAAGTTAGTTGGTTACAAAATTGAACGAATGCCGTCCCATTCCTGCCCCATTCAGCGGTCAGTTACTACGTATCAAAGACGGGGACTAACCAACAGAAAGCCGGTGCAACAAACCCCCAGTTAGATAGTGAAACTGAGTAAAAAACCCTGAGGAGGGACTACAATGCTTAACTTTATCAAAAACTTCCGCAACGACGAAGACGGCGCCGTGACAGTTGACTGGGTTGTTTTGACAGCCGCAATCGTGGGCCTCGGCATTGCCGTACTTACATCTGTTGGCGGTGGTACAGCTGCCCTGAGCGACAAGATTTCTTCTAACTTGGCCGCTGCGACGATCGCAACATACTAAGCCCACGACTTACTAAGACATGGCGCTTAGACGACGCAAAGGGGCCGCATCATATGATGCGGCCCCTTTGCGTTTGCGGCTTTGGACATGTGTCGCTCTGAACCGCGCCATGTTTCCTATAGGAAAATATGTCCTATTTACGCAGCCATGTCTGATCTTTCCAGAGCCGCTTAGCAGTTTGCTTTGGCTTCCGCTGGTGGGAAGTTTCCGATGGGTTCCAGCAGGCGGCGATTGTTGAACCAATCGACTCATTCAAGTGTGGCGTATTGGACAGCTTCAAAGGTGCGCCACGGGCGGCGCTGGTGGATGACATCCGCTTTGAACAAGCCATTGATCGTTTCGGCCAAGCATTGCCCCCCCTCTCACACATGCTGCGCATGTGCTGTCGGGTAGCGGGACGGTCGATTTGTGAAACAAATCTGCCGAGAGGGGCGTTGTCCATTGCCCGGCAGGATATACGAAGCATGCACGAGCGGGATAGGACTCCCCGACGCGACCCACTGACGGCGCGATTTTGTCTTCCACCGCCCGGCCGTCGTTTGCTTTCAAACGATGAGTATCCGCCTTGGTCGGCCGCTTTTTCTACCCATTTCCGATGATCGCACAGTAGGGCGTTTGCGAGGACAGTCAGCTTACGCATCACAACTGTGATGGCGACCTTTTTCTCTTTTCCAGCAGCGACGAGCTGTTCGTTATTGGGCTTTCAGATCTGCATTGTGCCGGATCGCGACCAACGCTGGCATAAAAATGGCGTGTCGTAAATTTGGACGACCACCGGCTTTGTTGCACAAAGCAGCATGAGGTCTGACTTCCCCTTACCCCTGATGGAGCTACGCTACGACAACGGTTCTGGGGATGCCAAGTGCGGTGAAGCCATTGAGTATCACTGCGCGGATTTGGATTTCCGCAACCTGCCGGTCGAAGTCGCGCGCTGCCAAGCTCTGACCAAGTAGTTTCATACAATGCATCCGCTGCCAGGTAGTGTATTGCGCAGCAATGCCCGAGAGGGCTTGTCTCAACGCGGCTCCGGCGGTGGTATCCGCTCAAGCGACGCCATTGAGCGCAGCCGAGATCCTTTGAGGACTGTACGGCGTCGTTTCGGGCTCTGGCCCCCAGCGTATCAGGCTTCCATAGCTTGGCATTCTTGCGTGGCGGTATGACAGCACGGGCATTGCGGGCCGCAATTGCTTCATGACATTTGTGGGGTGACGGGCGTCTTAGAATTGATTCAGTGGATCAATTCAGCCCAGAACGGGCGACGCCCCGGGGCATATGCCCCATCCATTGCCCGGCAATGCATGTTTACATGCACGAGTGGGCGCTGAAACGCTGCAGATCATCTGATCTGGTGCGATCTGACCGAGAAGGTTGGGCAACATGGACGGGTCCCCAATGCTGCTACTGATCATGTCCCTCTCGGCAGATTGCTTTGCAATCGCCTGACGGCAATGGACGGCGCGTATCTCCAACGTTTCTTCATCAATGCCCCTGCCGGGCAAGGAATATGCATCTTGCGCCACAGCCGATGTTTCGCGCCGCCCTTTGCCCAACAACACATGCTTGCATGTGTGAGTGGAGGGCTTGCGTGCGTTCCACTTATTACCCGGCAGGGTTATGCATAGCATGATCCCGAGAGGGCACCTTCGCCCTCCACTGCCCGGCAGGCGCATCCGCAGGATGCTGCCGAGAGGGGGTAAGGAGATTTAACGGGCCTTTTGAGCCCTGATACGGGATGGCAACCGACAGCGTTTTCTGACGCCGACATAACGTGCTGAAATCCGGTGCTACCCAGTCCAGACCAGCCAGCTGCAACAGGCTCTGGACAAAACCAGTTGTCTGGCGAAGCGGCATGCCAAACAGCACCTTCAGCGTCAGACAAGTCTGAATGGCCGCGTCACTGAATTGCTGTTGCCGACCGCGCTTGCCGCTTGGTGGCGGCGTCCAAATCATCTCCGGATCAAACCAGATCGACAACGATCCGCGCCGCTTCAAGCTGTCATTGTAAGACGACCAATTCTTGGTCTTGTACTTCGTAGGGGCCCAACTGCTCATACCTTAAGCTATCACACTGGATTCATTCAGTGAATCCCAACAGCCTATTTGTGCAACAAATCCAGTCCGAAGCTAAAGATGGACAAAGTCGACTTTTCATTTATCTCACGCATTGTAATAGATAAGACGAGCGGCCTGTGTTGGGCGACAATTCAATGCCTTCTTGGATGTAGGCTTTAGTTTTTTATCTTTGGCCAATTTTGTTGAAAAACACCGTGTTGCTGTCGCAGAAAGTTGGGCGTCGAACGCGGCGCAAGCGCCTTTCTTGTCAGGCTTTGCGCATTTGCTGCGGTGCAGGAAGGATCTTGGCTAGTTTGCGGAGGTTTTGGGCGGTTGCGGCGAGTAGAAATTCGTCATTTGCGCCACATGGCCCTCGCAATCGGAGCCTTCCCAACCCGAGGAGGCGTTTAAGGTGGGCGAAGAGCATCTCGAGCTTTTTCCTCAGTCGCATTGAAACGGCGTATTGTTTGGTTTTTGCAATGTCGCAGGCGACCTGACGGGCGTCTTCGTGTTCTTCGCGTGTGATGGTGCGAGAGCTGGCATTCGGGCAGCAATTGGCTTTGGATGGGCAGGCCTGACAGATCAGCTTAAGCCCACGATATTTTGTCCTGCCCGTACTTGTTGGGCCTCGACTGGGGTCGGAGTAGTTGCGGCGGAACTGCTTGAGCGACTGACCTTCTGGGCAGATGTACTTGTCGCCCTTCGGGTCCCACTCAAAGTCTTCCCTGCTCCAGGTGCCATCGGTGCGACTGGCTTTATCCCCTCTCGTGCATGCGAACACGCACTGCCGGGCAGTGAATGACAGGGATGTGCGGCGCGATGCCACGATCCACTAACCATCCCAGCATCGGGCCGGACCCGTAAGCGGTATCTGCGATGATGCGTTCAGGATCTAAATCAAACCTATCTTTGACGCGATCCAGCATCGTGCGCACGGACCCAACTTCGGCCTGACAGATCGACCGCGTGGCCTCAACATCCATTGCCCGGCGGTCGTTTGCGCTGCAAACCATGAGAGGGGACAATCACGGCATTACCCGTGTCGATCAAGTAATTGGTTGAATAGGCAAAGAACGCTGGGCCTTTGCGGGCGGCAGTCCATTGACTGGAAGGATCAGAATGAGATGTGAACTTGGGTTCCACCTCGCTGGCTGCGCCGAATGCGGCATCATCCAAAACATCAAGGTATTCTCGAACGGCGCGCGGTGCATCCTCAGGATCGATCGCGCTGTGATCCCAATCGGCCTTCGGTGTTGAGTTCTGCTTGTTAGCGTCAGCTTCGATCAAACTGGCATCTGCCACAAAGCGCTGACCACTCACCAACCCCTCCGCCATGCATCGCGCCACAGTCGTTTCAAACAAGTGACGCAGCAGATCGCTGTCGCGGAAACGACCATGCACTGCCCGGCAGTGGTTTGCTTGCAAACCATGAGAGGGGCGGTTTTTGGAAAAGGTCGAATGATTGGGCACGTTGTCGCTGAGATCCAGTCGACAGAACCAGCGGTAAGCAAGGTTCAGGTGAACGTCTTCGCAGAGGCGACGCTCAGAACGAATGCCGAGACAATAACCGACCAGCAACATCCGGATCAGAAGTTCGGGATCAATCGAGGGACGGCCGGTGTTGCTGTAAAATGGCGCCAGATGCTGACGGATGCCAGACAGATCAGCGAAGCGGTCAATGGATCGCAGCAAGTGATCCTGAGGGACGTGATCGTCGATCGAAAACTCATAAAACAACGCGCCTGGCGCCTCTTGCTTTGGCCCCAACATCGAAAATACCCCCAGTTTTTAGGAACAATTGAATCAGGGGCCAAGCCTCAAATCAACAAGAGTTTTTCAACAGAATAAGCCCTTATTTCATCTTTTTGCGGCGATGAGACATAACTTATGAGGGGACGAAACCAGCTATTTTTGAGAGATGTCTATGCAGCTCAAATGCTTTTCTAGTGATCTCAATACCTCTGTTGGCTTTTCTTCAACCAAGAAGTGCCCAGCATCAATGGCATGTCCCTCAGCCTTGGGGAACCAAGCCTGCCAAGCCATGAGAGGGTCAACGTGATGCGCCACCACGCCTTGGCTCCCCCACAAAACTAGGCAGGGAATGTCGTTTGTTCGTCCCATGTCAGCGCGGTCATGATCGATATCCGTGCCCGCCCCCTCGAAGTAATCACCACACCAAGCAGCGACGACATCTGGATTTTTCGCAGCCCTTTCGTATTCGGCCAAAGCAAGTGGATCGAAAGCATCTTTCTTGCCCGACAGCCCCAACAAGGCTGCGTGAAGAAACATGACCGGGTTACTGTTGATCAACGTCTGGGGCATGTAGCCCGGCTGCGACAGGAACATCCAATGATAATACCGTTTTGCCAGCCAGTCATCCATCGTGCGCCAGACATCCAATGTTGGCAGAATATCCAACAATGCAATTGAGCGCACGGCCTCCGGGTAGTCCAGCACCATTCTATGCGCAGACCGCGCGCCACGGTCATGTGCGACGGCATCAAATCGAGCGAACCCGAGATGTTTCATGAGGTCTACTTGATCGCGCGCCATGGCCCGAAAAGTAAAGTCGCCATCATAAGCAACGGAATCCCCGTAACCGCGAAGATCAGCCATCACGACGCTATGAGACTTGGCAAGTTCATCGACTATGACATGCCACATCACATGCGTTTGTGGATACCCATGCAACAGAAGAAGCGGTGGGCCACTACCGCCAATCCTCGCATGGATTGCAGCCCCCGCGACGTCGACGTCGATTTCTTTAAAGCCCGCAAACACGTTCATTCCTTCTTCCAGTTATAATATGGTATCAGGTCGTAGAGATCGTGAGGAACGAATAATTTTTTCGAATCTCAAGGACGTGTTGTCCACCTGTAGCGAAGGTCCTGTGTGGATGGCTCCTGCATAGCAAGACATATTTGATCAGATTTGTGCATTTGTCAGAAGCAGTCATGTGTTCCCGCTGCCCGGCAGTTGATTGCAAGGCAATCAATGAGAGGGGCCTGTTTGCGCGGTTTTTGACCGCTGGCCCTGATGGATTCCGCAAACCGAGTCCCTATCAGCTTTGCGGGCTATGTCGCCCGGGACCTTCGACGGGGTGTCCTGGTTTTGGCGGCAGACTTATGCACCATCATCTCGCGGGTTTTGCTAACTCTTTGTTCTTTCTCCCTTTAGGCCGTGCGCGGTGTATAAGGTTGGTTGCGGGTTAAAACGGCCCAGACAATCCTTGCCGTTTTATTGGCCATAGCGACTGTTGCGACGCGCGCAGGTTTTCGTTCCAGCAGCGATATCAGCCATTTGCTGGCGCGCTCCGGGTGCGACTTGGTCTGTCGGACGAGCGACGTCATGCCAACGACCAACAATGATCTTAAGTATTGATCACCCATTTTTGTAATGCGCCCCAGTTTCTCTTTCCCGCCGCTGGACTTGTTTGCGGGCGTCAAACCCAGCCATGCTGCAAGCTCGCGGCCATTGCGGAACTGATGACCATCACCAATGCTGGCGATGATTGCCGAGGCTGTCACCACGCCAACGCCCGGTATGGTGCGCAATAAACGGACACGTGCATCTTCCTTGGCGACCAGCTTGAGCCGATCTTCATACCATCGGACCCGAGCGTGGAGTGCCATAAGATGTTCGCTAAGATTATGGATCACCTCATTGGCAATCTCGGGCAGATCTAGCACTTCGCCTACTAAAATATCCTCTGCAAATCCGATGACCCGCGCGAGGCCCTTCGCGATGTAAACGCCGAACTCAGCGACCAGGCCACGCAAGCCATTGATCAACTGGGTGCGTTGTCGGACAAGCAGAGCCCGTGCGCGATGGAGCGACAGCAGAGCTTGTTGCTCAACGGTTTTTATTGCAACAAACCGCCCTCTCGGTGAATGCAAGCTTCACCTGCCGGCAATGATCGTCGGACGGGTCACCGCTTCACAAATCGCCTCCGCATCGATCGCATCAGACTTGCCGCGCTTAACGTATGGCTTGACATATATCGGCGGGATCAGCCGAACATCATGGCCCAACGCCGTGAGTTCCCGGGCCCAATGATGCGCGCTGCTGCAGGCTTCCATACCAATCAGGCAGGGCTCAATCTTGGAGAAGAACGGCAACAGCTGTGCCTGTCTCAAAGGCCTGTTGAAGGCGACCTCTTCGTCTTCTGTGATCCCGTGAACTTGAAAAACGTTTTTGGCCAGGTCGAGGCCGATTGTTGTAACTTGCATGGGGTGGCTCCTCTCATTTGCCGTTTGTGACATCTGCAGTATGACGCATTGCGACGTCGGTTGGAGCAGAAGCCATCCACCCCATCAACTTCCCGCCCTTCATCTCGAAATGCGAGCAATGCAGCATTTGTCACTTCCGGCCCAAAACGGTCGCTCATCTTCTTTGCTCAAGAATTGCTATCTCAACAATACCTTCAATGCTAGATGTTGGACTCGTAGCTTTGAAGTCTAGCAAATGGCATTAATCGATAGTTTTTGGATCGCCACATGCCCGTGGCACCCGGCACGCGTAAACGGAGACTTATTCTTGATGGCTTATGACCCCGAAGACGATGGCGCCAAAATGTCTTTTGCCAAAAGCATGAGCTACGCCGACTACCTGTCGCTTGATCCGATACTTGGATCGCAGAACCTGCAATCGGACGCTCATGATGAAATGCTGTTCATTATCCAACACCAAACATCAGAACTGTGGATGCGGTTGGTGTTGCATGAGCTTACGACTGCGCGCTTTAAACTTGCACAAGGCGATTTTCCACCCGTCTTTAAGATGCTCACTCGGGTCGCGCGGATTTTTGAGCAACTCAACAATGCGTGGGATGTGTTGCGTACCATGACGCCCAGCGAATACTCAGCTTTTCGCGATGATTTGGGCACGTCGTCCGGATTTCAGTCACATCAATATCGATTGATCGAGTTTATCCTCGGCAATCGCAACCGTTCCATGATGAAGGTCCATGAGCATCGACCAGAGCTGCATCACATGTTGGGCCAAGAACTCGAAGAAAAGTCATTGTATCATGTGGCGTTGGACAATCTAGCGCGGGAACTTGGCCTAACCTTTCCACCTGAGGCCTATTGCATGGACCAGCCACACCTTGCTTGCAAAGAAGTGATGGACGCATGGACCCAAGTCTATCGAGATCCGGGGGCGCATTGGACGCTGTATGAGCTGGCGGAGAAGCTTGTCGATCTAGAAGACTATTTTCGCCGCTGGCGCTTTAATCACGTCACAACCGTCGAACGAATTATTGGCTTCAAGCGCGGCACAGGTGGCACCTCTGGGGTCAAATATCTGCGTAAGATGCTTGAAGTCGAACTTTTCCCAGAACTCTGGAATATGCGTGGTCAGTTGTGAAAGCCGCTGCCAATACGATCCGCAACAGTTGGTGATCATTCAGCCCGAACCAACCAAATCACACCAAAAAGGCCGACTTGGGTTCAAAAATTGGTTTTGGGCTACTTTGCTGCTTCAACGCCACCATCCCCGTATCTCGCGACTGACTTCAAGGTCCGCTTCCTTTCGCCAAAAGCGCCTTCTCGTCATCTTGGTGCACCGACTCGGGTGGAGTGGCGCCCCCACTCACATAGGCGCACCTTTGCGACAGTGGCGATGGAAGCAGGTGTTCTTGAGAAAATCGGTAAGCGGTACTTCACTTTCCAAAGTTCCACGGCAGTAGCTGCGCGATGTCCTTCTGCTTATGGCCTCGTGCAATGGCTGTAAGTACGCCAGTCAAATAAGCATGTGGCTCGACCTTGTTGAGCTTACAAGTCTCGATAATGGAAGCGAGCATAGCCCAGTTTTGTGCGCCCGCATCATGGCCCGCGAAGATCGCGTTTTACGGTTCAGTGCGATGGGGCGCATGCAACGTTCTACCATGTTGTTGTCAATCTCGATGCGGCCATCGATCAGGAATAGGGTTAATCCGTCCCAGTATTTGGCAATGTACTTGAGAGCCAACCCTGTTGGGGATTTAGCGGAGACCTGTGCTCGGCTGTAGGTCAGCCAGTGTTCAAATGCGTGCATGCGTGGCAAGGTTTTTTCTTGGCGAATGGCGCGGCGTTCGTCTACGGACAGGCCCTTGATCTGCGCTTCAATCCGGTAGAAGGCTTTGATCTGCTTGATGTCTTCCTCAGCGATTGGGGCTACATTGTTGACGGTAAGCCCGAACAGCTTGCGTCCTACTGCCCAGCAGTCGAAACGTAGTTTCGATGAGAGGGGGCATGTGCCCAGCAATAGGCCAGCTCTATGGGAGTGTTATCACGCCCATTTTTGACACGGTTATACCCTGTGTAGCCGTCCATTTGCAGCACACCGCCAAAACCCTGCAATATCTCGACCGCATGCTTGCCCGCACGACTTGGTGCATAAGTGAAGGCAACACCTGGTGGCGCTGACCCACCCCACGGTCTGTCGTCTCCGGCTAATGCCCAGAGGTAACCCGTTTTTGTCTTTCCGCGCCCCGGATCGAGAACTGGGGCGGTTGTTTCGTCCATGAATAGTTTGGTCGATCTTTTTAAGTCGGCCTTCAAACAATCATAAACTGGCGTCAGCTAATGGGCGACGCGGCCCAACCATTTTGCCAGTGTTGATCTGTCCAGATGCACACCTTGACGAGCAAAGATGCCTGCCTGTCGAAACAACGGTAAATGGTCCACTGCCCGGCAGGGTATTGCACAGCAATGTCCCGAGAGGGGGCGTGCTTGTTAATCACAATCGTTGCCAAGGTAGCTTCGGTTGGCATGCCACCTTCAATCAGGTGTGGCTTTGCAGGCGCTTGGATAATGCCGTTCTCACATGCGCGACACGCATACTTTGGGCGACGTGTGACCAGCACACGAAACTGGGATGGCACGATGTCCAAACGCTCTGAGACATCTTTGCCAATAATGTGGCGTTCGCAGCCGCAGTCACAGATGATGTTGTCCGGTGCAATAACCTCTTCGACGCGCGGTAGATGTGGGGGCAATAATCCTCGATTGGTGCGGCGTGGTTTGGGCTTTGCCCGAGAGCTGACATCCTGTTCGTCTTCGGAATGGATAGCAGCTATTGCGGTCTCAATATCTTGCAGCGCCAGTTCGTATTGGTCTGTGGAAACTTTCTCTGACTTTGATGTCTGACGTCAGCGCTTCTGGGTCCAAATAGGCATATTTGATAAGAGAGTGTTGTTGGCTCATCGTAACCACTGAGGAGTGGGACATGAGACAGAGTTGGAGTGATCAGAAAAGGCCCCAGTGGGGCGTTTTCCCCGAATAACGGAACACGCAAAAGCCCTGGCGGATCGATCGTCAAAGACTTCAAGCGTGCGGCCGTTGCCCGGCAGACTTTTGCCTAGCAAACGCCGAGAGGGGCCCGTCTGACGCTGGCCAAGCTCGGCATTCCACGCACCACATTCTACCGTTGGTATGACCGATATCTGCAACGTGGCGAAGCTGGCTTGCAGGATCAATCACCAAAGCCAAAACACGTCTGGAACCGCATTCATTGCCTGGCAGTTGATACGCAGTATCAATGAGAGGTGCTGACGAGGTGCGGCGCAAGGTCGTCAAGCTGGCGCTGAAGGAGACGGAACTGTCACCGAGGGAACTGGCCGTGACCTTCACAGACAAGGAAAGCCGTTTTGTATCAGAGGCTTCGGTCTATCGCGTGCTGAAGGCGCTTGACCTGATCACCAGCCCGGCCTTTATCGTCATGAAAGCCGCCAGTGAGTTCAAAGATAAAACCACAGCAATCAATCAACTTTGGCAGACCGACTTCACCTATTTCAAGATCATAGGCTGGGGCTGGTTCTATCTCAGTACGATCCCTTGACCGGCAGTGGTTCGCCAGTCGTTTCGTCGAAACGACCCGCAAACCATGAAAGGGGTGGACGATTACAGCCGCTACATCATCTCCGCTGCCCGGCAGGGTATTGCGTAATATGCACGAGAGGGGAACATGCGGGCTGAGGATGTAACTGACCCGCTCGACTTGGCCCTTAAGGCGTCCGGTTGCGATCAGGTCCACGTCGTCCACAAGCCGCGTCTGCTCAGCCCCTCTCATTGATATTGCGTATCAACTGCCGGGCGATGGAAAACGGCTCAAGTTATGTCTCAGGCAATCTGGCTGAGTGGTTGCAGGACAAAGGCATGAAGCATTCACGCGGCGCGCCCTACCACCCTCAGACACAGGGCAAGATCCCTCTCATTGTTTGCAAGCAAACCGCTGCCGGGCGGTGGAACGCTGGCATCAAACCCTGAAGAACCGCATCCTCTTGGAAAACTACTTCCTGCAAGGCGATCTCGAAGCGCAAATCGAAGCCTTCGTCGATCACTACAACGGTAATCCCCCCATTTTTAATGGGGCTCAGCCGTAGGATTCACGCGGCTGTTTTCAGTTTCATTGCGGGTGTTATGCCGCCGATGCCCATGTTGGGTCGCTCGTTGTTGTAAGTCCAGAGCCATTCAGTTGCTTGTTCTTGTGCCTCATCGATGGTTTCAAAGATGTATTGGCTCAGCCATTCGCCACGAATGGTTCGATTGTAGCGCTCGATATAGGCGTTCTGTTGAGGTTTGCCTGGCTGGATGTGTTCAAGCCGAACACTGTGTTTCTCGGCCCATGTCATCAAGGTCCCGCTGATATATTCTGTGCCGTAACACCTTCGGAATATCGCTAATTTAAGGCTATGACTGCCTGCGCAGCCCCAAATAACGCAGCAGGTGGTCATAGCCGTGCCTCAGGTCCCTACGGTGGTTTTGTACAAACCACACCGCAAAGGAGACCAACTATGACCGATATCATTATTACACAAACTGCGCCCGTTTTGGTGGCCATCGATATCTCGAAGGCCCGCGACGAAGTTCTCATTGCTATTGCGGACAAGAAGCGCTGCCGTCGTTTGACTGTTCTGAACCAGCTAGACGACTTCAATCGTCTAATCACATCGCTTGCCTGCTACGGCCGCCCTGTCCGTGTAGCTTTTGAAGCAACGGGTAATTATCACCGTGCCTTGGCTTATCATCTTGCCGCAGCAGGTTTTGAGTTGAAGTTGGTGTCATCTGTGGCCCTGGCCAGAACGCGAGAGGCCTTGCACAACAGTTGGGACAAAAACGACCCTAAGGATGCCCAGGTCATTCTTCACATGATGGAGATCGGGAACGAGCAGTTTTATCATGACCCCCTCGTGCGTGGCACTAACGACATCCAAGAGCTTTCCAAAACGCATGACATCGTATCCAAGTCGAAGACCGAGTTGTGGCACCGAGTTGTGGCACCGAGTTTTAACCCATTATCTGCCGCTGTATTTTCCTGAAGCTGATCGTTTCCATCGCAGTTCTCGCAGTTCTCGCAGTGACTGGTTCTTTGCTTTCCTTGAACGTTATCCGTCACCACACTTGATCTCAGCCATGAGCAAGGAGGCATTCATCGCTGACGCTTGGGATGTGGTGGGCCTCAAGGTTGCAAAAGAGCGTTTACTTTCAGATATCTACGAGACTGCCAAAGTATCAGTCGGACTGCCGGTTGCCGCAGATTCCGACGCGATAAGCATGTTCCGCTTGGTTCTCGGGGAAGGCCGCAGTCTTATCGCGCAACGCAATCAAATTGAAGATCGCGCCGTCGCGCTTCTCAAGGACCTACCAGATTATAAGCTACTGACATCGATACCTGGAATCGGTCCCATCAATGCTTTGACAATTTTGGCAGAAGCTGGGGATGTACGGCGCTTTCGTCATCACCGGCAGTTTTCGAAGTTCTGTGGAATGGACCTTGCGACTATGCAATCAGGTACATTCAGAGGGCAAACCAAACTGTCAAAATATGGCAATGCTCGGCTTCGTCGAACGCTTTGGATGGCTGGACAGGTTGCTATTCTGCAGCGCACCAACAGCTTCCGCGACAAGTTCGAGCGCTACATCGCCAAAGACCGTCACAACACCCATTTGCGCCGAAAGGCGTACACCGCAATCGCAGCGAAGATGGCCCGAACCGTTCATGGGATCATCAAGCACGGCGAACCATATCGCCCCTTCTTTGAGGGGTGATCGACAGCAGTAGGACCTTTCTCTGTAAGGGCCGTGGAGGCAGACAACTGACCTCGTAGATAATGTTTAGGCCTTCTGCTCAACGACCCAAAGATCTCGTCTTAAGGACGGTGAGAGCCGCAAAAGCGTACTCTGTGTTTGTTATGGGAGAGACAGTTCGTTGACCAAAATGCCAAACTGAGCAATGCTTCTAACGTGTCGAGACGCCTCGATGCGACAATAACCTGACGCCAATTCAGCTAATCATTCCGCGCATAGGACGTTATCGACACGTATGGTTTGGGGTTTGCCGCGCTCAGCGATTACGCGGTCCAGTTCTCGGGCAACGTGCTGACCAGACAATGATGTGTCCGCGACAAGCACCAGGTTCTCGCGGCTGAAGTCATCCAAGACGTTAAGAGTTCGGATTGACCTGCCGTCTGCAAGCTGATCCGCCATGAAATCCCCTCTCATTGATTGCAAATCAATCAACTGCCGGGCAGCGATAGACCAAGTATCGTTTGGCGCATCAGGCACGGCCAGGCGTTCCAGCCAATCTGCAATCTCCTCGTTCTCATCACTCAAGATCGGGCTGTACCAATAGCAGGTCTCGCTGATTTGGAAGGTATGGCAGGCAAGTGCGATACTTGTGCCCCGCTGCATGACTGCATTCATGGCCATCCACTGAACGGCAGTGAATGGCACATTCACCGAGAGGGTATCGTCGGCGAGACGGCCTTATCGCTTTTTTCCGAGCGCCTCCTTCAGAAGATCGTCTCGGACAAACTCATCTCAGCATACATCCTCTTGAGACGGCGGCTTTGCTCGGCCATGTCCTTCATCTCGGTGATCAAGGACGCATCCATACCGCCGAACTTGGCACGCCACTTGTAAAAACTGGCGCTGCTCATCCCATGCTCTCGGCACAGATCAGAGACCGGCGTACCGCCCTCTGCCTGCTTCAAAATGCCCATGACCTGTGCGTCGCTAAATCGTGCTGTCTTCATCAAAAATCTCCTCAGATATCTTGCCGAGAAAATATGGGTTTTGAACACCATTAATTTTAGGGGGATTACCCAACCATCAGCGATATCACGAGAGTCTGAACAACGTCACGCCGTCGGACGTCTACTTCGGGCGTGACAAAGCCATTCTACAACAAAGGGCAAGGATCAAACGAAAGACACTCGAAGCGCGCCGCTTGCATCACAGCCAGCACGCCGCGTAATGAAAAAAAACAGATGAGCCAAACACTCTCTTAAGTGAACTACTACCGATCGAGGCCGGTAGCATCGTGATTGGAATGTAATTCCAGATACTGCAGGATGACATTGTCGGTGACATTTCCTGACGTTGTCGAGAAATATCCACGGGCCCAAAACCGCCTTCCCCAATAGCGTTTGCGCAACTCTGGGAACTCCATCTGACCCGCCGCGACGAGCGCCATTTGATCCGCTGCATCACCTTCGACAGCGCGATCTGTGGCGGGACAGATATGAACATGTGGACGTGGTCACCTGCCAGAACACCCCTCAGAATATGCACGCCCATCTCGGCACAAGACTGTCGAATGATATCGCGGATCTGTTCACGCATCGGCCCGCGCAGAACCTTATGTCGATATTTCGTCGCCAAAACGACGTGATAACGGTGATAACGGTGATAAAATATGGTATGTGATCCTGTAGACAGTAAGTGGCTTATCTCCATTGGGTGGAAAGTAAATTGTGGAGTCAAAATCATCCCTCACAACCCGCTTGGTGCGTTTGATTCATAAGGCTTGGTATTTTAGAATCAAAGAAGCCGAAAGTGGCCTAGCTTGCCAACCCGCGTCCTTTTAACAGGGCCGTTGCATCCGGCATCGCACCACGGAATGTCGTGTACAGCACGGCTGCGTCTTCTGACCCACCTGCCGATAGAATGTGAGTTTCCAGCTTTTTGGCCATATCAGAATCAAACGGGCCACCGTTTTCTTCAAACGCTTGGAACGCATCGGCGTCCATGACTTCGGACCACATGTAGCTGTAATAGCCGCTGGAATACCCGTCGCCTGCAAAGACATGCGCGAAATGCGGTGTTGCATGGCGCATGCGAATGGGGCGGGGCATGCCGATACCCTCGAGAATTTCAGCCTGCTTTTGCATCGGGTCTGCGGGGGCATCTTCGCCTGCATGAAATTCCAGATCGACCATGGCCGAGGCGATATATTCCACTGTAGAAAAGCCCATGTCGTAGGTCGCAGCACCAAGCATCCGGTCCAGCAGATCGCGTGGCATTGGTTCGCCCGTGTCTGCGTGTGTCGCGAATTCTTCAAGAACTTCCGGGACTTCCAGCCAGTGTTCATAAAGCTGACTGGGCAGTTCCACAAAATCGCGCGCCACGGAGGTGCCAGAAATCAGTTCATAGGTCACGTCTGACAGCATCTGGTGCAGCGCATGGCCAAATTCGTGAAACAGCGTGCGGGCATCGTCATACGACAACAGCGCGGGCTGGCCCGTTGGTGGTTTGGCAAAGTTGCAGACGTTGATGACGTGGGGGCGGATATCGCCGGCCAGTTTTTGCTGGCTGCGCATCGCCGAACACCACGCGCCTGAGCGTTTTGAGCTACGCGCAAAGTAATCACCAATGAACACGGCCATATGTTTGCCGTCGCGTGTGACGTCCCATGCGCGGCAATCGGCGTGATACATCGGCGCATCAATAGGCGCAAATTCGAGGTTAAACAGGCGGCTGGAACACGAAAACGCGGCTTCGATCATCCGGTCAAGCTGCAGGTAGGGCTTCAATTCAGCCTCGTTGAGATCATGTTCGGCAGCGCGGCGTTTTTCGCTGTAATACCGCCAATCCCAAGGCTCAAGCGGGCCAGATTCATTGTCATTGTGCATCATCGCTTGCAGCACGAGTGCGTCTGCTTCGGCACAGGCTTTTGCAGGTTCCCAGACCTGCATTAACAAGGCGCGAACCGCGTCGGGGGTTTTGGCCATTTGGGTTTCAAGCTTGTAGTCCGCAAAGCTGTCATAGCCCAAAAGGTTCGCGCGTTCCGCCCGTAGGTTCAGGATCTCGCCAGCAAGGGCGCGGTTGTCAGTTTCGCCGCCATTGGCGCCACGCGCGGTCCATGATTCATAGGCTTTTTCGCGCAGATCGCGACGCGACGAGAACTGCAGGAACGGCACAATGAGCGAGCGTGACAACGTCACAATCGGCCCGCCCCCATCCTTTTCTTGCCCCGCCGATTTGGCCGCTGCGATGAGAAAGTCCGGTAAGCCTGCGACATCATCAAGCGGCATAAACCAGCTTCGTTCATCGGCCAAAAGGTTCTGAGTAAACCGCGTCCCAAGCACGCTGAGCCGCTGTTTAACGTCTGCCAACCGTTCCGCGGCAAATCCTTCCAATTGCGCACCCGAGCGCACGAAGTTACGCCGCGTCAGCATCAAAACGCGGGCTTGTTCGTCTGTTAGATTCAGATCTTCGCGGGTGTTCCACAGCGTCTCGATCCGCGCAAAAAGGTTGGTATTTGCAGTAATTTCGGACGAATAAGCGGACAATATCGGGGAGAAATCCCGCATCAATTCTTCGCGCATCGGGTTGCTGTCGGCCCCTGCCATGGCGAAGAACGGCGACAGCGCCTTTTCCAGCGGCGCATCAGCCAGCGACAGCGCTTCAATCGTGTTGGAGAATGTCGGGTCAGACCCATCACAAATCGCGGCGATCGCAGCGCGGGCATCAATCAATGCGGCGTCAAACGCGGGGGCGAAATGCGCGTCCTCAATCAGATTGAAGGGCGGCAATTCGAACGGGGTGTCCCAAGGGGCGCGCAGCGGATTTGTCATGGAAAATCTCCTTTGGGTGGAACCTATGCAGTCTGATCGTAACGTTCCACCACCAACTTATCCGTACCGTCTAACCGCCAGATGATTTTTCCCGCAATTGGCGTTCAAGGCGTCGCAAAGCCAGCGACAGGCCAATGGTCATCGTCAGATAGATTAAGGCCACGACGTTATAGGTTTCAAAGTAGCGAAAATTGCCGGCCGCCGTGATTTTGCCCGCTTGGGTAACGTCCAAAACACCGAGGACAGAGACAAGCGAAGAGTCCTTTACCATCGCAATAAAATCATTGCCCAAGGGCGGTAAAATTCGTCGGAACGCCTGTGGGAAAACGATGTGGCGGAACCTGCGCCATGGGCTTAGGCCCAATGCCTCAGCAGCTTCGATCTGGCCCTTTTCGATGCTTTGCAATCCGGCGCGAAACACTTCGGCGATGAACGCTGAATAGCCGATTGTCAGTGCAATAATCGCCCGCCACAACAGGCTAAAATCACGGTTGCGGATCGGATCAAAGCCGAGAATTCCGGTGATCCAATTGAACAGCGCCACCATTCCGGGCGCGAGCACAAACGCCACATACAGTAGCAAAACGATGATCGGCACACCGCGCACAATTTCGGTATAAAGCCGCGCGATTTGGCGCAGAGCGATGAAGCGCGACATCGACATCAACGCGAGGCCAAGCCCAATGCTGGCGGCCAATGTGAAACCGACAAGCGTCACAAAAACTGTGATCCAGATGCCTTTGGACAGAGTTTGCAGCACCTGCGTGTATAAGTCGTCCGTCAGCACGCGCCAAAAGAAATAGCCGCCCACCGCCAAAACGATGAGTAGCCAATACGGAAAATCCCCGTTCTGTTGCGGCGGGGGCATCACGGCCTTACGCGACTATCCCGCCTTTATTCGCCGAACTTATAGTCCAAGAACCACTGCGTGTTCAGGGCGTCCAACGTGCCATCGCTGCGCATATCGGCAATCGCAGCATTGATCGGGTCGACAAGATCGGACCCCTGCGGAAAGATGAATCCAAAGTCTTCAGACCCTAGTCTTTCGCCCACAACTTTGAGCCCACCATCGCTGGCATCGACATAACCCGCCGCCGCAACACCGTCTGTCAGCACCAAATCAACGTCGCCATTGCGCAATGCGGCGACGCCCGCACCGAAGGTTTCGAACAGTTGGATGCGCGGGTTGGCCTCATCCGCGTCTAGCACGTCATAGACCGCTACATAGAACGGCGTCGTGCCCGGTTGCGCCGCAACAAGCAAGTCGGAGTCCGCAGCAAAAGATGCGGCATCACTGAACCGGTCTTCGTCGCCACGTACCAGCATCGCCATTTCAGACGTCATATAACTGTCTGAAAAGTCGACGACTTCTGCGCGATCTTCGCGGATCGTGATGCCGGTCATGCCCATGTCGAACTGACCTTGGGACACCGCCGGGATCATCGCATCCCAGCTGATGTTTTCATAGACTATCGTAATGTTCAGACGCTCGGCGACCTCGGCCATCGCGTCATATTCCCAGCCAATCGCGTTGCCGTCGCTGTCCATAAATTGCAGCGGCGGGTAGGCATTTTCGGTGACAACAACGATCTCGCGGCCTTCAAGATTAGGCAGGTGGCCGTCTGCAAATGCAGGCGGGGCCGGTGCCGTCGTCGCGAACAGGGCCGCAACAGCGGCAATCATATGGGTCTTCATGGCAGTCTCCTTGGTTAAGTCTGTTAAGGACGAGTATGGCGCAGCGGTTCGCAGTGGCAAGCGTTCAGCCGCAAATCGGACAATCGGCACGCGGTTTGGCCACGATTATATGCGTCTCGGCGTAAAGTGCGTCATAGATCAGTAGGCGACCACGCAGCCCCTCACCCGCGCCAGTTATTGTTTTTACAGCCTCAACCGCCATCATCGCCCCAAGCACGCCAGGCAAGGGGCCAAGAACGCCACCCTCCGCGCAACTTGGCGCCAAGGATGGGTCGGGTCGCTGTGGGAAAATGCATTGATAACAGGGGGTACCGTTGGCTGGGTCATACAGGCTTATCTGGCCTTCCCACTGCGTTAGCGCCGCTGATATCAATGGCACGCCAGCCTTGGCACAAGCCGCATTGACCAGATACCGCGTGTCAAAATTATCGGTTCCATCAAGCACAAGATCATAGTCGGCAATCAGATCTGACGCGATTTCAACCGTCAATCTGCGCTGATACGGTCGCACATTTATGTTCGGGTTGAGTGCGATCATCGCCTCAGCGCCGGATTGAACTTTCGCCATGCCAATGCGCGCGAATGTGTGGATCACCTGCCGCTGTAGGTTGGAATTTTCGACTACATCATCGTCAATCACGCCAATGGTTCCGACACCAGCGGCCGCCAAGTATTGCAAGGCAGGCGCGCCCAACCCGCCAGCCCCAATGACGAGGACCGACGCATCTTTAAGCGCCTTTTGCCCAGCACCGCCGATCTCGCGCAGCACGATGTGGCGTGCGTAGCGGTCCAATTCCGTATCACTGAACGGACCGAAATGCGCAGGCTGTTCGGTCAACCGATCCTCCGAACCCTGCGCGCGCGAACGTATCCGCGACAGCAAGGTAGAATACCCCCAGATCACGAATCCTGTCACAATAATAAATATCCACGGTGCAGCCTCTTGCCCTGTGTTCTGCCGCAACGGATGTCCATCGGGCAAAATCAGGTGCATAGCGATGACAGCAACCATCAAAACAGCAACCATCGCGGCCGGGGTGTTGCGCGATGTGCTGTTCGCCCAGCCGATGGCCCAAAGGGCCGCCGCGAGTGATAGGACGATGATCATGCAGTGCGCTCCTTATGTCGTGCCAGTTTTACGTCGTGCCGGTCGAGCCAAAACCGTCCGCACCACGGCTCGTTTCATCGACAGTTCCGGCTGTAAACGTAGCCTGCACAACTGGCGCGACCACCATCTGCGCGATGCGCATACCGTGGGTAATTTTAAACGGTTCGGTGCCGCTGTTTTGGACAATCACACCAAGTGGGCCACGATAGTCGCTGTCGATTGTGCCGGGACTATTGGGTAGCGTGATGCCGTGTTTCAATGCCAAACCAGATCGCGGCCTGACCTGCACTTCGAACCCGTCAGGAATGGCCAACCGCAGGCCCGTTGGCACCAAAGTTCGCACACCTGCGTCCAATGTAACGGTCTGATGATCCTCAAAATTCGCCCGCAGATCGGCGCCCGCAGCCCCTGCTGTTGCGTAGGTTGGCAAGCCAAACGTTGCGTCCGCACCTGTGATCCATTCAAACAGGATCGTGACCATCAGCCTAGTGCCTCTGCGATTTTCAGGGCCAGGCGTTGTGCGACCTGATCCTTGCCCATGGGCGGCCAATCTTCGGACCCGTCGGCTGTGATCAAGACCACATCATTTTCTGACCCACCCATGATGCCAGTGCTTGGCGACACGTCGTTGGCGACGATCCAGTCGCAGCCTTTGCGTTTACGTTTGGCCGTCGCGTTTTCGATCACGTTCTGCGTTTCTGCGGCAAAACCAACCACAAGGGTCGGACGGGTTTTGGACGCAGAAACTATCGCCAAGATGTCTGAATTTTCAGAGAATTCCAGCACGGGCAAACCTTTGCCGTCCTTTTTTATCTTCTGAGCAGACGCATTCGCAATTCGCCAGTCGGCCACGGCCGCAGCGAAAATCCCGACGTCCACATTTTGCACGGCCTGCACAGCATCCAACATCTGCGCAGCAGTCTGAACCTCGACCAGATCAACGCCTATGGGGGCCGCGACATCCGCGGGGCCAGTGACAAAAGTGACCCGCGCACCAAGCCCCAGCAATGCCCGTGCAATGGCGGAACCTTGTGCCCCGGAAGACCGGTTGGCAATGTAACGAACCGGGTCAATCGGTTCATGGGTTGGGCCGGATGTCACCAGAATGTGCCGCCCTTTTAGCGGCCCGTTATTCATTGCCGCCTCAATCGAAGCGACAATTTCCATCGGTTCCGCCATGCGGCCAAAACCAAATTCGCCACAGGCCATATCGCCTTTGTTGGGGCCACATATCAAAATACCATCTTTTTTCAATGTAACCGAGTTTCGCTGCGTTGCAGCATGATCCCACATCCGCACGTTCATCGACGGGGCAATCAACACGCGTTTGTCAGTCGCCATCAGCAACGTCGACGCCAAGTCGTTGGCGTGGCCATTGGCCATTTTTGCCATCAAGTCCGCCGTCGCAGGCGCGACGACAACCAAATCCGCCGCGCGGCTAAGCTCGATGTGGCCCATCTCTGCCTCATCGTTGAGATCGAACAAATCTTGAAAAACCTTTTCGCCGGCAAGCGCAGACACGCTTAACGGTGTCACAAACTCGATAGCTGCTTTTGTCAAAACTGGTGTCACTTGATGCCCACGTTCGCGAAGCCGACGGATCAGATCGAGCGATTTGAACGCCGCAATGCCACCGCCAATTATCAATAGAATTTTCTTGCCAGCCATGTGCCACACCTTTCGATCAACGCCCAAACACTAGGCGCAAGCCAGACAAAGAGCCAGCCACGAAAGCAGCTGGTTAGGCGAGGAAGTTGTGAACTTCGTGGCTCTGCCCCTCAAGGCTTTTACGCATCTTGCCAAATGCCGCCGCTTCGAGCTGGCGCACCCGTTCTTTGGACAGGCCAAGTTCTGTGCCTAGGCTTTCCAATGTGCGCGGTGCATCGCGCAATTTACGCTCTCGGACAATGAATTGTTCACGGTCGCTCAGCGCAGTGAGGGCCGTCAAAAGCCACTGTCGAAGCGTGTCTGTATCATGGGAATTCTGCACAGTTTCAGCGGCTTGTTCGCCGTCGTCTTCCAGCGCATCAATCCACTCGCGTCCCTCATCTTCGCTCGATTGGGTTGCATTGAGGGAAAAGTCTGACCCGCTCAAACGCCCTTCCATCATCTCAACATCGCGCAGTGGAACGCCGACTTCAGTTGCAATCATCTGGCGCATGTCGTGGCGATCAAGTGTCTCCCCACGCTTCATAGCTTCACGTTCCAGACGGGCCTGAACGCGGCGCAGATTGAAAAACAACGATTTTTGCGATGACGTGGATCCTGTGCGCACCATCGACCAATTGCGCATCACATGGTCTTGGATCGACGCCTTGATCCACCAAACAGCGTAGGTCGAAAACCGCACTCCGCGGTCGGGGTCAAATTTATCGGCGGCTTTCATCAATCCCAACGACGCCTCTTGGATCAGATCATTCATGGGCGCGCCGTAGCGTCTAAATTTTGACGCCATCGAAATTGCCAAACGCATGTACGCTGTGATGAGCCGATGGAGTGCTTGTTCGTCGCGTTCGTCACGCCACGCATAGGCAAGTGCAAGCTCCGTTTCGGCATCAAGAAGTTCGGCTTTCATTGCTTTGCGGGTCAATGCCCTATCGTCGCTTTGATTGATCGCCATGTGCCTCATCCCTTTCGACCGTCGCCGTAGCGCTTTTCTTTTGGTGCTATTTTGTTTACGCATTAGAAACGTTTGCAGATCATAGAAAGTTCAGGTTTTGTCCTTGCCGAAGTTCATTCTCGTCTTAGGTGGCGCCGCCTCTGGCAAATCTTCTTTCGCAGAATCTCTTTGTTTTCAATCGCCTAAATCACGGGTCTATATTGCGACTGCGCAGGGCTTTGATAATGAGATGCGCGCGAAAATTTCTGACCATCGCAGCCAACGGGGGCCGGAATGGTTAACGATCGAAGCCCCGCTGAACGTGGCATCAGCCCTGTCCACCTGCTCCGCTAAGCAAATCGTTCTGCTGGATTGTGCCACGCTGTGGCTGTCCAACGTCCTGCTCGCGGATGAAGACGCGGCAATCGCGAGTGCCACCCTTTTGGCGGCGTTGGCGACCTGCCCCGCGCAAGTGATTGTCGTCTCAAACGAGGTTGGTCATGGCATCGTTCCCGACAATAAACTCACCCGTCAATTCCGAAATGCGCAGGGGCGGCTGAACCAATTGTTGGCCGCGCGGGCTGATTTGGTCGTTCAAGTTACCGCCGGATTGCCTCAAACCCTCAAAGGTGAAGCGGGAATGTTAATATGACGATCATATATTGGGTCCGCCATGCGCCGACCCACGAGCAGGCGTTTGTCGGTCATCGTGACGTGCCGGCAGACTTGTCCGATACGGCCCAAATCGCGCGTCTTGATGCCATGTTGCCGCACGACGCGCTTGTTGTTTCGTCCGACCTTTCGCGGTGCGTGGACACCGCAACCGCCATCCAAGGCAGCCGCACCCGCCTGCCCCACCGCATAGGGTTGCGCGAATTTGATTTTGGCGCATGGGACGGTTTACACTTTTCCGAAGTGGCTGAAAAATGGCCTGATCTGTCCCGTGAATATTGGGAAAATCCAGGCGACATTGCCCCGCCGCGCGGCGAAAGTTGGAACATCGCAGCAGCCCGTGTAACCGCAGATATCGTTGCTGTTACAGCCCAAAATCCACGCCGTGACATCATCGCTGTCGCGCACTTTGGTGCCATCCTTAGCCAAGTTGCGCAGGCCGCTGGCATTTCGCCATACCGCGCCCTTTCACACCGGATCGACAATTATTCTGTGACGGAAATACAGATGCTTCCCGCATGGGGCGTCGCCCGTATCAATCACATCCCGTGACGACGTCACGCACGAATTACGATTTGCCGGTTGCGTAGGCAGACCATAGGTTCTCCCCATGTTATATCAGTTAATCCTCGGAAATCGCTTGTATTTCAGCTGGTCGATTGCGGCCTATCTCATGGTTGAAAAGTTCGACTTGTCTGACCATTTTGACATTAAAATCGTTCACCCAGAAGCTGAAGCCGATGTCGCGCGCTTTCTTAAAGACATCCCACCGGCGCGCACATTGCCCACGATGATCACCCCTGAAGGCGTTGTTGTATCAGACAGCTCTGCGATCGCAGAAGAACTTTCATCGCGATTTCCGGATGCGCAAATGTGGCCCAGCAACCCTGCCGCCCGGGCCATGGCACGAACCGTTGCTGCCGAAATGCATTCCAGTTTTGGTGGGCTGCGTGGCGGTTGGCCGGTGAACCTGCGCCATACCTTTCAGGGCGCCGTCGCCCCACCCAACATTGAAAGAGAACTCGACAGGTTAGAGACGATATGGGCTAATGCGCGTGCCAAAACCTGCGCAGATGGCCCGTGGTTGTGTGGCGCATACTCGCTCGCCGATGCAATTTTCGCACCGATGGCCAGCCGACTAGCCACTTACAAATTCGATACACGCCCCGTCACGAAATCCTACGTTGCGGCACATCTTGGCGATCCAGCCTTTCGGAAATGGCGCGCAGACGGATTGGCGAACGATCCTGTCATGCCAAAATTCGACCTCGACCTGCCATTCGATGACTGGCCCAACTAGCACTATATTTCAATTGCTTATCGCACCGTTTACCTTTCAGTAACCACCTTGCCGTTAACTTCGATTAATACTTGAGGGGTATTTGGAATGGTGGCACGGGCCTACACAGTGGCCTTCGAGGGCGTGGATGCGCGTCTGGTCGAAGTGCAATGCGCGACGTCGCCCGGCATGCCAGGGTTTTCAATCGTCGGTCTGCCCGACAAGGCCGTTTCGGAAGCCCGCGACCGCGTGCGCGCCTCGCTGAGTGCGCTGTCCATCGCTCTGCCGTCCAAAAGGATCACCATAAACCTGTCGCCTGCGGATTTACCGAAAGAGGGCTCACATTTCGACCTGCCGATTGCGCTCGCCCTGCTGGCAGCCCTTGACGTAATCCCCCTCGATAAAGTTGCAGAAACCGTGGCTTTGGGGGAGCTTTCACTGGATGGTACGCTTGTTCCAGTCCTCGGCGCATTGCCTGCGGCCATGGCTGCAGCCGCAGAAAACAAAGCGCTTTTTTGCCCTTACGCCTGCGGAGCGGAAGCAGCATGGGTTGGCGCAGCCGCCGTCTACGCCCCGCGCACACTGGCCGAAACGCTGCGTCATTTTACGGGGCAAGCTCTGCTTTCCCCCGCTGAACCTGGCGAAGTCGCGCCTAATCCTGCGGGCCGCGATTTCGCGGATGTAAAGGGTCAGGAAAAGGCAAAACGCGCCTTGGAAATTGCCGCAACGGGGCGCCACCACATGCTTATGGTCGGCTCACCTGGGTCGGGTAAATCCATGCTGGCCGCCCGCCTGCCTGGGATTTTGCCACCACTGAACCCGACGGAGGCACTGGAAACGTCGATGATCCATTCGCTTGCCGGATTGCTCAGCGACGGCGGCATCGACCGCGCACGGCCCTTTCGCGAACCCCACCACACCGCATCCATGGCTGCAATTGTCGGGGGCGGACGCAATGCAAAGCCCGGTGAAATTTCGTTGGCACACAATGGTGTTTTGTTCATGGATGAATTTCCTGAATACCCACGCACTGTCCTCGAGACGTTGCGCCAGCCAGTTGAATCGGGCGAAGTTGTCGTTGCGCGCGCCAACGCGCATGTCCGTTACCCATGCCGATTTATGCTTATTGCTGCCGCAAATCCCTGCAAATGTGGATACTTAGCTGATCCAATACGCTCCTGCGCCCGCGTTCCGATCTGTGGCGAAGAATATATGTCACGCATTTCCGGCCCGCTGATGGACCGTTTTGATCTGCGCATTGAAGTCCCACCCGTCGCGTTTTCCGACCTTGATTTGCCGCAATCCGGCGAAACCTCGGCCGTGATTGCGGCGCGTGTGGCGGCAGGACGTGCGGTGCAAACTGCGCGGTTCGCGGGCACGTCCATGCGGGTAAACGCGGACCTTGAGGGCCGCGCCCTGGAAGACGTCGCAACACCGGACAGCGACGGAAAGGACCTGCTGTTGCGCGTCGCCGAACGCTTTGGCCTAAGCGCGCGCGGCTATCACCGCGTGTTGCGTGTGGCACGGACCATTGCAGATTTGGACGGATCAGCGGATGTTCGAAAACCCCATGTGGCAGAGGCCGCAGGCTATCGCTTGGCGCTTTCAAAGGAGTTGTGAATGAACGCGGCCGCTTTGCGCATCGCCGCATTTGCCTCAGGAAGGTGCCCGTCAAATATCTGCCAGACGTGCGGGCAATCGGGCCAGACATCTAACGTGGCTCCAGTCACTAGGGCGATCCCTTTGGAATCGCTAAACAATACTTCGTCCGCGCCGACTTGAATCAGAACCGGCGGCGGGCTGGGGTAATTTGAAAACAACGGACTTGCCAAGGGCTGCGTAGGATCGCCGCCGTTCATGTACAAATCGACCACTTCTTGCATCCGGCTCACCGGAATTAATGGATCCTTATCGGCGTTGGTCGTGATTGTGTCACCCGATAGAGTGAGGTCGGTCCAAGGCGAGAAGGCGAGCACACCCGCAGGACGTTCGTCGCGCGCCAACACTGTCGCGAGCAAGCCAAACACAAGATTTCCACCCGCGCTGTCACCAGCAATCACAATGTGATCGGCGGCCCAGCCAGACGTAATCAAATGGTCCCAGGCCGCCAAGGCTGCCACGGGTGCCGCCGGAAACGGCGCATCCTGCAACTTTGGATAATCGGCTATAAAAACTGTCGCGTTGGCGCGTTTCGCCAACCGTCCACAAAATCCACGATAGCTGCGCTGCGATCCGGTAACAAAGGCGCCGCCATGCAAATACAATATAGCGCGGTCGGGTATTGGCGTGCCAGCAGTAATACGGCTACATGGACCGTCTTGTTCATGATGTAACCCTTTGAAAGTGCTTAACAAAAAAGGTGCGGTGCTCTCAAACGATCGGTTCGCCTTTTCGGGCGTCCCGCTGCGCCTTAGCTTTGGTTTAATCAGCCAACGCATTCCAAATTTCAGCAATCGAAGCCGGCGCGAGGGTGTCATTGGCGTTTGGCCTCAATCGCCTCCCAGATTTTTGCAGCTATGTTGACGTTGTCAAAACGTTCAAGTTCCTGAATTCCAGTAGGGGAGGTGACGTTGATTTCCGTGAGATAGTCACCGATCACATCAATACCGACGAAAATCTGCCCCTTTTCTCGCAAAAGCGGGCCGATCCGCGCGCAAATCTCACGGTCACGTTTTGTCAGGCCGATGGGTTCCGGACGCCCGCCAACATGCATATTGGACCGCGTTTCACCCTTAGCCGGAACGCGGTTAATGGCACCGACAGCATCCCCGTTGACGAGGATGATGCGTTTGTCACCCGCGCTCACATCCGGCAGAAACTTCTGCATAATCAGGGGCTCACGGTTTAGGCCCATGAACATCTCATGGAGGGACGCAAGGTTGCTGTCCGTGCGGGTGAGCTTGAAAACACCAGCACCACCATTGCCATAAAGCGGCTTGAGAATCACATCGCCGTGGCGCGCGCGAAACGCTTTGAGCGTTGCAAGATCACGGGCCACTGCGGTGGGTGGCGTGAGGTCGGGGAAATCCAGAACCAGCAGTTTTTCGGGGTAGTTGCGCACCCAGAAAGGGTTATTCACAACCAAAGTGTTTGGATGAATTCGGTCCAATATATGGGTCGTGGTGATGTAGCCCATGTCAAACGGCGGGTCTTGGCGCAGCCAAATCACATCAATGTCTGCCAAATCCTGTTCGCGCATGTCACCAACATCGAAATGATTGCCCACTTCGCGACGTACGATCAAGTCCTGCCCCCGCGCCATCACGTGGCCTTCTTGATAGCTTAATTGATCAGGGGTGTAATAAAACAGCGTATGACCACGTGCTTGCGCTTCTTCAGCAAGGCGAAACGAACTGTCGCCGTTGATATCAATTGCACCAATAGGGTCCATCTGAAACGCCACGGTGAGATGTTTTTTAGAGGTCATAACGAGGTCCAGTCCATAGGTTCCATCCTACATGGACGCGCCCCAAGCCAAGCGCAATGGTTAGGCCGCCATGAACGCGTTTTCGATGACTTTGATGCGGCCCATGTCGTCCACCAGCGCCAAGTCAAAGCGCACTTCGGTCAACTGCCCACGCGGTTGGGTCGCCAAGAATTCCGATCCAGCGCCATAAATTCGATCCATTTGGCGGCGTGTCAGACGGGTCACGGCCTGCGCATGGCTGAGGCTTTTCTTCACTTCGACGAAAATAACTGTGTCGCCTTCGCGGGCAATGAGATCAATTTCACCTGCCGTTCCACGCCACCGTTCTGCCAAGATCGGACGCCCGCAACGTGCGTAACGTTCGGCCACGATATCTTCGGCGGCCATGCCTGCATGATACGCCGTCTGACCCCGACGTTGTTTTGCGTTCATGTTTCAGCCTTCAGGCTTAGCGCCAGTTGGTACACATCACGTCGCGCCATGCCCGTGGCCCCTGCGACAGCCGTTGCTGCATCCTTCACGCGCATGGTTTGCATTGCCGAAATCAGCGCCTCTTTCACATCGTCTTCGTTCATCACGGCCACGTCGCCGCGATCAATCAGCACGACAATTTCGCCTTTCAGTGTCCGCCCTTCAATCTGGTCCAAAACCGCGGTCGCGGTTCCGGCGAGCACCTCTTCGAACTTCTTGGTCAACTCCCGACAGATCACGACATTGCGCCCAGCCCCCAACACATCGCGCAAATCACTTAACATTGCGTGAATACGTTTCGGGGATTCATACAAAACAACCGTCGCTTGCAGATCTTTTAGGCCCGTCAACGCGCTGCGGCGTGCGGTTGTGCTATTGGGCAAAAATCCGGCAAAGTGGAACGCATCGGTTGGCAGACCCGACACGGTCAAAGCCGCCAAAACAGCGGACGCGCCGGGTGCGGTTGTCAGGGCCAGACCCGCCGCCCGCATATCAACGCCTAACTTATACCCTGGATCGGCAACAAGTGGCGTGCCAGCCTCGGACACATAGGCCAACGATTTACCCTCTTTTACCGCGCCCAGGAGACGATCCCGCACGGCGGCGATAGAGTGGTCATGATACGCGACCATCGGCCGGTTTCCTATTGAAATTCCATGAATTTCCATCAATTTACGCGTGCTACGGGTGTCTTCTGCCGCGATCACATCCGCGCTTGCGAGTATGTCCAGTGTGCGCAGAGTTATGTCACGGGCATTCCCAATTGGCACTGCGCACAAGTAAAGACCTGCCGACAGCGGAACAGTTCGGTGATTCATACCTAGACCCTCACGCCCCGCGCTTTATGATGCGCCCAAAGATGCAGCGGGATGTCACCCGCCACCAAGAGAAAGTGAATAGTCCATGTCAGCACGTTTGCCCAGAGTGAGACCCAACCTGCGTGCCTTTGACCCACGCCCCACCGCAGCCCGCGTTTTTGCCTTTGCCGCGCTGGCGTTTCTGGTGGCCTGTGATCTCCCGGTTACGAGTGCGGGTGGCAATTCTGGCCAAATGATCAATCCGAATGCACAGATTCAGGTCGCACTGCTTGTCCCCGGCGGCAGCAGTGAAGCCGAAGCAAGCCGTATCGCGGCCAGCTTGGAAAACGCGGCCCGTATGGCGATTGCCGACCTCAGTGGTGTTGAAATCAACCTTCGGGCCTACAACACAGCCCGCGATCCCGGATTAGCGAGCCAAATGGCCGCAACTGCCGTTGCAGAAGGTGCGCAGATTATCCTTGGCCCGCTTGATGCGGCTAGCGCCAATGCGGTTGGCGCCGCTGTTGCCCCTGCCAACATCAACGTCTTGGCGTTTTCCAACAACACCGCGATCGCGGGTGGAAATGTCTTCGTGTTAGGTAACACATTTGGCAATATCTCGGATCGTTTGGTCAGCTATGCTGCCAGCCAAGGCATCAGCAACTTTATGATCGTCCATCAGGAAGATCTGGCAGGCGTTGTGGGCCGTGATTCGATCGCGACCTCTATCCGTGCCGCGGGGGGAACGGTCTCTGGCATTGAAAGCTATCCGTTCAATCAAGCGGGTATCTTTGCGCGCGCCTCTACGATTGCAGCGGCCACCAACGCAAGCGGCGCACAGGCAATTTTCGTGACCGACAACGTTGCTGGCGGCCTGCCGATCCTTGCAACATCTTTGTCCGATCAGGGCGTGTCATTGTCTAATACACCGCTCATTGGGATCACTCGTTGGGACGCATCTCCACAGGCAGCAGCCCTTCCCGCTATGCAAAGTGGCATGTTTACAATGACAGATACAGGACGCGAAGCTGCGTTTCGCGACCGTTACATTGCAACTTACGGCGCCCCCCCGCATCCGCTTGCCAGCATTGCCTATGACGGTATCGCTGCAATCGGGGCTTTGGCTGCGACGGGTGATCGCAATGCTTTGACCACCGCGTCCCTGACACGCGCATCCGGCTTTGCCGGTGCGACAGGCATCTTCCGCTTGCGCCCAGATGGGTCCAACCAACGCGCACTCGATGTGGCGCGGATCGTCAACAATCAGATCGCAATCGTTGATCCAGCGCCGCAATCTTTTGGGCGCGGCGGATTCTGATCTGGCCCTTGATCTAGACTTAACTCCGGTCCCTAATGACCTCATTTGCACGCCGGACGATATCGTCGACCGGCGCGCTTTGCGCAAAGCTGTCAACGACGCCATCGCGCGGGCTGGCACAACAGGGGCTGAACGGCGCAAGGCCGTCGTTCAGCTTTTCAAGGATGCGTTGAAATCTGGGCGCGACAAGATCGCGGCTGCCTTCATTGCGGCGCCGTTCGACGCTGGGCCCACAACCCGTGCCTACGCGTGGCTGACCGATGCGATTGTGATCGAAGTCTTCGCGCTGGCTGTCACCCATTTGCACCCCAACCCGAACCCGACACAAGCGGAACGTCTGGCGCTTGTTGCAGTCGGTGGATCGGGTCGCGGCGAGATGGCTCCGCAGTCCGACGTGGATTTGCTATTCTTGGCCCCCTACAAACTGACCCCCTGGGCAGAGAGCCTAATTGAATCCATGCTCTACATTTTGTGGGATCTGAAATTGAAAGTCGGCCACGCCAGCCGCACGGTCAAAGACTGTCTGCGCCTAGCACGCGAAGATTACACAATCCGCACAAGCCTTGTCGAAGAACGGTTTTTGGTTGGCGACGCACGTTTGGCCTCTGAACTGACCAAACGACTGCGCAAGGATCTTTTCGCGTCCACCATCCCCGAATTCATCGACGCCAAACTGCAAGAACGCAGCGAACGCCACCGCAAACAGGGCGGCCAGCGCTATATGGTCGAACCCAACGTGAAAGAAGGCAAAGGCGGTTTGCGCGATCTGCAATCGCTTTATTGGATCGGAAAATACGTCCACGGCGTGAAAGACGCGTCCGAACTGGTAAAACACAAGGTGTTCTCCCAAGACGAATACTTGGAATTCAGGGCGGCCCATTCGTTCTTATGGGCCGTGCGCTGCCATCTCCATCTAATTACAGGGCGCGCCGCGGACCAGCTGACGTTCGATATGCAGGTGGATGTGGCCGAGGCGATGGGCTACGCCGATAAAGGCGGGCGGAGGGCCGTTGAACATTTCATGCAGGATTATTTCCGCCACGCCACCAGCGTGGGTGAATTGACGCGCATCTTTTTGACCGCACAAGAGGCTGCGCATCTGAAGGCAGAACCGATGCTGCAGCGCCTGTTCAGCCGCACCAAAAAGGCCAAACCGCCCTATGCGATCAAGCAGAACCGTCTGACAGTGGAAAAATCCGGCACGTTCCATGAGGACCCGCTGAACCTGCTGCGCATTTTTGAGGAAGCCCTGCGAACGGGCACATTCATTCATCCCGACGCTTTGCGGCTGATCAAAGCGAACCTGCATCTGATCGATGACAAGGTGCGCCAAAATAAAGAAGCCCAGCGCATTTTCCTCGATTTGATGCTGAAACACGGCAATCCCGAACGTAGTCTGCGGCGGATGAACGAAATTGGCGTGCTAGCCGCGTTCCTGCCGGAATTCGAACCCATCGTCGCGATGATGCAGTTCAACATGTACCACCACTACACGGTTGACGAACACACGATCCAGACGATCAGCCATCTGGCGCAAATCGAACGCGCGGAACTGGACGAAGAACTGCCGGTATCTTCGTCGATCCTCAAGGGTGGGATCAATCGCCGCGTGCTGTACGTGGCTTTGCTGCTGCATGATATCGGCAAAGGGCGGACCGAGGATCATTCGATCCTTGGGGCTAAGATCACGCGCAAGGTGGCACCGCGTTTGGGGCTGTCTAAAAAGGATTCTGACACGGTCGAATGGTTGGTGCGTTACCATCTTTTGATGTCGGATATGGCGCAGAAACGCGACATCGCCGACCCGCGCACGGTGCGTGGTTTTGCAAAGGCCGTAAAAACTGTTGAACGCCTCAATCTGCTGTGCGTGTTGACGGTATGTGACATTCGCGGTGTTGGTCCGGGGACGTGGAACAACTGGAAGGCCGTGCTGATCCGCGCGCTGTATCGTCAAACCCGCTTTGTTCTGGAAAACGGTATGGAAGCGCTGAACCGCGAAGAACGCGGCACCGAGGCCCGCAAGAACCTGCGTGTTGTATTGACCAAATTGAGTGGGGCTGATTGGGGTGAGAAAGCGCTGCGGGCCGAAGTTGCGCGTCACTACCCCCCCTATTGGCAGGGTCTGCACGTCACCGCCCATGTGGATTTCGCGCAGATGCTGCGCGGTCTTGGCAATGACGAAGTGCGTATCAACCTGACCCCCGATGAAGACCGCGACGCCACCCGCGTTTGTTTCGCGATGGCCGATCATCCAGGAATTTTTAGCCGCATGTGTGGGGCATTGTCGCTCGTCGGGGCGAACGTGGTCGATGCCCGCACATTCACATCCAAAGACGGCTTCGCCACCGCTGCGTTCTGGGTGCAAGACAGCGAGGGCACGCCCTATGAGGATATTCGCCTGCCACGTCTGCGCGAGGTGATCGAACGCACGTTAAAGGGTGAAGTCGTTGCGCGCGACGCGTTGGCCGGAAAAGACAAGGTGAAGAAGCGGGAAAAAGCGTTCCGCGTCAAAACGTCCATCACGTTCGACAACGAAGGAAGCGAGATTTACACCATCATTGAGGTCGACACCCGCGACCGCCCCGGCCTGCTGCACGATTTGACCCGCACTTTGGCCAACAACAACGTCTACATTGCCAGCGCCGTTATCGCGACTTACGGTGAACAAGTGGTGGATACATTTTACGTCAAAGACATGTTCGGCCTTAAATACCATGCGCAGGGAAAACGCGATGCGCTGGAAAACAAATTGCACGAAGCCATTGTGCAAGGCGTTGAACGGGCAAAGACGTAGTACAGAACGCGTTTTGTCCGCCTGCCCACTGAAAGTATCGCGAAGCGCGGAGCCCAGCACGCGCTGCTGAGGGGGAGATTGGTGATGCCCTACGATGAGCTAAAGTGAACCACTACCGGCCGAGGCCGGTAGCATCGCGATTGGACTGTAATTCCAGATACGCAGGATGACATCGTCGGTGACATTTCCTGACGTTGTCGAGAAATATCCACGGGCCCAAAACCGCCTTCCCCAATAGCGTTTGCGCAACTCTGGGAACTCCATCTGAACCCGCCGCGACGAGCGCCCTTTGATCCGCTGCATCACCTTGGACAGCGAGACTGCACCGCAGCAAATGCGCAAAGCGTGATAGGAAAAGCGCTCGCGCCCTGTTCGACGCCCAACTTTCTGCGACAACAATACGGTGTTTTTCAACAAAATTGGCGGAAACCTGATGGGGTTGATGCCTCCTGCTCCAACCAGCGTCGCAATGCGCTATAATGCAGGTGTCGATATCTGCATATGAGAGGAGCCACCCCATGCAAGTTACAACAATAGGCGTTGATCCATCGACCGGCAGGCGAATGCGCAGCAATCGCTGAGAGGTTGGCCAAGAACATTTTTCAAGTTCACGGGATCGCTAGAGACGAAGAGGTCGTCTTCAACAGGCCGTTGAGACGCGCACAACTATTACCGTTCTTCACGAAGCTTGAACCCTGTCTCATTGGTATGGAGGCCTGTAGCAGTGCGCATCATTGGGCTCGGGAGTTCACAGCGTTGGGCCATATTGTCCGCCTGATCCCACCGAAGTATGTCAAACCATACGTCAAACGCGGGAAGTCTGACGCCATCGATGCCGAGGCCATTTGTGAAGCGGTAACGCGTCCGACGATGAGATTTGTTGCGATAAAAACCGTTGAGCAACAAGCTCTGCTGTCGCTCCATCGCGCACGGGCTCTGCTTGTCCGACAACGCACCCAGTTGATCAATGGCTTGCGTGGTATGGTCGCTGAGTTCGGCGTTTACATCGCGAGGGGCCTCGCGAGGATCATCGGATTTGCAGAGGATGTTTTAGTAGGCGAAGTGCTAGACTTGCCCGAAATTGCCAAGGAAGTGATCCATAATCTATGCGAACATCTCATGGCATTGCATGTACGGATTCGGTGGTATGAAGATCGGCTCAAGCTGGTCGCCAAGGAAGATGTGCGGGTCCGTTTGTTGCGCACTATTCCCGCTCTCGGGCATGTAAACATGCCCTGCTGGGCAGTGGGACGTTGGTGTTGTGACAGCCTCGGCGATCATCGCCAGCATTGGTGATGGCCATCAATTCAGCAATGGCCGCGAGTTTGCAGCATGGTTGGGGTTGACGCCCGCGAACAAATCCAGCGGCGGTAAAGAGAAACTCGGGCGCATTACAACCCTCTCGGGACATTGCGTCGTGCTGCAAGCACGCCCATGGCGTGACGCAATACCCTGTCCCGTTGCCGGGCAACACATGCACAGCATGTGTGAGAGGGGGCAGTGAATGGGTGATCAATACTTACGATCATTGCTGGTCGTTAGCATGACATCACTCGTCCGACAGACCAAGTCGCACCCGGAGCGAGCAAGCAAGTGGCTGACATCACTGCTGGAACGAAAACCCGCGCGCGTCGCAACCGTCGCTATCGCTGCCCGAGAGGGGCCAATAAAACGGCAAGGATCGTCTGGGCCGTTTTAACGCGCAACGAACCTTATACAACGCACATTACTTAAGAGAGGAAGAACAAAGAGTTAGCAAGACCCACGAGATGATGGTGCATAAGTCTGCCGCCAAAACCAGGACACCCCGTCGAAAGTCCCGGGCGATATAGCCCGCTAAGCTGTAAGGGACTTGGTCTGCGGAACCCATCCGTTGCCCAGCAGGCGATTGCGTAGCAATCTGCCGAGAGGGGGGCAGCGGTCAAAACCGCGCAAACAGGCCCCTCTCATTGATTGCCTTGCAACCAACTGCCGGGCAGCGGGAACACATGACTGCTTCTGACAAATGCACAAATCTGATCAAAAATGTCTTGCTATGCAGGAGCCTCAACACAGCACTTTGCATATGCGAGAGCTCAGGTCCCCCAAAAAAATGCAGACGTTAGCTGTCACATCCAGTGAGGTAGTAGGGGCTTTTCTTAAACAACTCTGGTTTGAGTTTGTGCCAGTCTTTCATGGCCTGCGAGGGCGTTTTGCTCTGCAGAACAGACTGCGGGAGTTGTCGATTATAGAGCAAGACATAACGGTGCATCGTCGCATTAAGGTCTTCCCCTGATCGGAAGTGATGGCTTTGAAGGACATCCTCTATACGCCCGTTGAACCGCTCAACCATGCCGTTGGTTTGAGGCGATTGTGGTGGTGTCAAACGGTGCTCGATGCCGAGTTCGGTGCACAGCTTGTCAAACTCATGTTTGCCGGTCGCGGCACGCTTGCGCAGGCCAAAGAGGCGGTCAGTGAACTCCTTCCCATTATCCATTGCCCGGCAGGGTATTGCGCAGCAATATCCCGAGAGGGGGTAAGAATGGTGCGAATGTGCAGCGGACAAGCGCGCTCAAGGTCACGTAGGAAACGTCGGGCATTGGCGGCAGTTTTGTTGCTATAGATACCAATGAACACCCACCGCGTGGCGCGATCGATGGCGACAAACAAGTAGCGGCGTGATGTCTCATCGGCCATTTGCGGCAGATATTTAACGTCAATGTGGATGTATCCGAGCTCATAAGCCTTGAAGGCGCTGTGCTTTGGCTTCGCCTCTTTGACCTTCAGGTCGCGCAGATTACCCACCCCATGACGACGCAAGCATCGATCCAAGCCCGAGCGTGAAACGTTCGGATTCAGAAACTCCCGGACCACTGCAAGTAAGTCATCAAGTGACACCAAAAGCGTCTTACGCAACGCCACCGCAACAAACTCCTGCGCTGGCGTGAGCGTCGTTTGCAAGCGATGTGGCGTGTGACTGCGGTCTTCGACACCGTCGCGGTGTCGCCACTTCAAAACGGTCTGCTCAGAGATGCCGTAGCGTTCACCCACCATCCAGGCCGGATCGTCGCTGGCTTGAATGGCGGCTCTAATCTTTGGTGTCGTCGTCGCTTGACTATGCAGTCGAATGAGCATCACGTTTCTCCTTCCGAATGTCCTCTAAGACCGATCTTGCCATGAAAAAGGCCGAACGCCGAGGGTCAATGTGATCATCCGGGATGGAACAGTTAGATGCAACGAAAGTGTGTGAGAATTGCGAACCGATGTTTTCAGGCGAGGGTCTCCGGCCAAACGCTCAAACTGAATGTTTCGATCTCCAATCCAAAACTAAGTTTGCGCAGCGAAATTAGCTTAAAGCCTATAAAGCTGGCAGCGAGCGCCAAGATTGCGCATTTTCGAGGCAAAACGCGCAGAAAGGACCATCAAAGTGGTCTTTTTCCTTCTAGTATCGCTGTTTTGAGAGTTGGGTTACAAATTGATCATCAGCTGGATGCTCGGACACTGCCTGCGATGCTGAGCGCTGCAAATATTATGGCGGCTACGCAGACAATTGACGGTCCTGCTGGTGTGTCAAAGATATAGGCCGCCCGCAGCCCGACCAAGGCCGAGACACTGCCGATGCCTGCGGCCACCAAAGCCATGTTTTCGGGTGTACGGCTCAGGGGTCTCGCGGCGGCGGCAGGGATGATCAGCATCGCAGCGATCAGTAACACACCTACGACCTTGATCGCGACAGCGACCGTGATGGCCAACGCAAGCGTCAGGACAAGTTGTTCGCGCTTTGGATCGATCCCGCTGGCATATGCAAGATCTTCATTTAGCGTCGCGGTCAGAAGCGCCGACCAGCGCCACCCGATGAGCGCCACAACAAGGGCTGCACCACCCCAAATGACAGTCAGGTCCAAACGCGACACGGCCAGAATATCACCGAAAAGATAAGCCATCAGGTCAATCCGGATACCCGACAGGAACGACACAGCTACCAATCCAAAGGCCAGCGCTGAATGGGCGAGAACACCCAAGAGCGTGTCCATCGCATATCCCCGCCCCGTCAGCAGGTTCACCGTCAGTGCCATCAGTAATGCGATGACCATGGCCCCCGCAAAGACCGAAATCGACAGGGCCAGTGACAGGGCCACGCCTAAAATCGCAGCATGCGCCGTCGCGTCGCCAAAATAGGCCATTCGACGCCAAACGACGAAACATCCCAGTGGGGCTGCCGCAAGTGCGACACCAATCCCGGCCAGCGTGGCGCGCATCATGAAATCATCCAGCATTATTCTGCGGTCTCCATATGGTCGTGGGGATGATCATGCCCGTGTCCAGCACAATGCTCGTCATCATGCCCGTGATCATGATCGTGACGATAAAGCGCCAGCGCCCCCATTGTACCCGACCCGAAGAGCGCGCGGTATTCCGGGGCCGAGGCGACAACCTCTGGCGTCCCTTCGCAGCAGACATGACCGTTGAGGCAGATCACTCGGTCTGACGCGCTCATGACCACGTGCAATTCGTGGCTAATCATCAGAACAGCGCAGCCGGATTCACGCCGCACAGTCTCAATCTGACGGTAAAAAGCAGCGGATCCCGGTTGATCTAGGCCCTGCGTTGCTTCGTCCAGCAGCAGAAGTTGGGGTTTGCCGATTAGCGCGCGGGCCAAAAGTACGCGCTGGAACTGTCCGCCTGAAAGCCGCGACATTTGCGCGTCTGACAGGTTTGGCACACCCGCTTGAGCAAGCGCGCCATCAATGTTCGTGCGCGCGACCCCATCTGGAAGTGCGAGAAACCGCGCGACGGTCATCGGGAGTGTTGGGTCGATGTGCAACCGCTGCGGGACATAGCCCAAACGTAAATCGGACCTGCGTGTAACCCGACCCCGCGCAGGATTGACCGCGCCAATGATGGAGCGCAACAAGCTGGTTTTGCCAGAGCCGTTCGGCCCGACAATGGTCACGATTTCACCTAGTTCAACACTAAGTGATACGTGCGACAAGACGGTTTTCGAGCCATAGCTGATGCTTAGGTCATCGACACAAACGAGGCTCACGCGTCAGCCTCTTCGGCACAACTGGGACAAACGCCTTCGGCTTCAACCACAGTGCGCTCAATCCGAAACCCCGTCGCACGGGCGGCAGCACCTAGGGCACCTCGGGCAGGGGAAGATTGCGCCTCAGCAACCGCGTCGCACAAACGGCAGATCATGAATGCGGGCGCATGGGGCGCATGGGGATGGGCACAGGCGATAAATGCATTGAGCCGTTCGATTTTGTGCGCGAGACCATTGGTCACAAGGAAGTCGAGTGCGCGGTAGGCAACAGGCGGCTGTGATCCGAACCCGTCATCACGTAATCGGTCGAGAATAACATAGGCCCCAAGCGCGCGGTGTTCTTGCAACAATATCTCCAACACCTTGCGGCGTACCGGCGTGAAGCGGAGCCCTTCGCCGCTGCAGCGCGCTTCGGCCGCCGACAGCCCATCTACGACGCAAGTGGCATGATCGTGGTGCGCAAACCCGACTGGCGGGGTCACGTCTTCTGGGGCGACGGGAGAACCACTTGTCATGTTATTACATTTCCTTTAAGAAAGCTGTAATGTTATATAATCACATGGAGGACTCAATGTCCAGAACGCTCCTGCCGCTCTCACTTTTTACCGCCCTGATGGGCGGAACTGCCCTAGCGGAGGTGCCCCGCGTGGCAGCCGACATCGCGCCAGTCCATTCGCTCGTGGCACGCGTCATGGATGGCATTGGAACGCCTGATCTGATCGTCCAGCCCGGTGGCAGCCCGCATGAATATTCGCTCCGTCCTTCCGAAGCGGAAGCCCTTCAAGAGGCTGATCTGGTGTTCTGGGTCAGCCCTGATCTGACGCCCTGGTTGGGCGATGCAATCGTGACCCTAGCCACAAACGCATCAGTAACAGAGCTGCTGGAAGCCGAAGGTACAATCGAGTTGGAGATGCGGGAAGGAGCATTATTCGAGGTCCATGAGCACGGCGAGGACGAACATGAAGGCGCCGATCATGAGGGCGAAGACCATGCAGATCATACCGAAGACGAACACGAGGAACATGACGATCATGCTGAGGAAGAAGCCGGCCATGAGGGCCATGACGACCACGGTGCGCATGACCCTCACGCGTGGCTTTCGCCACTCAACGCCGCAACTTGGCTCAATGTGATCGCGAGCCAGCTTTCCGCCGCCGATCCTGAAAATGCTGGTGCCTACTTTGCCAATGCTGCCACAGGCCGCGCCGAACTCGACAAACTGACCATCGACATCAACGATATGCTGGAGCCAGTGCGTGGTGGGCAGTTCATCGTCTTTCACGATGCCTATCAGTATTTCGAATCCGCTTTTGAATTCATAGCTTCTGGTGCAATTTCGATCAGCGACGCCTCTGATCCGAGCCCGGCCAGGATTGCCGAAATTCGCGCAAGGATTGCTGCTGAGGGCATCGACTGCGTGCTGGCAGAGCCGCAGTTCAACGCAGGTCTTGTCGCTACGGTGATGGACGGAACGGAAGCAGCAACAGGTATTCTTGACCCGTTGGGATCTAATCTTGAGCCGGGGCTCGCGCTCTATCCCCAACTCATGCGCAATCTTGCGTCAACCCTTGTGGAATGCCTGTGACCAGAACATTTAGTGGAACCATAGTGGGACTTCGCGGATAGTCTTGACCACATTTTTTGGGTGATGTGTCTCAGCGGTAATGCTGGGGCACATCCCCATATCTTCGTCACAGCCTGAACAGGATTTCTGGTCCCCGAAGACCGAAGACTTAGCGGGCTGCATATTTTCTGGACCTTTGACACATTCACGTCCTTTTTTTGTTGATACCCTCAATCTCGAAAGGGAAAGTGTTGGATGCCTCGGCAACGAAGATGGCGCAGAACCCGTTGCGACAAAGTCGGATGTTCTCCCGGACAGCAGCCGCAACATCTTTCTGGCCTCATTAGCCCTCCCGGACTCTTGCACAATCCAAGTCATCCCTCATGAACTATCGACGGCATCGGAGCGGTTCTGGTCATTCGAGCAGGACGGTCTTGTGCGTAGATATGGTCAGAACGAAACATGTGGCTGCGGTCATACCCACGGGTCCAGCATCGACGAAGTCTGCGCGCTGTGTTCAAGATGGGATGCCTTGGCACTTGCGGCAGCATCGCAATTAGACCCTGCACGGACGCGCTGTGAACCGGCCCGGCTTTACCGGAGGGCAAAACTCTCGGAGAATTGCCCGTTATGGAACAGACACAAAAGAAGAAGACCTCGAAGCCGTATTCACCTGAGTTCCGCGAGCGTGCGGTTCGGCTGCTTATGGAACACCGCGATGAATATCAGAGCGAAGCTGCGGCGCTGACGGCGATCGCGGGTAAATTGGGTTGTTCGCCGGACAGCCTTCGCGTTTGGGCCCGTCAGGTCCAGCGCGATGGCGGCGAACGGCCAGAGCCTACCAGCGCTGAGAAGGCGCGGATCAAGGAACTTGAGCGTGAGAACCGCGAACTGCGTCAAGCCAATGAGATTTTGCGTAAGGCGTCGGCGTATTTTGCACAGGCGGAGCTCGACCGCCCGTTTCGCAAATGATGGATTTCATTGCGGAAAGCCGAGAGGCACTTGGGGTCGAGCCAATCTGCAGGGCGCTGCAGTTTGCCCCTTCCACTTATTATGACCGGCGCGCCATCGCGCGTGATCCTGAGCGGGCGTCAGCTCGTGCCAAGTCTGAGGCGGCACCAAATGCAGCGTCATCTAGAACGCCAAGATATTCCATCACAGCGCGCGGTGCTTGTGATGGGTCGATCGCGCTGTGATCCCAATCGGTCTTCGGTGTTGAGTTCTGCTTGTTAGCGTCAGCTTCGATCAAACTGGCATCTGCCGCAAAGCGCTGGCCACTCACCAAACCCTCCGCCATGCATCGCGCCACAGTCGTTTCAAACAAGTGACGCAGCAGATCGCTGTCGCGGAAACGACCATGCACTGCCCGGCAGTGGTTTGCTTGCAAACCATGAGAGGGGCGGTTCTTGGAGAATGTCGAATGATTGGGCACGTTGTCGCTCAGATCCAGTCGACAGAACCAGCGGTAAGCAAGGTTCAGGTGAACCTCTTCACAGAGGCGACGTTCAGACCTGATGCCGAGGCAATATCCCACCAACAGCATGCGAATAAGCAGTTCCGGATCAATCGAAGGACGGCCTGTATGGCTGTAGAAATCGGTGAGATGTTGGCGAATGCCGGACAGGTCGATAAACCGCTCAATGGATCGCAGCAGATGATCTTGAGGAACGTGATCGTCGATCGAAAACTCATAAAACAACGCGCCTTGTGCCTCTTGTTTCGGTCCCAACATCGCAATTACCCCTTGTTGTCAGGAACAATTGAATCAGGGGCCAAGCCTCAAATCAACAAGAGTTTTTCAACAAAATAGGCCGGAAGAGGCCGTTCACTGCACCGGGCACGGACGTCTGCAACTCAAAATGAGTTGCTAGCTGGCGCGACACGCACCGCGCCAGCTAAAACAACTTACTTGGACGCCATCTTTTACGCCGCTGTGCTAACAGCGGCGTCAAGCTCACCACCTGCCGCCGCCGCCGCTTAGGGGCGGTCGTCTGGACTTAGCCACTGCCTTCTGTTGAAGTCGAAGCTGCGTGGAACGCCAAGGTTTTCAGACGCTTGATGAAAGGCCACGCCCAATGCATGTGGCGACGGCAAATCTGACACGGAAACTGGTCCACCAACTCCATGAAATTCACTTTCACCGCACTCTTGATCTTCACTTTTCTCAAAGAAGGGCAGAACGTCATCCCAGCCCTATCCAGCACAACCCCGCTCTTTTCATCCATTGAAATCTTGGGGTTGGCCACGCATATGAGTTATCCCGTTAATTGACCCAGTGCCTCCCATCCCCTTTCCACGTGGCTGAAACAGGCGGCGATTGTTGAGGAAAGGCTCAGGTTCGAAGTTTAAGCACCAGTTCACCTTGGGGTTATCGTAAAGCATCGAATAGCCGAGCGGCACAGGTATGAAAGGGCTTCTGTCTTTTCCACCGGCTTCGAGCAAAAGTACTTTATGCTCGGCTTCACCCAGTCGTCTAGCGACGACACAAACTGCAGAGCCAGCACCAGCCAAAATATGGGCAAATTCAGTGACCGCCCCGTTTATTACACGCCTCACATTTATTTTCATTTTCTGCGGCCGACTTGGCATAGACTTGCTACACGCTCTAAACTCTGAAATCTGACGATGTCAGATTTGGACATTTTTGCTGTTTGCCGACACGCCACGATCCTTAGACTACTAAAATGTCCAACATGGATTATTACAGATGACTCGAGACGAGCTTCTTCGCGTTCTGAATTTTGCAGGTTCCTTGCGCAAGCTAGGCGACAGGCAATCGGCATTGGCGTCGATCGACGCGCGCTGGAATATTATCACCTATGCGATGAAACGGCATCTGGAAGGCAAGCTTCTGACGATCACATCACTCGCAGATGCGGCAGAAGTGCCTTACGGAACAGCCATGCGGCGGATTGGGGAATTGATCGACGAGGGGCTTTTGCTACGCAGGTCCCGATCCAAGAGCGGTAAGTCCTTCTCGTTGCATCCAACTCGTGACTTGATTTCGCAATTCGAGGCCTACGCCGCAGATTTCAAACGCACAGTTGGCGATACTTTTGGGTTCACCGATGACGAATCCGAAGGGACTGAAGCAGGATTCTATTTTGGAGGCCATTACATGGCCTCGCGGATTTTGTCCTATCCCAACGCGATGCGTGTCGGCATCGGCAAAGAGCGCGTGATCCGTGTCTTGGGTCCCATCGACCCAACGTTCAAAACACTTAAGGAGCTCACCCCATCGCTAAACGAACTTTGTGGCGCCCAATTTGAATTTACCAATTTGCCGCTGGACCAACTCCATCATGAAATTTTTGAAAACCAAAAACGGACAAAATCAAAATATGACATTGTGGCTGTTGATTTGCCGTGGATTGGGCAACTTGCGAATAGCAATGTAATCATGCCTCTGAATGACATCTTGGAAAAGCAATCGTATCGCGGATCAGATTTTCACGCTACCATTTGGCATGCAGCGCGATACCGCAACCAGCAATATGGAATTCCTATTCAGCCTACCGTAGAGCTATTGTTCTGTCGGCGGGACTTATTGGACGAAGTTGGGTTGAGCATTCCTCGCACAACCGAGGAGCTTTTGCAGGCGGCAAAGGCGCTGCATGGTGCGCGCAGGGACCAGTCTGGTATCGTGATGAACTACGGTCGTGGCACACCGGTGGCCCATACCTTCATGCAGACCTTGGCGGACTTCGGGTCTCCAGTGATCGATCTGTCGCCCAGGGCAGATGGCTTCGATACGGATTCAATTGATGTCGAAAACTTTCGCCCGCTGATTGATACTGAGGCGGGTCGTGAAACGGCACAATTCCTACTTGATCTGCTTCCCTATGCACATCCAGACAGTCTTCGTTGTGATTGGGACCGTCGCATTAGCATTTTCTCAGCCGGAAAGGCCGCGATGACCTATGGTTGGTCAATTCGGGCTGCACGCTTTGAACAGGATGATGAATCAGTTGCTCAAGGCAACGTTGTTTGCACGTCCCATCCAGCGAAATTCGGATTGAAACGGGTGTCACCAGTGGGGGGGTTTGTTCTTGCACTTCCTGCGTCGATAAGCAGTGATCGCATAGCCGCCGCTTGGAAAGCGATGGAATATCTGACGCGGCCCGAGTTGATGAAACTCTATGTTCAGCATGGGAGTCTGACCAGCCCGCGATTTTCCACCAGTGCAGATCCCGAAGTCCAATCAAAATCAAGCATGATCCAAGATATCGACCAAATGGAACAGAACGGAACACTGCAAGTTTGGCCGCGCCCTCCGATACCTGAGTTTGCAGACATTGTTTCAATTCTTGGAGAAGAAATTTATTTGATGCTGCAGCAACAAAAATTAATACCGGAAGCGCTCGGTGCTGCGCAAAGTCGGATCGAACAGGTATTACAACAAAGAACCCACTGAAGCGGCCTGTCACTAATCCACAATTCTTTTTTTCAACACCAGTTGCCCGACATATCTATAATTGAATTAATGTTTCCTGGGCTGCCTGCAAGCGTGTCATACACATCCTGTATCCGTTCAATCTCATAGGTTGGAGCGGAGAATGCTAGACGTTCATGCGACCTTAGGGTGGCAAACTCAACGCATCATCAATGTCCCGATTTATGCTGGAAATATATATACCAACGCATGTTCAGCACAGAATTTAAACCATAACATTCAGCGAAAAAACTTAACCGTTCCGGGTCAGACCAACGGCAAAAATATGGCCACTGAGCTGGATTTTTTTAATCATATAAACAGGGCCCAAAATGGCCCCTTAAAAAGTTGCCTGCACCGATTCACGGACTCGGTGCAGGCGATGTATCAGAGTAGTTTACCAAGTGGGACGTTCAAATTCATCGACGTTTTCTGCTGTGATCTGAGCCCGCTCAATCTCTTGTAACGCAGGCACTTCGATGCCGTTCGCTACCCGAACTGCAGTCTGGATCGCCAGAATTGCATCGTCGATCGGGGATTGCTTGCCTGAGCCAGAAATCCAGCCCTCTTTCATGGCGTCCCAACCTTCACCGAACTGGTTGCAGCTCACAATTTTTACGTCGCCGGCAGACCTGCCAGCGGCTTGCAGCGCGCTGACAACACCCAGCGCCATACCATCATCAAAAGCGTAAACACCGTCGATCTGATCGCCGAAACGGGTCAAGAATGTTTCCATCACAGTCTGGGCTTTTTCCCGGTTCCATTCAGCAGTTTGGCTGTCCAGAACATTTACATCGGGAAAATCATCCGCAAGTTTGTCGAGGAAACAGTTTCCACGCAGGATCGAAACCGAATAACCTGGAGTTCCTTCAACCACAACAATATTGCCTTCGCCGCCAATGGCACTTCCCAGCATTTCGGCTGCCTGCTCCGCCAGCGCGCAGTCATCGGGTCCGGTATGGCCAAGGATATAGCGACGCCCGGCTTCACCAATTGGCGAGTTCGAGGTGATGATAGGAATTCCTGAGCGCGATGCGTCACGAATAGCCGGTATCAACGCATTCTGCGATGTTGGCCAGACGACAATGGCATCCATATTCTGTGAGGCCATATCTTGGATCTGGTCAAATTGTATCGCAGGATCACCTTGCGGGTCCATCACGGTTGCCATGATCCCCAGCTCTGCGGCATAGGCGGCAGCTGTCTCTGCATACATCGCCTGGTAGGAATTTGACCCCGGATACAGAACCGTAATGCCAATTCGTGTCTCCGAAAGTGGCTTTTGTAGCTCTCCCCCAAGCCAGTCAGGCGCTTCCTGTGCAATTGCAGGAACTGCAATCATCGCAGCTAATGCACCCGCAACCAACTTACTAAAATTTAGCATATTTTCTTCCTCCATGGCGCCAAAAAATCCTCCCAAGACAGATGGTAACGCCATCATCTGCCTCTTACATCCTATTTTCAGCCCATTTTATATTGGGGCAAGCGGCAACATATCCAAAGTTGATATTTCAAAAGCTGGGTAAGCTGCCGTAGCCCTCCTCACAAAAGTCCAATTTGGACTTCATTGTGCTAGGATCACGAAACGCTGCCTCCTAGTGTCATTTGAACGGGGGGGATTCATATTATGAAGCCATATATTGGCCTGATTGCGCAGCTCAAGAAGCGCGGCCTCTTAGTCGCATTCGCAGTATTTTTTATGGTGGTAGCTCTGAACACCGACGCATTCCTGAGCGTTGGAAATATATTGGATGTGCTGCGGCAGGTCTCAATTACTGGTATGATTGCGATTGGCACGACATTCGTTGTGCTCACCGGACGATTAGATCTATCCGTTGGATCAATGCTGACCCTGCTGACTGTCGTGCTCGTGGATCAGCACAATTATGTTGGACCGTTTCTAGCAATTCTAGTGACTTTGCTTGCTGCCGTGGCACTTGGCGCATTCAACGGATTGTTAGTGGGCTATCTCAAACTGAACGCCCTGATCGTAACGCTGGCCATGCTGTCATTCCTACAAGGGCTCACCCTGTTTTATTCTGGCGGCAGCAACGTCAATATCCCCAACGCCCAGACAACCTGGTTTCGGTTCTTTGGGCGTTCGGATCTATTTGGTATCCCAGTGCCCGTTCTCTTATTTCTCGGCGTTGCAGCGCTGGCCGCATTTTTGCTTGGAAAGACGGTCTTCGGGCGGCAAATTTACGCGGTGGGGGGCAATGAAACGGCCTCGAACTTCTCAGGCATATCATCTTCGCGCACGGTGTTTTGGGCCTATGTTCTTTCCGGCTTGGCCACCGGGTTCGCAGCCATCATCCTTGGAAGCCGCGTCATGGGGGCACAAAGCACAATTGGTCAAGGATATGAGTTGACGGTTCTGGCCGGAATCATTCTGGGCGGCACTTCAATGCTAGGCGGCAGCGGCAGCGTTTGGCGCACGGTGATTGGCATTTCAATGCTTGGCTTTATCCAGAACGGCCTGCTTTTGATGGGCTTTGCTTATTATGTGCAGTGGCTCGTCACCTGGGCAGTCATTATCGTCGCGGTTTGGGCTGATTTGGCAGGTAAACGCGGAAGGATCCTCGCATGACAATCATGAATACAACCAATCTGCCTCGCGGTTCGGTCACCATCCTCACTTGGCTCTTTCGCAACCATATCTGGATATTTCTGGGCTTGGTGGTTCTCACATTCTCCCTTGCGTCACCCTTCTTTCTGACCGTCAATAATATTTCGAATGTCCTGACGCAGGGAGCCTTTATCGGTATCCTTGCTGTGGGCATGACAATGGTGATGATCGACGGTGAAATCGACTTGTCCGTCGGGGCAACGCTGGCCCTTGCGACAGCGCTGGCCATCGGCTTGCAGGGTCAGGTTGGTATCTGGCCCGCAGTGTTCTTCAGTCTCTTGTCTGGTGCCGCCCTGGGGTTCCTGAATGGTGCGATCACCGCATATTCTGGCATCCATTCATTTATCGTCACATTAGGTGCGCTGATTGGCATCCGTGGGCTTGTCTTCATTTATACGGGCGAAGATGCTTTGATGGTGCAAGATTTCAGCTATACCGAGTATGCTGAAATCTATCTTGGCCCGGTGTCCGTCACGGCTCTGATTTTCTTTATCCTTGCGCTGTTTTTTCAGTGGGTGCTTTCGAGCACCCGCCACGGCCGTGAGACTTTTGCAATCGGGGACAATATCGAAGCGGCCCACGATGCCGGCATCAACATCAAACGCCACAAGATCATCAACTTTACGATCTGCGGTACGATGGCAGCCGTGGCCGGTATATTGCTCTCAATGAGACTTGGAACAGCAGAGCCAAACGCGGGCAAAGTCTGGGAACTTTGGACCATTATTGCCGTTGTTCTGGGGGGCACACGCCTGACCGGTGGCTTTGGCTCAATGTGGAAAACAATTGGCGGCGTCATGACGCTGGCGGTGCTGCGCAATGGCCTACGTCTGCTTAATACGCCAAATTATGTAGAATTGATGGTAATGGGGGCGGTACTGATACTGGCACTATTGCTTGACCGCTTTCTGGCACACAAAACAGAGGCGCGATGATGCAAACACAGCCCCCAATCCTGATCGTCAACGAAGTAACCAAAACCTTTCCAGGCGTCATCGCCTTAGACAAAGTCAGCTTTGATATCCGACCTGGTGAAGTCCATGCACTGGTTGGTGAAAACGGTGCTGGGAAGTCAACTCTGATGAAGGTTTTGGCAGGGTTATACAAGGCAGATGAAGGTGAACTCATCTATAACGGCCACCCAGTTCATATTGCCTCACCGCTTGATGCGCGGCATCAGGGAATACTTCTTATCCATCAGGAACTGTCGCTTTCGCCTGAACTTTCAGTCGCAGAAAACATCTTTCTAGGTGCTTGGCCCACCAATTGGCTTGGTGTTTTGCGTAAATCAAAATTGAACAAAGACGCGCAAGCAGCCTTAACCGCACTTGGGGCCGACTTCGGCCCAAATGTTCGATTGGGTTCACTTTCAATTGCGAAACAGCAAATGGTCGAAATCGCCCGCGCCAACGCCTTCGAAGCGAATGTGGTCATTTTTGATGAACCAACGGCTTCACTGACCGACACAGAAAAAGACCTTCTTTTCGCAACCATCCGTGATTTGCGCGGTCGAGGAGTCGGGATTGTCTATATCTCGCACAAGATGGACGAGATATTTGACCTAACGGATCGCGTCACAGTGCTGCGGGACGGTCAAATACAGGGTACCGTCCAAACTGCTGACACGGATGTAGGCCAGATCACACAGATGATGATTGGACGCGAACTTGAAAAGTTCTTTCATCGGGCAAAATCAACCCACGGGGCAGAGGTCTTGCGTGTTGAAAACTTAGCAAATTCTGGGCATTTTCGCGATGTCTCACTTTCCGTGCGCCAAGGTGAGGTTTTAGGTCTCTATGGGTTAGTAGGTGCTGGCCGTTCTGAGTTGGTAGAAACCATTTTCGGTGTCCGCTCATTGGATGCAGGCGAGATCTTCTGGCACGGTCAACCCACTGGGCGCCTCACGCCGCGCAAAGCGACCGATCTTGGAATGGCCTTGGTGCCCGAAAGCCGAAAAGAGCAGGGCCTTGTCATGGGGCAAGGTGGACGCGCGAATATTTCACTGCCGCACCCTGGCATGTTCTCTCGCGCGACGATCATGAACATTGGCGCTGAAATGCGCGTTTTTGAAAAGTACAAAAAACGGTTGGACATCAAAACGACAGGACCAGAGCAGGTACTTTCAGATTTGTCTGGCGGTAATCAGCAAAAGTTTGTTCTAGCGAAATGGCTCTGCGCAGAGCCCAATCTGATAATCTTGGACGAACCTACACGGGGCATTGATATCGGTTCCAAGTCGGCCATTCACGAATTGATCGCAGGGCTCGCCGAAAATGGATTAGCTGTTATCGTCATATCTTCGGAAATGCCTGAAGTTTTAGGCGTGAGCCATCGTATCCTTGCCATGTCAGATGGTCGAATAGTTGGTGAATTCTCTGGCGATGAGATGACCGAAAAGAATTTGATTGAGGCCGTTTCACATCGCGCTCCAACAGTCCCAGTCTCAACATAACGACTGAAAGCGCTAGGTACGCATTTTTTTGGCCCGAAAGCGGCCCAGCGAATGTGCAGGCGGCAACCCCGTGCAAAGGGCGCATCAGTCGTCGCCGCGATGCACTGCACAATCAAAGCGCTCAAGCATTCTATGCAAAAATCCTGCGGTGCTCGGCTGGGCGGTCTGTTGAATGCATGGCGCAAAGGGTGGGCAACCAACTGGCCCAGTAAACCTGCGATGGACGCATGGATTGTGAGCGAATGAATACACGCGAGTCCGAAAATTGATCTCTGAGTTGTCCCGCATGGCAGTCGCATTATAGTTAAAATACACAATCGTGATAAGAGGAACCAGACTTTCCTGAAGACGGAACGCGGACCTTTGCTGCGATATGCCACAAGGTCGGCTGTGTGGGCTTTTTTGCCATTCGCCGCACTGCAGAAACGTAGCAAAACCCTCACCATTTTGCCGAGGGTTTCTGGCCGTGCCAACCGATTGAATTCCGGTGACTGGACTCGCTGCGGCCAGAACGTGCCGTTTTTGACTGCCAACCGACTCGAAACTTTCAACCTGCGAATACACTGCAAAAGTGTGGTGCCGAGTAAAAGGTGACTCGCCTGAAACTGCGAAGCTGAATAGTATGGCTTCGCACGCACATCCGCATGTCCCCGTCTCACTGGGCGCATTCTGGCGGCCTGTCTTTCTACGCGCTCTTTACCAACAAGAACGACACGCCTGACCTTTTGATTAAAGCCTCCGAATGGTGGATCAAAACCCACGCCCTCGACCACTTTGAAAAGGCCGTCAAAATCCGCAACATGATTGCAGCAGCAAATAGCGCAGACCAAATACCGCTCTAGATCAGGCCGAGGAAATCATCCTTGTCCAAATCTTCGAAATCGACACCCTGCAAACGCATCGTCGTATCGCCCGCTTGGATAATCGCAAAACTATCTTCTTGGCTCAGAAAGAGGTCATTAAAGGTGAGGCTCTTTACACCAGAAACTTTGATCACATCACTACCCACCTCAAAGTCTCCGACGGTATCAACCCCCTGAATACTATCATTAACACTGAAGGTGTCAGCCCCCTCGCCGCCAACCAAAAGGTTGCTACCGCCCCCACCATGAAGCACGTCATTGCCGCCACCGGACGTGATCATATCGTCACCGTCACCAGTCGTGATCGTGTCGTTGCCAGCCCCACTTGTAATTACGTTGGCTCCGCCAAGAGAGGTGATCATATTGCCGCCACCATCCACACCGCCAGTCGTTATCGTGTCGGCACCATAACCAGTAACGATTGTATTTATGCCAGATGTCGCAGTGATGGTGTTCGCGCCATCACCAGCGTTGATGGTGTTGGCTCCAGATGTGACGGTGATCGTATCAGCGCCACTGCCAGTGGTGATATCATTGTCACCCAACGTAGCAGTGATGGTGTTCGCGCCATCGCCAGCGTTGATGGTGTTGGCTCCAGATGTCACGGTAATAGTGTCAGCGCCGATACCCGAGGTGATATCGTTGTCACCCAACGTAGCAGTGACCGTATTGGCACCGTCACCCAAGGTAATCGTGTTGTTACCTGTCGTTGCAGTGATTGTATTAGCACCACCGCCAGCGTTGATGGTGTTGTTTCCGGATGTGACAGTGATCGTATCGGCACCAATACCCGCGTTAATCAGGTTGTTGCCTGATGTTCCAGTGATCGTATTGGCGCCTTCGCCAGCGTTAACTGTGGTGTCTAAGGTCGTGAAGGTGATGGTATCGGCGGCGGCAGTTCCTTCGATTGTTTCGTCACCACCCGCCGCAGGTAAACCCTCAAATGTGCGGGAATAGACGCCCACACCCCCGTCGGAGTCATCCTGACCGGCAGACATCCATGTAATTACCCATCCGCCATCGCTCAGCGCGGTGATGTCTGGGTGTGTTTGGGAGCTTGCAGTTTCGGCGTTAACAAGGATCTCTCCCTCATCTCGCGCTGTGCCATCGGCGTTATAGGCCTGCGCGTAGATGCCCCAGTACCCGTCGGGGTTATCCTGACCGGCAGACATCCATGTGATCACCCATCCGCCATCGCTCAGCGCGGTGATCTGCGGGGATTCTTGGGAGCTTGCTGTATGAGTGTTGACGAGGGTCTCACCCCCTTGCGCTGTGCCATCTTCATTGTAGGCCTGCGCGTAGATGCCCCAGTCACCAGGGTCATCCTGACCGGAAGACATCCATGTGATCACCCATCCGCCATCGCTCAGCGCGGCGATCTGTGGGTCTTGTTGGGCGTTTGCTGTATGGGTGTTGACGAGGGTCTCACCCCCTTGAGCTGTGCCATCTTCATTGTAGGCCTGCGCGTAGACGCTCCCACCCCAGTTACCAGGGTCACCTTCATATTTCGACTCCCATGTAATCACCCATCCGCCATCGCTCAGCGCGGTGATCTGCGGGGATTCTTGGGAGCTTGCAGTTTCAGTATTGACGAGGGTCTCACCCCCTTGCGCTGTGCCATCGTCATTGTAGGCCTGCGCGTAGATGCCCCAGTTCCCGTCGGAATTATCCTGAGCGGCAGACTGCCATGTGATCACCCATCCGCCATCGCTCAGCGCGGTGATGTCTGGGTGTATTTGGAGGCTTGCTGTATGGGTGTTGACGAGGGTCTCACCCCCTTGCGCTGTGCCGTCGGCATTGTAGGCCTGCGCGTAGATGCCCCAGTGACTAGGGTCATCCTGACCGGCAGACTGCCATGTGATCACCCATCCACCATCGCTCAGCGCGGCGCTCTGTGGTAATAGTTGAGAATCTGCAGTTTCGCTGTTGACGAGGATCTCCCCCCCTTGCGCTGTGCCATCGGCGTTGTAGGCCTGCGCGTAGACACCCCAGTTCAAGTTGGAGTCATCCTGACCGAAAGACTCCCATGTGATCACCCATCCACCATTGCTCAGCGCGGTGATCTGTGGGAATTGTTGGTCGTCTGCTGTATGGGTGTTGACGGGGATCTCCCCCCCTTGCGCTATTCCGTCCGCGTCATAGGCCTGCGCGTAGACGCCATAGGTCCGGACAGAATCATCCTGACCGAAAGACTCCTATGTGATCACCCATCCACCACCGCTCAGCGCGATGATCTGTGGGAATTGTTGGTCGTCTGCTGTATGGGTGTTGACTTGGACTTCTGTACTAATAGACATGAAATTGGCTCTCTTTTTGTTAATAGGGCGCAGACTTTTTGTTAAGTAGGGCTCAGCAAACACACTCCAAAAACCGCTACTGTAGAAAAACAACCGCCCTTAAAATGCTGCCAATTTTGAGCCGGATGTTTAAAAACAATAGAAACATAATTAATAGTATCAGCACGATTCGAGAGCTATTGTCAAATCTGGCGGCAGCGGAATCGGCCATGCAGAAACCTAGCCTGCTTCACCAGTCTCCGAGGAGAGCTTAGTGACCGCCAACAATAGCATTCGTATAAATTATAATTAAATTAGTACCTTTTTCGTATTCAAAATACCCCCTAAATTCAATTATTTATACAAAAAATTGCTTAATGTTTCCAATCCGTCCACGATTTTGAAAAAATTGTGCCATTGGTTCTGATCCTGGGACAATAAATCGGCGGCGTATCGACTGATGCGGAACAGCGCCAATTTAAGACGATGCGAAAAGTCAACTGACAGAGCGATTCGCAGGGACAGGATACTCACCGGGAAGCTAGTACAAGGCGCGTTTGATGTGGATGTGGTCTTGTCCGGCTTTGTTGCACAAAGCACCACGAGATTGGACTTCCCTCTGGCAGCAGCTGCGACCCGCCCGTACCGGCGTTCAACGACATGACCGACTTCAACTTGAGACATGCAATTTTAGACATGCAATTTTAGGGTTGGTTTTGTGTGGGGTGATGATTGTGACATCACACGCCATGCTGCAGACATCATGGAAACATTGTGGTGCCATCGCTGAAAGCCAGACAGTCAGATATATCCCTATCATTGATGCGATCTGGCTTAGTGTTGTTTCGTCGCTTCTTGCGCCGTTGTTGGGCTGCTTGAAAGCACTTTACAGCACAATCTTCGACAAGAGTTTTCCGCTGGCATCATTAGGACTACACACTGGCCCGTCTTCAGTTCAGTCATAGTACTGGATTAGCGCACATCACTTTGCACCAACTTCAGGAGGTCTCAGGGTTGCCGGAACGCCTATGATGGATTTTGTCACAGTGTCTCAGGCCGTGACTTCGCTTGCAACCCGCGCAGCTGAGAAGCTACGGTAACATGGGTTGGGTTTGGGGTATGCATAAGCGGGTCATGACACCCCCACCTCGGCGCATCGCGACGCAGGCTTTCTTCAAAACCATACTGTCAATCGGCTTGCCAATTCCGCAATGTCTGCTTCTACTAGGTTGGCGGCACCAATGCGCGCCTGCAGCGAAGGTCCTGTCTCCGCCCATTTAGTTGAAAAATACTGTGTTGCTGGCGCAGAAAGTTGGGCGTTGAACACGGCGCGAGCGCTTTTCTTCTCACGCTTTGCCTATTTGCTGCGGTGCAGGAAAGATTTTAGCTAGTTTGTGGTGGTTTTGGGCGGTCGCGGCGAGGAGGAACTCGTCATTTGCGCCGCATGGTCCTCGTAATCGGAGCCTTCCAAAGCGTAGGCAAAAACACAACCCATGAAGCGCCCTAGTGGGCCCGCGTCACGCATGGCTTTTGCAAAATTCTTACCTATGACATCTGTTGCGCGTTCCGCAGGATCATTGGTGTGGATGTAGATTTCATCGACTAGCCTGACTGACTTAAAGCCGCCAGCGTCTGCAATAGCGCGTGCTGACCAGCCCTCCTTTTCCAGAATTGTCGCGAAGCTGAGGCGACCTGGTTGGTGTGTTCCCAAGTATTCAACGCCCGCAGCGGCGCATCCTCGCTTTAGTGTCCGGTAAATGTGCCGCCTGTCTGGATACCCAAACACGCGACCGTTGTGCGGTTCCAAATCGCGCAGAATGTCCACCAGCATTGGCACAAGTTTGGCCGTGGCTGCATCGCCGTTTTTTGTTTTTTTGATTTTGGCCACGGCTGCATCCAGATCGATGTGTACCGGTTCCAGCCCGATAGCGTCACCGACCCTGCGCCCTGTCGTGTCCAAAAATAGCATCGGGCAAACAGGTTCACCAGCAGGTGTGGCTGCAATGTCGCCAGATAGTCGTGACTGACAGGTTTCTTGTGGGGTTTCGCCGATGGGAATGCTTTGACGCAGATGGGTGCGCACCAGCCTTGGTCGTGCGCATAGTTGATGACCGCGCGGGCTGGCGTCACACCTTGGCGGTTCGGGGTCGCGTTGACTGCTTTGGGGTAGGCCCTTTTTTTGCGGCATCCCGAACCGTTCGCGGCGTGATGTCTTCAAGTCGCGTGCCTGTCAGTTGTTCAGTCACCTTCACAAGAAACCGAATATCGCCGCCATCTTCGACATAGGCAAGTGCGGCTTGGTCGAACGTGATGACTGACTGCGGTCCGTAAAGTTCCGACTTCCAGATTTGGGCTTCTAGGTTGGCGCGGACTTCTTCTGCGCGTCTAGCGACCTGAGTCTTAAGGGCGCGGCGGATTCGCCTGCCATCTGGACCAGTTCCAACCGGTCTTGTTGCACAAATAGCTATCTGTGGGAATTCATGTTGCGAATACAACGTGATAGCTGGTGCGTATGTGCACATTTGCCCCCCCCCGATTTATCGCACGAAGAACTGACCTGAGTACAACCGCGCCCTAAAAAAACGCGGATCACTAACTTTTTGGTTTAACCCAGAGGTCACTTGGAAGGCTGCGCCAACCACTGCCCGCGCATCAAAGTGGAGGGCGAAGGTGCCCTCTCGGCAGCATGCTTTGCATGCGCCTATCTGGTAATAAGTGGAACGCGCGCAAGCATGGTGGACCCAAGCGCCGGTTGTGGCGCAAGATACATATTCCTTGCCCGGCAGGGCATTGTTGAACAAACACTGGAGATCTGTTCCATCCATTGCCGACAGGCGATTGCAAAGCAATCTGCCGAGAGGGGCGTGACGGGCAGCAATATTGGTGATCCGCCCATGCTACCATATCGTTTTGACCAGATCGCACCGGATCAGGAGATCGGCAGCGTCACGGCAGACGGTGCCTACGACCCGGGGCTTCGCCCGTTCAGGGCTGGATAGATCCACTGAATTAATTCCGAGACGCCCCTCACCCCGCAAGAACGCCAAATTGTGGAAGCCCCCCTTTCGTGCACTCAGGCATGCACTGTCGGGCAACGGACACGCCCGGAGCACGAGCCCGAAACGAAGCGGTGCGATCCTCAAAGTATTTGGGGCGTGCTCTCTGGCGCAACCTAACTGGTCACCACCGCCGGAGCCGCGTCGAAACAAACCCTCTCGGGATATGGCTGAATACCCTGCCGGGCAATGGATGCACTGTGTGAAGCTGCTCGGTCAGCGCCTTGCTGCGCGTGACTTCGATCGTCGGGCAGCAGAAATCCAAATCCGTGCTGCGATCCTGAACGGTTTCACAGCTCTTGGCATCCCCCGTACTGAGACCGTAAGCTAAATCAGTCTAGAGTTAAGAGGAAGTCTGACATCAAGACGATTTGTGCAACAAAGCCGCGCGGCATGGTGCGCTGTTCACCATAAAGAATGGCGTGCTGGTTTGGCTGGAACGTGGTGTTGGCCAGACTGCAGATGGCACGCAAGTTGCGACAGAGGTGGTTGGCCCAACGTCCTTGGTCGTTGGTTCCTTCTGGATGTCGGAAACTGACGTTGATCACTTTGCGACGGTCAAGACGTATTGGCAGGACCGCGCCGGTTCAACACGTCAAGAAATTGTGGTGGATGCAGACCCTGAAGCTGAAGGTGAAGGTGAAGGTGAAGGTGAACACGTGCTGCGCGACCCCTATGGCTCAAGAGCTGAAGTTGCGGCAGCAGCGGCAGTGCGGGAAATGCTGCGCGGGCTTGTCACCTTTTCATGCTCGATGGTCAGTGGTGCAGGTTTGATGGCTGGGCTGCCAATTTCATTTTCTGGCGTGCGACCTTTGGTCGATGGGCGTGTTTCCATCCTTGAAGCAGTCAAACACACTTACACGAAATTGGGCGGTCTGTTGGCTGTATTAAATGGTAAACTGAAGGCAGACTGATCGTGTTTTCAAAGTATCTAAAGTGGGGGTGGTGATGTGGATGGTCTGACATGCGTTTTTTGGATCACCGTAAATTGTCGGCGTTAGCAGGGCCGTTCGGATTATGAGTGCGAACGGACTTGGTCCTTGGTGGCTCCCCGATGCCCGGCGTCGATGGCTGACCGGGCTCTCATCGCTTTTCTTTGATGAGGCGGGCTGGCGCGAGCATGATAAAAGATATCGCCTTGGAGACCCTCAGCGCAGCGTCTGTGACTTTAAATTTCTCGCCGCCATGTGCCGCGATGCCAGCCGCACAACCAGTCTTATCAAACTGATTTCTGCAGTGCGTTGGCGTTCTTTTTTACGCGCTGGTGCGGCTCTTCGGATGGGCCAGCTACGGGCGCAGCAAGGGGTAGAGCTACACTAAAAATAACGCACAAAAAGGCAGGTGGTTTTGTCCCATTATGATCAGAAAACAATCGACGAGTACGAAAAGCGGTTGGCAACTTTGGAGAAGTTCTATCTGACAGCGGAAGAACGGGAATTGAACCTGTTCGTGATCAAGATCGTGCGCTCGGTCAAGATGACGCTTTGGCTTACAAACGGTGTGGTGAAATGGGGCGCGGCTCCTCTTGGCATCGCTTGGGAGCTGTATGCGTATGGTTCGAACTTCATCAATGGGCTGGGGGATCTGCTTCGGGGAATTCCAAGATGATCGGCAAGCAAATGCTTTGGATCGGCTGGACCGTTGTTGGTGTGGTGGTATTTCAAACCACGCCCATATCAAGACTGGTCTACAATCCACAGGCTGTTGAAATTAACAATGATCATTTGGTGGTGTATCGCAGCTTTCCGACTGCCCGATTGGGCGGATGTCTGAATTGACGACCCGAACGGGTTACGCTGGTCTGCGCCATGGACTGGTATCTTGAACGGCATGAAATAGGTCCGGCAAGCTTGGCGGATACGGTTTTTTCAACCGGGCGCCCAATAGCCACCAGAACTAAAACACAACCCTGCAACTTTAATCGAAACGCCGCCTTTGGGTGGCCTAGACGCATTGGAAAACGACATGAAACTCACACCAAACATTCGCCAGAAGATGCGCGCCTACAGCATCTGGGCCCTGATCCTATCGCTGGCGCTGTTCTTGCTGCCGGAGTTCTACTTTGCCTATGTAGGGGCGGAACTGGCAAGCCCGTACCTTGTTGGACGGCTTGCTTTGTTCATGGGTGTTTTTGGCATTGTTGGCTGGTTCATTGATTAGTCAAAGCCGAACCTTTGGCGCACCGTAAAAATGGCGGTACTCAGCCTTGGAATTTCGACCATTGTTGTGGTGCTTTTGGCGTTGCCGTCGTGGGCATTGAATCTGCGGCAGGTCGAAGACACGCCACCGCCAGTGGAAACGTCTGGTCTGCCATCTTGGGAAGACACTGCGGTCTATGCGGTGCCTATGACAAAGCAGTGGGAAGGGACGAGACCGACGTTCGCATGGGCGACGTTCTCACAATCGAGCAATGGAATGCCGGATTGTATCAGATCATGCGCGACAATTACTGGACCCTTTATCGCAGGGGCCCGACGGCCAACTTCATTCCAGTGCAGACCGATGCTGCCATGATCGACTTAACGTGGAATATTGGACCAACCCAAATGCTGCGATCTTCTGCATTGGTCGCATTAAACCGCGGTGACATTAAACTGCGGTGACATTCCAGACGTCTGCCACCGCCTAACATTTTCGTACAAAGCTGGCGGTCACTTGATCCGTGGTTAGGTCAACCGTCGAGCGTCAAATTTCGTGCTCTGCATGAAGGGCGTGACGTGAAGAGGCGGGCTGATGTGGCTTGTTTTGGCCATCGTGGCGGGCGCGTGGTTGCTGCATCAGTATGACAAAGCCTCTGCTGTTGCAGCCGCCCGAGATGGCTTTGTTTCAGAATTCGAACAGTCCGCAGCTGAAGCGAAACGTGACGCATTACTGCGCCGCGTGATTGTATCTGATGAGGCAAACCGCGGCCTTCTGGAAAAAGTTCATGCTGTTGAGGGCGAAGCCCAACGCTTCACCATGGAAATTGAGGCATTCGAAAATGAAACCACTGTCAATCCCGCTGGCGTTGTTGATGCTGACCTTCTTCGCTGGATGCGGTCAAACTGACATCGACCGCGCGCAACGGGCCAGTGAAAGCGTTGGTGTTGTCGCGGCTGAACGCAACCTAGCAGACCTTCCTTCTGACTGCAGGCGCACGTCTAGCAGTGGCGTCGCGCAAGGGACCGGTTGGACACTGCGGCTCTGAAGGCTGATGCTGCCACCGATCAACAAAACGCGCGGACCCTTCGATGCGCGGCGTGGTTTGACCAGCTGCGCAATGGTTTTGCGCAGAAGGAAGGCATCCAGTGATTTGTCTGGCCTTCTATAAGGGTCGGGCCAAAAGGCGTTGGCACCGTGCTGAAGATGCCGTGGTTCGGTTCACCACGCGCGGTGTCTAAGACCACTTCACGGCAGAATTTAAAATTGTAACGAGCAAGGCCACAATGGGGATGAACACCAGCTGCGGCCTTTTCGTTCTACCGGTCGAAATCCACCTTGCCAATTTCTTGCCAATATGTGGAGCGAAATGGTGCAAAGTAGTGGGAAGTTACGGGGAACAATAAAGAACAAAGGCTTGCCGCATCACCGCAGCAAGCCTTTGTTTTTTTGTTGTAAATTCTGGCAGAGACGAAGGGATTCGAACCCTCGAAACGCGTTAACGTTTACTCCCTTAGCAGGGGAGCGCCTTCGACCACTCGGCCACGTCTCCAACGACGCGTCTAACCAAGCAGGTTGCGGTGGGCAAGGGAGAATCTCCCCTGCCCCCAACGTTTACGCCAATGCCGACGGTTTACGCCAATGCCAACGCCAGATGGATCGCGGCACCAATCAAAGCGCACCAATATGGCGTGCGGCCAGTCGCGGCCCAGACACACAATGCGGCGAAAGCCAGATTTGTGCCGGGGTCGGAACACAGCCAAAGAAAAAGCGTTTCAACGCTCGGTTGCAGTTGCAGTAACATTTGTTAATCTCCGTTAAATGGAGACGGGCCCGCCTTGGGTTAAGACGTTGTCTAGACATGTATAAATTAGGGGATGTGGCAGCCCGAAGCAGTCGTTCAAAGATGACCTTGATGGTCGCGACTCGCCTACGATTGCCTCAGGTTGGGATAAATTGCCTAAAGTTGACCCAGAAATTCTTAAGGCCTTCGGGAAGGCCGTAAAACGCGCCAGAGCGATGCACGGATGGGATCAAACAACGCTCGGACGCGTGGTTAAACCGCCCGTCGGCAACTCCCTCGTGTCCAAGATCGAAAAAGGCCAAAAGGAAGCGCTAGACATTCGGACTGTTGGTCGGTTCAGAAACGCACTCGACCTCGACGAAAGCTGGCTCGACAAATTCCTAGACGCCGAAGAAACCGCCGAAAGCGGTGAGACGAGGGCCGAACGCGATGCCGATCAAATTCTTGACCGATTGCAACGCGAAGGAACGACCGAGGGCGCCAGCGACGACCTGCTGATCCGACTCGCTAACAATTTCACAGACGGCGACCACAAAGATCGTGAGACTGCCTACACCAGTGTCCGGCGGGCGCTAGCAGAACTGGCGCGCAACAAAGACATCGCGGCGCTTGCGGGCAATGCGGACGCGCAATTTGCAGCACTCATGCAGCAGATCGATCAATTAAACGATGACGGCGACTTTGACGAAGCGGCGCGGCTGCTGGACGATGAACAAGACCGCCTTGAACAGGTGGCGGACCTGCATCACAAGAAACAGCTCAACCAAGACCGCCTGCGCAACCGCCCCGATCTTGCCGCGCAGCGCCTGATCGCAGACCTGTACCGCCAAGCCCCCGCAGGCGGGGTGTTCTGGGCGACGGAAAGCCTTGCCAAAAAATGGCAAGACGACGGCGACAAAGCGGGGGATATGTTCGCCCTTCACGTCGCGCTGGCGCTTGCAAAAACCAATTATGACAAGGCCAAGGGCAAAAAGGCGTTGGAAGCGGCGGCGCTTCATACCTAGGGGTGGTGCCACCTGCGCCTCGCGCAACGCTCAACCGAAGACAGGCATTTGAAAGTTGCTAGAAATGCGTTCGAGGGTGCCCTCAAGAATACCAATAAGGTAAAAGACCCGCTCAATTGGTCGGCACTGCAAGATGGGCTTGGTCTAACGCTTCGCGAGATGGGGGAGCGTGCGTCTGATCCGGCTCTGCTACAAGATGCCGTCACCGCCCACCGCGCAGCTTTAGCCATGGATATTTCTGCGAAAAGCGTTAACCTGTTAGGCTTTTGGAATAACCTCGGCACCGCCTTGCAAAAGCTAGGTGAGGTCACCCGATCCGCCGATACCTTGAAAGAGGCTGAGGAAGCGTTGACCACCGCACGCGACCTCGAAGACAAGGCAGCCGATCCGCTTGACTGGGAGATAACCAAAAACAACCTCGCCCTTGCCCAACGCTGGCGCGGCGCGGTGGCGGGTGATCTGGCAAAACTAGATCAGGCGCGCGCAGGCTTTGCCGCCTGCGAAGCACTGGGTTTCAAAGACAAGGCCGCGTTCAGATGGGCGCGCCTGCAATGGAACATCGCCGATCTTGCCCTTGCGCGTTTCCGGCTTGATCCTGATGCAGCGCACCTCACCGAAGCCCGCGACCACCTCACCACCGCCCGCGCGTTATTTGTCGACGGGTCGGATTATCAAACCCAACTCTGTGACGATCTATTGGCCGAGGTTGACGCGGCGCAGGCGGGTTAACACCCCCGCACCGAACGCCCCGTTAACCATGCCAAAGGCCGCACCGGAGTCATACCGATTGTGTACAGGGTGTGTACGCACTGTGCCGAGTAGTTTTTGGCCCCAAACCCCTTGTTAACCACGCGACACAGGATCGATTCGCACGACCCCTATAAAACGCCGTTAACGATGCGTTTTTAGGTGTTAAACAAGAAGTGCAAAACGTCGCCGTCTTTGACGACATAACTCTTGCCCTCGGCGCGCATTTTGCCGGCTTCCTTGGCGGGTTGTTCGCCGCCCAGCGTTACAAAATCATCATAGGCAATCGTCTCGGCGCGGATGAACCCTTTTTCGAAATCACCGTGGATAACGCCCGCCGCCTGCGGTGCTTTTGTCTGCGCAGACACCGTCCACGCGCGGGCTTCTTTCGGGCCGACGGTGAAATAGGTCTCCAGATGCAGCAGCTCGTATCCCGCCTTAATCAAGCGGTCCAATCCGGCCTCAGCCAACCCCATCTCTTCAAGAAACATCACCGCTTCGTCGTCTTCAAGCTGGCTTATTTCTTCTTCGATCTGGGCGGAAATAATTACATGGGCATTGCCCTGCGACGCGGCCATTTCAGCGACGGCCAATGAATGCGCGTTGCCCTCCGCCGCCTCAGCCTCCCCGACGTTACAAACGTATAGCACCGGCTTCGTGGTCAAAAGTTGCAGCAATTTCCATGCCTTAACGTCGTCCTCATCCACGTCTACCGTGCGGGCTGGCTGGCCTTCTTCCAACGCCACTTTCGCCGCTTCCAGCAAACGCACCTGTTGAACGGCGTCTTTATCACCACCGCGCGTCTTGCGGATCAGGTTCTGAAGGCGTTTTTCGATGCTTTCCAAATCGGCCAGCATCAGTTCGGTTTCGATCGTTTCGGCATCGGCAACCGGATCAACGCGGCCATCAACATGGGTCACATCGCCGTCTTCGAAACAGCGCAGCACGTGGGCAATCGCGTCCGTCTCACGGATATTGGCGAGGAACTGGTTGCCAAGGCCCTCGCCCTTGCTCGCGCCCTTCACCAGTCCCGCAATATCCACGAACGTCATGCGCGTCGGGATGATCGATTTGGACCCTGCAATCGCCGCCAATTTATCCAACCGTTTGTCCGGCACGGCAACTTCGCCGACGTTGGGTTCAATCGTGCAAAACGGGAAATTCGCCGCCTGCGCCGCCGCCGTGCGGGTCAGCGCGTTGAACAGGGTCGATTTGCCAACGTTTGGCATGCCCACGATACCCATCTTAAAACCCATTGCGACGCTCCTGCTGAATGATCATGCGGCTTCTAGGCCGCCCAGCCCCCGCCCGCAAGCATTTGGGGCATTGATTTTTCGCAGTCACTCCGTCAAACCGCATAAGGTCTTAGAAGGAATGCGATATGACACGGATCGACGCGAAATTTGCCGAACTGCGCGCAGCCAACAAAAAGGCGTTCGTCGCCTACGTGATGGCAGGCGATCCTAACTATGCGACCTCACTTGAGATCGTCAAAGGGCTGCCTGCAGCTGGCGTCGATATTATCGAACTTGGCTTGCCATTCACCGACCCGATGGCGGATGGATCCACGATCCAACTCGCAGGGCAACGCGCGCTTGCGGCGGGCATGACCTTGAATCAAACCCTGTCGATTGCCGCCGAACTTCGCAAGACAGACGATACCACGCCAATCGTGCTGATGGGCTATTACAACCCGATCTACTCTCGCGGTGTCGAAAGGTTCCTCGTGCAAGCCAAGGACGCAGGGATTGACGCGCTTATCATAGTCGACCTGCCCCCCGAAGAAGACGATGAGCTTTGCATTCCAGCGCAAGCTGCGGGGCTAAATTTCATTCGTCTTGCAACCCCGACAACGGATGCCAAACGTCTGCCCAAAGTGCTGCAAAACACATCCGGCTTTGTCTATTACGTGTCCGTTACGGGTACGACAGGGGCAGCAGCCGCGCAGGCCGTTGACGTGGCACCAGAAGTCGCGCGGATCAAAGCATCAACCGACCTGCCGGTGATTGTTGGTTTCGGCGTGCGCACACCGCAAACTGCGCAAGATATCGCTGGCGTTGCTGACGGCACTGTCGTGGGGTCAGCAATCGTTGAAAAGATCGGCGCAGGTGAGCCGGTGGCTGACATTCTGGCCTTCGTCAAAACACTGGCCGATGGCGCACACCGCGCCTGATGCTTCGTGACGCTTGCGCGATTTTTTCCATATTGGTAAAAGAACCTAACCAATCTTGCTGAAAGTTAACGCAATGCCCGTCATCACCACAATCGACGACCTGAAACGCCTGCACAAACGCCGCACACCCAAGATGTTTTATGACTACTGCGAAAGCGGATCATGGACAGAACAGACATTCCGTGAAAACACGTCAGACTTCGACAAAATCCGCCTGCGCCAACGCGTTGCCGTCGACATGGCCAACCGCACCACAGCAAGCCAGATGATTGGGCAAGATGTCGCAATGCCAGTCGCGCTTGCCCCCGTCGGCCTGACGGGAATGCAATGCGCGGACGGGGAAATCAAAGCCGCGAAAGCCGCAGAGAAATTTGGCGTGCCCTTCACCCTCTCGACGATGTCCATATGTTCCATCGAAGACGTGGCGGACAACACTACAAAACCGTTCTGGTTTCAGGTCTACACGCTGAAAGACGATGATTTTATGCAGCGTCTGTTTGATCGCGCGAAGGCGGCGAAATGTTCAGCCATCGTTATCACTCTCGACCTTCAAATCCTTGGGCAGCGGCACAAAGACCTCAAGAACGGGCTGACTGCACCGCCAAAATTCACCATTCCAACCTTGTTGAACTTGGCAACGAAATGGACGTGGGGGCTGCAAATGCTGCAAACCAAACGGCGGTTTTTTGGCAACATAGTTGGCCACGCAAAAGAGGTCAGCGATCCATCATCCCTTGCCACATGGTCAGCCGAGGCCTTTGATCCCTCGCTTAACTGGGACCGCGTCGCACAATTGATGAAAATGTGGGGTGGGCCTGTCATCTTGAAAGGCATCCTTGATGTAGAAGACGCCAAAAAGGCAGCCGATTTGGGGGCCGACGCGATCATCGTGTCCAACCACGGCGGGCGTCAATTGGACGGTGCGCTGTCGTCGATCCGGATGTTGGAACAGATCGTCGATGCCGTTGGTGACCGCGTGGAAGTCCATTTTGACAGCGGAATTCGGTCCGGTCAGGACGTCTTAAAGGCGATAGCACTCGGCGCAAAAGGCACCTACATTGGCCGCGCGTTCGTGAACGGCCTTGGCGCCATGGGCGAGGCGGGCGTCACAAAGGCCCTTGATGTGATCCATACAGAACTGGATCTGACAATGGCACTCTGCGGGCACAGGGACATTAAGGGCGTCAACAAAGATATCCTGCTTGTCCCTGATGACTTTTCGGGGAAGTGGGCCTAGCAATTCGCGCGGGCGAAACACCCTTTCCAAACTGTCATTCCTGTCCTATACGCGCCCCTTCACTAGGAGCTGCTATGGTTCCTGACATGGAAAAGTGGGTCGCCGCATGCGTTGGCGACGCGCGAATTGAAAGGAAAGACCGATGGCTGGCAAGATTCCAGATTTTGAAGCAACGCTTCGCACCGACACAGGCAAAGGCGCTGCGCGTCAGGCACGCCGCGACGGGCTCGTCCCCGGTGTTGTATATGGCGGCGGTGAAGACCCCATCGCGATTAACGTGCCGTTCAACGTGCTACTCAAGCGCTTGCAAGCAGGCCGTTTTCTGTCCACGCTGTTCAACCTGAAGGTCGAAGGCCATGACGATGTCCGCGTGATCTGCCGCAACGTGCAACGTCACATTGTCAAAGACCTACCAACGCACCTCGATTTTATGCGCCTCAAGCGTACAACAAAGATCAACTTGTTCATCGGCGTTGAATTTATCAATGAGGACGAATGCCCGGCTCTGAAAGAAGGCGGCGTCCTGATTCCTGTGCGCAACGAAGTTGAACTGATCGTAACTGCTGGCGACATTCCGGAAATTCTGACCGTCGATCTGACAGGTCTTGAATTGGGTGAAACTATCACAATCTCATCCATCAAACTGCCAGCTGGCGCGAAAGCTACAATCGACCGTGACTTCGTAATCGCAAACCTTCAGGCACCTGCTGCCCTGACATCCGCCGATGACGGGGAAGACGATGCAGTCGAAGCGGACGAAGTTCCAGCAACAGAAGTCAAAGAAGACTAATATCCGACCCGTTCGGTTTTCGAAGGGCGTGCCGAATGGCGCGCCCTTTTTCGTTTGGTCCGCAACTTAGTTTGGCTAGCCATGCGGACAGCACAGACTTCAAAACCAGAAAGGCCAGCGCAGGACGACCTAAGTGATGGCCCTGCCCAAGCTCAACACCAATATTTTTCAGCGTTCGCATCTCGGCTTCTGTCTCAATTCCATCGGCCACGACCCGTGCGTTGGTGTCTTGCGCAAATTGCACAATCGCCGATACAAGTGCTCGCCGCGCAAGGTCCTTCTCGACGCCATGGGTCAAGGAAATATCCAACTTTATCACGTCAGGGCGTAGGCGGATAATCTGTTGCATACCGGAGTATCCAGCACCCGCATCATCAACCGCGATCCCCGCGCCAAGATCGCGCAGTCGGTCAATTTCCATCAACAGCACGTCCAAGTCTTCGACAGCGGCGTGTTTGGTAATTTCAACCAAAACCCGATAACCCCCGCCGCAAGCGAGGCAAAGGCGCGCACGACTTCGAGATCGCGTGAGTTCAGCGAGGGACGCGCGGCTTTGCCAAAGCTGTAAAACATTCCATAAATAGTGCCATCCGTGCGCCGCATCGGGACGCTGACATAGCTGCCGATTGGCATATTATGGGTTACAAGAATGGCTTGCACCAACGGTTCGTTTGCGGTGTCTGGGATAAGTTCGGGCAGTCGCCCAGCGACTATGTGATAACAATACCCGGCCTTCAGCGGCCGGGTTCCGCCAGCCGCAATGCTCTCCGCAAAACCTGGTGCGATGACGGCGCGAAAAACAATCTCCTCGCCCCCAAATTCCGACACATAGGCAATATCCATCGCAAGATGGGTGCGCACAAACGCCAATAAATTCATGACCACATCATCACCCCCAGCAACCACCCGTGGTACAATTGCCGCCGATGTCGGGGAAACGATTTTCATAAATACACCTCTTTGTTCGAAAGGTGTATCGCAGAAACATCCTCAACAACCTGTTACCAAAACGACCGGATTGAAAACAATTTTAAGCAAACTCACGCACTTGGACTGACCTGCAATGGGCGATATAGAGGCGGCATGAAACTGTTTGTTGGCCTAGGCAATCCCGGCGCGAAATACGCGCAAAACCGACATAACATCGGGTTCATGGCGTTGGACCGGATCGCGGCGGATCATGGATTTGCGCCGTGGCGCAGCAAATTTCAGGGTCAGTTGACCGAAGGACGGCTCGGTCGGGACAAGATCCTGCTGCTAAAGCCGGAAACATTCATGAACCTGTCAGGACAATCGGTCGGCGAAGCGGTGCGGTTCTATAAACTCGACAGCACCGATGTAGTGGTCTTCCATGACGAGATTGACCTTGCCCCCGCGAAAGTCCGGCTCAAATCCGGTGGCGGGCATGCGGGCCACAATGGTTTGCGATCCATCCACCAACACATCAGCCCGCACTATGACCGCGTCCGGTTGGGCGTCGGGCATCCGGGCCACAAAGATCGTGTTCCAGGCTATGTGCTCAGCGATTTTGCCAAGGCTGATCAGAACTGGCTGGATGATGTGCTGCGTGGAATGTCAGATGGTGCGGCGTATTTGGCAGACAATGAGGGGCCAAAGTTCCTGAACGCAGTCGCGTTGCGCGTTAATCCGCCCCGCCCGTCAACCGGAACAAAAGGAACGCAGGGCAAGCCGCAGACCAAGACGGATATGCCTAAGCTAAATTCAAATCCGACGCCAAAGACAGATCCAGACCCGACCACCGAAGATACGCGCAACCCGTTCCAGAAACTCGCGGATCGGTTCCGTTGACGAACCGCCTTTGCGACGCATTTGGCTATCAAGCGCAATCCTGCACAACACTTGGCTCCCGGTTCATGGGCCAGCTTTGCTGCGTTTTGGCCGCCCGTTTGACGCGTGGCACGCCCCTGACGGATCGCCTGTTTGATTGGCAAGGCGATATCGGCCCGCGTGGCGATAGCGTGCCGTTGCGTCTTTGTGGCGCCCTGCAGCGCTACGCTTGCAAGGCGACACAGCATTGGTGGCTGTCTATCCACCCCACAACGCGACAGATGATGCGCTATGGCTTGCAGTGTCACAGGCACTGACGGACCAAACAGATTTCATCGACACTTTCATCGACAGCCCGCCCCAAACCAATGAGGTCCGTCGTGCCGCAGCCCTCATCGCTGCGGGCCATCTGATTGCCAGTCATTTTCCCAACCCCATGCGGGTTTCAGAATTGGGTGCCAGCGCAGGTTTGAACCTCAATTGGGATCGCTTCGCACTCGACATTGGCGGCACGCGACTTGGCCCAGCCGATGCGGCGCTCACACTGTCACCAGATTGGACAGGCGAAACCCCGCCCAAAACAATGCCAACAGTGGTTGAACGGCGCGGTGTGGACCTCAACCCCGTTGATCCTGCAACCGACGACAGCCTGCGCCTGCGCGCCTATCTCTGGGCGGATCAGCCACCACACCGCCGCACGCTGACTGACGCAGCCCTTGCCCTGCCCCACGCAGCCGTCGACAAAGCGGATGCCCTTGATTGGCTCACCCCGCGCCTGCCCCACGTCACGGGCCAAACCCACATGATCTATACAACCGTCGCATGGCAGTATTTTCCCGCTGAAAAACAGCGCCAAGGCCTTGCCATGATAAAAGCGGCGGGGACAACGGCCACACCAGATACGCCGCTTGCTTTCGTGCAGATGGAAGACGACGGTGGCGACAACGGTACGGCGCTGACCTTGCGGCTTTGGCCCAACACCACGGGCAACGACCATCCCTTCACCCTTGGTCGGGTCGATTTTCATGGCCGATGGGTCGACTGGACAGCCTGACTTGCCGCCCCCCGCCCCACGTGTCAGGCTGTCGCAAACAATCGAAAGCCCCGTGATGAAAACCTTCCTAAAATGGCTGCTGCGCGGTGTTCTTATAAGCACTGCGATGATCGTCCTGATCGCCGTTTTGCAGCGCGAAAAGCTGACTCGCCTGATGGCCGTCAATTCGCTGTTTTCCGAAGACCGCATCGTCGAAAACTTCACGTCCATGGATACGATGTTCGAAAACGTCACGCTGACACCGCAAACCGATACGGTGAACCGTCTTGCGACGGGTGCCCCGATGGACATGCCTGCGGGCTTCACAACATGGGCACGCGACCGAGCCGTCACCGGCATCATCGTTGTGCAAAACGGTATCATCCGCTTTGAGGACTACCCCCTGACAGCGATCGGCGAAACCGATCCCGCCAATTCAACCCGTATCAGCTGGTCGATGGCAAAATCATTCCTGTCCGTTCTGTTGGGCATCCTGCACGAAGACGGCACGATCCCCGGCCTTGATGCACCCGTCATCCAATACGTGCCGTCCCTTGCGGGATCCGCCTACGAAAGCGCCAGCATCCGCAACGTCATGCAGATGTCGACTGGCGTGACATTTGACGAAACGTACCTAGATTTCTGGAGCGACATCAACAAAATGGGCCGCGTCCTCGCGCTTGGTCAATCAATGGATAGCTTCGCCGAAGGGCTGGATGAGACATTCGTTGAACCCGGCACCGAATGGAAATACGTGTCCATCGACACCCACATCCTTGGTATGGTGATCCGTGGCGCAACGGGTCGATCCATCCCCGATCTGCTGACGCAAAAGGTTATTACCCCGCTTGGCCCCACGGTTACGCCCTATTATGTGACAGACGGCCACGGCGTGGCGTTCGTGCTTGGTGGGCTAAACCTGACAACCCATGACTACGCCCTGTTCGGCCACATGATCGCCAATGGTGGCATCGCATATGGCACGCGCATCGTATCCGAAGGCTGGATCGATGAAAGCACAGCACCCAGCGCCAACACCGCCGTCGGGGATTACGGCTACGGATATCAATGGTGGATTCCCGACGGAGCAGATGCAGGTCAATTCATGGCCCGTGGAATTTACGGCCAATACATCTACATTGATCGAGAACGCGGAGTGGTCATTGCTGTCAACGCCGCCGACCGCCAGTTCCGCGAAGACGGTGTTGAAGACAGCAACATCGAAATGTTCCGCGCCATAGCAGAAAGCCTTGATTAATGGATAAAGACCCATCTCTGAACGTCCTTGGCGAAACACTCGCCACCTGCTCAACCGACCCTATAACCGGTTTCTTTCGCAACGGGGCCTGTGACACCTGTGCGGCGGACAATGGCAGCCACACAGTTTGCGCAATCCTAACGGCAGAATTCCTCGCCTATTCCAAATACGTCGGCAACGACCTGTCCACCCCGCGCCCCGAGTACGGCTTTGTCGGCCTAAAGGCAGGGATGGGCTGGTGCCTGTGCGCATCACGGTTCCTGCAAGCCCACGACGAAGGCTGCGCGCCAAAGGTAAATTTAGCCGCGACGCATCAAAGGGCGTTGGAGATTGTGTCGTTGGAGGTGTTGGAGCAGCACGCGTTGGAGCCTTGATGCTAGGCGGCCTTCCCCCACACATAGCAGATTTGGAACGTCAGCAATGAGCCCTTCTCGACGTATACTGTGCAAGGTGACTGATTGCCTGACAAAAGCAGACCGAAAAGGGTCCTCATGCCCCCTCCACAGCGTTACCCCCAAAGATGCGTAAGTCCAATTTAGGCTGAGATGAAAACGCCGCGCGCACTGGTTCAAGCCCCAATTCATCGCGCAATAGATCAAGAAATAGGAGCTGGAGGTATCGTTCGGCATCCTTGATGAGGAGAATTTGGACCCCCTTGTGAAAGAAGTTGTTCCTCAAATCAACGATACCTTTCCAGAGAAGGTCATCTTCTACTTGTTTTTTTGAGAACTTGTAGATGCTTTGAAGCTGACGATTAGTAGCCATCGTACCACCAGCCTCACAGAATATTTGGAACGCCGTCCAATAGAAAAAGAACTTCTCTCCGTGTGCGGTATCTGGTGACGTTTTTCCACTGTGGTAGAACTCCAGTGCGCGGTTTATTCTATTCTTTTTCGTGGCATCTCTGATTGCGTCCTTCTGAGAGATGGCCTCTTCAAATAGACGCCAGTTTTCGGAAGCCATCATGGGACCATCGAAGGGCTGGAGAGTAGCCATTACGTCCCCAAAAAATGTGTATGGTCCACCAGGTTGAGCATCGTATATTGCTTCAAACACTTGCCTATAAACTGCGTTGCTCCCGAAATGGATCGACAGCAGGGCCTCCATACGGTCGAGGCGCGATAGCGTGTCTGCCTCCCTGAACTCGACACCGTCAATCTCGTGAGGTGTTGCAAGAAGAAAACAAGCGCTTCGGGGGATGCTGAAATGGCCGATATCAGTCGGACAAATAATCTCCCCCGTCTCCGGATCACTGTGAAGCTGCCCCATTCCTACTTTCGTAAGATCATCGGCGTGAATTTCACAAAGATCAATCCAAATAGGAACACCGTCCTCGTTTGGCCGTGAAGACAGCCCTGATGCATATTCGGTGAGCCGCGCAATGGAGCAAGGAACAATTGAGTAGAGGCGGAAAAGGAATTTGGACTTCTCAGGGTCTTTACACCATCCACCAGGAATCATTGATTGAAAGCTATTTTTCCTAGTCATACAGAATCTTACCAAACTGTCCACAAGACTGCAATTTACCCACCAAAAGCATACACGGCAAAGTCTTCTTTGCACCGCAAAGCAGTTATTCAAGAGTCCACCAATCGAATTTGCTTAGGCCCCGTTCGCCATATCCCAACCCAGCGCCTTGGCGACCGTAAAGATATCCTTATCGCCACGCCCGCACATGTTCATGACCAGCAGGTGATCGGACGGCAAATCTGGTGCTATCTTCATCACATGCGCCAGCGCGTGGGAGGGTTCAAGCGCGGGAATAATCCCTTCCAACTCACACGACAATTGAAACGCCTCAAGCGCCTCAACATCTGTGATTGATACATATGTCGCGCGGCCAATTTCGTGCAGCCATGAATGTTCGGGGCCAATGCCCGGATAATCCAGGCCCGCCGAAATTGAATGGCCTTCTAGTATTTGCCCGTCATCATCTTGCAACAAATACGTCCGGTTGCCGTGCAAAACGCCGGGGCGACCACCTGTCAAAGACGCGCAATGTTCCATCTTGGAATTCACGCCTTTGCCGCCAGCTTCAACCCCGATGATGTTGACGTCTTTGTCGTCCAGAAACGGGAAAAACAGCCCCATTGCGTTGGACCCACCACCAATGGCGGCAATCAACGTGTCGGGCAAACGCCCTTCGGCTTCGTGCATCTGTACTTTGGTTTCCTGGCCAATGATCGCTTGAAAATCGCGCACCATCGCCGGATAGGGATGCGGGCCAGCCACTGTGCCAATGCAATAAAATGTATCGCGCACATTGGTCACCCAGTCGCGTAGCGCATCGTTCATCGCGTCCTTCAGCGTGCCACGACCCGACGTCACGGGGATCACTTCCGCGCCAAGCAGCTTCATACGGAACACGTTGGGCGCCTGACGTTCGACGTCTGTCGCACCCATATAAACCACGCATTTCAGACCAAACTTGGCACAGACCGTCGCGGTGGCCACGCCGTGCTGCCCCGCGCCGGTTTCTGCAATAATACGCGTCTTACCCATGCGCCGTGCCAGAATAATCTGGCCAAGCACGTTGTTGATCTTATGAGCGCCAGTGTGGTTCAGCTCATCGCGTTTAAGATAAATCTTCGCACCACCCAAGTGCTGCGTCAGGCGTTCAGCGTAATACAGTGGCGACGGACGACCGACATAGTGCGTCCACAGATCGTGCATTTCAGCCCAAAACGCGTCGTCAGTCTTGGCGAACTCATAACGCTCCTCAAGCTCAAGGATCAACGGCATCAAGGTCTCGGACACAAAGCGCCCGCCAAAATCACCAAATCGGCCCTTTTCGTCAGGGCCAGTCATAAAGGAATTGATCAGATCGTCAGGCATTGCGCGTCTCCAGACTTCAAACTTGTGGTATTTTAGTGATGTAGCGCTGCAGTAGGGGGCCGTAAAGTACCTAGGCCTGCGCAGCGGTCACGAATGATGCAATCAAGCTGGCATCTTTCACACCAACATCGCCTTCGACTCCACTGGAGACGTCCACTTGGGTCGCTCCTGTGCGGCGAACAGCCTCAGCCACATTATCCGGCGTGAGCCCACCGGCCAACATCCACGGCACCGTCCAATATTTGCGCCCTGCCAGCAGCGTCCAGTCAAACGCCAGACCATTGCCACCAGGCAAGTCGGCATTCTTTGGCGGCTTGGCGTCGATCAGCAGTTGGTCCGCAACAGCGGCATATGCGTCAATCTGCGCCAGATCGCTGGCGTCTGCTATTCCAACGGCCTTCATCACCGGCAACCCGTAACGCGCTTTCACTTCTGCCACGCGTTCGGGCGTTTCAGACCCATGCAACTGCAATATGTCCAAAGGCACCGCAGCTGTTAGCGCGTCCAAGAACGCGTCATCGGCATTCACAACCAACGCAACCTTGGCAACGCCCATGGGCACATCGGCGGCCAATGCATTAGCCTCTTGAAACGAAACATTGCGCGGGGATTTAGGATAGAAAACAAAGCCGACATAGGACGCGCCAGCGGACGCCGCTGCAGCAACGTCAGCCGTGGTCCGCAATCCACAAATTTTCACGCGAATACCGTGTGACATCGGCCCCTAGCTGGCTTTGTCGAGCAGGGCGACAATCTCGTCCTTGCCCTCATGCTTTTCCGTCTTGAGGCTATCCACCTCACGCTTAAGGGCATTAAGTTCGTGCCCCCTAGCGCGGGCACCCGCACGGATACCGTGCTCACGAACCCATTCCCAGAAGAACCCGATCAGCAGGCCAATCGCCACACCAACAAAGATCGCCACAAACAATGGAATCTGAATTTCAGGGGATATCCCAAGGGGACCCGCCAAGGCTTCTGGTATCGCGTGCAGGGTTACAATCCCGCGGTTGGCCATCCCGACAATAATAAGAGCAATCGCAACGATTCCCCAAAATGCGTATCTGATATATTTCATGGGATTAGTTTACTTCCCGTTGAGCCGGTCCCGCAAGAGCTTGCCTGTCTTAAAGAACGGAACATGTTTCTCTTCGACCTGAACGGCCTCACCCGTGCGCGGGTTTCTGCCCAAACGTGCGTCGCGCTTTTTCACTGAGAACGCACCGAAGCCGCGCAGTTCAACACGATCGCCGTTAGACATCGCCTCAATGACGCGTTCAAAAATTGTGTTCACAATCCTCTCTACGTCCCGTTGATAAAGATGCGGGTTCTGTTCAGCGATTGTATCAGTCAATTCGGATCGGATCATTTGGTGTTCTCCCCCACCGGTTTCGTCGGAGTCAGTTTTTCATTGGCAGTGGCGTAACTGCCTCTTTGCGCAGGACTATAGGTTGGAATTTCCAATCACGAAAGAACCTTATATGAAAAATTACGCAGCAATCCCATCAATTTCCGGCCAAATCGCTATCAAAACAGCAAACGAAACCCGTCACTTGCGGCATTGTTGCACGTGGGGACTTCGGTTGGTGCTGGTGATTCGACAGCCCCTGCCCGAGAAAAAGAAAAACCCCACCAGCGTGTGCCAGCGGGGTTTCCAGTTTTTAGTTGATCAATTTGACCAGCGTTCGATGACTTACGCGTCGTCGCCTTTTTTCAAAGCCGCGCCAAGGATATCACCCAAGGATGCGCCAGAATCAGATGACCCAAACTGTTCAACAGCTTCTTTTTCTTCCGCGATCTCGCGTGCTTTGATCGACAGACCCAAACGGCGGGTCTTGGCGTCGATGTTGGTCACACGTGCGTCGACCTTGTCGCCCACGCCGAAACGCTCAGGGCGCTGCTCAGCACGATCACGCGACAGATCGGAACGACGAATGAAGGATTTCGCGCCTTCATAATCGACCTCAATGCCACCGTCTTCGATCTTCGTGACTTCGACCGTTACGATCGTGCCACGCTTCACGCCGCCAACTGCATCTTGGAACGGATCACCGTCCATGGCTTTGATCGAAAGCGAAATACGCTCTTTCTCAACATCCACTTCGGTGACTTTCGCGTTCACGACGTCGCCTTTACGGAAATCGCCGATGACGTCTTCGCCGCGGCCTTCCCATGTCAGGTCGGACAAGTGAACCATGCCGTCGATGTCGCCGTCGAGGCCAACAAACAGACCGAATTCGGTGATGTTTTTGACTTCGCCTTCAACTTCGGTGCCCTCGGGGTGGGTTTCTGCAAACACTTCCCATGGGTTGCGCTGCGTCTGCTTCAGACCGAGCGATACGCGACGTTTGGATTCGTCGATTTCCAGAACCATGACTTCGACTTCTTGGCTCGTGGACACGATCTTACCGGGGTGTACGTTCTTTTTGGTCCAAGACATCTCGGACACGTGAACGAGACCCTCAACACCGGCTTCCAGTTCAACAAATGCGCCGTAGTCCGTGATGTTGGTTACGCGACCTGTGTGCGTGGACTCCAGCGGGTACTTGCCAGCTACAGCATCCCATGGATCGTCCTGCAGCTGCTTCATGCCGAGGGAGATACGGTGGGTTTCTTTGTTGATCTTGATAACCTGCACCTTGATCGTCTCACCAATTGTGAGGATCTCGGATGGGTGGTTTACACGGCGCCATGCCATGTCGGTCACGTGCAACAACCCGTCAACGCCGCCGAGGTCAACAAACGCACCGTATTCGGTGATGTTCTTGACGACGCCGTCAACTTCTTGGCCTTCAGTCAGGTTGCCGATGACTTCGGCGCGCTGCTCTGCACGGGATTCTTCGAGAATCGCGCGACGCGATACAACGATATTGCCACGACGACGGTCCATTTTCAAAATCTGGAACGGCTGCTTGAGACCCATCAACGGGCCCGCGTCACGCACAGGGCGCACGTCAACTTGTGAACCGGGAAGGAACGCAACCGCGCCGCCCAGATCAACAGTAAAGCCACCTTTTACGCGACCAAAGATTGCGCCTTCGACGCGTTCTTCGTCAGCATATGCTTTCTCAAGGCGATCCCAAGCTTCCTCACGGCGCGCCATCTCACGGGAGATAACAGCTTCGCCACGGGCGTTCTCGGAGGAGCGAAGGAATACTTCGACAACGTCTCCGACAGCGATTTCGGGTACTTCGCCTGGATCTGCGAATTCTTTAATATCAACGCGGCCTTCCATCTTGTAGCCGACGTCGATGATGGCTTGTCCCGCTTCGATTGCGATGACTTTGCCTTTGACGACACTACCTTCTTTAGGTGTGTCAATTTCGAAGCTTTCGGTAAGAAGGGCTTCGAATTCCTCCATAGATACGTTTTGAGCCATGTGGCGTAAGTTTCCTAAGGTCGTTGTTGGCCGCGCGGGTCGTGATCCGCCGGACTTGTTTTTTGTTGATCGCGCGTCGTCTTGCAATGCAAAGAGGGCCGGAAATCCCGACCCTGCCAAGTTGCACGTTCTAACGACGCTTCAACGCTGCGGCGTATAGGGGGAATCGTCGTTAAGGGCAAGGGGTGGGGCTACTTAACCTAGCTCGGCCTGCACCAAATAAGCGGAGTTCAAGACTTCCAGGTGTTCGGGAATATAATATGGAGCCAAACCGCCATGCACCCTGGACCAAGGGGGATATTTTCGATCACTTTCAATTGGTTCCAAACGGTAAAGCTCAATGTCCAAATCCAGCAAGGTATTCTTCGCCGTTCTCGGCTTTGCCAAATCGGTGGTCCGCAACCCGCTGCAAATATTCAGCGTTCACCATCAAACAGAAAACATACCCGTCACGGTCTTTCAAGACGCCACAAACATTGCTCCGATGTCCAGCGCCATTGGCTGAGTTTTCATGGCAATCTGACGACCTGTTTTTCCTTGCTTACCCCGCACGCATCTCACAGTTTAGACAAATGGTCTCCATTCAGGGCAGATGATGCAAAGACGAACATTCATGGCAACGGGCATGGTAGCAGGTGCAGGCATGGCAACGATGGGATTGGTGCCCAAACCGCAGCGTTTCTACGTCCCGCCAGAGGAAGCGCGCCACCAGCGCACGTTCATGCAATGGCCGATCAATCGCCGCGTCCATCCCGACGGCGTGTTCCTTGATATGACACAGCAAACCATCGCTGATATCGCCAATACCATTGCGGATTTCGAACCCGTCACCATGCTGGCGCACCCAGATGATCACGCAGGCGCACGCCGAAAACTGTCGAGCAACGTCGAATTGTGGGACATCCCCACCGAAGACCTGTGGTGCCGCGACGCCGGCCCGATCTTTGTCATCGACGGCAACGGCGCCATCGCTGTCAGCCATATCCAGTTCAATGGCTGGGGTGAAAAACAGATCAACACCCGCGACAGCCAGATCGTGGCACGCATCGCGGCCCGTTTGGGCCTTGATCTGATACCGACTGGCTTGCGCGGCGAAGCGGGCGGCGTTGAACAGGACGGCCACGGATTGCTGATTGCGCACGAAAGCTCATGGGTGAACGACAACCGCAATCCCGGCCTGTCGCGCGCTGATGTCGAAACCCGCCTGCTACGTGCCTACGGTGCAGATCGCTTGATTTGGTCGGATGGTGTTTGGGGGGAAGACATCACCGACTACCACATCGACAGTCTTGCGCGTTTCACTGGCCCGGGCCGGATCCTGATCAACCTGCCCGATGACCCAGACATGCGCGACCCGTTCCATGTCGCAGCGCTCGACACCCACGACGCATTGGACGCGGCAGGGCTTGAGATTGAGGTCATTCCAGAACCAACACTGCGCCGCGTCAACGACATCGACTTCGTCGCGTCCTACGCCAACTACTACGTCTGCAACGGCGCGGTTATCGCCGCCCAGTTCGGCGACCCGCAAAAAGATGCCATCGCCAAAGACGCCCTGCGCCGCCACTTTCCGGGCCGCGACATAATCACGCTCAACGTCGATCCTTTGGGCGAAATGGGCGGCGGCATCCATTGCGCCACGCAGCAAATGCCAGCAGAAGGCTTATCCCTTTTAGTCCGGTTGCCCCACATGTTGACGCGGCGCAGAACCTCGCCCTTGTGGCTTGAGAGGCGGATCGGATCAGTTTGTAACATCTGGTGGGTTTATGGGGCGTGGCTTTTGCCGTGAACAAGGGCCTTCAGGCGCGCTGTTCAACAAAATCACGATATGTCGCTGGGCCAATACCAACACCGATCCCCAGCAGCGTGTCGAAGGCGCTTCGCATGTGTCGCCGTCGGTTCCAGCGGAACACAAATTCGTCGAGATAGCGTTGCAGATGGCATTTTCTGAGGCCGTGGAAGACGCCTTTTGCCCACGTTTTTAGGTTGGAGAACACGCGGTGGACCCAGTGGAGTATGTCATGTGCCTTCTTGCCGCTGACGACCTTCGCCTCATGCGTGTTTGCAGGGGGATTTTCGTAACCTAGCCAGCCATCCGTGATGACGTGAGCGCCAGGCTCTACAGCCTGACCAATGAACCCGTGTAGCGTCTTTGATGCGCCGTCGGGAATGTGTTTCATCCTGATACGGCGCGGATGTCCGTCTCTTGATAACTCGACGGCGCAGACGACAAACATCTTTCCGACCGGGCTCCGCCCACCCTTTGGCCGGTCCTCGGGATCATGCCGGGACCGGAACGGAATCTCTGTTTCATCGATCTCGACAAGGTCTTTCAGGGGGTTGCGGTCAGGGTTGACCATCGACCGCCGCAGCTTTTGCAAGAGGAGCCACGCCGTCTTGTAGCTGCCAAGGCCAAGTTGCGCCTGAAGTTGCAGCGCTGACATGCCGTTGGAATGGCTGGTGATGATGTGCGCGGCAAGAAACCAAATTCGCAACGGCAAATGGCTGCTGTGCATCACCGTGCCAGCCGTCACGGATGTCTGCCGTGCGCAACCGGCACATTCCCAAGTCGCGCGATTTCGCTTTAACGGCCAGCCCTTGCAGGTGCCACAGGAAGGACACACAAAGCCCTCAGGCCAACGATGTTCCGCCAGATAATGCGAACACGCTTCCTCATCAGAAAACCTGGCGTCGAACGCCGGGCGGGACATGGGTTTGTCGTTTTTCCATCTGGCTGGCATGGGTAGAACAATACAAGAACATTGTAGATTGGCAAGCCGCTTCACACTACATCAGGTGCCGCCGGAGCAAAGGGGATAAGCCTTTGCCAGCAGTTTGAATAGGCTGTCGCGCAACGCTGGCCCCCGCGTGATCTGCGGTTAATCTTGATCCACGCCCAGCGCAAGCGCATCCAGGCTCGCAATCTCCGGCATCGACCGTCCTGCGATGCCTTGCAAATCGCCATGCATGCCGACCGTTGACGCGATGACCAAATCAATCTGCTTGGCCCGCAAAGCCCATTGTTTTTCGATGAACACACGTTCCTTGCGCAGATTGTCCTGCATGTCCTCAAACCGTTCAACAATCGCATCGACGCGTTGCTTGAACTGCGTTCCAGTCAAGTAATCATAAATCATTTCCATCTTGGTTTCCTGACCCATCGCGCGCCCCTTCGCGCCTGCGACCTCGATCAAACCATGGCGCAATGACGTCGCCAAAGGCACCGCATAGCGCGGCGCGCAGACCCAGATGCCATCGACAATTCCAAAACTGTCGACGCCGTCTGGCAGCGCAACGGACGTTATCACCGCCACTTCACAGCCCGACGCGCGTTGATCATTACGCAGCTTGGCCAGCCAGCCTGCTGTCCAGTTTTTTGTGCGTTTGCTTTCCCACAAAATCCGCCCCGCCACGACGCCGTTCGCCATCACATCCTGACGCACATCCGCGCCGCCAACCCCTTTGGCGATAGGCGAAAATCCGTCCAGCGGAAACGCCTGGGCCAGCGTTTCTTCCAGCACCATCTCTGCCGCCTCGCCTTGGGTTTGCATCGACCCCTGTTCAGACTTCTGTTTCAGCGCTTCAATCTGTTTTTTCATCCCATCGATCATCTGCGCTTGCTCTGCCACCTTCAGCGCGGCTTTATCATCAGCGTCCTTTGACAGCCTCTCCACCAACGCATCGCGCTCCGCTGCGATCATTTTTTGAACGGTCAGGTCAATCTCTGCCTCTTTGTCCTTTAATTCCTGTTCACGCTTCATCGCGGCCGCCTGTGCTGCCTGTGCTGCGCGCAATTTCACGTCCTGTTCTTTCACCCGTTCTTGCAGCGCAATCTGGTCAGCGCTTGCCTCCGCTTTGCCCACCAACTTCGCGCGGGCCTCAGCCTCAGCCACAGCCTGCGCCAATTGCACCTCACGCTTGGCCAATTCATCTTTGAAGGTGGATTTCAGATCGGCCACAAGCGGCCCTGCCAATTGTTCGGTCAGCTCAATCTCACTGGAACAAGTCGGGCATTGGATTTTCAGATCAGACATTTGACACTCTCGACTAGGGTTCGCCCAGCCATATCACACCGCGTCACGGCTTTGCATCAGGAACATGAACCGGACCACCCGCGTCGGCCCAAGTGCTGAACCCGATCCGCAAATGGGCTGCGTCAAATCCCATGTCCTGCAACGTCGCGACCGTCAGCGCCGACCGCCAGCCCGATGCACAATGAAACACATACTTTTTATCCTGCCCGAACACCGGCTTGAAATACGGACTGTCCGGATCGACCCAGAATTCGACCATGCCGCGCGGCGCGTGAATGCTGCCGGGAATGTGCCCCTTGCTGCGTTCACGCACATCGCGAATATCCACGATCACGACGTCAGGATCATCGAGCATGGCAATCAAATTCGCCGTTTCGATCTCTTCAATGCGGGCGCGCGCCGCAGTGACCATATCAGCGCTCGATATTTTTAGTTTTTTCATCGCTGTAACTTGCGCCACGACCGTATGAGCGGTCAACCAGTCCGTTGCACACACCCCAAAGGCGGGGCATGGTCCGCCCATGTTTCGAATCCTCGCAGTTCTGGCCTTGATGCCATCGGTTGCAGCCGCAGACTGGTCGACGCGCCCAACCATGTTCAGCTACGATGCAACCTTTGATCTGTGCACCGCAGACCCGACAGCCCCCGATCTGGCGGCCACCTGCGCCGACGCCCTGAATGCGGCCTACGTCCTGAAACGCGCCGTCGCTTGGGCTGTCTATACATGCCAACCCGAAAGCATAGCAGCCTGCGCAGCACCGTTCGAAGCCGAAGGCCTACCTGCTGTCGCCGCCCGCATTGCCGTGGATACAGGATGCGACGCTACGGACATCGCAACATGGCCGCAAAACGCGCCGCTGCTGAACAACCACTGCGTCGCCGTGGCGTCCGACATCATGATCGACGAAGGCGTCGTGCCTGTCTTCGCGGAAATCACATGTGGGTTGCTAGGCGATGAATGCCGCGACCTGCACCGCATCCACGCAACCCTGTGGTTGGACGCGGTGCTTGCCATGTCCGACAGCGATCTCACCCAGCTTCGCCTCACAATTGCAGGTGACGACTGTACGGCCAGCGACATTGATTTTACCATATTGGTTGAATGCGACGTGGACCGATTAGCCGAAATCTGGGCCAACCTAGCCCAACAAACCGAACAGGAAAACTAATGGGCGAACTGACCCTTATTCGCCACGGACAAGCCAATTCCGGCGCAACGACAGAAGAAGACTACGACCGCCTGTCTGACCTCGGCCATACCCAAGCCAGATTGCTCGGCAACTGGATGCGCGCCCATGAAGACCCCTTCGATCTGGTCCTGTCCGGCACCATGCGCCGCCACCGCGAAACTGCTGCGGGCATGGGCTACGCCCCAGAAAAATTCGACGAACGGCTTAATGAAATGGAGTACTTTGCGTTGGTCCGCGACATGCAGCTCCACCACGATGTCGCCCCGCCAAACGGCCCTGCGGATTTCGCAATCCACATGCCCCAAACCCTCGCGGCATGGGAACAGGCCACAATCAACGGCGCGGAACCCTTTGCCACGTTTGAATCCCGCATCCAAACCGCATTGGCCGAGGCTGCAAAACCCGGCAAGCGTGCGCTCTGTGTGACGTCAGGCGGGGTGATTTCCATGGTCATGCGCGCGGCCCTTGGCCTTAGTACGCATCAGATGGCGCATATCTTGCTGCCAATCTACAACTCGTCCGTGCACCGCTTTGCAATCCGACCCGAGGGCATGTTTCTGATGGCGTTCAACGCAATCCCACACCTTGACCCACCCGCGCTCACGGACCATCGAACCCGCCTTTAGATGTCTTAGCAGCGGTTCAACCGATCACCAAACAAATCGTCATAAATCCCGTTTGAATCGCCACCCAAAAAACCTGTGCCAAACCCGACAAAAACTCCTCACGCTCCAGCGCGCCAAGCGGGTGGACAACCACACCGACAAAGCACATCGCGGTAAAGGTTTACGACCTCACAGCCGCTACATATTCAATCGCGCGCGCGATCGCCTCGTCCGCTGTCAAATCAGTGGTGTCCAAAAACACCGCATCGTCTGCGGGTTTCAAGGGTGCTGTCGCGCGGTCGCGGTCGCGCGTGTCACGCGCCTCGACATCCGCCAGCACATCACCAAACGCCAACCCCAAGCCCTTCGCGTTCAATTCATCCATGCGCCGCTGCGCGCGTTTGGTCGAACTCGCCGTCACGAACAACTTCACATCGGCGTCTTCGCAAATCACCGTGCCAATATCGCGCCCGTCCAGCACAGCCCCGCCGATCCGCGCCGCAAACTGGCGCTGAAACGTGACCAAAGCCGCGCGAACGTCCGCGTTAACCGCAACACGGCTCGCGGCCTGCGCCACGTCTGGGTTTCGCAAACCCTCGCTGTCCAGATCAACAGCTTCCAACGTTTTCGCCGCAATCAACGGGTCCATACCATTCAAAACCTTGGCTCCCACCGCGCGGTACAACAGCCCCGTGTCCAAATGCGCAAACCCGAAATGTGCCGCCACCGCTTTGGAAATCGTGCCCTTGCCCGCCGCCGCAGGCCCATCAATAGCAACTGTAAATGACGTCGTTTTCACGTTTGAGACCTCCTCAGATGAACAACGAGCACCAATCCACACAGATAGAGTGACGCAAGTTTCGCCATCGTGAAATGATGCGCAGCCGCAACAAACCCGTCCAACCCATCACCCGCGTCCAGAACGCGCAAAATGGCCGCGTTGTCAGCCAGATCAATCAGCCCATACAGCGCAAGAACCCGCGCATAGCTGTCTCGCGCGGGAACAATTAATGCGTCAAGGAATGGCGCAATACTGCTTGCGTCATATCCTGTCAGTTGGAAATCTGGCGGCCAATACCAATCTGCCCCCGGCAGCACGCGAACATACAACACAACGCCCATGACCAGACAGGCCAAAATCGCGGCCCATCCCACCAATCTGCGCCAGCTAACAATCACGAATTCTTCCGCACAATCCCCGCGCCAAGATCCTTCATCAGACCCTCAAAAATCGGGAACGACGTTGCAATCGGACCACCATCATCCACCGACATCGGCGCGTTTGTCGCCAGCCCCATCACAAGAAACGACATCGCGATCCGGTGATCCAAGCGGCTTTGCGCAGTGATCCCGCCTGCTACGTTGCCAAAACCAAGCCCCGTAACAATCCACCAATCAGGGCCCTCATCGACAGTGACACCGGCAGCGCGAAGCCCCGTTGCCATTGCATCAATGCGGTCACTTTCCTTAACGCGCAATTCGCGAACGCCGCGCATGACGGTCTGACCGCTCGCGAATGCCGCGACCACCGACAGCACCGGATATTCATCAATCATCGACGCGGCGCGCGCAGGTGGCACCTCAATTCCATGCATATTTGGCGAATACCGCGCACGCAGATCGGCGACAGGCTCACCGCCCTCGGTCCGCATATTCTCAAACGTCAGGTCCGCACCCATGTCCTGCAGCGTGTAAAACAGCCCAGCGCGCGTCGGGTTCAGCCCGATATTGGGCACCAAAACGTCCGACCCTTCGGCAAGCAGTGCCGCACAAACCGGAAACGCCGCCGATGATGGATCGCGCGGCACGATAATCGTCTGCGGCTTCAATTCCGGCTGACCAACAAGCGTGATCACACGACCTTCATCCGTGTCCTCAACTGTCAAATCAGCGCCAAAACCCACCAACATGCGCTCTGTGTGATCACGCGTCGCTTCTTTCTCAATCACCACTGTTTCACCCGGTGCATTCAGCCCCGCCAGCAATACCGCAGATTTCACCTGCGCGGATGGTACAGGGACCATATATCGCACCGGAGTAGCGTGCTTCGCGCCCACAATCGTCATCGGCAAACGCCCGCCTTCGCGCCCCACTGCTTGCGTACCAAACAACGCCAACGGATCAGTCACGCGCCCCATGGGCCGCCCGTTCAACGACGCATCCCCGGTGAACGTCACAGTTATGTCGCAGGTCGCCATCGCGCCCATAATCAGGCGCACACCGGTGCCGGAATTGCCGCAATCAATGACATTCTCAGGTTCCGCGAACCCACCAACTCCGACGCCATGCACTGACCATTCGCCACCACCATGGTTGATCACCTCAGCGCCAAACGCTTCCATCGCGCGGCCGGTATCAAGCACGTCTTGGCCTTCCAACAATCCAGTGATTTTCGTCTCACCCACCGCCAACGCGCCCAAAATCAGCGCGCGGTGCGAGATTGATTTATCCCCCGGCACATACGCCTCACCGCGCAAAGGCCCACCTTTGCGGGATGTCATCACAATTGGGTCACCGTGGCTCGACATGTCAAAGTCCTTTAAATCTGTTGGCGTTTGATAAACTGCGTCAGTGACAAGGTCCACGCCCCGGCTTCATCTTAACAAATACAACTCAATCCGCACTCACAGTCTGCAAAACGTCAGATAATGCGGTGTGCGGCCCTCGCGCAGGGCCTTTTGCTCATAGCGGGTGGAAATCCAATCGTCCCACGGCTCCGCGCCCTGATTGACCAATTCAAATCCAGTGTTGGGGACTTCTTCCAAGGTCTGGCGCACATAGTCGGGAATGTCAGTGGCAACGCGGAATTCAGCACCAGTTTTCAACACCCGCGCCAGTGGTTCCAAATGTTCAGGCGTTACAAAACGACGGCGATGATGGCGCGACTTTGGCCATGGATCGGGATACAATAGGAACGCTTTGGAAATCGACGCTTCAGACAGCACATCAAACATGTCGCGCACATCACCGGGGTGGATTTTCAGGTTCTCAACGCTGGCTTTGCGGATTTTGCCCAGCAGCATCGCAACACCATTGATGTAGGGTTCACAGCCGATGATCCCGACCTGCGGATTTTCGCCCGCTTGATGAATAACGTGTTCACCACCGCCAAACCCGATTTCCAGCCAGGTGTCGCGACCAGCAAACAACGCCCCAAGATCAAGATCATCACGCGCAGGGTTGTCTTCCCACGACACAAGACCCGGCGACAGTGCCGCCAAATCCTCATCAAGATAGACCTCATGACTTTGCTTAAGGTGCTTACCTTTGCGGCGGCCATAGAAATTGCGGTGTGGGCGTTCTGGATTGGTCATGCCAGCCCTTTAGCCCCACACCGCCAAGGTCTCAACAGCGCAAATCCTCAGCCAACCTACCATCAGACGGCTTTTTTCAATGCCTCGACCAAATCGGTTGCTTCCCAAGAAAATCCACCATCCGCTTCTGGTGCGCGGCCAAAGTGGCCGTAGGCCGCCGTGCGTTGGTAAATTGGCTTGTTCAGTTGAAGATGCGTGCGAATGCCGCGCGGGGTTAGATCAATAACCTTGGGGATTGCGATCTCAATCGCAGATGCCTCAACCTCACCGGTGCCATGGGTGTCCACATAGATCGACAGCGGCTTGGCCACGCCGATGGCATAGGACAATTGCAATGTGCAGCGGGTCGCCATGCCAGCCGCCACAACGTTTTTCGCCAGATAACGCGCGACGTAGGCGGCAGACCGGTCAACTTTCGTCAGATCTTTGCCTGAAAACGCACCGCCACCGTGCGGCGCCGCGCCCCCATAGGTATCAACGATAATCTTGCGACCTGTCAAACCCGCGTCGCCATCCGGCCCGCCGATCACAAACTTACCCGTTGGGTTCACATGCCACGCGGTATCCAGATCGATCCATCCATCGGGCAAAACCTCACGAATATAGGGTTCGACCACAGCCCGCACGTCGGCGCTGGTCATGTTTTCGTCGAGGTGCTGCGTCGACAGCACGATAGATGACACACCAACGGGCACGCTGTTTTCGTAGCGCACAGACAGCTGCGATTTTGCATCGGGGCCAAGTGTTGGTTCCGTACCGTTTTTGCGGACTTCCGCCAAACGCCGCAGAATCGCGTGGGCGTAATGCACAGGGGCAGGCATCAATTCAGGCGTCTCGGTGACTGCATATCCAAACATGATGCCTTGATCGCCTGCACCTTCGTCTTTGTTGCCCGATGCATCAACACCTTGGGCAATGTGGGCGGATTGTTCGTGCAGCAGGTTCGTGACGTCGACAGTGTTCCAATGGAACTTGTCCTGCTCGTAGCCAATGTCCTTAATGCAGTCGCGCGTGATGCGGTCGATGTCGCCCATCATGCTGGCCAGCTTGGTCGGGTCGGACAACCCGATCTCACCGCCAATAATAACGCGGTTGGTGGTGGCAAAGGTTTCCGCAGCGACGCGGGCTTCTGGTTCGACTGTAATCATCGCATCAAGAACGGCGTCAGAAATGCGGTCGCATACCTTATCGGGATGCCCCTCGGATACGGATTCCGAGGTGAATGTGTAGGTGTTACGTGCCATGGGACTGCTCCAGTTTAAATGTCGATCCGCGTCAGGAAGCCGTTGCGGACGAGTTACTTTAGCACGCCGCTACCCGTGGCGCTGCTTTGGGTCAACGCTAAAGCGTCGGCGCGCCAACCCGCCCCCTAATATGCAGACGATCAGCAACACTGTCAGTGGCCAATCGCCAATCCGTGCATACAGTGTTGCGGGCAATGGTTTGGGCACCGAAGCGTCCAAATAGCCCGCCTCGTTCAGCGCAAGGCTGGCCGTGATCGTCCCACTTGGTGAAATCACCGCCGAAATACCTGTGTTCGCCGCGCGTATGACCGGCAAGCCCTGTTCAATCGCGCGCGCCTGCGCCTGTACCAAATGTTGGCGCGGGCCCGCTCCTTTGCCGAACCATGCATCGTTTGTGATAATCAACAACACGTCAGGCCGCACCGCGCCACGCTGTATCTCTTCGGGGAAAATTCCCTCGTAACAGATCAAAACACGTACCAGCCCAAGCCCATCAATCTGCATCATCCCGTCGCCGGTCCCAGGCTTGAACCCGGCGACCCGTTCAACCAACGTCCCAAGGCCAAACGGTTCAAGCAGCCACGCCAACGGGATGTATTCACCAAACGGCACCAGATGGGATTTGTCAGAAATCGCCGCTACGGTTTGTGGCCCCTTGATCAGAATGGCCGAGTTGAAATAATCATCCCCCTCGCGCCGTTGAATACCCGCCACAACTGGCGCACCCCGTGCGGCAATCGACATCTGCTCAATCCACGGCTGCGCGTGATCCAACAACGCAGGGATCGACGTTTCTGGCCAGATCACCACATCTGGCGCGTCCCCAGCGGCGGTCTGTTCAATGGCGCGATCAAAAAACACCGCCATCCAATCGCGGTCCCACTTTTGGTGTTGCGGCGCATTGGGCTGGATCAGACGGACGGTCGTTGTTGGCAGCGGCGACGTTACGATTGACCCGATAGCAGACCATATCAGCACACCAAGAACAGCAATGAACGCCAACCCGTGTGCAGCACACGTCAACCAGCGTCCGGCGGACAGACAATAGGCGATTGACCCCGCGACAGCGACCAGCAACAGAGTCATCCCATAGGGACCAACGCTCGCAAACAGGGCGCTGCCTGCGCCACCAATCAGCGTGTAAGACAGCAACCCCCACGGAAATCCGCTCAGCACGTGACCGCGCGCAAGTTCCATCGCCGTAAGCGTGACCGCAAGCCACACCATCACAGACGCCCCACGCCCCGCGATCCATCGTGCCAGCCAGAACGCCAGCGCCCAGAACAGCGCCAGCCCCCCCGCCATCAATATGATCGCAAAGGGTGCCATCCAGCCGTGGCGAACAGGGTCCACCAAGAACGGTTCAACCAACCAGCGCAGTGTCACGGCGAAATAACCTAGGCCAATCAGCCAGCCAAACCACGCAGCAGAACGGCGATGGCTGGGAACGATCAAAAACGCCAGAACCAGTGCCGCGGTGACGGCCAAGACCCCGGACATCCACGCCTCGTGACCAAGGGCTGCAAATGCGCCCAACCCAAACGGCACCAACGCCCGCACAACCCGTGGCGACGCTGCGAACCGCGCGGTCAGATCGCGGGGGTGCAGCATCATGACATCCTCAGCTGGTTGCAGATCCGGCGACGCGCACGCGCAACCGTTTGATGCGGCGCGGATCAGCCTCTACGACCTCAAACTCGGGTCCTTCGGGGTGCATGATAACCTCACCGCGCGCGGGCACGTGACCCGCCAGCATAAAGACCAAGCCGCCAAGCGTGTCGATTTCTTCCTCGTCGATGTCATGGTGTTCGGTCAGGGCCATCCCGATCTCGGCCTCAAACTCATCCAACGGCGTCTTAGATTCCACCATATAAACGCCAGGCTTTTCTTCCACCCAAAGCGCATCTTCGTCGGTATCGTGCTCGTCCTCAATTTCGCCAACGACCTGTTCGATCAGGTCTTCAATCGTCACAAGCCCGTCAGTGCCACCATATTCATCGATGACCAGCGCCATGTGAATCCGTTCCGCTTGCATCTTTTGCAGCAACACACCCAGCGGCATCGACGGCGGCACGAACAGCAATTCGCGTGACAGATCGCGTAGATTAAATGTCTTTGATTTGCCGTTGAACCCGTACATCAACGCAAAATCTTTTAGGTTCACAAACCCGATCGGCGTGTCCAACGTGCCATCAAAAACTGGCAGTCGCGTCATGCCATTGTCGCGAAACACCTGAACCAGATCATTGCGGCTGATCGTCACCGGGACAGCCACGATATCGGACTTCGGGATCATCACATCCTCAACCCGCATGCGGCGCAGGTTAATCATGCCGCGCGCTTCACGCGGGGTATATCCGACCACGGGGGTCACATCTACAGGGGTGTCAGAGGGCGTAAGCGCCGCGACGATACGGCCGAAAAAGCCGCGCTTACTCATTGGGGTTTCGGTGTCAGGCTGCGCGCTTTGCGCCGCACTGGAAGATCCATCAGTCGTGTCGCCCATCGTCTCCGTATCCAAAGAGGGCCGCAGGTTGCGCGCCCAAGAAGCTGTTGTTACAAATATGGGTCACGGATGTCCAGTTTACCAAGGATTTCTGTCTCCAACCCTTCCATTAATGCACCATCAAGATCACGAACGTGGTCAAACCCCAACAAATGAAGGGTTCCGTGCACAATAAGATGCGTCACATGGTCCACCAACGGCGTGCCGGACTGGGCGGCTTCCCGCGCGATTGTGTCATAAGAAATCGCGATATCACCCAATTGTGTATCTTGCGGCACCTGCGGCTGCACCGGCATGTCCCCGTCAACATCTGCGCCGCGTTCGCTGGACGGCCATGACAACACATTGGTCGCCGCGCCTTTTTGCCGAAAATCAGCGTTCAGCGCGCTGATGCGGGTGTCGCCACACGCCAGCATGCTGATCTCAAACGCCGACGCCTCCAATCCGACGCCCGACAGTGCCGCGAACGCTGCGCGATCAGCCAAGGTTGCAAGCCCGAGCCAGCGATCATCCTCAATCACACACTCCACAATCACGTCGCAGGTTCATCCGCTTCATAGGCTTCGATAATCGCTGCCACGAGCGGATGACGCACCACGTCCTTGGACGTGAAGTAATTGAAATCAATCTTCGGGATATGCGACAACAACCGTTCAGCATCGCGAAGGCCAGACGTGACGCCGCGCGGCAAATCTATCTGCGTGCGATCGCCAGTGATGACCATGCGCGACCCCTCGCCCAGACGGGTCAGGAACATTTTCATTTGCATCGTCGTCGCGTTCTGCGCCTCGTCCAGCACCACAAACGCGTGGCTTAATGTGCGACCCCGCATAAAGGCCAGCGGCGCAATTTCGATCTTCTTTTCCTCGATCAGCTTTTCGATCTGCTTTTTCGGCAGAAAATCATCCAGCGCATCATACAGCGGCTGCATATACGGATCGACTTTGTCTTTCATATCACCGGGCAAATACCCAAGCTTTTCGCCCGCCTCAACCGCTGGACGCGACAGGATAATCTTGTCCACATGCCCGCCAATGAACAGGTTCACTCCGACGGCGACTGCCAGATAGGTCTTGCCCGTACCGGCTGGGCCAATCCCGAACGCCAGTTCGTTTTTGAACAACGATTGCACATATACCTTTTGCGCAGCGGTGCGCGGCTCAACCATCTTCTTGCGGGTTTTGATCTCAATACGATCGCCAACACCAAGATCCATCTGATCCCCGACAGGCGTGCCCGTCCCCTTTTCGGAGGCGCCCATGCGGACCTCTCGGTCGATATCACCGGGCTCGACCGCGCGGCCCGCTTCAAGGCGTTCATACAACGCCGTCAAAACCTCACCCGCCTCTTTGGTCGCTTCGAGGTCACCGTGAATGGACAGATGATTTCCCCGCCGCACAATCTGCACGCCAAGCTTCAATTCTACGTCGGCAAGGTTGCGGTCATGCTCTCCGCACAGGTCGATCAAAAGAAAATTATCCGAAAAATCGAGCACCACAGGTGCTGCGTCCAGTTCGTATGCGGTCGGGGGTGTTGTCGTGGTGGCCAAATAAATCTCCGGTGTTTTGGTTTGCTCAATCGTGGCGCGTCAGCGGGTTACGCGCAAGGTTTCAATGAAGGTAGTGGGGTGCGGACAAAGAAAAAGGGGCCGCAGACAATGCTGCGACCCCTTTCAATTTAATAGTCCAAAATCAAAGGATATCTGGAACGGCCGAACCGGCTTGGAATGGGCCAACAACCGTGGAAGGTGGCGCGACGCCCGAACATACCGGCCGGCCATCTGGTGTCAAACGTTCCGAAAGGTAGCCTTCAAGACCATCATCAATCATCCAGTGGTCACACCCGTTCGGGTCGACCCAGATGCCGGCAACGAGTTGTGTCAGGCTCTTGGAATCAAAACCAGAGTCGACCCAACGTTCGGACCCGGTGCGCTGACCGCCGGTACAGCCTGATATTGTCAGGCCCATGACCGTCAGAGCAGTAATTTTAAGTATTTTCATCTTTTTTGCTCCTTAACGAATGCAATAAACTTCAACGCGACGGTTTTGCGCACGGCCATCTTGGGTGGCGTTGGTTGCGGCCGGACGACGTTCACCAAAACCACGGATATCAACGACCCGTGTGCCTGCATCCTGTGCAACCCCTGCGACCATGCTGGCGCGGCGGTTGGACAGGTCAATATTGTATTCGTCAGACGCGTTGCTGTCCGTGTGCCCATAAATCAGGAACCCGAATGCATCCGCTTGCTGGAAAAATGCCATCAAACGCTGTTTATCAGAATTCGCAATCCGATCCTCATCGTTCGCGAACAACGTGTCCGTCGGGATCACACCACAAATCTGGCTGCGCATACATATCGGCGATCCATCACGATTACGGCGCGGCGACATGTAGCCCTCGGCACCATCATCCATCACCCAGTGGGTACACCCATCAGGGTCAACCCAAATGGTCGGCTCATAGCTTTGGCCGGTGATTGTCTGTTGTGCAGATGCAGGTGTCGCCATCATCAGCGCGCCTGCGAACGCGGCGGCAAGCCCCGTCAGCACTGTTTTGTCCATTTTATTTTTCATCGTCACCACAGCCTCTTCCTCTGTCTGTCCCAAACAATTGACACTCTGGGTGCCCCCCACAAGAACTTTAATCACTTTATGTAACCATGATTAGCGAACTTTAGACATATTGGAAGCCAAAAACACCATATATTGTGCCCAATTCGGCAACAAAGCTGGGGAATTAGTGGTGATTGTCAAGTAGACAAGTCATAATAGCCAAAATCGTCAACCGCTTAGAAGGTTAAGTTCACCCAAAATTTGTTATCAGCAGATTTCGCCGCCAAGCGAGTTTCTCTCGGATTTCACGATCCGAACGTCACGCAAATCGCCAACTTCCACGTCCGTCGTGTCGGCAAAGACGGCGTGCAGGTATTCGGATTTACCAATCATCTGCCCTGACTCTCGGCCCTTCTTTTCGAACAGCACCTTCACCGTGCGCCCAATCATCGACGTCTGAATCTCGCGTTGCTGATCCCCAAGCAGCGCTTGAAGACGATGCAAACGGTCCAGCTTCACGTCCTCGTCGACCTGTGCACGTTCCGCTGCGGGCGTTCCGGGGCGGGTGGAATATTTGAACGAATAGGCCTGCCCGTAGCCAACGGTGCGCACCAAATCCATAGTGTCCTCGAAATCAGCCTCGGTTTCACCCGGGAAACCAACGATGAAATCGCCCGACAACAACAAATCAGGGCGCGCTGCGCGAATCCGTTCGATCAGCACAAAATACTGATCGCGCGTATGCTTGCGGTTCATCGCCTTAAGCACTTTGTCGGACCCTGATTGCACTGGCAAATGCAGGTACGGCATCAGCTTGTCACAGGTGCCGTGCGCTTCGATCAATGCGTCATCCATGTCGTTGGGGTGGCTTGTGGTGAACCGGATGCGTTCCAGCCCGTCGACCTTATCAAGGTCCCAGATCAAACCTGCCAATCCACCTGCGTGTCCATGATAGGCGTTGACGTTTTGACCCAGCAACGTGATTTCACGCACGCCAGTCTCAACCAGTTCTTGCGCCTCGCGGATGATGCGATCCGCAGGGCGGCTGACCTCGGATCCACGGGTATAGGGCACCACGCAGAACGCACAGAATTTGTCGCAGCCTTCTTGCACCGTCAAAAACGCGCATGGGCCGCGCTTTGCTTTGGAACGTGATTTCAGCGTTTCGAACTTGTCATCCTCGGGAAAATCGGTGTCCAACGCCTTTTCCCCGCGCGCCACGGCCTGTTCCATGCTCGGCAACCGGTGATAGCTTTGCGGGCCGACGACCAGATCAACCATTGGCTGACGGCGCATAATTTCAGCCCCCTCAGCCTGCGCGACGCATCCCGTAACACCGATCTTCAAATCTGGTTTGTTGGCCTTCAGCGGCTTTAACCGCCCCAGTTCCGAATAAACTTTTTCTGCGGCTTTTTCGCGAATATGACAGGTGTTCAACAGGATCATATCTGCGTCCGCTGCCACGTCCGTGGTCACATAACCCTGTGTGCCAAGACTTTCGGCCATACGTTCACTATCATAGACGTTCATTTGGCAGCCGTAGGTTTTGATAAACAGCTTTTTTGGCGATGGGCCAGAGTCGGAGTTGGACATGAGGGCAGCTTTCCAATGAATCAGCTTTGCATTTAACCCAGCCCAACCGCGCTTGCAATGAAGCGTAATTTACCGCACATTTATGCCAATCAGGCAGAGCATCCAAATGACCTCGTATCCCAACCTTTCCGCCTTTCTTAAAGACGGCGCACACTTGCTTAAAATGGGGCCAGTCGCGCTTATCTTTGCCGAAGACGACGTCGAACTTGATGCCACGATCCGCCACCACCTTGGCGTGGGCTTTTTGCACACTATCGTCTTTGCAATGCCTGACTTTACGATTGCCGATGACGTGGCCGACAAGATCATCCGCGTCAGCTACAATATACTGACCGCCACAGCACTTGAGATCGCAGTTAATTCGGTGATGAAAGCCACAGGCGACATCTGGATTTACTACTGCTTTAACGCCGAATTCCTGTTTTATCCGTTTAATGAACACCGCTCCGTTGGGGAAATGATCGCGTTCAACATCCAAGAACGCCGCGCAACCATCCTGACCTATGTGGTCGATATATATACTGGTGATCTATGGCAGCATACCAACGCAGTCTGCATCGAAGACGCGCATCTGGACAAAACCGGATATTATGCGCTGGCCCGCAAAGATCGCTGGAACAACGATCTGGACCGACAGTTGAATTTCTTTGGCGGTCTGCGCTGGCGGTTCGAAGAACACATCCCCGCCCCGCGCCGCCGCATCGACCGTGTGTCAATTTTTCGCAACAAACCGGGGCTGGTGTTCCAGCCCGATCACACATTCAACGATCCTGAATACAACACCTACGCCTGCCCTTGGCATAACAATCTCACGGCGGCGGTCTGCTCATTTCGCACCGCAAAGGCGCTCAAACGCAATCCGGGATCGACGTTTGCAATCGACACCTTCAAATGGCACAACTCCGCGCCGTTCGAATGGCACAGCCAGCAATTGCTGGACTTGGGCCTGATGGAACCGGGTCAGTGGTTCTAATAGCCTAAAACACCGCCACACCGATGTCGCCTGATTGCACTGTGTCCACATGGGCCGAACTGTACGGCCAATCGCAGTCGTTCCTGACCAGCCCTGCACGCACTGGTGCCGCCTCGACAAAGCTACGTCGCGATGGGGCAGCGGCGGGCGATAGCGCAGTCACCTCGCTCTTGTCAGACCACACACTTCGGGAATCTCCAGACACATGACGATCAAACGTCTTCGTAATGAGCCCGATTGCAGAGCGCACGCCATGATCGGCATCATAAAACGCACAAAGCAATTGCATCTCTGCTGGCAGCACCGCCGCCGCATTAATCACGAAACCCCATCGTTTCTGTGACACAGCCACACAATCACGCAACAGCCTGACATGGCGCACCAGCAAATCATCGCCGGCATCCGCCAAGCGCAGTGTAATCGCAATATGGCAGGGAAGAAGGGGGGATTTGTGGGCGAGGCTTAGCAGCGCGGAATGATATGTCATGCCACGACATTGGCGCGAACGCAGTTAATATTCCGTGAAACTCAGACTAAAAAAGTATGCCTTAAAAAGTATTGCCCGAAACAACGCGCACTTAGCTGCGTCGCAACCGGATCACCACATCCACTGATGCAATTTCAGCGCCCTCAGGCGCATCCGGCACCCGCCCGATCACCAATTGATCGGCTGGCGCATCGCTCAGACGCTGTTCGTCTTCCCAGTAGAAATGCGGATGATCTGTCATATTGGTGTCAAAATAGCTTTTGGACCCATCCACAGTAATCTCTCGCAAAAGCCCTGCATCACAAAATGCGCGCAACGTGTTATAAACTGTGGCCAGCGACACCTTTTCGCCGGTGTTGGCCGCCGCATCAAACAGGCTCTCTGCGGTGACATGGCGATCACGCCCGTCCCCGACCAGCAGACCCGCCAACGCCATGCGCTGCCGCGTCGGGCGCAATCCCGCACCTGACAGCCAGTCTGTGCTGCGATCCGTTTGGCCATTAACCGTTTGGACGATGTCTGCGTGCTCGGTCATCATTGGGTCCTGCGTTTACTTAGTTATCATATGGGGGAAACGTGCAAACTTTCAATGTTAAACGTATGTAGCACAGATTGGCCCCCGCCCTTGCCCTCGTTTGACGCGCGTGGCTAACTGCGCAACAAGCCAACATCATCAAGAACAGGGAATACAACCACCATGTCGCAATACCCAACCAGCTTTGACCGTGATGACCTTCTAAAATGCGCGCGGGGGGAGCTTTTTGGCGAGGGCAATGCCCAGCTGCCCGAACCGCCGATGTTGATGATGGACCGCATCACCGAGATTTCTGGTGACGGCGGCGCGCACGGCAAAGGCCACGTGATTGCGGAATTCGACATCAAACCGGACCTGTGGTTTTTCGACTGCCACTTCCCCGGCAACCCGATCATGCCCGGTTGTCTGGGCCTTGATGGTCTGTGGCAACTCACCGGCTTCAACCTCGGCTGGCGCGGCTGGCAGGGGCGCGGCTATGCGCTTGGCGTCGGCGAAGTGAAACTGACTGGCATGGTGCGCCCAGATCGCAAAATGCTGACGTACAAGATTGATTTCACCAAAGCGATCCAGACCCGCCGCCTGACCATGGGCGTGGCCGATGGCATCGTCGAGGCCGACGGCGAGGTGATTTATATCGTCAAGGATATGAAGGTCGCGCTGAGCGAAAGTTGATGGAAAGCTCCTCACACCTTTTTCCTAAGGTCGCCCTTTGGATCGGCAGAGTTGGTGGCGCAATGATCGTGGCGCTAACTTTATTTGTGGTTTTTGCTGTAAAGCCATTGCCAGCCATCGAAATCAATTTGTCGAGTGCCGATGAAAGTCAGTGTATATTTGGGCACCCACAGTATTCAGATGAGTATTCCCACCTCGCCAACGAAACGTCGCTGGACGAACTCGTGGCAATGGACGGGCAAGTTGTTTTCATCACACTTAAACTATCAACGGATATTTCTTCTGATGGACCGAACCTACCGACATCTGGTTTTGGGTGCGTGTTAGGTCTTCAAAACCTTGCAGAACCAATTGGTGGCGGAATGTGGGGTCTAATAGACACAAACCAGTTCTTCGAAGTGGTAACCCAAGTCGTTGTGACCTTGAAGGATTCTGACTACGAATACGAGGCAACCGTTGATCTATTACTTCCTAGCGAGTCGGGCGACTTCCACCGGACGAGTGTCTGCGAAAAGTATTGTTATGCGCTTTCTGGACCAATGCGAATTCAAAGCGGGTTTTCAAGCGAAGGTATCGCAGGTTTTAAGTTATTGCCTGTGAACGTTTACCAAAACTCCTACCTCACGAAGCGTTATGAATGTCGACGAAAAGTTCACAATCAACTGCCCGCTTGGATCGCACCCATCGCTTGCGCCCTGTTCTAAGAACCCTGCCCCACCCCACACTTGCCCCATCGGCCCCTCTCCCATACACCTTAGCAAAAGTCATAAATGGGAGCAGCCATGCGCCGTGTCGTAATCACAGGGATGGGGATCGTCTCCCCCATCGGAAACAACATCACCGAAGTCGATGCTAACCTGCGGGCTGGAAATTCCGGCATCGTCGCGTCCGAGGATATGAAAGAACACGGGTTTCGCAGTCAAATCGCAGGCACGTTGAAAATTGACGTGGCCGACCACGTCGACAAACGCACGCTGCGGTTCATGGGCGCGGGTGCGGCCTACGCGCACATCGCGATGGGTCAGGCAATTGCAGACGCCGGATTGTCCGAAGACGACGTGGTGAACCCGATGACAGGCCTGATCGCAGGGTCCGGCGGGCCATCGACGTCCGCAATGTTCGCCGCCCATCAGGTCGTTCTCAAAACCGGCGCGACCAAACGCATTGGCCCGTTCGCGGTGCCGAAAACCATGTCATCTACCGTGTCAGCGAACCTTGCCACAGCCTATAAAATCAAAGGCATGAACTTCTCGATCACGTCGGCCTGTTCCACGTCCCTGCACTGCATCGGCATGGCCGCGCAGCAGGTGGCACTTGGCACCCAAGACATCATGTTCGGTGGCGGCGGCGAAGAACTCGACTGGACGCTGTCGTGTCTGTTCGACGCCATGGGCGCGATGAGCAGCAAATATAACGACACCCCGGAACGCGCCTCGCGCGCATTTGACGCCAACCGCGACGGCTTCGTCATCGCAGGCGGCGGCGCAATGGTTGTTCTGGAATCCCTCGACGGGGCACTAGCCCGCGGCGCAAAAATCTACGCCGAAGTCACGGGTTTCGCCGCCACATCAGACGGCGCAGACATGGTCGCACCCAGCGGCGAAGGCGGCGAACGTGCCATGCGCGGCGCGCTAAAAACTCTCCCTGAGGGACGCAAAATCAGCTACATCAACGCCCACGGCACATCCACGCCCGTCGGCGACGTGGGTGAGGTCGAGGCCGTGCGCCGTGTCTTTGGAACAGGAACCACACCACCCATCAGCTCCACAAAATCCATGACCGGCCACAGCCAAGGCGCAACCGGCGCACAGGAAGCGATCTATTGCCTGCTGGCCCTGCAAGGTGACTACATCATCCCGTCGATCAACGTCGAGACGCTGGATCCCGCCATAAACGCAGGCGAAATCGCCACGACCTTGGTCGAAAACGCTGGGCTTGATACAGTGATGACGAACTCGTTCGGGTTCGGCGGCACCAATGGCTCCATGCTGCTTTCAAAATATCAGGACTAGGATTAGGCCATGACCATCGACATGAACGGCAAACGTGGACTCATTATGGGTGTCGCCAACAACCGGTCCATCGCGTGGGGCATTGCCGACGCCATGCACAAGGCGGGCGCGGAACTGGCGTTTTCTTACCAAGGCGAACAACTGCTCAAGCGCGTCGGGCCTTTGGCGGATTCGGTAGGATCTGACACGCTGGTTGAAGCCGATGTGATGGACGACACATCCCTAGATCTTTGCTTTGCCACGCTAAAGGAAAAGTGGGGCAAGATCGACTTTCTGGTCCACGCCATCGCCTATTCTGATAAAAACGAATTGACGGGCCGCGTGTCCGACACCACGCGCGCGAACTTTAACACGACTATGGCGATCAGCTGTTTCAGCTTTATCGACGTCGCGCGCCGTGCGGCTGAAATCATGCCAGACGGCGGCACACTCCTGACGCTAACCTACCAAGGCAGCCACGGCGTCACCCCCAATTATAACGTCATGGGCGTCGCCAAGGCCGCATTGGAATCCGCCACAATGTACCTCGCAGCTGACCTTGGCCCGCAACAAATCCGCGTCAACGCGATCAGCCCCGGTCCGATGAAAACCCTTGCAGGTGCTGCCATTGCAGGTGCGCGCCGCACATTCCGCTACGCCGAACAAAACGCCCCGCTGCGCCATAACGCAACGCTGGTCGCTGTGGGTGGCACCGCTGTCTATCTGGCGTCTGATGCGGGCGCTTGCACGACAGGCGAAATCATCCACGTCGATTCCGGGCTGCACACCATGATGATGCCAGCACTTGAAAATCTTGGTTGATCCGAAGGCCATTTGATCGTGACACCCACCGTCCTGCTTTTGTGCGCGCTCGCCGCCTGCCTTGCGACTGCCTACGCCCTGCGTGGCGGGCTGACGTCAACAAACAAGCTGACCATGCTGGGCATGGACGCGCAGGGCATCGGTATCTCGCTGCTATCGGTCGCCGCCGCGGTCTGGTTCTTTGGTGCAACCTTCGGGCTGGCCTTGATCGCGGTCATCGTTATCCATGAATTCGGCCACGTCGCCGCGTTTCGCGTAGCGGGGCATCATGACGCGCGGTTCCGGTTGGTGCCACTTCTGGGCGGCTACGCGATTTCCAACCGCCCCGTCAAAACTCAGGAAGATCAGGTTTTCATCTCCCTCATGGGGCCCGCAATCGGTATCGCGCCGATGCTGCTGGCCTACGGGTTAACCCCGTTTTCTGCGCAGTATTTCCCCGCTGCAATCTCTCCACTTTTGACCTTCGCCAGCATCTGCGGCGCGTTAAATTTCTTTAACCTGTTGCCGATCTGGCCACTGGACGGCGGCAAACTCACCGCGTCGATCACATCCGTGTTCCACGACCGCGCGCCGTTCTGCATCTTTGTCACATCAACCGCACTGATCGGGCTGGTGGCGCTGCTGACCCAATCCATCTTCATCGGCTTCATTGTCATCATGGGCATTCAACATATCGTAAAAACTGGCGGCAGCGACGGCCGCGCGCCCCACGCCCGCATGTCCAAAAACCACGCGTTTTTGTGCTTAGGTGCGTGGCTGTTCAGCGCCGCGGCGCTGTTCATAGGCGGGCTGGCGACCATTTTGCGGTTTGTTTGAATAACTGGTTTGCCGACGACGTAACATTTGGTGTTGATAGGACCAACAAATGCGACTGTAGAGCTTTTTTCAGGTCCGGTCATTGTGACCAATTAAAAGATCCTATTTGACTGCCTGTCGCATCAAAAAAGTACCCTGCACCTCCCGAGCAAACAAATACACTATGCCCCAAGCGGTAAAGTCGACCTGCAAACCGCTCGCCGTTTGTACCATCGGGCTATCAGCGGGTTCATTGCGAGTGTCGCGCAAGCACAGCCCACTATTGCTACCACACTCCACTATGTTTGGAGAATAATCGTCGCGTCCATCAGACTGGATCAAGAGTCGCGACCCTGCAGATATTTCCTGAGCCTCTGACGTTCCTGTTATTAGAACTATCGAAACAGCCATTAGAGCAATTGCTTTCATCTTCATTTTCACGAATCCCTACACCAAATCAATCTCAATAAATTTATGATAGTGAGGATTTGCATGCGTATCAAAAATTGCGCCGTTCATTATTCCATTAATGGCATAACGGGGACCTAGCACGGCTGCCGACATTTATATGTGTTCAACAAACCCTCGTTTCTGGCACATGCCCAAACCACATCGTTTGACGCTACCAAAAACCCCATTCAAATCTCAACCAGTTGTTGAAAGTTTTTGCCTCTCCTGCGTTAGCGGACATCCGCACATGACGATGATCGGATAGGAAAGTCCACAAACCTCCCCACCTCCCTGCTCCCGAAACGAAAACGGGCGGCCTGCTGCCAGACCGCCCGTTCAATCGCTAAACAACGCGCTTACGCTGCTTTGATCGACACAACCTCAAACGCGAAGGTCAAATCTTTGCCAGCCAGCATGTGATTTGCATCCATCGTCACTTCGGTTTCGTTCATCTCAACCACGGTTACTGGTATCACGTTCTGCCCATCTGGCGATTGCATCTGCAACGTCAGACCAAGTTCCAACGGGATATCCTCAGGGATTTGTTCACGTGGAATGGACTGGCGGTTTTCAGGGTTCACCGCGCCATAGGCCTCATCACATGGGATTTCGACGACCTTTTTGTCGCCAACAACCATCCCCGGCATCGCCTTGTCCAACCCCGGAATAATCTGCCCGGACCCGACTTCAAATTCCAATGGATCACGGCCATCGCTGCTATCAAACGTCGTGCCGTCTGTCAGCGTACCCGTGTAATGAATGGCAATTGTGTCGCCTGCTTTAATTTCGCTCATGGGGTTATCCTTTGTCTGCTTTAGGCGTGAATTCGCGCGCTGCCTAACAATCACGCTACAAGATTGCAAATAGCTGCGCAGCACTCCAAAATTGCCCTCATGACATACGCCTTCACCTCAAACGACGCGCGGGACGCCTTTGCCGCGTTCCCGCCCCGCTCACGCACCACATTGATGGCCGTTCGCGCGATGATCTTTGATATTGCTGCCGCCTTTCCCCCAGATCAAAACATCGGCTGCCTTAAGGAAACAACCAAATGGGGCCAGCCATCCTACGCCACACCTGACACGAAATTTGCGACCCCAATCCGGCTTGGTCTGTCCAAAGCTGACGATCCGGCTATCTTCACCCATTGCCAATCGACCGTCATGGCTGATTTTCGCGCCCTCGCCCCACCAGAATTGAAATTTGACGGCAATCGCGCCGTTCATTTGCTAAACAATCACCCGCCAAAACTGAACGAACTCGCACCATTGATCCGCGCCGCCCTCACCTATCGGCTTTGAGGCTTTCCAACGGTCAGCCTCCGTGCCAAGCTGATGACAACTGAAAGGTCTCACATGACAATCACCACCTGCATCTTCGACGCCTATGGCACTTTGTTTGACGTGGGTGCAGCTGCGCGCAACGTCGCATTGGAACCCGGGCAGGCGCAATTGGCCGCCGTCTGGGGCACGTTGTCGACGGATTGGCGCACCAAACAGTTGGAATATTCGTGGCTGCGCGCGATCAGCGGCACCTACGTTCCATTCTGGCAGGTCACACAAGACGCGCTTGATTGGGCGATGGACAACAATGGGCTGCACGACAATGCCCTGCGCGCCAAGTTACTATCGGTGTACAAAGAACTGCCCGCCTTCCCCGAAGTCCCCGCAATGCTGAAGGCGCTGAAAGAAAAGAACGTGAACATCGCGATCCTGTCCAACGGCTCCTCTGATATGCTGGTCAACGCCGTGCGCTCGGCTGGCATTGGTGAATACCTTGATGACGTGTTGTCGGTCGAAGAAGTGCAAATCTTCAAGCCCCATCGTCTGGTCTATGACATGGTTTGGGAACGCTTCGATGTGCCGCAAACCGAAGTCCTGTTCGCGTCGTCCAACGGCTGGGATGCCGCTGGTGCGGCTGGATACGGCTTTGGAACCGTTTGGGTCAACCGCGATGGCGCACCGCAAGACCGGCTTTGGGCGACTCCGCACCGCACACTCAAAGACCTCAGCACGATCCCCGATCTGGTCTGATGGCGACGTTTTCGGCGGCTGACGGCACCCAGCTTTATTACACCGACGAGGGGTTCGGGCTGCCGATCCTCGCCCTTGCGGGGCTGACCCGCAACACCGGCGATTTCGACCACATCGCGCCACACCTGCTCAAAAATGAGGCCGTGCGCCTGATCCGCATGGATTACCGCGGGCGCGGCAAGTCTGATTGGGCTGATCCGGCCAGCTACACAATCCCGCAAGAAGCGGCAGACACGATTGCGCTGCTTGATCATCTTTCCATCGACAAGGCAGCAATCCTTGGCACATCGCGCGGCGGTCTCATCGCGATGATGCTAGCAATCACCAACAAACATCGCCTGCTTGGCGTCGCGCTCAACGACATCGGCCCGCAGATCGAAGGCGCAGGTCTCAGCGTCATCAAAGACTACATCGGCCGAAATCCGCCGCAGGCCACCCTTGCCGACGCCGCCGCGTTCCGCGCCCGCGCGTGGTCACATTTCAAAGGCGTGCCAATGGATCGCTGGCTGCATGAGGTCACCAATCACTTCGCTGAAACCGCAAATGGCCTCATCATCAAATATGACCCCAAACTGCGCGACGCCGTTCTAGAGTCCGGCGCGCAACCGACCCCAGACCTCTGGCCACTGTATGATGCACTCGCGGACCTGCCGCTAGCGCTGCTGCGTGGCGATGCCTCCGATCTATTATCCGCCGTCACCTTCGAGCAGATGCGCAACCGCCGCCCCGACGCCCATGCAGCCACCGTTTTGGGACGCGGCCATGTCCCCTTACTCGACGAACCCGAATCCCTCACCGTTCTAAACGACTGGATCCTGAGCCTATGAATATCGATATGATCCGCGCCGCTGCCAAACGTCTGCACGGCCACGCGCGGCGCACGCCGCTGCTGTCGTCACCGTTCCTTGACGATATCGCGGGCCGCAAAGTCTACGTTAAACCCGAATGCCTGCAACACACAGGATCGTTCAAATTCCGCGGCGGCTGGTCGGCCCTGTCAGGCATGGACCCCGAAAAACGAAGCCATGGCGTCATCGCCTATTCATCGGGCAACCACGCGCAAGGCATCGCACTGGCCGCCCGCATGCACGGCGTCCCTTCCGTCATCGTTATGCCCTCCGATGCCCCAGCACTCAAAATCGAAAACACCAAGGCACTGGGCGCCGAAGTCGTCCTATATGACCGCGATTCTGAAGACCGCGACGAAATTGGCGCGCGTCTCGCGGCGCAGCGCGGCCTAACCCTGATCAAACCCTTCGACGATCCACTGGTGATCGCAGGTCAAGGCACCACAGGGCTTGAAATCGCACAAGACGCCAACTCCCTTGGCATCCAAAATGCTGACATCCTCGTCTGTTGCGGCGGCGGCGGCTTCTCCTCCGGTATCGCATTGGCCTGCGCGGCCGACGCCCCAACCCTGCGCATCCGTCCCGTCGAACCAGAAGGCTTTGATGACGTCGCGCGCTCCCTGATCTCCGGCAAAATCGAACGCAATGCCACGACCTCGGGCAATATTTGCGACGCGATCATCACGCCGCAACCGGGCGATCTGACCTTCCCGATCCTGCACCGCCTGTGCGGTCCCGGCCTCACCATCACCGAAAACGAAGCCTTACGCGCGATGGCGCAGGCCTTCTTGCGCCTCAAACTCGTCGCTGAACCCGGTGGCGCGGCGGCCCTTGCTGCCGCCCTTTACCGACCGAACGACATCACCGGCGACGCCGTCATCGTCACCATCAGTGGCGGCAACGTCGACCCCGCCCAATTCGCCCAAGCGCTCGCCACCCTGCCCTGACACCTCTTTCTTTCTACCCTTGTCTTTGTCTCTTAAATATCCCCACCGGAGGCTCCGGCACCTACCAAGGAAGCCTAAACCCATGACCCGCTTCACCATCGCCAGCTTCAACGTCAAAAACCTCATTGGGGCGGACAAGGAATATTATAAATTCCAATCCTACACGCCCGAAGAATCCGCGTGGAAACAGGGTTGGATGGCCGAACAACTCCTCAGCATGGACGCCGACATTGTGGGCTTTCAGGAAATCTTCGAAGAAGATGCTCTGCGCGACGTGATCGCGCTGGCCGACACATTGGGCCAAGCCTCAAACGACGCCTCAATTCCTGACAAATCCAAACGCTACCACCGCAAGGCAATTTTCCGCAAACTGGCTTATACCCCCTACTTTCAAAATGGCGGCACAACTGGTCTGGCCTTTGCCCGCAATTCTGCCGACACAGGCGAAGCAGGCCAGCGTCGCCCCGGCGTCGCGATCTTGTCGCGCTTCGGTTTCGTCGGCGAACCCGAAATCATCCAAGACCTGCCCCAACCTGTCGAAATCCCCTTCTCGGCACTGCGCGGCAGCGACACGGATGATGACGCAGGCTTCTTTCGGCTACGCCGCCTGTCGCGCCCGATCCTCAAGGCGCGCATCCCGATCCCGCAAGACCATGGCGAAGCTCAGGTCATCACCGTCTTCAACTGCCACCTAAAATCCAAGCTCGGCGAACACGTCACCCCCGCTGGCGCAGATTTTCCACCCGCCAGCGATCTGACAAATTACGATCCCGTCACCCGCGCCCTCGGCTCCCTGCGCGCCGCATTGCGCCGCATGGCAGAAGCCTGGGTACTGCGCCGCGAAATCATCGCCGAACTCGACGCCGGAAACCCCGTCATGGTCTTGGGTGATTTCAATGATGGTGAACACGCGGTCTCATCTGAAATTATCTCTGGCGAGACACCGTTCAAAAACTACGCCTGGATGCTTCGCCACGACGCACAAACCCCGCGCGACCGCTATTCAGACGCGCAAAACCTACAAATTACCGAAGACATAAACCGCGCCCGCCTGCATTCCGCCGAAAAGCTGTTCGTGCGCAAATCTGCACGCGACATGATCTATACATCGGCCTTTGGCGGCACGTTCGAATCCATCGACCAGATTTACATGTCGCGCCATTTCCACCCCGACTACGGCAATAAAATCGGTGAAATGGAATATTTTTCCGCGCTCAACGACCATCTCACTGACGGCTCACACCCAGAAGCGCCCTATAATAAACTCGCCTCGGATCACGGCCAGATCATCGCGCACATGGTGATGGGCAACGGTGGGTCATGAAAGTCGGATCATGACTGACAAAATCCAAGTCAAAGGCGCCGCACTGAACGCACAGGCCGTTGGCAAAGGACCTACAATCGTGTTTCTGCACGGCCTCGGTATGGACATGTCGGTCTTCAACGGCCTGATACACCGCTTTCCAGACCACCGAATAATCCGCTTCGATCTGCGCGGCCAAGGCCAATCAAGTGTTCCGGACGGCCCCTATACAATGGGCGGGCTGATTGCCGACACCGAAGCCGTGCTGGACCACTACAGCGCGCGCGATACAGTCGTTTTTGGCTTGTCGATGGGCGGCATGATCGCGCAAGGTCTTGCGGTGAAACGCCTTGATCTGGTGCGTGGCATGGTTTTGTGTGCCGCCGCCGCCAAGTTCGGTCAGGCCGATCCGTGGCATGCCCGCGCCGCGACCGCACGCACCAAAGGCATGACAGCACTTGTCGATGAAACGCTGACGCGGTGGAACGCAAAAGACGGTGACGAACACGCCCGCACGCGGTTTATCGCCGCCAACCCCGAAGGCTATGCCGCTTCCTGCGAAGCGGTTGCAGGCACCGATTTTTACACCCCCACCTCTGGCCTACGACTGCCGACACTTGGGCTGTGCGGCGACCGCGATAAATCGACACCACCCGACCTTGTGCGCGAAACAACCGACCTCATTCCCGGCTCAAAGTTTCAGCTGATCCACGGCGCGGGGCATGTTGCGCCCGAAACCCACGCAGACGTTGTGGCGGGGCATCTGTGTGAATTCCTCATCGGCATTGGCCACATCTGACCGCTCACGGCCCTTGCTCCTGCTCACGTCCCCGCCGCCCCCGCACTCTTGCGGCCTCTCCTCCCTCTTGCGGCCCCCGACCCCTTGCGGCTAATGCTGCACGATGGACGCCCCAAAGCGCAAACGCGCCTTCACTTTTATCCTGATCACGCTGACGCTGGACGCCATGGGCATCGGGCTGATCCTGCCTGTCATGCCAGATCTGATACGCGAGGTTAACGGCGGCACCCTTGGCACCGCTGCCATCTGGGGTGGTATTCTAGCGACCACATTTGCGGTCATGCAATTCATCTTTGGTCCGATCCTCGGCTCGCTCTCTGATCGCTACGGTCGCCGCCCCGTGCTGCTGATTTCGCTGCTGGTGATGACCATTGATTATCTGGTCATGGCTGTTGCGGGCTCCATCTGGTTGTTGTTTTTGACCCGCGTCATCGGCGGCATCACTGCGGCCACCATGGCCACCGCCTCCGCGTTCATCGCCGACATTTCCAAACCAGAAGAAAAATCCGCTAACTTTGGCCTGATCGGCGCGGCGTTTGGTATGGGCTTTGTGCTTGGCCCCGTTGTCGGCGGCTTGCTTGGTGAATTCGGCACCCGCGCGCCGTTCTATGCCGCCGCTGCATTGGGCACCGCCAACCTGATCTTTGGCTATTACGTGCTGCCCGAAACTGTAACAGACAGTATCCGGCGCCCGTTCTCGCTGCGCCGTGCCAACCCGTTCGGCGCGTTCAAGGCACTTGGGCAACTCGACGGCGTGCGCCGCCTGATCTTCCTCGTGTTCTTGTATGAATTCGCCTTCATCGTCTATCCCGCGACATGGGCCTATTTCACCAAAGAGGCGTTTGGCTGGTCCCCCGGCATGGTCGGCGCGTCCCTTGCGCTGTTCGGCATCGGCATCGCGATCGTGCAAGGCGTGCTGATCCGCCCGGCCCTGCGCCGGTTCGGTGAACGCGGCACAATCATCTATGGCATCACCTTCAACTTTCTGGCCTTCGTTGTGCTGACACAGATCACCACCGGTTGGGTCGCACTGGCGTTCATCCCGCTCACAGCCCTCGGCGCGGTGGTGACACCTGCTCTCCAAGGGTTGATGTCACAACGCGCGGGCGACGATCAACAGGGCGAACTGCAAGGCGTCATTTCATCGGCCAAATCCATGGCAATGATTTTCTCCCCGCTGGTGATGACACAATTGTTCTGGGCCTATACCAACGACGTCGGCAGCTATTTCCCCGGCGCGGCCTTTGCGCTGTCCGCTGGCGTTATGATCGCGTGCATGATGGTCTTTTTGGGCCGCCCCCGACAAACCGCACCCTAAACGGCACCACCCGTCGTTTCACACTTGCACCCAATCGGCCACACCTCCACCTTGGCAAAAAGTCACTCAAACACAGGTGCCCCATGCCCCGCATCAAAGCCGCCGTCTGCCATGCCTTTGGCGAACCGTTTGTCATCGAAGACATCGAAATTCGCGCACCCAATGATGGCGAAGTCGAAGTCACCCTTGCCGCCTGCGCAATCTGCCATTCAGACATCTCGTATGCGATGGGTATTTGGGGTGGCTCCCTTCCTGCCGTCTATGGCCATGAGGCGGCGGGCACCGTCACCGCAGCCGGACCCAACGCCAAAGGCGTGGCGATTGGTGACAAGGTCGTCGTCACTTTGATCCGCTCATGCGGCACCTGCCCAAGCTGCGCGTCGGCCCGCCCGACCAATTGCGAAGAACCCTATGACGGTGACCATGGCCCGATCAAAACTGCGGCGGGTGGCAAACTCCACCAGGCCATGGCCTGCGGCGGTTTCGCCGAAAAAGTTGTCGTTGACGCCTCGCAGGTCGTGATCCTGCCGGACGGGATTTCAATGGCGGCCGCATCACTGCTCGCTTGTGGCGTCATCACCGGCATCGGCGCGGTTGTGAACGCCGCCAAAGTCCGCCCCGGTCAGGATGTTGTGGTGATCGGCGCAGGCGGCGTCGGGCTGAACGCGATCCAAGGCGCGAAAATCGCAGGCGCGCGCCGCATCGTCGCTGTGGACATGGAACCTTCCAAACTCGACGTTGCGCGCGAATTCGGCGCAACGGATGGCGTGCTTGCGTCAACCGACCAACCATGGCGGGAAGCCAAGGCGCTGATGGGGCGCGGCGCGGACGCCGTCCTCGTCACGGTCGGCGTTGCAGCGGTCTACGACCAAGCGCCAAGATACCTCGCCAAAGGCGGCAACGTCGTCATGGTTGGCATGCCCGCCTCCGGCGCGTTCTCCAGCTACGAGGCAGCAAATTTCGCAGCCTCCGGTCAAGGCATGATCGGTTCCAAAATGGGCGACGTGGTCATCAAACGCGACATTCCGTGGATGGTCGATCTATACGCCCAAGGTCGGTTGAAACTGGACGAACTCATTTCCGGCACGTGGACCCTCGATCAAATCAACGAAGCCATTGCCGACACCAAAACCGGCGCAGCAAAACGCAATGTCATCGTGTTCTAGCCATACGCGCTGCCATACAGCTGGTGCACGTTGTGTGTACACGATGTGCCACCCTTGTTTTCACAACGTTTTTCCCTAATCGGAGCCCACCATGAAACTCCAGGACCTCGACATCATCATCACCGCGCCCCCCGCCCCGGGCTGGGGTGGCCGCTATTGGATTCTGGTGAAAGTCACGACAGACACTGGTGTTACCGGCTGGGGCGAATGTTACGCATCCTCGGTAGGTCCAAACGCGATGACTGCCGTGATCAAAGACGTGTTCGAACGCCACATGGCTGACGAAAACCCTGAAAACATTGAACTTATGTTCCGCCGCGTCTATTCAAGCGGCTTTACCCAGCGCCCTGACCTCACGGTCATGGGGGCATGGTCCGGCCTCGAAATTGCCTGCTGGGACATCTTAGGCAAAGACCGCGATCGTCCGGTGCATGCCCTGATCGGCGGGCGGCTGAACGATAAAATCCGCGCCTACACATACCTTTATCCGCAAAAACACCACCCGCTACCAGACTTCTGGGCAAGCGCCGACATGGCCGCTCAAGTCGCTGTAACCTTGGTGGAAAAAGGCTACACAGCCGTCAAATTCGACCCCGCCGGCCCCTATACAATCCGCGCCGGCCACATGCCATCGCTGCACGACATCGAAACCTCCGTGCTGTTTTGCAAAACCATCCGCGACGCCGTAGGCCCCCGCGCCGACCTGTTGTTTGGCACCCACGGGCAATTTTCAACCGGTGGCGCGATCCGCATGGGCCAAGCCATCGAACAGTTCTCTCCGTTGTGGTACGAAGAACCTATTCCGCCAGACGCCGTTGAAGAAATGGCCAAAGTTGCGCGCGCCGTCCGTATCCCCGTCGCCACCGGTGAACGCCTGACAACAAAGGCCGAATTCGCGCAAGTGCTGCGCGCAGGTGCGGCCAATATCCTGCAACCCGCTTTGGGTCGCTCTGGTGGCATCTGGGAAACCAAAAAGATCGCGACGCTGGCCGAAGTTTACAACGCCCAAGTCGCGCCGCACCTTTACGCAGGGCCTATTGAATGGGCCGCCAACGTCCAACTCGCCGCGACGCTGCCCAATATCCTGATGTGCGAAACGATTGAAACGCCGTTCCATGACGCCCTGATAAAATCGTCAATTACAATTGAAAACGGCTACATCCACGTGCCAACCGCACCGGGCTTGGGCATTGATGTGGACGAAGCCCTCGCGCGTGCGCACCCGCTCACCGATGACGGTCTGCACCTGCAAATGCAAAGCGACCCGATCAGCTACCACACGCCAAATCTGTTTGCAGGTGGCGCGCCCGTCAAAGCCTAATAACCTCCCATTAAGGTTAATGCGCTACGCTCTGTCTTCATCACAGGTGGAAAAACTGTCTTTTTCCGCTTCATCTTGGCCAATACAACTCAATTCTGTCCTATGTCCCACACGCCACGCCTGCTAGTCATGAACAAAGTTCAAAAGGACACGACATGGCTGGAAAAGTCGAACTTCGCCGCGCAACACTACGCAACACTATGATTTCAAAAGCAGAAACACGGATTACGGCGAATGGTCTGAAAAACCTGCGCGCGCGTGATCTGGCAAAGGACGCGGGCTGCGCGCTGGGGGCGATCTATAATGTCTTCGGCGATCTCAACGATCTCGTGCTCGCGGTAAACGCCCGCACTTTCAAACGGCTTGGCACAGCAGTTGCAGACTCGTTGGCCGACGCCCCACAAAACGCAACACAGCAGCTTATCGTGATGTCGCACGGCTACCACCGCTTCGCCGCCGAAAACTTCAACACGTGGCGCGCGCTGTTCGATATCGAACGCGCACCAGGGCAAGCAGCGCCCGACTGGTACCTGAACGAAATGGGTCAACTGTTCGCCTACATCGACGCGCCGCTGTCGGTTATTTTCCCCGAACATACAGCCGAGGATCGCGCACTTTTGACCAAAGCACTGTTCTCAAGCGTACATGGAATCGTTCTTTTGGGGCTGGATGAAGCATCAGCAGGGGTTCCCGCCGCGCAACTAGACGAAATGATTTCGCTTACTCTCAGTCACTTAGCCTCTAAATCCTGACCTTAATGAACGGCGTTCATAGAATACTTGATCGGCCTGTCCACATTTGCTAAATCTAATTCATGAACACAGTTCATGGTGTAATGTGAAGACCGCCAACACGACGCTCGGAAGACCCGCATCAAAGACATGATGGGGCAAGCGCAGGACATCAATGCGCCCTGCCTGTGTCGCCCAACTCTTAAAGGGCAGGTCGGCGGGGCGCACCTTTTTGTTACTCTGGTCAATCCCGCGACCCTGCGTCAAACTCCAAAGGATGACACCAATCATGGCCCTTCCCCGTAAATTTGCAGCCAGATTTGTCGGCCTTGCGATAACGCTGTTTGCGCGGTTCATCACGGCGGTGCGTGCAGATTGGCAAGGCATCGAACCAATCAATAAACAGCGGGTCTATTTCGCCAATCACGTCAGCAACGCTGATATGCCAATGATCTGGTCGTGCATGCCACCCAATATCCGCCGCGACGTGCGCCCGGTGGCCGCCGCCGATTACTGGCTGAAAAACAAGCTGCGCGCTTTTGTCGGACCCGAAGTTTTTAACTGCGTTCTCGTGGATCGTCGCCCGGAAGCGCGCGATGCCAACCATGACCCGATGCAGAACATTCTGGATGCTTTGGACGATGGATCATCACTGATTATTTTCCCCGAAGGCAACCGCAACATGACCGACGATCCGTTGCTGCCGTTCAAATCGGGGCTTTATAACATGGGCAAGGCCCGCCCCGATGTCGATCTGGTGCCCACGTGGATCGCCAATGTCACCGAGATTATGCCAAAAGGCGAGGTGATCCCGCTGCCCCTGATCTGCACCGTCACCTTTGGCGCCCCGATCCATGTCGGGACCGATGAATCCAAAGACGACTTTCTCAAACGCGCATCAGGCGCCCTTGTCGGGTTGGCCCCAAAGGATGTGCGCCTATGACGTCGACAAACACCGAAATCCTTAGTCTGTTCATTGGCGTCTGCGGGCTTCTTACGCTGCTGACTATTTTCGGCGAAGTTCTTCGTGCGCGCCTCGACAAAGGCCACGAAAATCCGGTCATCGAAACCTTCATGACCCGTGTGCGCAGCTGGTGGGCCATCGTTATCTTGTTCACGCTGGCGCTGATCGCGGGCACGGGTGGTATTATCGTGCTGTTCGCATTCGCGTCTTTTGCCGCCCTGCGCGAATTCCTGACGCTGACCAACAAACGCCGCGCTGATCACCTCGCGCTCGCGCTTGGGTTCTTTGTCGTGTTGCCGCTGCAATACCTGTTTGTTGGCCTTGGTTGGCAGGCGCTTTATACGGTGTTTATCCCAGTCTATGCGTTCTTGATGCTGCCTATAGTCTCAGCGCTGCGCGGCAATCCCGACCGTTTTCTGATCCGCGTAGCTGAAACTCAATGGGCGCTGATGATCGCCGTTTTCTGCATGTCCCACGTCCCTGCGCTGCTGATGGTCGACGTCGCGGGCTACCCCGCTGATCGCGGCGTGTTGCTGATCGCCTTCCTTATCATGGTGGTGCAAATCGGTGATTTGTTGGATTTCTTCTTTGGCCGTCGCATCGGCAAAACCCGCATCATTCCGAACCTGTCCGCCAAAACATGGGAAGGTATGGCCTGCGGCGTCGTTTGTGCCGCCATTATCGGCGCGTTTTTGGCGTGGATGACACCCTTTGGCATTTTCGGCGCTGCGGCGATGGCGGCGCTGGCATCGACCGCTGGCATGTTCGGCAATCTGGTCTTCGCGGCGATCAAGGCTGATCGTGGCGTCAAAGACTGGTCACACCTGATTCCGGGCCAAGGCGGATTTGTCGATCAGCTGGACAGCGTGATTTTTGCCGCACCGATCTTTTACCACGTCACCCAGTTGATCTGGGGTTAGCGGGCCCCATTATCGAACCCTAAAATCCCCAACGACCGGATAGTGATCCGTCGCCCATTCACCATCAAATTGACCGCGGACCGAGAACGTCTCTCCCACAGGCACAATCCGTTCGGACCCGCCGATGCGGTCAATCGCCGGAAATAGGTTCAGCCCGCGATTAAAGTGGAATTTAGACCCCTGCGCGGGCCAGAAAGTGACATTCGCATCCTCAAGAAGACCCAATGTAGCGGACCCGCGAATGGCGTTGAAATCACCGATGACAAAAACCGGCATGCGCTGCATTGGTTCGGCGATCCGTTGTGCCACCAACGCCGCAGACAAACGCCTATTCGATCGGCTGCGATATTCTGTGTGCAGGTTATAGACGCGGAATATTGTGCCGTCGCGGCCCTCAAATTCAGCCCAGCTCGCAAACGCAGGCCACGAACCGTTGAACGTACGCGAATAAATAACGTCCGGCGTATCGGAGAAGAAAAACCACCCTTGATCGCGGAGCAAAAGGCGGTCTTTGCGATAGAAAATTGGCTGGGTTGACGGGAAAGTTGACGGATCGCCCACCGCCGCTGCTGCGTAGTCTAGATTTTGGCTTTCTAACCAGTCCAGCGTCAGATTGGCAGGCGCTTGCCCGCGCCCGAAACTTTCCATTTCCTGAAAACCTATGACATCCGCGTCAAGCGTTTTGAACGCCGTTTGCAGCGGCCCCTTGCGGCGTTCCCAGTCGCCAACGGACCAATCCCCCTGCGAACGGCCCAGCCAGATATAGTGCACATTATAGGTGGCAATGCGCAGCGTGTTGGGCTTTGGGGCTTGCACTGGTTGCGGCAGGCTGTTGCACGCGATCATACCAATCAGAACACCAACCAGCGCCGCGCACAATATGCCAAATCGCTTCAGCCAACGTTGTACAATCCGCACTATGGCAGGACCAATATTGCGCGAAAATCATTCACATTTGTCATCGTCGGTCCGGTCACCACCTGCGCGCCGACGCTGGCAAAAAACCCGTGTGCATCATTGTTGCGCAAAGCCGCTGCAGCTGAAATCTCCATCGCTTCGGATAACGCCAATGTGCTTGGGTCGCCGATTGCGCCCGCGACCTCAGCCGCGCCGTCAACACCGTCTGTATCACAGGCGATCAGATGGATTTTCGGATGACCCTTCAACGCCACAACTGCCGCCAAAGCGAATTCAGCGTTCGGGCCACCGACACCATCCCCGCGCCGCGTCACCGTGCATTCACCACCCGACAACAACAGCACCGGATGGCCCAATCGTTGCGCCGCGATCTCAATCGCCAGTGCCGCCTGCGCCGCTGCAACCTCGCGCGCCTCGCCTTCAATCGCGTCGCCCAAAATACGAACCTCAACGCCTGCGGCCGTCGCAATCTCTGCCGCCGCTGCCAGCGATTGTGACGGGGCCGCGATGATCAGGTTCTCAACCCCAACCAGACGCGGATCGTCAGCAGCCATTGGATTGCCGCCCGTTGCAAGAAACGCCGCAATTGCAGCGGGTGGTTCCACGCCCCATGCCGCCAACGTCGTGACGGCAAGCGCCGCGTCGCCTGCGTATCCAACCGTTGGACCGCTTGCGATATCGCTTGGGTCATCTCCCGGCACATCCGAGATCAGCAGCGCATGCAATTTCGCGGGATAAATAGCCACCGCCAACCGCCCACCTTTCACGGCCGACAGCTCCTTTCGGATACGATTGATATCGCCAATCGGCATCCCGCTGGCCAACATCGCGGCGCTTAAGACTTGTTTGTCGGCCAAGGTGATCCCGTTCGCGGGCGCGCACAACAACGCTGATCCGCCACCAGATACAAGCATGACAACCGTGTCGTCCGCCCCCAATCCGTCGGCAATGTCCAACAGTTGCCGCGTCGCATCAACCCCCGCACGGTCCGGCACTGGATGGGATGCTTCAACAATTTCAATGCCCTGACAGGGCCGTCCATAGCCATAGCGGGTAATTACGAACCCGTCGCACGGGCCCCAAGTGGCTTCAACTGCCTCAGCCATTCGTGCCGATGCCTTGCCCGCACCAAGCACGACAACGCGCCCCTTGGGTTTGAGCGGCAAGGCGCGCGGCACACACAGCATCGGGTCCGCCCGCGCAACCGCCGCCATAAAGAGGGCGCGCAAGAATCTATCGGGGTTTTCCAGATCAGCCATGTCGTGTCGTCCCTGTCTGCGCCCTTTCTTAGGGCAGTTCCACAATGCCAACCCGACTGCTTAATTGCCAGACGGACGCGAACTCATCGCTTTGCGAAATCTCGCTCCAGCACACTTTCATGTCCTCCGAAAAGTTGATGTCATCGAACAGAACAAGCGCGCCTTTGTCGGCCACGCTGCGCACAAGTTCAAACTGGTTCACCACGAAATCGCGGGTGTGGATAGCGTCGATCAGCGCAATGTTCACCTTATCGGCGATAACCCCGATATTACCCTCAAACGTGCCCAACGTTAGCACATGCCGATCACTGACCTTGTCGAAATTGGCCTGCGCAATCGGATTCCAAATCTCATTGGGCTCAAAGCTATACATCTTACCATGATTGCACAGGTTCAGTCCGGCCAGCCAATACATCCCACTGGCCCCAAACGCGGACCCGAATTCGAGCACAGCCGCCGGTTTTATCTGGCTCACCAGCCAGGTATAAAACTGACAAAACTCCACCTTGGTGCGCACGTCCTGCATCTTGCGTTTGGGATGGTCGTCAATCACGCGACCATAGTTTTCAACTTTCTTATATTCATCCCAAAGGGGCAGTTTTCCAAGCTCGTTTGTGCGCTTGATCGTCGCCTCAATGTCTTCAAAGACTCTGCTGTTTGCGGCGATAAACGCGTCTTTTTGGGCCTCAAAGCTGGCAAACACATCCGCGATCTTGCTGTCGCCGCGCACCCGCAGCTTTCGAATTCTGAACACCATCTGCCCCACCAAGACTCTTTGATTTTGCTGCATCTTTACACAGGTGAGCCGCAGCGACAAAGCCAATTCGCCCTTTCATTTCAAAGGTCGTTGGGCGATTCACCGCAGCTTTGTTGCGTAAATCGGCTTGAGGGTGGACTTCCCCTTCCCCTGGACGGATTTAACCTACAGCCACTGTTTTGGGAATGCCAAGAGCGGTAAAACCATTGAGTATCGCAGCACGGATTTGGATTTCCGCGACCTGACAATCGAAGTCACGCGCGACAAGGCGCTGACCGAGCAGCTTCACACAGTGCATCCATTGCCCGGCAGGGTATTACGCAGCAATATCCCGAGAGGGCTTGTTTCGACTCGGCTTCGCTCTGTCTGAATGGTGGACAATGCCGTTGTAAAGATCTTATAAAGCACTGTATAATATTGGGATTTGCGAGATGAAGAGATTTATTTTGGGTGCGGGTGCACAGAAATCCGGCACAACCTGGCTGTATGAGCAGTTTACGCGACAAGACAACTTCAAGCCACCCGCTACGAAAGAATTGCATGTCTTCGACGCGATTTACTTGAGCGATGTCCTGCCGTTCGGGGATGCTATCGGCCAGAAAATGGCAGAGCGTATTCAAAAGGCCCCGAAAAACTATCAATCTTATTTCCTAACAAAAAGGTTCCAGATGTTTTTTTGATCCTGACGTCTACTTCAAGTATTTTGACGACATCATCAGCGATGAAAATTCGTTCTCGTGCGATTTGACGCCAACACATTCCGGCCTGTCTGCCGAGGTGTTCGAATTCATTAAATCGAAGTTTCAACAGTTCAATATCGAAACCTCTGTCACCTTTTTAATGCGCGAACCGGTGTCGCGGCTGGAAAGCCAGATCAAGATGAACCTGCGCAAAGCAGGCACGATAGACACCACAACAGCAAGTGACATGATGGCCATCCTCAAAAGGCAATGCGGTTCGCCGCAAGACAAGGTGAGATCTTCTTACGGAACAACCGTGGGGCGGATCAATTCTGTCTTCGACGAACGTCAGGTTTTTATCGGGTTTTATGAAACCCTGTTCACCCAACCAGAACAGGAGCGCCTGGCAGCCACGTTTGATCTGAATCTCGAAAAAATAGATGCAAAAACGAAGGTGAATCATACGGCGAAGTCATTTACCTACCCCAAGGATTTCATTGAGGACCTGCGGAGCAACTATGAAGATGAGTATAAATTTGCTTACGGGGAAATGGGTCTGGACGAAGCAATCTGGGAACAAAAGCTGAAAAATCTTTATCAATAATAGGGTTCTGTCGCAAAGTTTTCGCGTTTGGGTGAGACTCCTGGATTGTGCTAGATGCGGTCCTTTGTTCTTGAGGGTGAGCCACTGACTGTGAAAATTGATTTCAAAGGGAACCACTTTCCAAAAAGCGTGATCCTGTACGCTGTGTTTTTCTATGTCCGTTATGGCGTCTCATATCGAGACTTAGGGGTCGAGTACGGCTCAGTGCTAAATCCTACGGTAAGAGACATTTCCGCCGGATAATCTTTTGAGGGCGCCTCTATTTTTGGCTATTTTTGCGACGACAGAGCGTTTCGACCATCATCACACGGGTCTCAAGACCTTCAGCTGACAGATTGTTGCGTCGTATCTGATGTCGCGCTGCCTTTTTTGGTTTTGTTTTCGTTATACGTAGCATGATCTGCATGTTTGCCCGGTCGTTTTTCATGCCGGGTTTGGGTTGATGCGGCGCAACTGACAGAGGCGCCGCATGTTGTAAGCGAGGTTCTTCATCCCAATCTTGGCCTCGGCTCGAACAAGGCCGATGGTGCGCACCAAGGTGCCACCCATGTCGTTGGCTTGCGCGCCGAAGATGTGCTCGACCCGAACCCGCACTGAAGACTTGGTCCGGTTGCTGCCCTTGGCCTGGCCGGTCAATTTGCCCCTGCAGAATATCTTTACGCGATACCGGCAGGCATTTTTGTTAACACCATAGGGGCCGGAATGCCGGTCTTGGTTATGATACATCTGATCATAATTCCCCGCCTCAGCATTTTGATTAACAATCAACTGCTTGTGATCATGCTGGGGGGTATCATCTATGCGCTGTTTAGCCTGTTCGATCCTGGTGTGAGCTATGCAAACGCGAGCTTAGGTACTGCATCATTGAGTTACCTATTCGCGACCCAAATTCTGATCGGAATGGGCAAAGCAACGTTTACTGTACGCACAGGCAATCCGTTCATACATTTTACCAGCTACCATATACTTGGTGCACGGGTTGCATTCGACACAGGGATGTATGCCGAAATATTCAGGCGCTGAGTAAGCCAGACAACGGGATAGTGCAGCAACCAGGCTGTGCTGTCCCTGCTACGTCCACTCCCGGTCAACAATGCCAGCATTGCAAATTTCTCAACAATTCAAATTGTGACATGTGACGAATGGGCGGGAAAGGCTTCGGTAAGAAGTCGGCTACCATTTCTCATCGGTCAATAATCGAACGTCTCTGCCATCAGCGTAAAAAACTGTTTTAGCCTTTTTGACGACTGTTGTTCGATCGGTGTCCGTTTCACCAAAGCGGTAATTGGTCCAGTCGCATCGAGGGTCCCTTTTGCACCGCATAGTAGACCTCTGTCCATGTCGCTGCGAAGGTCGTGTGTGGATGGCTCCTGCATAGGAAGACATTTTTGATCAGATTTGTGCATTTGTCAGAAGCAGTCATGTGTTCCCGCTGCCCGGCAGTTGATTGCAAGGCAATCAATGAGAGGGGCCTGTTTGCGCGGTTTTTGACCGCTGGCCCTGATGGATTCCGCAAACCAAGTCCCTATCAGCTTTGCGGGCTTTAATGCCCGAACCATTCGGCGGGGTGTCTTGATTTTGGCGGCAGACTTATGCACCATCATCTCGCAGGTCTTGCTAACTCGTTGTTCCTTTGTCTCTCAAACTGTGTGGGGTGTGTATGGTTCGTTGCGGGTCAGGACCGCCCAGACAATCCTTGCCGTTTTATTGGCCATAGCGACTGTTGCGACGCGCGCAGGTTTTCGTTCCAGCAGCGATATCAGCCATTTGCTGGCGCGCTCCGGGTGGGATTTGGTCTGTCGGACAAGTGATGTCATGCCGACGACGAGCAAGCATCGTAAGTATTGATCACCCATTTTCGTAATGCGCCCCAGTTTCTCTTTCCCGCCGCTGGACTTGTTTGCAGGCGTCAGACCCAGCCATGCTGCAAACTCACGGCCATTGCGGAACTGATGGCCGTCACCAATGCTGGCGATGATTGCCGAGGCTGTCGCATCTTCCTTGGCGACCAGCTTGAGCCGTTCTTCATACCACCGGATTCGGGCGTGAAGTGCCACGAGGTGCTCACACAGGTTATGGATCACCTCATTAGCAATCTCGGGCAGATCTAGCACTTCGCCTACTAAAATATCCTCTGCAAATCCGATGACCCGCGCGAGGCCCTTCGCGATGTAAACGCCGAACTCAGCGACCATACCACGCAAGCCATTGATCAACTGGGTGCGTTGTCGGACAAGCAGAGCCCGTGCGCGATGCAGCGACAGCAGAGCTTGTTGCTCAACGGTTTTTATCGCAACAAACCGCCCTCTCGGTGAATGCAAGCTTCACCTGCCGGCAATGATCGTCGGACGCGTTACCGCTTCACAAATGGCCTCGGCATCGATGGCGCCAGACTTCCCGCGTTTGACGTATGGCTTGACATATATCGGCGGGATCAGCCGAACATCATGGCCCAACGCCGTGAGTTCCCGGGCCCAATGATGCGCGCTGCTGCAGGCTTCCATACCAATCAGGCAGGGCTCAATCTTGGAGAAGAACGGCAACAGCTGTGCCCGTCTCAAAGGCCTGTTGAAGGCGACCTCTTCGTCTTCTGTGATCCCGTGAACTTGAAAAACGTTTTTGGCCAGGTCGAGGCCGATTGTTGTAACTTGCATGGGGTGGCTCCTCTCATTTGCCGTTTGTGACATCTGCAGTATGACGCATTGCGACGTCGGTTGGAGCAGAAGCCATCCACCCCATCAGCTTCTCGCCGTTCCCGTTCGATGGACAATTGTCAAAATTGCCTCCAGCCTAGCTTGAGATCAATTTCAAAATTAGGATATCAGGACCAACGTGCCAAGTCCCCTCTCATTGCGACCAGTACCCATGCAACGCGAGACGGTGTCGTCGTTTCTGTCCCGTATCGCCGCTATGAATGGTGTCAGCTGCACCGACTTTGCATTGGACATGGGCTTCTCGGTCAAGAGAGCAATTCACCTTGATGAACGTGCTCTAAGGCAGCTTACAATTTGTGGTGACTTGAGCCCTGATCAACTCGATGAGCTCATTTCATGGACAGGGCGTCAGATTGGGGATGTCCGGACTGATTTTAGAGGTGAGGTTTTTGTAACACGTGCGATCGTGAACCCCGTGCTCCGAGGGTGCCCCACCTGCCTTCGTGAAGATGTTCAGAACGATGCTGCAAATCCTTTGCGGTATATTGTGATGCGAGGGCACTGGCAGCTACGAGACGTAAGCGTGTGTCTTCACCACAATCATCCTCTGGTTCCGTTGCGGGAGAAATCGGCCCGAACAGCTCGCTATGATTATTGGCTCGATGGGCGCCTGGCGGCCAGCCAGGATGAGACTTGGCTTGCCCAACATTCATTGTACGCGGCCACAACGTTCTGTCGGTTGCTGGGAACGGAATTGCTGCGGTTGGACCCACCCTCTTCATTGGATGCCATTGTGCAACGACAGTTGGCGCAAGCCAGAGGTTTCAGTGTTGCCCGACAAGGTGAAATGGCAATACGAGATGCGTTGGATGCGCTTGCTGCTTTTTCAAGTGGCTCGCACGGCGGGCCCCAGAAGGCCTTCGGCAGGTTGTACATTAATTTAAAAAACGAATACGTGCATGACGACGCCTTTGAGCCTTTCCGAGGGCTGCTAAGAAATTGCATCCTTGATGTCTGGCCAATTGCAGCCGGTTAGAGCCTCCTCGGCGTCAGCCAACCCGTGCGGAAACGGCACTCCATCAGTTCTGCTGCGAAAGAAACAGGTATCGGTGCGCTTCTTCTCGAACAATTTATGGTCGCAGCTGGTGCGCTCAACAAAGACGATCCAAGACCAGTTTCCGGCAAGACATTTGAAGCCGCCTTTTACGCAGAATTACTATCAGAAATTCCGACGCTTGTAAGTCCATCTGGAATGGAGCTTGCAATGGGAGCAACCCGTGCCCAATTCGTATCCCTGGCTGCCGATGGCGTTTTGACCCCAAGAATCGACGTTCCAACGATCAAATTGCCGTGGCGTGTTTCCGATGGTTTGGCGTTGGTTGTGGAGCTAAAAGAAATGGCTGAACCAGTCGAACCGTCAGACCAGCATTGGGAAAGCATCCAAAGCGCCAAGAGCCGCTCTTCTATCAGCGTCGGCACCATTGTGGCTGCTGTCCGTGACGGAAGACTCAGGTTGGGCCTGCGCACGGATGTCGCCGGATATGCGGGCTTCTGCGTCTTGAAAATGGATATCAACGGAATGGATCAATCAATTCGCCTAGAAACTGGTCATTCACATGTGACCGCAGCAGCCTTTGGTCGCAGTGTCGGAAAACGTGGGCAGAGTTGGTTCAAAAGACTTTCTGTCGCAGGACCCACGCCCACAACCCATTTGCCTCACCCCAAATGGGGCGGGATGCGAATCTATGTCTCTCCAGCAGACCAAGCGGCATTCCACGAGCGCTTCATGACCCCATCGACGATGGCAAAGGAGGCTGATGAAGATCGGCGTGTCATTATTTCTAAGCTCAAGGCAGCTGGCATCGCGTCCTTCGCGCCGAACGACGAGGATTATGGCAGGCTGTACTTACGAAGCGAAGTTGAAGGCATTTTGGCTCAGCCCTGATCGGAGATGAACAGCAAAACACTGAAAACCGATTTTTGTCAAAAAATCGGTGTTTGGATGTCGAACAACAGCAACAAGTAATATGATTGGTGATCCCGGAAGGACTCGAACCTTCAACATCCTCATTAGAAGTGAGGTGCTCTATCCAGTTGAGCTACGGGACCGCTCGCGACCTTCTAGCGGGCAGCGTGTGTAAACTTCAAGCGGCGCATTTGTGTTTCAGCTTGCAGGCGTGACATTATTTAATCTTTTTCGTGATTGTGCTTGCAGTTTGACCTCAGTCAGCTGTTTGATGGCACCTTGACGCCCAACCGTCTGAATATCCGGCCAAAGTTGTCTCGATGTAGCCCGAAAATCACATTAAAAACAATGTGTTAATTTAAGCATAAAGAGGCTGGGGCCAAAGATCATGCGAAAACGTGGGCAAGATGCAGCGGCCCCAAAGAAAAGACAAAAAAAAGGCCCGCGAAAGCGGGCTGGTTTTTGGAAATTTTAATTCGGATCAGGCTGGTCTTTTTGCCGCAACAATGGCGTTTACATAGACACAGATCGACCCAATGCCTGATTTCTCATGATTTCGGAAGCAAGGGATCTGTCCCGCCAAAATCCGGCGGGAACCATCTTCAAAAGGCCCAGCCCCACGCTGGCATGCAACGGCAATTGGGTGATAAACTGAACATGTATCGGCATCCATTTCGGTGAAAGCCAGCAGCTGCCTCAAAAGGCCATCGAGGTGTTGTCTCCCAAAGACCACGTGACGAACAGATCCACGGCCAGTTCTGGGCACAAGTGGTTTCACAATGCCCGAGCGGTAAAGGATTTCAACCTGCCCTTTGCTTGCCCCTAGATACTCCGGCACGTCTTGCAGCGGTACGGCGGTCTTAAATGCCTCAATCAAGAACACCGCCTCGGCGGCATCAAACACCATTGTGCCGATTTCCACCTCAGTGGCATCCGAAGGCACATGCCCAATTTTCTTCAAAAGCCTCGAAAGGCGCGGACGGTCGATGCCGACTTCGGCCGAGAGGCTGTAAACCGTGTGAAAACGCCTTTCGGTGATTTCAACACCCAAGACAGTGCTGCCCGGCTCCACGGCTTAATGTTTCACGATGTGATCGCGAAGGATGTCACGGATTGGCCCCGGATCGATTGCATTGCTCCAACGATCTAGCCAATCAAACAGCTTGCCGTAATAAGTCAGCGGCCCCGCCTGCACCGCGGTCGCGGGTGACGTTTGGCGGATTATGTCCATAGCTTCCTCGATCGCATTTGTGCCCTCACGATAGATCAAAAAGCCAATGTTGGTCGCCTCTTCGGTTTGCGAAGGACTCAGTTTCCTAATAGCAACCTGGTGGCCGTGCTCGAGGATGGCGCCCAGCATTTCCGAAGCTGCAAGCACCTGCTCAATCGTCTGTCCATCAAGCCAATAATTGGTGCAGGGTTGATCAAAGTGAACGCGGTCCTGCAACCATTTGAGGTATTCAGGCATCGCTCCTTCAGCGTCCCTCCCTTCCGCCAAAGGTGCCCCACCAAGAGCAATTCACAGGTTTGTCGCGCGCTGCACTGGAGCCTCCGATAGCCAAAGACCATGTTCAAGGCACCGGCTGACATTACGAAAACCCCATATAAGGCTGACGCCGTTCGGTTTTAGCTCCGTCGCCTTCAACACAGACAGGGCAATAGCGAGCCGCACGCGGTGACAGGAAGGTTTTTGAAACATCTTCGCCTCGAAAAGAGGCGCCACGCTGAAACTCCCGAACGGCGTTGCGCTGCAGATCCTCAGCGGCATGCCCAGTAGCTTCCGCCAGAATAATAATCGCATCCGCCCTTCCTGAGATAAAGTGTTCCTTGTGGATGCCGCAATCCGAAAGCAGCCTTTCCATGCCGCGTCCGGTGTGCATCATGGATAGACGGTCCGTGTAGGACAAAAGTGTCTCTACAGGGTCAATGGGAAGGTTTGGCTGATAGGTCATTAAGGTGCCCACCCAATGGCTTCCGGCTCAGCTTTAACCACACCCCAAGTGCCCGGATGAAAAGGTGTCATTCCAATGTCACCCTTGCTCTTCCTGAGAATGCGTTCAGCGTATTCCAGTGAGAGTGCGTCGCGCTTGCGTATCAACGCATCGCGCAGGATTTCCTTTCCCAATTTCACGCAGCGGCCAACCTGACCACATTCCGCAAAAAGGATGCGTTCGGCGAATGCGTCTTCCGAGTGAACCTGCAACCCCAGTTTGTCGGCAGATTTTGAAAAGTTCGCACCGAAGAGCTTGGCCGAGTTAGTACCAAGACAAATCTTTGACAGGTGGTATTCCATGAAACGGCGATAAGTCTCACCAGAAGGCTCCAACATGATCGCGTCTCGTAGTGTGGGTACACCTGCAATAACCAAAGCGACGCCTGGATCTGACTGCATGATATGCTTTAAAGACTGAATGGCAGCGAGCACATCGCGCCCAGGCCCGCTTCGAAGGAAGTGATGGCATTCATCGATCACGACCATTTTTATCCCAACGAGCCCAAATCGGTACCGCGCAATTTCCCAAGCATCCGCTGAGCGCAGCTTCAAATCGACCTTCTCATAACCAGTTTTTCAAGGATGATCTCAGCAAGCTTCTTGATTGTGACCTGCGCCCCTAAAACTCCTCCAGATTTGTGTAGAGTCCGCCCAACAAAAGGACGGACAAATGAAGGCACGATTTACAGACGAACAGATCATAGCAATTATCAAAGAACAGGAATCTGGTGAGAAGACTGCTGATGTATGTCGGCGGCACGGGATCAGTTCAGCGACGTTCTATAAATACACATCGAAGTATGGAGGCATGGAGCCGTCTGACGCGAAGCGGTTGCGGGCCTTGGAAGACGAGAACGGGAAGCTAAAGAAGCTGCTAGCGGAACAGATGCTCCCTTCTCGGGACATTGCTGCGCAATACCCTGTCAGGCGAGGGACAATGCAATGTTGCGAGACATCAATTCAAAAAAATGGTGACGCCCGTTGGGAAGCTTAAAGCTGTGGTTCACTTGATGGAAACTCATCAGGTTAGCCAGCGACCATTGCCCGGCAGGCGATTGCAAAGCAATCTGCCGAGAGGGGGCGTGCGATGTCTTGCAAGTTGATCGATCAACGGTGCGGTATCCGTCTCGCCGTGGCGATGACGCTGAGTTGCGTGATGCCATCAAGCGGGTTTCGAGGGAGCGGCGACGGTTTGGTTGCCGTCGTGTTCATGTGATGATCGCGCGCGAAGGCTTTGCGGTGAACCACAAAAAGGTGAGACGCATTTACACTGAAGAGAAGCTCCAAGTGCGTCGTAGGGGCGGTAGAAAGCGCGCTTTGGGCACGCGGAAGCCGATGGTGCTGCCTGTGATGGTCCTAACCAGAGATGGTCATTAGATTTTGTGTCTGACGCGCTGACTGACGGTCGCCGGTTTCGTATTCTGACGGTTGTCGATGACTTCAGCCGCGAGAACCTGGTACTTGTCGCGGACACATCATGCTGAGCGCGGCAAACCCCAAACCATACGTGTCGATAACGTCCTATGCGCGGAATGATTAGCTGAATTGGCGTCAGGTTATTGTCGCATCGAGGCGTCTCGACACGTTAGAAGCATTGCTCAGTTTGGCATTTTGGTCAACGAACTGTCTCTCCCATAACAAACACAGAGTACGCTTTTGCGGCTCTCACCGTCCTTAAGACGAGATCTTTGGGTCGTTGAGCAGAAGGCCTAAACATTATCTACGAGGTCAGTTGTCTGCCTCCACGGCCCTTACAGAGAAAGGTCCTACTGCTGTCGATCACCCCTCAAAGAAGGGGCGATATGGTTCGCCGTGCTTGATGATCCCATGAACGGTTCGGGCCATCTTCGCTGCGATTGCGGTGTACGCCTTTCGGCGCAAATGGGTGTTGTGACGGTCTTTGGCGATGTAGCGCTCGAACTTGTCGCGGAAGCTGTTGGTGCGCTGCAGAATAGCAACCTGTCCAGCCATCCAAAGCGTTCGACGAAGCCGAGCATTGCCATATTTTGACAGTTTGGTTTGCCCTCTGAATGTACCTGATTGCATAGTCGCAAGGTCCATTCCACAGAACTTCAAAAACTGCCGGTGATGACGAAAGCGCCGTACATCCCCAGCTTCTGCCAAAATTGTCAAAGCATTGATGGGACCGATTCCAGGTATCGATGTCAGTAGCTTATAATCTGGTAGGTCCTTGAGAAGCGCGACGGCGCGATCTTCAATTTGATTGCGTTGCGCGATAAGACTGCGGCCTTCCCCGAGAACCAAGCGGAACATGCTTATCGCGTCGGAATCTGCGGCAACCGGCAGTCCGACTGATACTTTGGCAGTCTCGTAGATATCTGAAAGTAAACGCTCTTTTGCAACCTTGAGGCCCACCACATCCCAAGCGTCAGCGATGAATGCCTCCTTGCTCATGGCTGAGATCAAGTGTGGTGACGGATAACGTTCAAGGAAAGCAAAGAACCAGTCACTGCGAGAACTGCGAGAACTGCGATGGAAACGATCAGCTTCAGGAAAATACAGCGGCAGATAATGGGTTAAAACTCGGTGCCACAACTCGGTGCCACAACTCGGTGCCACAACTCGGTCTTCGACTTGGATACGATGTCATGCGTTTTGGAAAGCTCTTGGATGTCGTTAGTGCCACGCACGAGGGGGTCATGATAAAACTGCTCGTTCCCGATCTCCATCATGTGAAGAATGACCTGGGCATCCTTAGGGTCGTTTTTGTCCCAACTGTTGTGCAAGGCCTCTCGCGTTCTGGCCAGGGCCACAGATGACACCAACTTCAACTCAAAACCTGCTGCGGCAAGATGATAAGCCAAGGCACGGTGATAATTACCCGTTGCTTCAAAAGCTACACGGACAGGGCGGCCGTAGCAGGCAAGCGATGTGATTAGACGATTGAAGTCGTCTAGCTGGTTCAGAACAGTCAAACGACGGCGGCGCTTCTTGTCCGCAATAGCAATGAGACCTTCGTCGCGGGCCTTCGAGATATCGATGGCCACCAAAACGGGCGCAGTTTGTGTAATAATGATATCGGTCATAGTTGGTCTCCTTTGCGGTGTGGTTTGTACAAAACCACCGTAGGGACCTGAGGCAAAGCTATGACCACCTGCTGCGTTATTTGGGGCTGCGCAGGCAGTCATAGCCTTAAATTAGCGATATTCCGAAGGTGTTACGGCACAGAGTTCACCAGCATGGCGATCCTCAAATGGGTTCAAAATACGGGTATCGATTGGCATTATATCGCGTCCCGCCGCCCGGCAGTGGTTTGCTTGCAAACCATGAGAGGGGGCAAGCCCCAGCAGAACCGGTTCATCGAAAGCTTCAACGGTAAACTAAGAGATGAATGCCTCAATGAAACGCTGTTTGCTACATTGGGCGACGCCCGCAAAACGCTTGAAGAATGGCAGGACGACTACAACTGGCGCAGACCACATTCAGCTCTGGGGAACCTGACGCCAATGGAATTTTTAGAGAGAAGGATCATCGACAAGATGGCCGCTTAAGGTCAAAGATTTAGCACCAAGGACTCCGCGCAAAGCTGGAGGGAAATTGGGGCACAGGTCAGGTCTTCGGTAGTCTTCATGCTGGCCTGTGTGTCTTCGATCTGCTTTTGGCCCGAGTTTTGTTCAAAGATTGCCGTACCAGTAAAGCCGAAAAGCTGAGCCTTGGGGAAGAACTCCTTGATCGCTTTGTGGTTCTCGCCGAACTGGGAACGGTGGCACTCATCGAAGATGAAGACGATGCGTTTGTCACTGAGCGGTCTCAGCTGTTCCTTGTAGGTCTGTTTGCCGTCCTTTTTTTGCTGCTTGTTGCGTTTGCTGTTTTCATCCAGCGCAAGGCCGAGTTTCTGGATTGTGCAGACGATCACCTTGTCTGCGTAGTCGTCCGAGAGGAGACGGCGTACGAGCGAGGCAGTATTGGTATTTTCTTCTACGCAGCCTTCTTGGAATTTATTAAACTCTTCGCGCGTTTGCCGGTCGAGGTCCTTCCGGTCCACGACAAAAAGGCACTTCTGGATATCAGGGTTGTCTTTAAGCAGTGTTGAGGCCTTGAAGGAGGTGAGTGTCTTGCCGCTGCCAGTGGTGTGCCAGACATAGCCGTTGCCACAATTCTGGGTAATGCTGTCCACAATCGCCTTCACCGCATAAATTTGATGAGGGTGCATCATCAGGAGCTTTTGCTCGCTGGCAACGAGCACCATGTAGCGGCTGATTGTCTGGCCAAGATTGCATTTAGCCAAGAACGTTTCTGCGAAGCTGTCGAGGTGAGTGACTTTCTTGTTATCAACGTCGGCAAATTCATAGACTGGCAGAAAGCGCTCCTCAGCATTAAAAGCAAAATGCCCGGCGTTGTTGTTTGCAAAATAAAAGGTGCGGTCGCGGTTGCTGATAATGAAAAGTTGGAGAAAGCAAAGAAGCGTCTTGGTATAACCGTTGCCTGGATCGTTCTTGTAATCGACAATCTGCTCCATCGCTCGCTGGGGACTGATGCCAAGAGTTTTCAGTTCGATTTGGACGCAGGGAACCCCATTGATCAGGAGTATGACGTCGTAGCGGTGGTGGCTATTGTCCGTATTAATACGCAGCTGATTGACCACCTCGAAGGTGTTTTTGCACGAGTCCTTGATGTTAACCAGCGTGTAGTTGAGAGGCGTACCGTCATCGCGGGTAAAACTGTTGCGCTCGCGAAGGGTACGGGCAGCAGTGAAGACATCAGGCGTAGCGATCTCGTCTAGGAGACGCTGAAATTCACCATCTGTGAGCGCAACCCGATTCAGTGTTTCGAATTTATCCTTGAAGTTTGCTTCAAGAGAGGCTCGATCACAGATATCGGGGCGATATTCGTACTTGAGATTCTGCAGCTTTGTGACGAGGGCCTATTCAAGATCGCGCTCGGAGCTGTTCATTGCCATCTTGGGCCTCATTGTTCATTTGCACCTTCTGGAGGCGTCGAATTGCTTGGTATTAAATTCAAACGTCAGCCGAGTTGGTTTTCTAACCTTCGGCTCTGGATTGAGAACCGCTTGAAAAGGTTTCCCGTTATTTTGCCGTCCCATTTGTGTTTGGGAGCCCATTCAGGTGACTTTTGTAATACCCTTCAACCGTTCGCATTTTTCAATCCCCATTGCCACTGCGACTGGCTTCTTCCATGTTAGGCCACCGGCTCCGGCTCGGGCAAGATCAATCACCCCCCCCAAACTGTACTTGGCATCCTGTGCGCTCAGAATCAGCATCTGAAACCTCCTTTTATACTTTTTGAGGTTTCGGTCACTTTGACCCAATATTGAAATAACTGCAATTAGGTACGTTGCTGGCCTACGAGCTTGATGCGCGTTTTACTGCGGCTGAAGAGCGGTTTCACAGCACACAGGAGCCATGGTCCTATTACGGCCCGAAGCCAACTACGTCTACGTACCGCAGATGACCCTTCATCGTAGGATATCGGCTCTTATGACAACTTGCAAAATGACGAAAAACCAAAGCTATCTACGCCCGATAGTCAGAGCTGAAAAAGCACTGCACATGGATTGCCAGCCTATCCTGCGGAATATTCACTCCGCTTCCAACACAACTGTGCCCATATTTGCGGCGGTTACAGATAGAGACCGTGCAACTTGGCCGGATTTTTACTGCAATTTGGCGGTAACTTAATCGCGATTCACACCGTCTAGTGCGTCCACGCGCCACGACGGTTTGTCGCAAAATTCTCACCATAGCCACCGACCCGAATGTTAGCGCGACGCTTTTTAGGTTCTTGGAATGACGCGTCGATCCCATTGGCAGCAGCATAGTCTAGCGCCGCATCCATGGTCTCAAACGTCATTTGGACTTGGGTTTGCATGTCAGACGACGACGTCCAGCCCATCAACGGATCAACTTCGCGCGCAGACGTCTGCGCAAATTCCAACACCCAATGCTTGGTCTTCGCGGTGCCCGACGACATCGCAGTTCGGGCGGGCTGATAAATACGTGCGCGCATACGTAACACTCCTTCAAACTATCTCGACCTTATCGGAAATGTAGTAGGTCAGCGCAAGTGGTTACCGATGCCCCGCACCGCGCAGTCGCGCCAGACTCGAAGAAATTTTACGTTTTAACTGGTTCGCAAGCCGCGCTGCTACTCTTTAGCGAACGCTTTGATGCAGTGTCTTTAATGGTTCTTTACATACCAACCCGCCGCCAAACGCCCCACCTTTAGCCAGTCTGCGCAAATCGTAATAAGCCAACGTGACCGACTGTACGTCGTCAGGGTTTTTGGCACCAAAGGCGGCTTAAATTAAGAGAGCGTTCGGCTCATCTGGTTGGTGTCATTATGTGGCGTGCAGGCTGTGATGCAAGCGGCGCGCTTCGAGTGTCTTTCGTTTGATCCTTTCCCTTTGTTGTAGAATGGCTTTGTCACGGCCGAAGTAGACGTCAGACGGCGTGACGTTGTTCAGACTCTCGTGGAAGCGCTGGTGGTTGTAGTGATCGACGAATGCTTCAATTTGGGCTTCAAGATCACCTGGCAGGAAGTAGTTTTCCAAGAGGATGCGGTTCTTCAAGGTTTGATGCCATCGCTCGATCTTGCCCTGTGTTTGCGGATGATATGGCGCGCCGCGAGAATGCTTCATGCCTTTCCCTTGCAACCACTCAGCCAGGTCACCGGATACGTAACTGGATCCGTTGTCGCTCAGCAGCCGTGGTTTGTGAACGACGTGAACCTGATCACAGCCGGACGCCTTAAGGGCCAAGTCGAGCGTGTCAGTCACGTCCTCAGCCCGCATATTGGTGCAGAGTTTCCACCCTCTCGGGACATTGCTGCGCAATACCCTGCCGGGCAGCGGAGATGATGTAACGGCTGTAATCGTCTAGGATCGTACTGAGATAGAACCAGCCCCATCCCAGAACCTTGAGATAGGTGAAGTCAGTTTGCCAAAGCTGGTTGATCGCTGTGGTTTTGTCTTTGAACGCACTGGCGGCTTTCATGACGATGAAGGCTGGGCTGGTGATCAGGTCATGCGCCTTCAGCATACGGTATACGGAAGCCTCTGATACGAAGTAGCTTTCCTTATCTGTGAAGGTCACTGCCAGTTCACGCGGTGACAGTTCTGTCTCTTCCAGCGCAAGGTCCACAACCCGACGTCGCACCTCGTCAGGAATACGGTTCCAGACGTGCTTTGGCTTGGGAGATTGGTCTTGCAAGCCAGCCTCACCACGCTGCCAATACCGATCATACCAACGGTAGAATGTGGTGCGTGGAATGCCGAGCTTGGCCAAAGTCAGGCGGGCCGGCAGATGCGACCCCTCGGCCAGCTTGATGATCTCCAGCTTCTCTGATGCGGGATACCTCATTCGTGGTCGCCCCCACCGTCGAACATGCTTTTTTTGAGCAAGCGGAGTTCAAGTGTTTGCTCCGCAACGACTTCCTTCAGATCACGTGCTTCACGGCGCAGATCCTTCACCTCGTCGGTTGTGGCGGCGCGGGCGGTATCGCCCGCAAGGCGCTTCTTACCGGCCTCCATAAAGTCCTTGGACCATTTGTAGTAGATGCCTTGGGAGATGCCTTGGGAGATGCCTTCACCCCTCTCGTGCATGTAAACATGCACTGCCGGGCAGTGGACCACACAGCTCGGCAATGCTGTCTTCCCCACGCAGACCGTCTAAGACGATCCTAATCTTCTCTTCAGATGAATAATGCTTGCGGGTCGCCCGTTTGATATCTTTGACGATCTTCTCGCCCGGGCTTTTGCGTGTTCCAGTTGTCTGTCTCATGTCCCACTCCTCTGTGGTTACGATGAGCCAACAACACTCTCTTATCAAATATGCCTATTTGGACCCAGAAGCGCTGACGTCAGACAGTGACCGACATTCTGCCATCGAGCAGAACCCAATTATTGTGAAGGACTACCGGCTGACGCCGGTAGCCTCATTTAGAGGAATGCAATTCCAGATACTGCGTGATGATGTCGTCAGTCACATTTCCAGAGGTGGTTGAGAAATATCCGCATGCCCAAAACCGCCTGCCCCAGTAGCGCTTGCGCAACTCAGGGAATTCCATCTGGATGCGGCGCGACGAGCGGCCCTTTATGCGTTGCATAACGTTGGACAGGGACAGTTTTAGTGGGATCGACAGGAACATGTGCACATGATCGCGTCCCAGCACACCTTTCACGATATGGACGCCCATTTCGGCGCATGTTTGCATGATAATCTCACGTATCCGCTCTCGCATCGCACCCTGCAAAACCTTGTATCTATGTTTTGTGACCCACACGACATTTTGTGACCCACACGACGTGAAATCTGTGGTAAAATCGCGTCTGCGCGGATGAGGAAAAACGCATGATCTTCTCTCCTGAATTTTGAAACCCGCATTAGCAGTATGGTTTCAAAATTCAGGAGAGAAGATCAATCATAGATTCGCTGAAGCTGGCCGGCTAGAAGCCGGTGGTTTCGATCCATTAGGTGGAAAATGAGCTATAGGTCTCCGATGAAACTGGAGCGATTCATTGTTGGCGCGCGCCGCATCTCCGATACGCCTCAAGGCATCAAGCCGCGCCATGCGTAGCGCCGCCTGTGTGTCAGCGTCGAACCGGCCGAAGGGCTTGGCAAGGTGTAAATCGGCTGTGTGAATAAATCGCACCAAAAAAAGTGAAGTGGTCCGGCAAAACTGGACAGCGTGCTAAGATGTATCCAACACGAACGAATGGATACGAGAATGACAAAGCGACGGAACTTTTCAGACAACTTTAAAGCTACTGTGGCGCTTGAGAGGCGCTGCGCGGTGACAAGACGGTTCAGGAGATTGCGGCCAAGCGGCAGCTCCACCCAACCCAGGTGAGCACATGGAAACGACAGGCGATCGAAGGCATGGCCGGGGTTTTTACCGACAAGGTCAAAAAGGCTCAGAACAAGGCCGGTGAGATTAAAGAGCTGCACGCCAAGATTGGTCAGTTAGCGGTGGAGAACGTTTTTTTGTCACAAGGGCTGAAGACAGGTTATTTCGCTAAAGCGAATTCACCGGGGTGAGCCCATCAAAACGCCGCGAGATGGTCCGCAAAGAGAACACAAAACTGAGCCTGACGCGCCAGTGTAAGCTGCTCAAGATCAGCCGTTCGTCGATCTATTACACACCAGTTGGGGTGAATGCTGAGACGCTTAAGCTGATGCATGAGATTGATCGGATATTTACGAAATATCCATTCTTTGGCAGCCGACAGATAGCAGCCTATTTGCCCCAGTCAGGGTTCTCTGCGGGTCGGCATCGTGTTCGTCGCCTGATGAACATCATGCCTTGCCCGGCAGGCGATGCAAAGCATCGCTGAGAGGGGGTTGTAGGCCATCTACAAGGGGCCGAACACCAGCAAGAAGCACCCACAGCACCGCATTTATCCATACCTGCTGAGAAAGTTGGCAATCACCCGACCCAATCAGGTCTGGTGCAGCGACATCACCTACATACCCGTCAAGAATGGTTTTTTGTATCTGGTGGCGATCATGGACTGGGCAACGCGAAAAGTGCTGACTTGGCGGCTCTCAAATACGCTGGATGCTAGCTTCTGTGTTGAGGCGCTGGAGGAGGCTATCGCCCGATACGGCAAGCCAGAGATCATGAACACGTCCAGGGCAGCCAATACACTGGCGCGGGTTGGATCACAAATTTGACCGAAGCCAACATCAAAATATCAATGGACGGACGCGGCCGCTATCTCGACAATATCTTCATCGAACGTCTGTGGCGATCCCTGAAGCAGGAGGCCGTTTACTTGCATGAAATCACCGATGGGTTCCAAGCAAAACGGATCATCGATACATGGATTGGGTTCTACAACTCAGAACGCCCTCACACGGCCCTTGATAAGCGAACACCGGACATCGCATACTTTGGCCATGCGGAGATACGAAAAGCGGCATGAACATAAATCAGATGCATCTTAGCCAAGCCACATACCTGTCCTGAAAAGCAGGGCCACTTCAATCATCCCACCGCGCCTTCGCAGCTTTCTTAGCGATCTCACTGCGTTCTTCTGGCGAGAGCTTATCTGCTCTTGCCTTTCCGCCTTTAAGGCCACCTTTGCGCTGTCCTGACGTGTCAGGCTCATGCTCTACATCATCACCAGTGGCTATCCCCACGATCATGTGGGCAAGCTGGTTGGCGTCACGGGATCTTTTAGGTTTATCTGTCATGGATGGACCTGTTTCTGACATTCTGTGCACGTTACGATGGTGGTTGACCAGTTCTCACATTTCCCGCTGATAGCGAATTGCCCCGTAACCCCGTCAATACTATATCCAAGAGACCTCATGGACGGATAGTCGTTCTCTGAAGTCTTTACCGTCCCACTTTCCCCACAGGTAGGGCAAGTTATCGGAAATGATGGTCGGTCGCGCGCTGCCATACTGCCAATATGGGATGCCTCGCGCGAGTCTGCAAATCAAAGTTTGTAATTCTAGATTTCAAAGTGACCCACTACCACCGCTTCCTTGCCCCTTGCAGCGGCGAAGTAAAACGTCACATTACACCCAACAGGAGTGCCCATGCCCTACGCCCAAACAGACAAATCCGAAGCGGAACAATTCCTCGCCAATCCAGCGCCGGACGTAAAAACCCGTGAAAAACTCGAAGGCGGGCGGGCCTTTGTGCTGAAAACCGAATTTGAACCCGCAGGCGATCAGCCCACGGCCATTAAGGAACTTTGCGAAGGCATCCGAAACGGTGAACGCGATCAGGTGTTACTGGGCGCAACCGGTACTGGCAAAACCTTCACCATGGCAAAAATGATTGAAGAAACCCAGCGCCCTGCCATTATCCTTGCACCAAACAAAACCCTGGCTGCGCAGCTATACGGCGAATTCAAAAGTTTCTTTCCTGAAGCCGCCGTAGAATATTTCGTATCGTTCTATGACTACTATCAACCCGAAGCCTACGTCGCGCGATCAGACACCTTCATCGAAAAAGAATCCCAAATCAACGAACAGATCGACCGGATGCGCCACTCGGCAACCCGCTCCTTGCTGGAACGCGACGACGTAATTATCGTCGCGTCCGTATCGTGCATTTACGGCATCGGAAGCGTCGAAACCTACGGCGCTATGACGCAGGACTTGCACACAGGCGAAGAATACAACCAGCGCCAGATCATGGCCGACCTCATCGCGCAGGCCTACAAACGCAACGACGCGGGCTTCCAGCGCGGCACGTTCCGCGTGCGCGGTGACAGCCTTGAAGTCTGGCCCGCCCACCTTGATGATCGCGCATGGAAACTGTCGTTCTTTGGTGAAGAACTCGAAGCAATCACCGAATTTGATCCACTGACAGGTGAAAAAACCGACACCTTTGAAAAGGTCCGCATCTACGCCAATTCGCACTATGTGACCCCGAAACCGACGATGAAACAGGCGGTTGTCGGCATCAAAAAAGAACTACGCATGCGGCTCGATCAATTTGTTTCCGAGGGTAAGTTGCTCGAGGCGCAGCGCCTTGAGCAGCGCTGCAATTTCGATCTTGAAATGCTCGAGGCGACGGGCGTGTGCAACGGCATCGAAAACTATTCGCGCTACCTGACGGGGCGTATGCCCGGCGAACCACCACCCACTTTGTTTGAGTTCATCCCCGACAACGCCATTGTCTTTGCCGATGAATCCCACGTGTCCGTGCCCCAAATCGGCGGCATGTATAAGGGTGACTTTAGGCGTAAAATGACGCTGGCCGAACATGGCTTCCGCCTGCCATCCTGCATGGATAACCGGCCATTAAAATTTGAAGAATGGGACGCGATGCGCCCGCAATCGGTCTTCGTATCAGCCACCCCCGCCGCGTGGGAAATGGAACAGACTGGCGGCGTGTTCACCGAACAGATCATCCGCCCAACAGGTCTGATTGACCCGATGATCGAAATCCGCCCTGTTGAAACACAAGTCGATGATGTCATGGATGAAATCCGCCGTGTGTCGGCCAAGGGGTTTCGCACATTGGTCACAACATTGACCAAACGCATGGCCGAAGATCTGACTGAATACCTGCATGAAAACGGCATCAAAGTGCGCTACATGCACAGCGATATCGACACGATTGAACGCATCGAAATCCTACGAGATCTGCGGCTTGGGGCGTTCGATGTGCTGATCGGCATCAACCTGTTGCGCGAAGGTTTGGACATCCCGGAATGTGGGCTGGTCGCGATTTTGGACGCGGACAAAGAAGGCTTCTTGCGCTCTGAAACCTCGCTGATCCAGACCATCGGTCGCGCTGCGCGAAACGCCGAAGGCCGGGTTATTATGTATGCCGACCGCATCACTGGCAGCATGGAACGCGCCATGGGCGAAACCGATCGACGCCGCGACCGCCAGATCGCATACAACGAAAAGCACGGCATCACGCCGACGACGGTGAAGAAAAACGTCGAGGATATTTTGGCGGGTCTCTACAAAGGCGACGTCGACATGAACCGCGTCACCGCCACCATCGACACCCCCGCCGGACCAAACCTCAAGGCGGTGTTGGACGGGTTGCGCGTCGACATGCGCAAAGCCGCCGAGAATTTGGAATTCGAAGAAGCTGCACGCTTGCGCGATGAGGTGAAACGCCTCGAAACCGTCGATCTCATGGTCAGCGACAACCCGATGGCGCGGCAATATCAGGTGGATAAGGCCGTAAAAGAAAGCAAGAAACAGGCTGGACGGTCAACGGCGGGTCAGCCGGGGCAACGCGGTGGGGTTAAGCCGAGGAAGAAAAGGGGTGGGTAGCTGCTGCAATGGGTACCGCCGCTAAGCATCACTATGTTCCAAAGGCAATTCTTCGTAATTTTCGTGTTCGTGGGGACTCTGTTTTCTATGCTAGCCGCAAAAACTCCATGCCAGAACCTCGAAATATAGACTCAATATTTCGACGGATACGCTACAATAGCTTTCAAAAAAAGATGGTTCACATGACGATACCGTTGAACGTTTCTTTGCGGAAGAGTTAGATAACTACATCCCAGGTTGGGTTGACCAATTCAATGCTTACAGCTCATCCGGGGTAATTAATTTTGGCCAAAAAGCGTCGCGGGAAAGGTTTGTCCAATTCTTTTATAGTCATATAAAAAGAACACCTGACTTTATTGAACCAATTATTGCAAACGTCAAAGTTGACGTTTTTAGTAAAGACTTGGTTCAAGAGTATGAAGCGCAGCATAGACCAGCAACTGAAGAAGAAACTGAACTCCTGAGAAACGAAGACTTTCAGACCAGAATTCTAGCAAACACGAGAGTCGAAAACTTCAGCCGCCAGTCACAAAAAATCTTGAATGTGCTAGCCTCCATGCGGATTGTCGTAGCAAGACCGGACAATCCAAAGAAAACATTCATAGTCGCAAGTAATCCAGTCGCGCGATTTGAAGATCATCCATCTCAACCGATAGGTGAACCCGGAGTCGAACTATGGACGACTATGTCCCCTACGCTCGCTGTTGGCTTTGTCGCCGTAGATATGAAGGACAGCAATATGAGTCTCAGCAATCATCTAGTCAGAAAACTGAACACCTGTTTGACCCTGAACAGCCACGCAATTGCAGGCAATTCAGAAAAACTAATCTCTTCCCTTACAGCTTCTGAATGGTGAAACGACGCATCTGTGAGGCACACCTCACTCCACCTCACCCCCAGCGTCAACCCAATCCTTGAACCCGCCAGAATTCCGCACGTCCGCAAACCCCAGCGATTTCAACGTCGCACCCGCCAGTGCCGCGCGCCCGCCAACAGCGCAGTAGACCACGACTGTTTTAGCGCCCTCCAGCGCCTCGATCTGCCATTCCAGCACACCCCGCGGGATCGCCACGGCACCGGCGATCTTGCCGCCCGCGACCTCAGCCGGTTCGCGCACGTCCAAAAACACCACGCCGTCCTGCCCGTGCAACACCTTGGCGTCGTCAATGGAAATGGCCGGAATGCCTGCATTGGCAACAAGGTCGGATGGGGTTTGGGTCATTGTACGCTCCTGGGATTTGCTTCATTATATATGCACGACAGCCCAGGGTTAAACCCACCATGCAGCGCGAAAGGACCAAGCTTTGGCGATTGGCATCATCCTCGGTGCGGCAGTGTGGCGGGACGGCCGGTCACCCACGTTGCGACGGCGTACATTGCATGCATTGACCCTTTATAACGGTGGTCACATCAGTTTTTTGGTGCTGTGTGGCGGCGTCGGGAAACACCCGCCAAGCGAGACTGCCGCCATGCAGAAAATCCTGCGTGGTGCAGGTGTTCGTGACGATGCGATGGTGCTGGAGAATCTATCAACGACGACAGGTGAAAATATCCGTTTTGCCCAGACCCTGATCAATGAAATACAAAGACAGGGCCATTGCAATTTTTTTCATAACAATCTCCAAATTTGTGGACCCACTATGACGCGATTGAACCCGCGCGTCGAGCCAGCATAGTTGAATAAAAAGGGGCACCCGAAAGCGCCCCCATCTTCGTCTAGGCTGGTCCACCTTCGTCTAAGCTGGATTATCCATCCGTACTGAAAAGCGCACTTGCCCCATCACAGGTTCCGGCCAAATGATACGGAATTCGTCATCATCAGCGCCTTGGCTCGGGCTCACGTAGGGGTTGGCGAACACCACATCGTTTGCCGCGTTTCGAACAGCAAAGATTGGCACAAGTGCGTCAATCGTTCGCGCATGGCCGCCGAAGGGCAGATACTTTTCTGTGTCCACAGTCCACGTCGCATCAGGCGAATTCTGGACATGCACATCAATGTGCGGATTGCGCGTCGGCTGATCGACCCCGTTGAACGCATTTCCCTCAAAGACAATGTTGCGCATCCGGTTTTGATCCAGATCGGCATATGTCGTGTCGATCATTTCGACCCGTTCAATAGTGCCGCTGAATGTGCGGAAAATATTGCCCTGCACATTCAGCCCGTTGATATAGTGCCCCACTCCGTAGGGTTTGATCACGATCCAACGATAGGAGGCCTGCACATCAATCGCGAGGAACACATTTCCCGTAATCGACAAACCGCCAAACGAATAGCCCGACACATTCGGCGTGGAGTCATGCTCGTCCGTCCATTCAATGAAGTTATTGTCGATATAATTACCTATCACTGTGGATGCACAATTCGGTTTGGTCAGGATCAGCCCCCCCAAACGCACGCCAGCAGACTGATCGTCGCCGTTAAACCAGTGATTGTTGGCGATGATGTTTTGCCCACCATTCATCACCCCGAAATGCCGGAACCGCGCCGAGCGGTTATTACGAATTTTTACGTCGTTTGCGTTCGAATTATAGCACAAGGACTTGCGTAGTTGCGTCGGAATACTGGATTCATCAGATTCAAATTTACAGCGGTCGATGACCATGCCCTGACAGCCATCCCCCGGGGATGATACGCCGCGGTCCTTGGGGCGATTAAACTGGCAATCGTGAATCTGGAACAATAGCCCCTGCGGTGCCAGCAAAATTGCGCTGCAAATACCGTCACACCGCAGTTCAACCTGATCCAACACAAAGTCTGAAATCTTCTCAAAGCCACTGAAGTCCAACAGATACTTGAACCGCGTAAAGGTGAATTCCTGCGTACCCTCGGCGTCAAACAACTGCTGGCTTAGCGTGATCTGCGACGCCGCAATATCGACACTGCGCACATAAACTTCGCGCCCCACGCCGTTGCCCGTCACCAGTGATCCCACCTGAATAGCCGCAATATCGGCGACGTTGCTTAGCCGCACAGAACTTGCGGCATTGTACGTCGCCTGGGCCACAACGACATCATCATCCCACGCAGGGCCAGCAATGGGTTGCAACTGACCGTTGCGAATGGCGCGGCGTGTGGCAAAGCTGGTGCGGTTGTTCACTGCCGCCTGCATATCGATCGGCTCGGACAGCGAAATGCGCCGCCCACCAAGATCTAGCGATTCATGATCCGAAAAGTTCAACAGCGCTTGAAACGCTTTTTTGAACGCCAATTCTTCATCGCCAAAGGCATCGACGTAGGTGGGAAAGTCAAAATTCTTCTGGAAGATCAAGCGATGTTCTTCACCCATTGTCACCGTGCCCTCGAACCGCACTTGGCTTTGAAACGTGACTGACCCACCCAAGAAATAGGTGCCCGCCGTGACCAAAACCTCGCGCCCGTCAGCGTCACTATCGGCCTGCTCAAAGGCTGCGGAATCATCCGTTACCCCGTCGCCAATCGCGCCGTAATCGCGCACATCCACAATGCCCAGCATGTCGCGCAAAAACGCCCCTGTGACGTCTTCAATCACCAGATCGTCAATCCGCACGACGCCGCCGTTGGGTCCGGTCAAATCCAGCCCGATGTGGCCATAGTTGGCATTCGTCCAGACCATGTCCACGCCGTTGCGCTGACCAGTGCCGATGATGGCTGAAACCTCGACCACCTCGCCGTAGCCGTTGATGGACACACTTGGCCCGACGTTCACCACGCCGTTCAGTTGCCCGCCGCCTGCGTTGCCAGCCCACGCCGCGATGCGCACGTCGGGCAGTGCACCTGCCACGCATTTCACCCGCGCCGTAACGCGCAGATAACACCCTGGCAGAAGGGTGGTTTCACCCATATAGCGCAGCTTTGTTACGCTTTGGGTTTTCACAATCTCAAGGCAACCGGAAAAATCCTGATCCGCTGGCACAGATGCCCCGTTGCCAGAACCGTCGTATGTGTCTGACCCTGGCGTGCCATCGCCGCTTGACCAGACATCCAGACCATCAGCAAAAGGTGGCGGTGTCAGCACCAACCCATCGGTAATTACCTTGTTCATATGAAAACCCCTCATAGCGGGCAGACAGTCTGCCCCATCAAAATCCAGAACCGCAGCGCAAATGGGCGCACGGATCACCGGCTCAAAGAGGTAATTGTTTGGGGTAAATGACGTCTGACAGCACCGTGACGATGCCCCCCCCGACAGCGCAACAGGTTAGGAAAAAACCTCCGGCGCGGGGATCACTTGGACCGAATTAATCTGCCACCCGTTCGGGGTCTCAATCATTTGATAATCAAGAATATAGAACAATCCACCCGGCCCTTGGACCTGAACTTCTTGGCGGGTGCGGCTTTGAAATTCCGTACGGTCCAAAAACTGCACATCCGAATTGTCCCAAACCATTGGATAGCCAGTGCGCACCATCAAGCCGAAGTTTTCGGGCGTGCCGAACATGCCTTGGATCATCGGGCTCGCGTATTCCCACGCTTGCGCCACATCACGATCAACAAAGGCCTGCAACTGGCTGGTGATTACATCTTCGATGCTGGCGTCTTGCGCCTGCGCCCCGGTTCCAAGAACAACAAGTGCGGCAACAATCTTAACGGTTCGAAACATGGCAAATTCCCTTATGGTTATGCATCAACGGTAAGCCGCAAGGGGTCTGTGTCAAATCACGTCTTCGATTTTACCAACTCACCGGCCAAGCCCGCTTCAATCAACGCGATGGAGTCTTCCAAGCCATACAGTGCGATAAACCCACCAAAACGTGGTCCCTGTTTTGCGCCCAGCAGCACTTCGTACAGACACGAGAACCACGCCCGCAGCGGATCAAACCCATGAACTTTACCCACCGCAAATACGATGGATTGCAAGAATTCGTCATCGCTCCAATTGACCTTAGGTAATGGCATATCCTTGCCCTCTTGCGCATTCTTTTGCGCAATCACCGCCAACGCCGCTTCGCCCGATTTTAACGCCAGGACCAAAGCCGTAAGCGCTGCGCGTTCTTGATCATCGGCCAAACGGAACACCTTTTGCGGCTCAACGAAGTCCATGTAGTATCGCACTGCAAAGCCCGCCGCAGCATCTAGATCAGGGTTCGATTCGGGCGACGCACCGGGTGCATAGCGCTGAATGAAGCCCCATAATTTGTCCTTATCTGTCGCTTGCGAAACTGACGCGAGATTCAGCAGCATCGAAAACGGCACAACCATGCTTGATGTCGGGACGTCCGCGCCATGAATATGAAACACCGGATTGTTCAGCTTAGCCGCATCATCCTGACCCGGATACGCGCGCAACTGCTGGTGATATTCATCAACCGCCTTGGGAATCACATCAAAATGCATCCGCTTGGCGGTCTTCGGCTTGAGGTACATGAAATACGACAGGCTTTCCGTGCTGGCATAGGTCAGCCAGTCGTCAATCGACACACCATTACCGGACGTCTTTGAAATCTTGTGGCCTTGATCATCGAGGAACAGTTCATAGCTGAAATGCTCCGGCTTTTTGCCGCCTAAAATTTCACAAATACGGTCATAGATCGGCGTGTTGGTGGAATGGTCTTTTCCATACATCTCAAAATCAACGCCCAGCGCTGCCCAGCGCGCGCCGAAATCTGGCTTCCACTGTAGCTTCACGTTGCCGCCTGTCACGGGCACGGTCCATTCGCGGCCAGTCTCGTCGTCAAACGTCACGGTGCCTTCCTTTGCGTCCACATGCTTCATCGGAACATACATCACGCGGCCCGTTTCAGGGTGCATCGGCAGAAAGATCGAATAGGTCTCACGGCGTTCATCACGAAGGCTCTTCAGCATCACCGCCATCACGTCGTCATAGCGTTCCACAGCGCGCAACAGGATCTCATCAAACGTGCCGGACTCGTAATATTCCTTGCCAGAAATGAACTCGTATTCAAACCCGAACGTGTCCAAAAACCGGCGCAGCATGGCGTTGTTATGGTGGCCAAAGCTTTCAAATTCGCCAAACGGGTCCGGCACCGATGTCAGCGGCAACTGCATATATTGCGCAAGCAGTTCAGGATTGGGCACATTGCTCGGCACTTTGCGCATGCCGTCCAGATCGTCCGAAAAACATATCAGCCGTGTCGGGATATCTGAAATCACCTGAAACGCACGGCGCACCATTGTTGTACGGCTGACCTCCCCAAACGTGCCGATATGGGGTAGACCGGACGGGCCATAGCCCGTTTCAAACAATACATGATCCTTGCCCGACGCCTCGATGCGCTTGAGCAGCCTGCGCGCTTCTTCAAAAGGCCAAGCCTTGGACGTCATTGCCGCCGCGCGCAAATTGCTCATGGGTTTTATCCGTTCAAAATGGCCCGGACCCCAACGGTCCAAGCGCCTGCGCGTCCTATGCCACACAGCACAAAGGGTCAATAAATCAAAGCGCCCACCACATCATACAAGCGTAATACCACCTGTAACCTGTTGATTTTTTTGCGCTCACTCCATAGGTGTTTACCATTAGAAAAGGAGCCACGCGCATGTCCGAAACCCCTTCTTTGACCGCACAAGACGCGCTTTGCGCCCTGATGATTGCCGTCTCCGCAAGTGACGAAGAAATTCGTACCGCCGAACTGGTGAAAATTACCAACATCATCAACAATCTGCCGGTATTCGCTGGCTACGATTCCGATCATGTGCCGCGCGTGTCCCAGACCGTGTTCGATCTGTTCGATCAAGAAGACGGGCTTGATGCATTGTTCGGGTTGATCCGCGATGCACTTCCCGAACGCCTGTTTGAAACGGCCTACGCACTTGCCTGTGATGTGGCAGCGGCGGACGGTGAAATCGCACAATCCGAGCTGCGGATGCTCGAAGAAATGCGCTATGAATTGAACATTGACCGTTTGCACGCCGCCGCCATTGAACGCGGGGCGCGCGCACGTCACATGACGCTTTAGTCCGTTACGATCACTTGATCGGTTGTGTCTTCCAGAACGTCATTGCGATACACCAGCCCCCAACGTTGCAACAATTTCTGCTGCAACCGTTTGGCACGGCGGTTCCACGCGATGGCCCCCTCAGGGACTTCATCGCCAGTCGCTTTGCCCCGCTCCCGACGATCCAAATCCGCCGCAAAAATCGTGAATACCAAATCGGACCCTTCGGCCGTTTCGATATAGCCAGCTAAGGCACTGACAAAATTTAGCGTGCCGGTTTTGGCCCTGACTTCGATGGGATAGTCCTCAAGGCGGTTGTTGTCCTGATCCGTCATCGCGATACGCCGCATGATCGGGCGCAGCGGGCCATCCGGCCCCACGGCCAGCAACAGTTTGACCATATCACCGCCGCTGACGCGGTTTGCGTCGCTTAACCCCGAATGATCGGCAAAATCGCACTCAACCCCGTATTTCCGGCCAATCCAACGGGTCATCTGCGCCGCTGACGCTTTGATATCCAGTGACGTTCTGAACTTCGACTGCGTGGCCGCCAGCCCGCAAATCTCCGCCGTAAGGTTGGTGGAATACAAAAGCATTTCCTGCAAAATTGTGCGCAACGTAGCACTGCGATGCTGCACCAACACCGCGCGATCTTCCGGAAGATCATCAATCACTTCAGGCGCAGGCAGCGTTACGCCAGCGCCGCGCGCCAGTGTTTGAAACACGTCGCCCGCGTAAAGCGCGGGCTGGCGTACCGGCATCCGCCGCGACCCACCATTGCCAAGTGCGCTGCGTGCGACCGTCCAACTATCAGGCGCATCTGTTGCAAAAACCGGCGACCCACGGTCAACGATCCGCACTCGCGCCATACTGACCGGCGGCCCGGGATTTTCTGTGCTTGCATCCATGCTCACTTGCCAGTTGCCGCTCACCTGCTTCCATTCGAAATGCACCCGATTATAGTTTAGGTTCAGCCCGCTGACCGCCGGATTATAGCCTAGATGATCCAACTGCGACGGCTCGATCTCTTCGGCATAAGGCAGCGCCCCACGCCAACACAAAAACCGCCCCGTTACCTCAGTCACGCCAGCAGCCTTCAGCGCGTCAGCCATTTCCGCCAGATGATCGGCAGACAATGTCGGATCACCACCACCCGCCAAAATCATATCACCACGCAAAATGCCACCTTGTACGTGACCGATGGCATATATCCGCGTTACAAACCGGAACGCCCCGCCAAGCGCGTCCAAGGCGTACAACGCTGTAACAGCTTTGGTGACACTGGCAGGCGGCAGCGCGATCCCCGCATCGATCTGCTCCAACATCTCACCTGTGTCCGCGTCAGCCAAAACACAGCCGACCGTGCCATCCAGATCGGCAGCGGCAATAATTTGTTCGATGCTTGCACGCACGCGCGGCGCAATCCGTGGGATTGGGCTGGTTTGGGGTGCAACATCCACTGTTCGGATCCGCGCGTTGGGGCGCGGTGACAACAGCGGCGCCTCAGCCAAGGCGACACCGGCGGCGCTAGATAACAAACCAGCCAAAATGGCTCTGCGTGAAAAAATGGCTCTACGTGAAAACGTCACTGACATCTCAAAACCCTATTCACCCATCGGGCGGTCGACAACCGCACCAGATGTCCACTTGCCCGTTTCGCGGATCGCAGTCGATGACAATTGCGACATCGGCAGGTTTGCAAAGGCCCACGCAGGTGCATCCATGTACCCCAAAAGCCCCGCAGCCCGCTCGATCAGACGCTCCTCGCGGTAAATCCGCGCGGCGCGTGACATGCGCGCCGAAATCCGGTCCCCCGGTCGCGCCAAAACACCAACGGGGACGCGCGCCATAATCTCGCGCCAGTCCTGCCAGCGATGAAATTGCGTCAGATTGTCCGCACCCATTAACCAAACGAACCGGACGCCTTGATAATACTCCTGCAGAGCCGCGATCGTCTGCGCCGTGTAGTGCGTGCCGAGACGCGCTTCAATGTCCGTCACCGTCACGCTGGGATGCTGCATGACGGCCCGCGCCCGCGTGACACGATCCGAAATTGGCGCAGGACCGTGCGTTTTTAAAGGGTTAGCGGGGCTCACCAACCACCACACACGGTCCAACCCGAACCGCACAAGCGCCGCCTTCGTGATATGCACATGTCCGGCATGGGCCGGATCAAACGATCCGCCCAGTAATCCCACCACTTGTCCGGCGCGGGCATATGGCATCCCATCCCGTTGCATATCCCGTCCATACGCAGCCGCTTCACCAAAGGCAATTCCGCCAGATCGGCAGCGCCATGATCATGCACCGTTCACGCGCCACTTTTTGCCAAGCCATTAACAATGAAACAACTCCTTGCCAGTAAGGTGACGTCACAATTCATGTTAAGGCAGATGCGTGTCCTATTTCGTCGTCACATATATAGGGCTGATCGCCGTGATACTGGTGTTGGCCCCACTGCTCTGGCAGGTCTTTCGGGAAAACGCCTTGCTACAATCCTATGTCCACGACGCAAGACATGAGGTCGCGGCGACAATCCGGCAATCCGAACACTATCGGCTGGCCTGCGAAAATGCGTCTGACGGACTTATCCTGCAAGATATGCGCGGACGCATAATCTGGTGCAATCCGGCCTACTGCAAAATGCATTGTATGACCCCTGGAGACGTCATTGGCCGCAACCCACTGGAATTTGTCTTGCCGCCCGACAGGGCCCTCACGCCTGAAGAAATTGAAGAAACCGACTTTGATATAGATATAACTGAGGGGAGGCTGCATCTGTTCCAGAACCAAAATGCCCTTGGGGACTTGTTTTGGATTCAACTCAGCGTGTCGTTTCACAAATCGGCTGACGGACGCGAAAGTGCAATTGCGGTGTGTCGTGACGTGACAGAGCAGATAGAACGTCAAAATCAGCTGAACGAAATCGGTCAACGCCTTGAACATGAAGCCACCCATGACGGGTTGACAGGCGTGCCCAATCGCGCGGTTTTCCAGACGTTTATCGGCGATGCCCTGCGCTCCGGTGACGGCGCTCCGGTCGGGCTTTTGCATATTGATCTGGATAGCTTCAAGGCTATAAACGATACCCATGGCCATTCTGGTGGTGACGCGGTACTTACCCCCACGGCAGACGTCATCCGTCAAAACATACGTGACGGCGACTTATTGGCCCGCGTAGGCGGTGACGAATTTGTCGTAGTCTGCCCCAACACCGCAGACTTGGCCTATTTGGACGGCTTCAGCGCACGACTGCTCCAAGCCATTTCAATGCCTTTTGAATGGTGCAACCGAATTTTACAGATCGAGGCGAGCATCGGCGCCGCAATCTCTCGATCCGAGAATACTACGGCTGAAAGTCTGCTGGTTCAGGCTGACTTTGCACTCTATGAGGCTAAGCGCGCAGGCCGCAATCAAGTGGCGCTCTATGACCAAGCCCTGCACGATCGTAACACCTTCCAAAGCCGCCGTGCCATCGAACTTGCGGATACCATCGACACCGGAACCATGGACTATTGGTTCCAACCAACCATGTCGATTGAGACAGGCCAGATTATCGGCATGGAAACGCTTGTACGATGGACCCATCCCGTTGATGGCGTCATCGCCCCCGACGATTTCCTGCCGATGGTCAAAGAACTGGGGCTTTTGGGGGCATTGGATCTGTGGTCGATGACCGCTGCCCTGACCCAAAAACAAAAGCTCAATCTCGCAGGATTCAGTGACATTGGCATAGCGTTCAACGCGTCCCCCGAATTGCTGAGCCATCCAGACTTCATCCGGCGCCTCATTTGGGGGGTTGAGGCCGCTGGCATCGACCGCGCACAGGTCATCATCGAAGTATTGGAAAACACGAATTTCGGTGACGCGTCCGAAACAGCATCACACGCCGCCATCATCCGCGATTTGCATGAAGCCGGGTTTCAGGTTTACCTTGATGATTTCGGCGTCGGATTTGCGGGCCTGTCCCACCTTGCCAAACTCGATGTCACAGGGGTGAAAATTGATCGCGGCCTCGTAACGAATCTGTTGGGCGATGCAACCAGTCGTAAGATCGTGCGCAAAATCGTCGAACTGTCCAACGATCTTGGCCTCAACGTTATTGCCGAAGGCGTCGAAGACCTGGCCACCGCCAAGGCTCTTCAGGCCATGGGCTGCAGCGTGATCCAAGGCTACTGGCTTTCGCCCCCCCCTGCCATCCGACGACCTGATGGACTGGGCTGCAAGATCGCCAACTTCAAGACCGCCCCATGCGCGTATAACCCCCCCCATTGCGCCGACCTGACCACGCGCGTATCCACGGCACGAATATTCGCAATATCAGGGGAACAGACACATGGCCGCCTATCAATATGTTTACTTTATGGACGGTGTGTCCAAAACCTACCCCGGTGGTAAAAAGGTATTCGAAAACATCCGCCTGAACTTCCTGCCCGGCGTTAAAATAGGCGTCGTCGGCGTGAACGGCACGGGTAAATCAACCCTGATGCGGATAATGGCCGGTCAAGACAAAGAATTTCAGGGTGAGGCATGGGCCGCAGAGGGCGCGACCGTTGGCTATCTGCCGCAGGAACCAGAACTCGACGCGACGCTAACCGTGCGCGAAAACGTCATGCTCGGCGTGAAGGCCAAGCAGGATATTCTAAATCGCTACAATGATCTTGCGATGAACTATTCTGACGAAACAGCGGACGAAATGGCTCAGCTTCAGGATGAGATTGACGCCCAAAACCTCTGGGACCTCGATGCGCAGATCGATGTGAGCATGGAGGCGTTGCGCTGCCCCGCCGATGATGCCGACGTCACAACACTGTCGGGCGGTGAAAAACGTCGCGTCGCCCTGTGCCAACTCCTCCTCGACGCGCCAGACATGTTGCTGTTGGACGAACCGACAAACCACCTCGACGCCGAAACAATCGCATGGCTGCAACAGCACCTCGTTGATTATAAAGGCACAATCCTGATCGTCACCCACGATCGCTACTTCCTTGATGCAATCACCAGCTGGATTTTGGAACTCGACCGTGGCTCGGGCGTTCCGCACGAAGGCAACTATTCCAGCTGGTTGGAAGCCAAGGCAAAACGTCTGTCCAAGGAAGCCAAGGACGACAAATCCAAGCAGCGCACGCTGGAACGCGAACTGGAATGGATGCGCCAAGGTGCCAAAGCCCGTCAGGCCAAATCCAAGGCGCGTATTTCGGCCTATAACGACCTTGCCAATCAGTCCGAACGCGAAAAGATGGGCCGTGCGCAGATCATCATTCCCAACGGCCAACGTCTTGGTGAAAAGGTGATTGAGGTTGAAAACCTCACCAAAGCGATGGGCGACAAACTCCTGATCGAGAACCTGTCGTTTGAACTCCCGCCCGGTGGGATCGTCGGCGTCATTGGGCCAAACGGCGCGGGTAAATCAACGCTGTTTTCCATGCTCACAGGGCAGGCCGAACCGGATTCCGGAACCGTTAGTTTTGGCGACACCGTGCAGATGTCCTACGTCGATCAATCCCGCGACGCGCTGGACGCAGATGTCACCGTCTGGGAAGAAATCACTGGCGGCGCTGAGGTCATCAAACTTGGCGACGCAGAAATGAACTCCCGCGCCTACTGCTCCGCGTTCAACTTCAAAGGCGGCGATCAGCAGAAAAAGGTCGGCATCCTGTCGGGCGGTGAACGCAACCGCGTCCACATGGCCAAGCTGTTGAAATCAGGCGGAAACGTCCTGTTACTTGACGAACCTACCAACGACCTCGACGTTGAAACCCTGCGCGCCCTCGAAGACGCCATCGTCGATTTCGCAGGCTGCGCCGTGGTCATCTCCCACGACCGCTTCTTCCTCGACCGGATTTGCACCCACATCCTCGCATTTGAAGGCGAAGCCCACGTCGAATTCTTCAACGGCAACTTTGAGGACTACGAAGAAGACAAAAGAAAGCGCTTAGGAACTGATGCGATGGAGCCGAAGCGGATGAAGCATAAGAAATTCGTGAGATAAATAGTCATGAGTATATGGACCTGTCCATTTTGTGGCCTGCACCAAACGGTGACAAGGGTTAAAACAAGTACCGTCGAGATTGCTTTTGAAATCCACGACTGTGCCGGAGGCCCAATGGGGCTGCGTGGAATTGCAGTTGGCTGTTCCAACGAAAGTTGTAAGAAGGTTCAGGTTACGGCGGAAGTTATTGCCGCCAAGACCGGTCAGATTGGTTTTAAATCTATGACCCCCAAACGACCCTTTCGAAGAAAATTGTTCCAGACAGCATAACAAAGGTTCAACCTGACTACATCCCTCAAGTTCTGAGAGAGGACTACGCTGAGGCATGCCTGATTAGGGACTTAAGTCCAAAAGCGTCAGCCACTCTTGCACGGCGATGCATTCAAGGAATGATTAGAGATTTTTGTGGCATCTCAAAGGGACGTTTAGTTGACGAAATAAGTGAAGGACTACCGGCTGACGCCGGCAGCATCATTTAGAGGAATGCAATTCCAGATACTGTGTGATGACGTCGTCAGTCACATTTCCAGAGGTGGTTGAGAAATATCCGCGTGCCCAAAACCGCCTGCCCCAGTAGCGCTTGCGCAACTCAGGGAATTCCATCTGGATGCGGCGCGACGAGCGGCCCTTTATGCGTTGCATAACGTTGGACAGGGACAGTTTTGGTGGGATCGACAGGAACATGTGCACATGATCGCGTCCCAGCACACCTTTTACGATATGGACGCCCATTTCGGCGCATGTTTGCATGATAATCTCGCGTGTGCGCGGATGAGGAATAACGCATGATCTTCTCTCCTGAATTTTGAAACCATACTGCTTGGATCCAAGATTGAAGTGCGACGATTAATTGTTTTAATGGCCGTAAGATCTTCGGCCATGGCTTCAGCGGGAGTTCTCCATCCTAGTGTCTTACGAGGTCGGTCGTTCATCAGGCGTGCGACGTCGTTCAGGGCGGCTTGACTGAGGCAGCCCAGGTCAGTTCCTTTCGGGAAAAACTGGCGTAGCAGCCCGTTTGTATTTTTGTTTGAACCGCGTTGCCACGGGGTGTGGGGGTCACAAAACCAGATGTCGACCTTCAGACGGCGAGAGAGTTCTGGGTGGCAAGCCATCCACTGCCCGGCAGTGGTTTGCTCGCAAACCATGAGAGGGTCAGAACCACGATCATAGGTCATCGAGCGGCGCAACGCCACGGGCAGACGTTTCATTTGCCGCGTAAAGCCCTCGAGAGCAGCATTGGCGGTACAACCCTGCGTTCTGTGCTACAATTGATCCCCCGGATCAATTGCTTGGCGAAGGCTTATCCCCTTTGCTCCGGCGGCACCTGATGTAGTGTGAAGCGGCTTGCCAATCTACAATGTTCTTGTATTGTTCTACCCATGCCAGCCAGATGGAAAAACGACAAACCCATGTCCCGCCCGGCGTTCGACGCCAGGTTTTCTGATGAGGAAGCGTGTTCGCATTATCTGGCGGAACATCGTTGGCCTGAGGGCTTTGTGTGTCCTTCCTGTGGCACCTGCAAGGGCTGGCCGTTAAAGCGAAATCGCGCGACTTGGGAATGTGCCGGTTGCGCACGGCAGACATCCGTGACGGCTGGCACGGTGATGCACAGCAGCCATTTGCCGTTGCGAATTTGGTTTCTTGCCGCGCACATCATCACCAGCCATTCCAACGGCATGTCAGCGCTGCAACTTCAGGCGCAACTTGGCCTTGGCAGCTACAAGACGGCGTGGCTCCTCTTGCAAAAGCTGCGGCGGTCGATGGTCAACCCTGACCGCAACCCCCTGAAAGACCTTGTCGAGATCGATGAAACAGAGATTCCGTTCCGGTCCCGGCATGATCCCGAGGACCGGCCAAAGGGTGGGCGGAGCCCGGTCGGAAAGATGTTTGTCGTCTGCGCCGTCGAGTTATCAAGAGACGGACATCCGCGCCGTATCAGGATGAAACACATTCCCGACGGCGCATCAAAGACGCTACACGGGTTCATTGGTCAGGCTGTAGAGCCTGGCGCTCACGTCATCACGGATGGCTGGCTAGGTTACGAAAATCCCCCTGCAAACACGCATGAGGCGAAGGTCGTCAGCGGCAAGAAGGCACATGACATACTCCACTGGGTCCACCGCGTGTTCTCCAACCTAAAAACGTGGGCAAAAGGCGTCTTCCACGGCCTCAGAAAATGCCATCTGCAACGCTATCTCGACGAATTTGTGTTCCGCTGGAACCGACGGCGACACATGCGAAGCGCCTTCGACACGCTGCTGGGGATCGGTGTTGGTATTGGCCCAGCGACATATCGTGATTTTGTTGAACAGCGCGCCTGAAGGCCCTTGTTCACGGCAAAAGCCACGCCCCATAAACCCACCAGATGTTACAAACTGATCCGATCCGCCTCTCAAGCCACAAGGGCGAGGTTCTGCGCCGCGTCAACATGTGGGGCAACCGGACTAAAAGGGATAAGCCTTTGCTTGGCGCTTGAACTTCTGAGAATGACGAAGCGCGTCTTGCGTTCCACCACCGTACCTATCGCTGAGCGATTGAAAGCCCCTTAATCAAGTCTCCTTCCCAGTGGCCAGGAACCAGACGTGCCTCGATGTCTTCGGGACGATGGATAATACGCAACGTTTCCGGCACCATAGCGGAGCCCGCTAAGCTGGTGCTTTGAGCACCGCGTTTTGGTTTGGCCCGCCGCAGCGCCTCAATCATCAGCGCCTTCAATCCGCCACGTGGCTGAGCGTAGATCGCAGCATAGATCGCTTCGTGGCTAATGCGCTGACTGAGATCATCTAGATGCATGAGCCGTAATCTGGCCGCGATCTGCTCTGGCGACCAGCACCAATAGATCAGACGGTTGCGCACCCAATCATAAAACGGGGCACCAGGGGCCAGCTTCCGCCGCCGACCAGAGCGCCGTTGTGCCATATCATGAGCACGCCGCGCCTCTTGGGGATCGTAGCTATCGGACGCGCCGCGCCGCTTCAATTCATGCCCGATGGTGCCATGATGCCTCCCCAGAAGGCGGCCAATCTCACGCAGGCTCGAGCCACGTTGATGTTCTGCAAAGATTACGCCTCGTTCCTCGTTCCTCGGCGTCCAGGTGTTTGTAGTGACTTTCCATAGCAACATCCTATGACGCTCTCAGCGGCAGGTGTCGCACTTCAATCTTGAGCCTAAGCTGCTAATGCGGGTTTCAAAATTCAGGAGAGAAGATCAATCATAGATTCGCTGAAGCTGACCGGCTAGAAGCCGGTGGTTTCGATCCATTAGGTGGAAAATGAACTTGGGCGGCGCATTGACGCTGACGATGCACCTAAGGGCGTATCCGACGATAGTGTGGAAGCGATTGACCATGTGCGAAAAATTGGCAATATCGGTGCGCACATGGAAAAAGATATTGGTGTTATCGTTTCGGTCGAACCAGAGGAAGCTCAGTTGCTAATTGAATTGATCGAGTCGTTTGTTGATGAGTGGTATGTTTCAAGAAATACTCGCACGGCCCGTTTCGGCAAGCTAAAGGCATTGGCAACGAGTAAAGAGGATTTGAAGGCGAAAGGAGGCGACTAATTTCCCCTCACTTCCGCTTCACAAACTCCGTCAATATCACAATCCTCTGACCCTCAACCTTGCCTTCAATATGCGCCGCATTCTCCGGCACCAGTGAGATATTGCGCACCGCCGTGCCGCGTTTGGCGGTAAACCCCGCGCCCTTCACTACCAAATCCTTTACCAAAACGACCGTATCGCCGTGTTCCAGCCGCATGCCGTTGCTGTCGAAATGTTCCACCACCAGCGCCGACGCTTCGGCCAGCGCCATAACCTCAGGCTCCATCATCATGCTGTCGCGCGCATCCGTCGCCCACATCTCATCGATCTCACCGAGACGCCGCCACACGGCGATCTGCACCGATGACTCGACAGACCACATCGCCCCTTCGAGACAGCGCCAATGGGCGGCGGGCACATCGCCCTCACCGCGACAGGCGGGACACAACAGCACCTGATCCTCAGGTGGGACGTCAACACTCACCAAACCATCCGCCCCGCCGCAAAATTCGCAAGCACTTCCCGCGCGGTCCATCAATTCATCCCAGCGCATCGCAATATCCTTCAGCATTTCAGGGGCAATTTCGTGCCTGTCAGATACCTATGCGGGGCCAACTGCAACCCTTTTCAACCTTGGCGGTAATTCGCCAACAACGTGAATGTGCGGCCTTACCCCTTGCCAAACGGCCCAACCTGCCCCATATGATACTTTGCAAACGTTATTCTATCTCGACCACTGTCTTCCTTCATCGGCGACCGTCAATCGATCTAGCACTGACTACGCCAAGCTGCCGCACAACGCGGGCAGTACGTTCTAAAGGAAGACATGACATGGCCAACGGTACAGTCAAATGGTTCAACACAACAAAAGGCTTCGGCTTTATCGCTCCTGAAACTGGCGGCAAGGACGTTTTCGTTCACATCTCCGCAGTTGAGCGTTCCGGCCTCACAGGTCTGGCAGACGATCAAAAGGTAACTTTTGACGTTGAAGCCGGTCGCGACGGTCGTGAGTCCGCGGTTAATCTCGCACTCGCATAAATTTTAGGTCTACGGACCTTATGAAGGGCGGTTCCTATGGGAGCCGCCTTTTTTTGTGTTCGTTTGTCAGTGCAACGGCTTGGTCAGCCAAAGTGAACGTGACCTTCAGAACGACGCGGTATTTGTCGATTTTTCCATCGCTCACGGTGACTTTCTGGCCCGCGACCCACGCACCCATGATCCCTTTAAGCGATTTGGATGCGCGTTGGATGCCATTCTCAAAGGCGTCATCAAACGACTTGGAAGACGAACAGATGATCGCGATAACTTTTGCGACTGAATTAAACGTAGGCTTATGCCAGTTGGTTATTTGATCACGTGAGCCGTGTGGTTTGCGGACGTCCACGCCAGCATTCAGATTGTCCCCGTTCAGATTATTGGGCAATCAGGCTAAGGACCGACGGCCCAATGCCATTCACAATTTTTTCCACACCTAAAGCGCTAGGGTGAATGCCATCACTTTGCATATACAACAAACGCACAGCTGCCAGATCGGTGCCATCCTCCAACGGTGCAAAGAAATTTGCATAAAGGTCTAGCCCGTAGATCTGCGCCAGCTCCGGATACATCGCATCAAACGCGGCCTCATACGCGGGGCCATAATTACTGGGCGCATCCAACCCGACCAACAACACCTCGACACCAGCATCCACCGCCGCGCGCAGAATCGCATCTAAATTCGCACGGCTCACGTCCGGATTAATACCGCGCAACAAATCATTGCCACCCAAATTCACGATCATCGCATCAACGTTTGGCGTCAGTGTCCATGCCGCACGGCTGAGCCCCCCCGCCGTCGTGTCGCCAGATACGCCTGCGTTGATCACCTTCACATCGGCCCCGCGCGCCCGCAACCATGCCTCCAGCTGCGGCACAAACCCTTCCTCCATTGGCAATCCATAGCCTTGGGTCAAAGAATCCCCCAATGCGGCAATGGTCACTGTCTCTGCCTGCGCCGCACCTGCCAGCGCACCGGTGCTTAAAATCAAACCCAATCCAAGGTTGCGACCAGCGCGTAACACTCCATATGAAACTGACCCGAACAAGCCAAAGGCCACCCCGATGACTGATGCCCTCTCGCTCTCCAATGTCTCCCTTTCGCTGTCAGGCAACGCCGGTACGGTTGACATCCTGCACGACATTTCGCTCACGGTGAAAAAGGGTGAAACGCTTGGGCTCGTCGGGCCGAGTGGATCTGGCAAATCATCTCTCCTGATGTTGATGGGCGGGCTTGAAACCGCGTCGTCTGGGTCTATCACAGCGCTCGGAACAGACATCACACACTTGGGTGAAGACGAACTTGCGCGCTTTCGTCAGTGTAATATGGGGGTGGTGTTTCAATCCTTCCACCTCATTCCCACAATGACCGCGCTGGAAAACGTCGCGACGCCGCTGGAACTGGCTGGTGTGCGCGATGCCTATGACCGCGCCAACGCTGAACTTGCCGCCGTCGGCCTTTCCAATCGTGCAACGCATTACCCCGCGCAGATGTCAGGCGGTGAACAACAACGTGTCGCGCTGGCCCGCGCGTCCGTCACCCGCCCAAAACTGCTTTTGGCCGATGAACCTACTGGAAACCTTGATGAAACCAATGGTGCAGCTATCATCGACATGTTGTTTGATCTGCGCGAACAACACGGCGCAACGCTGATCATGGTCACGCACTCAAACGAACTCGCGGCGCGCTGTGACCGTGTGATCCGCTTACGCGACGGACATATCGATACGCTTCAGGCCGCGGCTGAATGACCCCGTCCACATTTTTCGTTGCATGGACCTTTGCCAAACGTGAACTGCGCGGTGGGCTTCACGGCTTTCGCATCTTCCTTGCGTGCCTCGCCCTTGGCGTCGCGGCCATCGCCGCTGTCGGCACCGTGCGCGCCTCCATCCAGGCGGGCCTAGCCGCCAATGGTGCCGCCCTTCTTGGTGGTGAAGCCGTCGTGCGCTTCACCTACCGGTTTGCTGAACCCGAAGAACGTGCTTGGATGGCATCCATTGCGACCCGCGTTTCGGAAACCACTGATTTCCGCTCCATGGTTGTGGTTGAACGCGACACCGTCGAACGCGGCCTGACCCAAGTACAGGCGGTGGACAATTTGTACCCGCTCATCGGCGAAACCACACTCGATCCGGCTATGCCACTGGCTGATGCCTTTGCAGGCAATGCCACGTTCCCTGGCGGCGTCATGGAACGCGCCCTTGCCGACCGACTTGCGCTCACGGCTGGTGACAGGTTCAAACTGGGCGAACAGACCTTCGTCCTCTCCGCGATCCTTGTGTCTTACCCCGACAATTCAGGCGGCGGATTTGGCCTTGGCCCTCGCACGCTGGTGTTGCTTGACGACCTCGAAAACTCTGGCCTTCTTGCGAAAGGCACCCTGATGGAAAGTAACTATCGCCTTGATCTTGCGGACAACGCAGACCTCGAAAGCCTCGAAAACCAAGCCGAAACTCTGTTCGAAAACTCTGGCCTGCGCTGGCGCGACGCCCGCGCAGGTGCCCCCGGTATTGCGCGTTTTGTTGATCGGATCGCCGCGTTCTTGATTCTGATCGGGCTGTCGGGCCTTGCTGTTGGTGGTGTCGGTGTTTCCGCCGCCGTACGCTCCTACCTAAGCGGTAAATCGAACGTCATCGCGATCCTGAAAACCCTCGGCGCGACACGGCGCACAATTTTCCTAACCTATTTCCTACAAATTGGCATCCTCACCATCGTTGGCGTCGCAATCGGCGTGGTCTTAGGTGTCGCTATTCCACTGGCCTTCGCCCCCCTTATTGAGTCCCGCTTGCCGATCCCAGCCGATTTCACGCTCCACGCTGCGCCATTGTTTGAGGCTGCAATCTACGGCGTCCTTGCCGCGCTCATCTTCACCCTCTGGCCACTGGCCCGCACCGAAGACATTAAACCTGCAACCCTGTTTCGTGACGCCTTCGGCGCGGGCAAAACCCTTCCTGCGACCAAATACCTCATCATCACGCTGCTGCTGCTCGCAACCCTCATTGGCACAGCGATCATATTCTCCGGTACCGCCTTCCTGACCCTGTGGACGGTGGGCGGCATCCTGTTTGCCCTCGCCCTTCTGGTCGCAGCCGCAGCCGTCGCGCGGTTCACTGCCCTGAAATTCAGACGTTTATCACGCGGTCGCCCCGCGCTGCGTTTCGCCCTCGCCTCCATCGGCGCGCGGGGCGGTGAAACCACCTCCGTGGTCCTCTCCCTTGGCCTTGGTCTTGCCGTTCTTGCCGCTGTCGGGCAGATCGACGGCAACCTGCGCAGCGCTATCGCCAATGAATTGCCCGACATCGCGCCCAGCTATTTCTTTGTGGACATCCAGCCCGATCAAATCGACGGGTTCCGCGAGCGGCTGGACAACGATCCGCAGGTGTCAAACTACGAGGCCGTCCCCATGCTGCGCGGCATCATCACCCAGATCAACGGCCAGTCCGCAGGCGATTTCACCGATCACTGGGTGCTGCAAGGCGACCGCGGCGTGACCTATTCCAACCTGCCCGGGGATGGTACGATCATCACAGACGGAGAGTGGTGGCCAGCCGATTACGCGGGCCCGCCGCTGATCAGTTTCGCAACCGAAGAAGCGATCGAAATGGGCCTGAATATCGGCGACACGATCACCACCAACATCTTGGGACGTGACATCACCGCGACCATCGCCAACTTCCGCGAGGTTTCGTTCGAGGACGCAGGCATCGGCTTTATAATGTCAATGAACCCCGCCGCCTTACAAGGCGCACCACATTCCTGGATCAGCACAGTCTACAGTGAACCCGAAGCCGAAGCCGCCATTCTGCGCGACCTCGCCACCGCCTACCCAAATATCACCGCGATCCGCGTGCGCGATGCGATTGACCAGGTCGTGCAATTGCTCGGTGGCATTTCCGCAGCCACCCGCTACGGCGCACTCGCAACCTTGCTCACCGGATTCCTTGTCCTGATTGGTGCCGCAGCCGCAGGGATGCCCGCCCGCACGTTTGAGGCCGCAGTACTGAAAACGCTAGGTGCATCGCGCGCCACCATCCTGCGCAGCTTCGCTCTGCGCTCTGCCCTCCTCGGCCTGGCGGCGGGTCTTGTCGCGCTCGCCGCAGGGATATTGGGCGGCTGGGCGGTTTCAACGTTCATCATGGAAACTGGCTACACCCCGATCTGGACATCGGCGGGCGCAATCATCTTGGGCGGCATGGCGGCGACGTTGCTGGCGGGTCTTGCGTTTGCATGGCGCGCCCTTGCCGCCAAACCCGCCCACGTCCTAAGATCGCGCGAATGACCCAGCCTTCAGTTTCTACTGCCGCGCGTTTCTTTGGCTACGGCAGCCTCGTCAATCTGGCGACCCATGACTATCCTGACCCAACGCCCGCGACCCTTACCGGATGGCGACGCGTGTGGCGGCATGCATTGGCACGCCCCGTCGCGTTTCTGTCTGTGCAACCCTGCACGCACACCACGCTTCACGGCATAACCGCGCAGGTTCCGCGCGGCGACTGGACTGCACTGGACCTGCGCGAACACGCCTACCTGCGCCGCGATGTCAGCGCCCAGTTCGACCAGTCGACCGTCGTTTACGAAGCAAACCCCGATCATATAGCGCCGCCCAGCACGGGTCATCCAATTTTGCTCAGCTATCTTGATGTCGTCATTGCGGGTCATATCACCCTTATGGGCGGAAACCCAAATTCTGGCGGCCCCGCGCATTTCTTCGCCACCACGACAGGCTGGGGCCCGATCCTTGATGACCGCGCCGATCCGCTTTATCCGCGCGCACAGCCGCTACATCGCGACACCCGCGCTATCGTGGACGCCACACTCGCGACCCTATCGGTTCCGGTGCAACCAGCCCAAAGTGCGCGCCTGCTTTTCGATGCCATCCGCGCCAGCATCCCCGCCACCACCAGCCCGCATGACTCGGTAGGCCACGATCAACGCGATAAACCCAAATAGAATTCCGCCCACAGCCTGCCCGATCAACACCCCACCTGCCCCGAACCACACCGAAAACACGATCACAAACGGGACCGTGCCAATCGTATGCCGGCCCCAATTCACCAACGTCGAATAAAATGGGTGGCCCATGTTATTGCAGGCCGCGTTGGACACAAAGATCATACCGTTGAAAAACCAAAGCAGGCTCAACGGTCCAGCGAACAAAAACACCAACCTGCGCGCGGGGCCGTCCAGCACAAACAGCATCTCCAGCAAGGGCCGCGCGGTGAACAACAGGCCGGACACGACCACAACAACAATGCCCGTAAAAATTAGCCCTTCACGAAACGCCCGTTTGACACGGTCAGGCTGACCGGCGCCAAAATTCTGTCCGATGATCGGCCCAATGGCCCCCGAAAGCGCAAAAATAATCGCAAAAGCCACTGGCGTCAGACGGCCCACAATCGCCATCCCAGCAACGGCATCTTCACCAAACGCCGCCATGGACCGAGTGACATAGGCCTGCCCGATGGGGGTGGCCAATTGCGTCAAGATCGCCGGAAACGCAACAATCAAAACTGGGCGTAGATCCGGCAACATGTTCGACAGATCAGGGCGTCCAAAGCCACCATAATAGCGAACAATCGGCACCAAAGCACTGACACCAATCGCCACCCGCGCCGCAACGCTGGCCCAGGCAGCACCTTGCAATTCCAACCCGAACCCAAAGATCAGGATCGGGTCCAGAACCGCATTCACACAAGCGCCAATGATCGTCGCCATCATCGACCGTTGCGCGTCACCATGGGCGCGCAAAATCGCACCACCGACCATGCCGACCAGTAACAATGGCAATGACGGGATGATGATTGCCAGATAACTCACAGCCAGGTCAGCAGTCGCACCCGTCGCGCCGACCAAAGCAACAATCGGGTCCAGATTGAACCAGACAACGCCCGCAAAAATCGCGCCGAACAGGGCACCAAAGACCAGCACGTTCGTCGCGCGCCGCTGGGCCAAAACCGTATCACCCTCACCCAAGGATCGTGCGACCAACGCGCCCCCCGCAATCGCCATGCCGATCCCAAATGACGACGTGAAAAACAAAATTGCACCAGCATATCCGACAGCCGCCGCCAATTCCGCTTTGCCGAGCATTGAGATGAAAATCATGTCAATAAAATCAACCATGAACACCGCCATCAACCCGACCGACGACGTGAATGCCATGACCGAGATGTGGCGCATCAGCGACCCGCTCAGGAATTTCGCTTGTGCGTTTTCCGCGCCCGCTGCCATTACGCTTTCGGCTTTGTCTGCAACAGCGGCATTACATCCGCCATTTCGGGCCCGCGCGTCACGCCCGTAACCGCATGGCGCAGCGGCATAAACAGCCCCTTACCCTTGCGGCCCGTCACGTCCTTTACGGCCGCAGTCCATGTGCCCCATGTGTCATCCGCGTAGGGCGGATCACCCAACAACGCCAACGCCTGCGGCACAAATTCCGCGTCCTCATCTGCAATCTGCGGCGCGGCACCATCGCGAAACACCGCCCACCAATCGCCCATGTCATCCAAAGATGCGATGTTTTCGCGCACCACGTTCCAGAATCGTTCACCCAACAGCACAGGCACACCCAACGCGGCAACCGCGTCGGCGACATCTGCAAACGGGCGTGCCGCCAACCAACGGGCGGTCAACGGACCCAAATCATCCGCATCGAATTTCGTCGGAGCAGAGCCGAATTTCGACATCTCGAACCCAGCCACGACCTCCTCAACCGTTTCACGCAATTCAACAGGATCAGACGACCCCAGCCGCGCCATAAGACTCAGGATCGCCATCGGCGCAATGCCGTTTTTGCGCAAATCACGCAGCGCCAACGTCCCAAGACGTTTGGACAGCGCCTCACCCTGCGGACCCGTCAACAGGGAATGATGCGCGAACGTCGGAACAGTACCGCCCAGCGCTTGGATCATCTGTATTTGTGTCGCCGTATTCGTCACATGGTCGGACCCACGCACAACATCCGTGACCTTCATTTCCGTGTCATCCACGACAGATGCCAGCGTGTACAAATACTGCCCATCACCACGGATCAGCACAGGATCAGACACCGACGCCGCATCAATCGAAATTGCACCCAAAATACCATCAACCCACTCGGTACGCTTCTGATCGAGCTTAAAGCGCCAATGCCCTGTGCGCCCCTCAGCGCGATACGCAACGATCTGATCAGCGGTCAAATTCAATGCAGCGCGGTCATAAACCGGCGGTTTCCCCATATTCAGCTGCTTCTTGCGCTTAAGGTCCAGTTCAACCGGCGTCTCAAAACACTCATACAACCGACCCGACGCAATCAGCGCGTCGCGCGCTGCGTCATAGCGATCCAATCGTTTGGATTGATACTCAATCTGGTCCCAAGAAATCCCCAACCACGTCAGGTCTTCCATGATCCCGTCGACATATTCCTGCTTTGATCGCTCTGGGTCTGTGTCGTCGATCCGCAAGATAAACGTCCCACCCGCGCGGCGCGCAATTGCGTGATTAAACAACGCCGCCCGCAGGTTACCAATGTGTAAATAACCTGTAGGGGACGGGGCGAAACGGGTCGTGGTCATGGTAATAATTTCCGGTATGAAAGGTTGCATCCGGCTTTTCACAGCGCGGCCGCGATGTCCATATTTCCTACTACTCTAGCTCGCCTTAAATGGCCACGACCGACCCAGATTGTCAAACAAGCGCACACGTTCTATTGAACCACAGCCATGTCCACATCGGCCAGCTTGTTGATATACAGAAACGCCCTCGCTTTCTTGTGTTTGCCCAAGCGGTCCAAAATCAAACCGAAATCCTGATGCCTCAGCATGATATAATGACTCAGCCGCGCTTTTTGCGCGCAGTCCGCGGCGGTCTCAACTGATTGACGCAACACATGCATTGAAACGCTCTGCGGGAGTTTCGTTTTCCAGCGTCTTTCGTGGTCGCTCATTGGGCGGCCCTGCGACGGCGCTCAGCTTTGCCGGGCAATATATCAACAAATCTTTGCCTTTTGGGACGTATTGCACAGCAGACGGTTGGTGTTTTCGTTTGTGCCGCGTTGCCACGCATTTCCCCCTTTCGGGACATCGTGAGTTATGCGCGAAAGTTGGTGACGGTGTGATTAGGCGGCGTTCTGAGGTTGCTTGATCGCGTCCTTGAACTCAACCCCTTGCATGACTTCGGGCAGTCGGTTTGTGCCGCTGAGCTTTCGCCATTTCTTCTTGGCTGCCCCTTGCCTGACAGGGTATTGCGCAGCAATGTCCCGCGAAGGATCATCGGCTTGAAGACCATAGATAGGGCGGTTTTGCGGCTCAGGCAGCCTTTGGTTTTGCGTGTCTGATTGCGGACTGGGGCAAAGACGCTTTCAATCGGATTTGTCGTGCGGATGTGCTTCCAGTGTTTGGCTGGAAAGTCGTAGAAGGTAAGCAACGCGTCACGATCTTTGGTCAGCTTCTTGATAGCCCGCTCGTATTTCACGCCGTCGGTTTCCACAAACAGATCAAAGGCGACGATGGCCTCTTTCTTTGTTGCGGCCATCTATGACCCGGCAGGGCATGCTTGCATGCCTGAGAGGGCAGATGTCTTGCAGCCCTGCCGTGGGCTTTTCATGTAGGGCTTCGGCATCGCGCCCGTGATGTTGGCCATCTTGTGGAGCCAGCAGCGTTGTTCGCGTGTGCTCGGATACACGTCCCGCAATGCGGTCCAAAAGCCCAGGGCACCATCCATTGCCCGGCAGTGCATTGTGCAACAATGTCACGTGAGGAGGAGCCACAGGCCAGATCGGGCGCAATCATCAGTCCCCGTTTTTTCAGGCTCCGAAGAAGATCACGCCCGTTGAGCGGCAACACATGCTTGCATGTGTGAGAGGGGGTTGTCCGCGTTCTCGCGGAACCCATCCATGATACCAAGAACATCCTTGTCGCCGTATTCGTCTGCGCCAATAATCACCAACATACATTGACGATCATCGTCCAGGCGCGGGTTGAAGTAGACACCGTCCGCCCAGATGTAGGCGTAGCGCTTGCCCCCCTCTCATGCATGCGACGCATGCACTGCCGGGCAACAGGTCAGATCGCGCTTGCGCCAGGCCTTATACTCGTCCCACCAGGTTGCCTTAAGACGTGTGATTGTCGAAGACGACAACCCCTCGGCAGGCGGGCCCACCAACGAAGCCAGAGCCTCCCTGAAGTCCCCCGTCGAGATGCCCCCTCTCGGCGATGCAAGCATCGCCTGCCGGGCAGTGCTTGAGGTAAAGCCATGGCAGCAATTCCGCCACAGACTTTGCCTTGCGCAAATAGGGCGGGATAAGCGACGCGTTGAAATGGACCTTCATACCATCCGCGTTTGCACCACGGTCGCGCACCCGAGGAACCTGGACTGACACCTTGCCGATCCCCCTTCTCGGCAGATTGTTTCACAATCGCCTGTCCCGTTGCCGACAGGCCATGCTTTGCATGACCGAGAGGGGGCAATGGTCATAACTTCGCGCTCCGGCAGAAAGCCATGCTGCACCAGCCGCTGGCGACCCTCGTCGTTCAAAAGGTGGACGTGACCTTCCAGAAACTCCGACACCTCAGCGCGCACAGCAGTGGCCAGAAGCTCCCGTGCTCCTGCGCGCAGCACATCTGTCAACGGATCAGGTGAAAAATCGCTTGGTTTCGTGAAGTCGATAACTGTATTCTTGGTCATGTGGCATATCCCTTACTCAATGAGAATGCGGCGCGTCAACAACGCCATGATATGCCGCCCATCAGGGCCGTCACAAACTTTCAGCTATAACTCAGGGACGGATAAGTACTGGAATGCGGAGATCAAAGGGTTAGTGCTCTTTGTGGGGAAGCGCTCAAAGACCTGGTACTTTCAGAAGGACGTTGGCGGTCAGACCAAGCGCATTCTGATTGGCCGGTTTCCAATCATTTCTGCGCAGGCCGCACTTGGCGTCGCATTGGAGATGGGCCGAGGGGCAGGGAAAGCGGCTCAACTCGGCGCGCCCAAGTTGGAGGCCGTGATGGAGGCGTATTTGGCACGCCCTCAACTTCGTTCTGAGACCAACAAGATCGGGATGCGCGCCCAGCTTACGCTTCATCTAAAAGACTGGATGCGCTTGCCGCTCGACGAGATCAGCAAGGTCATGGCAGTGCGCCGTCATCACGACATGCCTGGATCGCCGTCAGCCGCCAATCATTTGCTTCGTAGTTTTCGCGCCATCTACAACCATGCCCGCCGGACTGGCGATCTGCCGGAAGCCCCAACGAAGGCGATAGAGTGGTTTGAAGATAAGCCTGATGGACGGATTATTGAGGACCTGAAGCACTGGCGGAAGACGATTGATGATCTGCCCAACCCGATCCATCACGTCGTTTGGGCGACGAAATATCGACATAAGGTTCTGCGCGGGCTGATGCGTGAACAGATCCGCGATATCATTCGACAGTCTTGTGCCGAGATGGGCGTGCATATTGTGAAGGGTGTTCTGGCAGGTGACCACGTCCACATGTTCATATCTGTCCCGCCACAGATCGCGCTGTCGAAGGTGATGCAGCGGATCAAATGGCGCTCGTCGCGGCGGGTTCAGATGGAGTTCCCAGAGTTGCGCCGCTATTGGGAAAGGCAGTTTTGGGCCCGTGGATATTTCTCGACAACGTCAGGAAATGTCACCGACAATGTCATCCTGCAGTATCTGGAATTAAATTCCAATCGCGATGCTACCGGCCTCGGCCGGTAGTGGTTCAATGGACTTCGTAAAACTGAAGTATTCACCTTAAAGTGGGAACAGATACAGGAAGACCGGATTCATCTGCCAATGACGAAGAACGGGCGGGGTTTCGATCTTCCTATCTTGCAACTGCACCATGAGATCTTGGGGCAATCCCCCCTAAAATTGTTGGCATTCAAAACTCAAATTTTCTCGGCAAGATATCTGAGGAGATTTTTGATGAAGATAGCGCGATTTAGCGACGCACAGGTCATGGGCATTTTGAAGCAGGCGGAGGGCGGTACGCCGGTCTCTGAGCTGTGTCGGGAGCATGGGATGAGTAGCGCCAGTTTTTACAAGTGGCGTGCCAAGTTCGGCGGCATGGATGCGTCCTTGATCACCGAGATGAAGGACATGGCCGAGCAAAACCGCCGTCTCAAGAGGATGTATGCTGCGATGAGTATGTCCGAGACGATCTTCTGAAGGAGGCGCTCGGAATAAAGCGCTAAGGCCGTCTCACCGACGATTCCCTCTCGGTGAATGTGCCATTCACCTGCCGGCCAGTGGATGGCCATGAATGCAGTCATGCAGCGGGGCACAAGTATCGCACTTGCCTGTCGTACCTTCCAAATTAGCGAGACCTGCTATCGGTACAGCCCGATCTTGAGTGATGAGAATGAGGAGAGAGCAGATTGGCTGGAACGCCTGACCAAGAACAAGCGCACGTGGGGCTTTGGGTTGTGTTTTTTATATTTACGCAACGTGCAGGGCTACGGCTGGAACCACAAACGCGTGTATCCCACTGGCCGTCAGGCGGATCTACTGTGAACTGGAGCTGAACCTGCGGATCAAGCCAAAAAATCGCCTCAAACGTGACAAACCCGAGCCGTTAGCGGTGCCTGATGCACCAAACGAGACCTGGTCTATCGCTGCCCGGCAGTTGATTGCTGTGCAATCAATGAGAGGGGATTTCATGGCGGATCAGCTTGCAGACGGCAGATCAATCCGAACTCTTAACGTCTTGGATGACTTCAATCGTGAAGGCTTGTGCATTGACGTGGACTTCTCGCTGCCCGCAGAACGCGTCGTCCGGAGCCTGAACCAGATCATCGAGTGGCGCGGCAAACCCCAAACCATACGTGTCGATAACGTCCTATGCGCGGAATGATTAGCTGAATTGGCGTCAGGTTATTGTCGCATCGAGGCGTCTCGACACGTTAGAAGCATTGCTCAGTTTGGCATTTTGGTCAACGAACTGTCTCTCCCATAACAAACACAGAGTACGCTTTTGCGGCTCTCACCGTCCTTAAGACGAGATCTTTGGGTCGTTGAGCAGAAGGCCTAAACATTATCTACGAGGTCAGTTGTCTGCCTCCACGGCCCTTACAGAGAAAGGTCCTACTGCTGTCGATCACCCCTCAAAGAAGGGGCGATATGGTTCGCCGTGCTTGATGATCCCATGAACGGTTCGGGCCATCTTCGCTGCGATTGCGGTGTACGCCTTTCGGCGCAAATGGGTGTTGTGACGGTCTTTGGCGATGTAGCGCTCGAACTTGTCGCGGAAGCTGTTGGTGCGCTGCAGAATAGCAACCTGTCCAGCCATCCAAAGCGTTCGACGAAGCCGAGCATTGCCATATTTTGACAGTTTGGTTTGCCCTCTGAATGTACCTGATTGCATAGTCGCAAGGTCCATTCCACAGAACTTCAAAAACTGCCGGTGATGACGAAAGCGCCGTACATCCCCAGCTTCTGCCAAAATTGTCAAAGCATTGCGTATTCCGGGGCAATCCGGCCACCCATACCGATTTGATCCGGCCGGGGGTTCCGGGGCATCCGGCCACCCCCCTTTGACCTGATTTAGTGTGCTGCGAGGCGATCTGTAGCAGGGCTACTCTGACGTTCCTTTTGAACATGCTTATCGCGTCGGAATCTGCGGCAACCGGCAGTCCGACTGATACTTTGGCAGTCTCGTAGATATCTGAAAGTAAACGCTCTTTTGCAACCTTGAGGCCCACCACATCCCAAGCGTCAGCGATGAATGCCTCCTTGCTCATGGCTGAGATCAAGTGTGGTGACGGATAACGTTCAAGGAAAGCAAAGAACCAGTCACTGCGAGAACTGCGATGGAAACGATCAGCTTCAGGAAAATACAGCGGCAGATAATGGGTTAAAACTCGGTGCCACAACTCGGTGCCACAACTCGGTGCCACAACTCGGTCTTCGACTTGGATACGATGTCATGCGTTTTGGAACGCTCTTGGATGTCGTTAGTGCCACGCACGAGGGGGTCATGATAAAACTGCTCGTTCCCGATCTCCATCATGTGAAGAATGACCTGGGCATCCTTAGGGTCGTTTTTGTCCCAACTGTTGTGCAAGGCCTCTCGCGTTCTGGCCAGGGCCACAGATGACACCAACTTCAACTCAAAACCTGCTGCGGCAAGATGATAAGCCAAGGCACGGTGATAATTACCCGTTGCTTCAAAAGCTACACGGACAGGGCGGCCGTAGCAGGCAAGCGATGTGATTAGACGATTGAAGTCGTCTAGCTGGTTCAGAACAGTCAAACGACGGCGGCGCTTCTTGTCCGCAATAGCAATGAGACCTTCGTCACGGGCCTTCGAGATATCGATGGCCACCAAAACGGGCGCAGTTTGTGTAATAATGATATCGGTCATAGTTGGTCTCCTTTGCGGTGTGGTTTGTACAAAACCACCGTAGGGACCTGAGGCACGGCTATGACCACCTGCTGCATTATTTGGGGCTGCGCAGGCAGTCATAGCCTTAAATTAGCGATATTCCGAAGGTGTTACGGCACAGAATATATCAGCGGGACCTTGATGACATGGGCCGAGAAACACAGTGTTCGGCTTGAACACATCCAGCCAGGCAAACCTCAACAGAACGCCTATATCGAGCGCTACAATCGAACCATTCGTGGCGAATGGCTGAGCCAATACATCTTTGAAACCATCGATGAGGCACAAGAACAAGCAACTGAATGGCTCTGGACTTACAACAACGAGCGACCCAACATGGGCATCGGCGGCATAACACCCGCAATGAAACTGAAAACAGCCGCGTGAATCATACGGCTGAGCCCCATTAAAAATGGGGGGATTACCGATACGTCTGAAGCCGCGCTGGAATCCAACCACATCATGCGTCAAAAACAACGCCCGTGGGTTACTCTGGAACGGGATTTGTACTGCGATTTCATGGATAGCGGTCACGGCTGCAATATCATCGGGAACATTAACCATATTAACAGAGGTAAATCTCCTGCGCTCTGTGTTCGCTTTAATTGGAAAGTTGTGAGATGCTACAAATCGGCCGATGAATACCATATAATCGCGGAATTTGCCCGTGAGTGCATCGACAAGCCGTCGTTTTTTCAGCTGTGACTGATCTTTCCCAACGACAAACCGGCATTCACTAGAAATAACGGGAGGGCATGATTTGGGTGCGAGGATGATGGCATCACCCAAGATCAAGCAAAGTTGATGATCCTCGCTTGCATTACCTGCACATCCACTACTTTGGCCGAAGGAGTTGGTGTGGAAGCGCGTGCGTTCAGCATCGAACACAAGAACCGCTTCGGCCCGTCTTCGGCAAAAGTTCCAGAATATCAGTGGGCAAGGTTCATTCAATAAGAATATACAGACTAAAGTCTTAATCATCGCTCACACCCGCTTGGTGTGGTCTGCACGCTCAGTGCGTTTGATACATAAAGCCGGATATTTTCGAGACAAAGACAGATATGAAAACATGAACTGGGCTGGGGTGTGTTGACAGGTCCCAGACTCGCGCGTAATGCAGCCTTTCAATTGGTGTTGGTGGTTCCCGCAAGGGAGTACCTGTCGGGGGTTCGCCCCAAAGGACAACGCCCTTCACGTTCCAAAGTTTGCGCATTTTGCGACGGCGATGGGGCAAACGCGTTTCTCAACCCGAACCTTTGGTGAGGATAAGTTGAGGAAGCACTTAAATTGATGAAGGAGATCAGCCGTGACCAAACGCACGTCTGCCAAGTATAAAATTGACCGCCGGATGGGTGAAAACATCTGGGGTCGTCCGAAATCCCCAGTCAACCGTCGTGAATACGGCCCTGGCCAGCACGGTCAGCGTCGTAAGGGCAAATTGTCCGACTTCGGTATGCAGTTGCGCGCCAAGCAGAAGCTTAAGGGCTACTACGGCGACCTGACAGAAAAGCAATTTCGCAAAATCTTTACTGAAGCCGAGCGAGTCAAAGGCGATACTGGTGAGAACCTGATTGGTTTGCTTGAGCGTCGTCTGGACGCTGTTGTGTACCGCGCCAAGTTCGTGCCGACTGTTTTCGCGGCGCGTCAGTTCGTGAATCACGGCCACGTCACAGTGAACGGCAAGAAGGTTAACATCCCGTCTTATCGCGTCAAAGAAGGCGATATCGTCGAAGTCCGCGACAGTTCCAAACAGAACGTGGCTGTCCTTGATGCTATCGGTTTGGCGGAACGCGATGTTCCTGATTACATGGACGTCGATCACTCCAAGATGTCCGCGACGTTCGTGCGCACACCTGGACTTGGCGATGTGCCATATCCGGTGATGATGGAGCCGAATCTCGTGATCGAATATTACGCTCAGAACTAAGTCTGGGCAGGGCGCACTTGCGTCGTTAGGAATAGGCCTGCCGCATCACTGTGGCGGGCCTTTTTGTTTGTGGTATGAGGAAAAGATCATGGGGATTAAAGCACAACCCGGCGTGATGGATATCGCCCTGTATAAGGGCGGAAAATCCCATGTGGACGGCGTTGAAAATGTGTTGAAACTGTCGTCCAACGAGAACCCCTTCGGACCGTCCGTGGCCGCTAAGGAAGCGCTTGTGCGCGCGTCCCACACCCTGCATCGCTATCCTTCGACTGACCACGCTGGATTGCGCGCCGCGATTGGCGACGTATGGGGGCTCGACCCTGAACGGATCATTTGCGGTAACGGATCGGGCGAAGTGCTGATGATGATCGCGCAGGCCTTCGCAGGCAAGGGCGATGAGGTTCTGTTCACCGAGCACGGTTTTGCAATGTATCCGATCTACGCCAATGCCAACGGCGCGAAGCCAGTTGTCGTGTCTGAGCGCGAACGCGTCGTGGATGTCGATGCATTGCTGGCCGCTTGCACCAAGAAAACCAAAGTTGTCTATATCGCCAACCCTGCCAACCCCACCGGAACCATGATCGGTGAGGCGGATATGGAGCGTCTGGCAGACGGTTTGCCCGACGGTGCAATTCTTGTTCTGGATGGCGCCTATGCGGAGTACGTGGGCGGCTATGATGCGGGCAAATCACTGGTCGAAAGTCGCAACAACGTCATCATGACACGCACGTTTTCCAAGATTTACGGGCTTGGCGGGCTGCGTATTGGCTATGGCTATGCCAACCAAGAGATTATCGACATGTTGATGCGTATTCGGGGCCCGTTCAATCTGTCCGCCCCCGCATTGGCTGCGGCAGAAGCTGCGATGCGCGATGTGGCCCACACCGAAAAGTGTCGCACTGATAATGCCAAACAACGGGACTGGATGGCGGGCGCATTGGCCGAATTGGGGCTGCCGTCTGATACCTCCACTGCGAATTTTATCCTTGTGCGGTTTGCATCTGAAGATGAAGCAATGGCCTGCAACGATCATCTTATGACACAGGGCATTCTGGTGCGTTTGGTGGCTGGTTACGGTTTGCCCAATTGTCTGCGGATCACTGTCGGCGATGAAGCGTCGTGCCGCCGCGTCGTTCATGCAATTGGGCAATTCAAAGGTACCAAAAAGGACTTAGACGCATGAGCGTGATGTACAACCGCGTGGCGCTGATCGGCCTTGGCCTGATCGCGTCGTCGATGTTTTGGGCAATAAAACGTGCGGGCGTAGCGGGCGAAGTCACCGGTTATGCACGATCATCCGGCACACGCGATGTCGCACGCGAAATTGGACTGTGCGACCGCGTTTTTGACACCGCGGCCGACGCTGTTGAAGGTGCTGATCTGATCGTTTTGTGCGTGCCCATTGGTGCGATGGACGCCACCGCGGCTGAGATTTCGGGCACGCTAAAACCGGGCGCTGTGGTGACAGACGTGGGGTCTGTCAAACGCGCAGTGATAACCGCCGTTGGTCCGCACGTTCCAGACGGTGTGCACTTTATTCCCGGACATCCCCTGGCGGGCACCGAACAATCGGGGCCGCGATCCGGTTTTGCTGAATTGTTCGACAACCGCTGGTGCCTGCTGACGCCCGACGGCGCGGAAGCAAATGAAGTCAAAAAGCTGCGCACATTTTGGGAAGCACTCGGTTCAAACGTTGATGAGATGGACGCCGATCACCACGATCTGGTGCTCGCCGTGACGTCGCATACACCGCACCTTATTGCATACACAATGGTTGGCGTCGCCGATGATCTTAGTCGTGTAACGGATACCGAAGTCGTCAATTTCTCTGCCGCAGGTTTTCGTGATTTTACGCGTATTGCGGCGTCTGATCCGACGATGTGGCGTGATGTGTTCCTAAACAACAAAGATGCGACCTTAGAAATTTTGGGCCGTTTCACAGAAGAATTGTTCGTCTTGCAACGGGCGATCCGGGAGGGCGACGGCGACCACCTGCATGATTACTTCACCCGCACGCGCGCAATCCGGCGCGGCATTATCGAGGCGGGGCAGGATACAGATGTTCCAAACTTTGGCCGAAACCCAGTCCGAAAATGAGGGGTGTTGCAACGATCTTTGCCGTGCTCTTGGCAAGTGCCGTTTGTGCACAAGATACGCGCCCGATTGCACGCGATGATGCAGCGGCCGCAGACTGGTTCGTGGTGCCGCCATCGATACAGGCCATTGCGCAATCAAGGCGCCCCGAACGCTGAACGCCAACGGTGCGCGCTGCGGCCGCAGAGTAATTCTCGGCCTTGGCCCAAGGTGCGGTTTGTGGCGACATTGCATTGCAGGGTGATCGTATCGGCAAGCATCCCGGACCGGGGGCGTGCGGGGTTGAAGACGCGGTCCGCCTGCGGTCGGTGTCGGGCGTGATGCTGTCAACGCCAGCGATCATTAATTGCACCACGGCGCGCGCTGCGAACTTGGGTCGACGCTGGGCTGTTGCCTGCGGTTGGGTCCGATGGTGGCGGCGTCGCCTCCATCCGCGTAGTGGCGCATTACGCGTGCCGGACGCGAAACAATCGCGCAGGCGCGCGGATGTCCGAACATGCCCACGGGAAGGCGATTGATATTGCCAGTATCGGTCTGCGCGACGGGCAGGAAATCACCGTTTTGACCGGATGGAACAGCAACGATGATGGCCAACAATTGCGCCGTATGTGGCGCGACGCATGCGGACCGTTTGGCACCGTACTGGGGCCGGAAGCGGACGAATTGCACCGCGACCATTTTCATTTTGATACTGCGCGACATCGATCCGGCAGCTATTGCCGTTAGGTTAGCGCAGCAGCGGCGCCGGCCCCAATGCAAACCCACCAAGGGCCATTTCGCCATTCACAATCGACAATGTGACAGTCAGCGTGTCCAGAATTTGCGGCGTTTCATCGAAATTTTTCGCAATTTCGGTCAAGAGAAAAATGCGGTCGTCTTCTAACGCCCCCGATGCCAGGGCCAGATCCAACGCTTGCTGCCAGTTGCGCGCTGAAATCGTGATGGACCCGTCCAACACGCCAGCATCATCAGGCGTCACGTCGCCGATGACCGACACTGACATTTCGCCCCACGCCAGCGCGAATTCCCTGATGCTGAGGGTCGTGATCGACAATGCAACAGCATCGGCGCTGTTCAGTTCAATTGGATCGGAAAGCACCAGGTCGCTGTCTAGGCGCAAGTTTTGCATGATCGGTGGTTGCAGGCCTTGCGGGTCGATCAAGCTACGAATATTTTCTGGCAGAACAATAGACCGCGCCTCAAAGTATACATCATAAGACTGGGTCGTCTCAGGGGTCAGTCGCATTGCGGCGAATAACCGTGCCAGCGCCAGTTCCTCGCCGCCTTCGGTGCGCAGCCGCGGGTTCAGCAACTCCAATTCCGCTTGCTGGAACGCCAACGCAGCGCTTGCGCTGACTTGGCCACGGGCAACCATTTCATTGGTAAACAGCGTGTAACGCGCGCCGTCGATGATGAAAACCTGTTCTTCGGGGAAGTACGCACGAACATTGTTGGGTTGATACGAAAGCGCAAGAATCTGAAAAACAGGTGTTTCCCAACGCACCCGCGCACCCGGGTCTTCGATTACAAGGTCAGTTACTGTCGTATCAAAACGCGATGGAAAGCCGCGCGTTGCCAGTGATGCGTAGGTCACATTCATCTCACCTGCATCGACTTGCGCGATTGCATCCGTTAATCGGGACTGAATTTGTGATCTGCCAACGAACCAATATCCGCCATAAAGCGTGGTAAGAACGACGACGAGGGCTATAAGATTACGCATTTTTGGGTCTTTCACGAGGCGTTGATTGGTGTTTAGAGGAGCCTCAATGAAAGGGCCATAAGAATGACGATGTGGGTGTTCGGATACGGATCATTGCTGTGGAACCCGGGATTCGACCCTGCGGAAGCCGTGACGGCGACGCTGTCAGGCTATCACCGCAGTTTTTGCATGTTGTCGATCCATCATCGAGGGTCAGTTGAAGAACCGGGATTGGTGTTGGCACTGGACGCTGGTGACGCGGTCTGCACCGGCGTGGCTTTTCGGGTGGCCGTGGTGGACGAGGTCCGCGTGCTGGCGCAATTGCGCGAACGCGAACTGATCTCAAGTGCGTATGAAGAGGCGGATTTGCCGCTGGCGCTGCAAGATGGCCGCGCGGTTCAGGCGCTGGCCTACGTCATTAATCGTAACCACGAACAATACTGCCAGTTCGATCTGGAACGCCAAGCGCAGATGATTGCGCGATCTGTTGGCGGGCGCGGCCCGAACCCTGAATATTTATACAATACTGCCGAACATTTGGTCAAAATGGGTATCCAGGACGCGGATATGGCATGGCTGGTGGACAGAGTTCGGGTATTGACGTAAAATTGTTTGGGGTTCGTACCCTAAGTCCCTAATGTAACAGATAACAAACAACAAAGAGGTGCCCGATCCCATGGTAACAGGGGACAGAGAGGCCGAGCCGCAGTTTTCACAACCCGTGCGCCAGATCACATCGATGCTGGTGGTTTTGGCGTTGGTCTGTGTCGGCGTGTTCTTCGCGTTTCCGCGTGTGGGGCCCGTGTTTTTGGCAAACCCATATCTGAACGGATTCATATTCGTCGTCTTTGTGATCGGTGTTTTGTCGTGTTTTGGACAGGTCTGGCAGCTCATCAAATCTATCGGCTGGATTAAGGCGTTTGCAGGTGAAAAGCTCGGCTCGAACATCATTAAGGCGCCAGGATTGTTGGCGCCTTTGGCCACGCTTTTGCGATCACGCGGATCACGAATGCAACTGTCGTCAAGCTCATCCCGCTCTATCCTTGATTCTGTGTCACAACGGATCGACGAAGACCGCGAAATCACACGGTATATTGTCAACACGTTGATTTTCTTGGGCCTTTTGGGGACGTTCTATGGCCTCGCCACGACAGTTCCGGCATTGGTAGAAACGATCCAATCGCTCACTCCGGGGGAGGGCGAAAGCGGTGGAGAAGTTTTTGCGCGCCTGCAGGCCGGACTAGAAAGTCAGCTTGGTGGTATGGGGATCGCGTTTGCGTCGTCCTTGTTGGGTCTGGCAGGATCGCTGGTCGTCGGGCTGCTAGAATTGTTCGCAAGCCACGGACAGAACCGGTTTTACCGTGAACTTGAAGAATGGTTGTCCACGATCACCCGCGTCGGATTGGCGGCGGGCGATGAGGCAAGCGGCGATCAGGTTGCGATGGCGGGCGTTGTGGATCACATGGTCGAACAGATGGAACAGATGCAGGCGATGTTTGCAGCATCCGAAGCCAGCCGCGGTGAGGCCAATGAACGTGTTGGCGCGTTGACCGATGCGGTTGCGCAGATGGCGCAGCAATCGGCAACCGATCAAACGCCGGCGCAATTGTCCCGTGTCGCGGACGCGCAAGAAGCCTTGATCACTGCACTGAAAAACACTGGGATGGAAGGAATCGACGCAGAAAGCCGGATGCGGCTGCGCTCGATTGATGTGGGCCTTTTGCGCATCCTCGAAGATATGGCTGCAGGCCGCCAAGAGGTCGTTCACGACCTCCGTACAGATATCGCTAGCTTGACCAGTGCCGTGCGCCAAGGCAATCGCGGCGCGCGTAAAAACAATCAGGATGGCACCTAAGCCATGGCCCTAAGCCGCAGAACCGGCGCGCGTTTTCAAGCGTCGATCTGGCCGGGTTTCGTGGATGCGATGACGGGCCTGCTGCTGGTCCTGATGTTCGTGTTGACCATTTTTATGGTACTGCAATTTGTGTTGCAAGAAACGATCACAGGGCAGGAAAATCAACTAACTGAACTCTCTGCTGAGGTCTCGGCGTTGGCAGACGCATTGGGGCTGGAACAGGATCGATCCGCGACTTTGGGCACGCAAGTTGGTGCGTTGTCCACTGAATTGTCGGGTCTGCAGACGGCTTTGGGCGAAAGCGAAGCCGCAATTGAACAGCAAAATGCAATGATCGCGCGCCTGACGGTTGAACGCGACTCTTTGATTGGGGATGTGTCCAGTGCACAGTCTCGGATCACCGGATTTGAAGCTCAGGTTGCGGGCCTGCTGGAGCAGCGGCGTGACGCCGAAGGCGCAATCTCTGGCCTTGAGGCGCGTGAAGCCGAACTGGTGAGCGACCAAGAGGCGCTGAACCTCGCTATTGCGCAGGCCAGAACGGAAATCGATGCAGGTGCCGAGGCAGCACGCCTCGCCGCCGCGCGACGTGAAGCGCTTGAGGCGATGATTGCAAGTTTGGAAACTGATAATACATCTGTGAACACACAAATTGCTGCATTGGAAACGGCTGGGGTCGTGGCAGCAGCGCGGATGAGCGAACTGGAAGTGGCAGGCGCCGATGCAAACGCGCGGATTGTTGAACTGGAAGCCAGCAGTTCGGCAACCGACGCGCAGATTACTGGGTTAGAAGTGGCGCGCGCTGGTGCAAACGCCCAGATCGCAGAACTGCAAGCTAGCGCTGCGGCAACCGAGGTGAAGATTACTGGGTTAGAAGCGGCGCGTGCGGCTGCAAACGCCCAGATCGTTGGACTGGAAGCCAGCGGTGCGGCAACCGAGGCGCAGATTGCTGAGCTAGAAGCGGCGCGTGCGGCTGCACTCGTGCAAATCAGTGAAACCGAAGTGGCGATGTTGGTTGATGCCGCCGCCGCACAAGCGTTGCGCGAACGGCTGGCGAATGCGGACACGGAATTGACAGCGATGACCCTCGCCCTAGAAGAGCGGCGACAAGCGGCTGAGGATACGTTGACACTGTTGGCAGCGGCGCAAACTGCGCGGCACGATTTGGATCAAAACCTTGCAATTGTATTGCTGGCCCAACAGGAGGCCGAGGCCGCTGCGCAGGCGTTAGGCCTTGAACGCGGCGCGCTGGCAGACCGTTTGGCAGCCGCGCTTGGTGAGCAGGGTGAGACGGCGCAGACCCTTGAGGCGCTGCGGGGGCAACTTGCTGCGGCGCTGATCGCGCGTACGGGGATTGAACAGGAATTGTCGTCTGCAGCTGCGCAGCGTGATACGTTCAGCGATGATCTGGCGGCAGCGGTGGCTGCATTGGCAACGGCGCAGGCGCAGACTGGCGTGGCTGGGGCAGATGCGGATCGAAAGGCGGCCCTTTTGGCGCTGGCCAATAACGCGCTGACGCAGGAGCAGGCTTTGTCGTCGGACAACCAGCGTCAGGTTGCATTGCTCAATGAACAAGTGGCGGCACTGCGTGGTGAAATGGGGCGATTACAGGCGTTGCTTAATCTGGAAAACGACGCGGATGTAATGGCAAATGTGCAGATCGAAACGCTGACGCAGAATCTAAATACCGCGATGGCGCGCGCTTTGCTGGCAGAACGACGCGCACGGGTGCTGGAGGAAGCGGAGCTTGAGAGAATGGCAGCCGAAGCTGTGGAATTAGAACGCTACAGGTCTGATTTCTTGGGTCTTTTGCGTAATATCTTGGAAGACGTTGATGGCGTGCGCATCCAAGGCGACCGTTTCGTGTTCTCATCCGAGGTCCTGTTTGAGCAAGGGGCTGCGCAGTTGTCAGGCGAGGGGCAGCGCGAAATCGCAAAGGTCGCAACGATCCTGCGCGACGTGGCCGGTGACATCCCCGAAAGTATCGACTGGGTGATCCGCGTCGATGGACACACCGACAACGTGCCGTTGTCTGGCGCAGGCGAGTTTGCCAACAATTGGGAGTTGAGCCAAGCTCGGGCGTTGTCGGTCGTTCTTTATATGGTGAATTTCTTGGCGATACCGCCTGAACGCTTGGCCGCGAACGGGTTCGGGCAATACCAGCCGATTAACCCTGCAAACACCACTGAGGCCCGCGCACAGAACCGCCGGATTGAGTTGAAATTGACCGAGCGGTGATCCGATTGGGCGGCTGCGCCTCGTATGATTATTGGCGCATGCGGCTGTGTCAGCCAATCTCGACATTTGTAAGAGCGCGTTTGAAAGTTGCGCCTCCAGCAGGGATATTTTCGGCCTTATGTATCAAACGCATAGGTAATCCCCCCTAAAATTAGTGGTGTTTAAAAGTAGAATTTTCTCGGCAAGATATCTGAGGAGGTTTTTGATGAAGATAGCGCGATTTAGCGACGCACAGGTCATGGGCATTTTGAAGCAGGCAGAGGGCGGTACGCCGGTCTCTGAGCTGTGCCGAGAGCATGGGATGAGCATGTCCGAGACGATCTTCTGAAGGAGGCGCTCGGAAAAAAGCGCTAAGGCCGTCTCACCGACGATTCCCTCTCGGTGAATGTGCCATTCACCTGCCGGTCAGTGGATGGCCATGAATGCAGTCGTAATGTGGGGCACCAGTATCGCACTTGCCTGCCGTACCTTCCAAATCAGCGAGACCTGCTATCGGTACAGCCCGATCTTGAGTGATGAGAACGAGGAGAGAGCAGATTGGCTGGAACGCCTGGCCGTGCCTGATGCGCCAAACGATACTTGGTCTATCGCTGCCCGGCAGTTGATTGATTTGCAATCAATGAGAGGGGATTTCATGGCGGATCAGCTTGCAGACGGCAGGTCAATCAGAACGCTAAATGTCTTAGACGACTTCAATCGAGAGGGCCTGTGCATTGAAGTGGACTTCTCGCTGCCCGCCGAACGGGTCGTGCGAAGTTTAAACCAGATCATCGAGTGGCGCGGCAAACCCCAAACCATACGTGTCCCTTCTCATTGATTGCTTTGCAATCAACTGTCAGGCAACGGACAGCGGCCCAGAATACATCAGTGGGACCTTGATGACATGGGCCGAGAAACACGGCGTTCGGCTTGAACACATCCAGCCAGGCAAACCTCAGCAGAATGCCTATATCGAGCGCTACAATCGCACCGTTCGCGGCGAATGGCTGGCCAATACATCTTTGAAACGATTGAGGAGGCCCAAAAACAGGCGACAGAATGGCTCTGGACTTACAACAATGAGAGACCCAACATGGGCATCGGCGGCATAACACCCGCAATGAAACCGAAAACAGCCGCGTGAATTCTACGGCTGAGCCCCATTAAAAATGGGGGATTGCCCACCAAGCGGGTGTGAGGGATGATTAGATTTGCGATAATCGTGATATCAAGATGTTTTGTTTTCCCACGGGAGGCGATGATCTTGGTCCTCATATTCCTTCCAGCCTCGTTCGCGCATGGTGGTGTCACTACCGAAGAAACCGAATATTCTTCGGTGATTAAAGTTTCCACTTTGAAGCCCAGTCGTCGAACCGCTTGATTCTGGTTGCACCCATAACCCCGTCACGCTGGCTTTGTTGCACAAATCGTCTTGATGTCAGACTTCCTCTTAACTCTAGACGGATTTAGCTTACGGTCTCAGTACGGGGGATGCCAAGAACTGTGAAGCCGTTCAGGATCGCAGCACGGATTTGGATTTCTGCTGCCCGACGATCGAAGTCACGCGCGGCAAGGCGCTGACCGAGCAGCTTCACACAGTGCATCCATTGCCCGGCAGGGTATTGCGCAGCAATATCCCGAGAGGGTTTGTTTCGACGCGGCTCCAGCGGTGGTGACCAGTTAGGTTGCGCCAGAGAGCACGCCCCAAATACTTTGAGGATCGCACCGCTTCGTTTCGGGCTCGTGCTCCAGGCGTGACCGTTGCCCGACAGTGCATGCCTGCGTGCACGAAAGGGGGGCTTCCACAACTTGGCGTTCTTGCGGGGTGAGGGGCGTCTCGGAATTAATTCAGTGGATCTATCCAGCCCTGAACGGGCGAAGCCCCGGGTCGTAGGCACCGTCTGCCGTGACGCTGCCGATCTCCTGATCCGGTGCGATCTGGTCAAAACGATATGGTAGCATGGGCGGATCACCAATATTGCTGCCCGTCACGCCCCTCTCGGCAGATTGCTTTGCAATCGCCTGTCGGCAATGGATGGAACGGATCTCCAGTGTTTGTTCAACAATGCCCTGCCGGGCAAGGAATATGTATCTTGCGCCACAACCGGCGCTTGGGTCCACCATGCTTGCGCGCGTTGCACTTATTACCAGATAGGCGCATGCAAAGCATGCTGCCGAGAGGGCACCTTCGCCCTCCACTTTGATGCGCGGGCAGTCCACTGCCCGGCAATCGCCGCTTGCAGCGATGAGAGGGGGTGAGAAGGTGCAATGGACCTTTTGAGCCTTGATAGGGAACCGCGACTGACAGGATTTTCTGACGTCGACATAACGTGCTGAAGTCCGGGACCTCCCAGTCAAGGCCGAGCAACTTCAACAGGCTTTCCACAAAACCTGTAGTCTGCCTTAAGGGCATTCCAAAAACCACTTTTAACGTCAAACAAGCCTGGATTGCAGCGTCGCTATAGCTCGGCTCACGCCCCTGAGTGTCATTAGGACCTCAACGTGATCCCTTGCTTCGCCAGTGCGGTACAGCGCCAGCAGCGCATTGTTGATGGTTCCATCCTGCATACCCCATTTTGATTCACATGGGCGGAAAGATCAGCTATATTGTCGGTGCGTTTGATACATAAGGCCGTAAATATCCCCGCCGAAGGCTCCGGAATAAATCTCATATGCGTCCAGCTCAGGTCATGCGGCATCGTAGCGTAGAATCGCAGCCTCAGATGCGGACACAACGCGGCGGGCATAGGCGCCGTAGGAATTTACGTCGTCTTGGATGTTGGGCACCTGCGCAAACAGCCGTGCGCTGTCGTGCTCGTCGAGGTGGTCCAGACCTGCGCTTGCAGGATGAAAACTCTCGCTTTCGACACCATTTGCGAAAACGACCTCATGGCTTGGCAAAAGCATGTGAATATAGCGGACTTCGCGCATGGACCGATCGACATAGATGGAGGTGTCGTTCACCAAATCGCGCGCCGTTACCAGTACTTCATCCGTGTTAAACAATGCCAGCGCCCGCGCACCCCTGACCATCACGCGGTGGTCTGGGCTGACAAGCAGGCCGGCATCAGGCACATCATTATAAAGGGATCCGGCCCGTAGGCGGATCGGACAAAGATGTGGTGTCGCATATAGCCGCGTACCGGTGACGCGCCGCGACCCGATCCACAAAACTTCCTGACAGCCGTTGTCCTTTGTTTGAACTTTCGTGCCCTCGTGGATGTCTTCGACCCGCATCACGCCATCGCTTGTGCGGATCATCGTGCCAGGGGTGAAACAAATCACGCCACCCGCAGGATCATCGTTCTGGTCGCGCGCAGTCAAATCAACCGTGTGGTTCACAATCCACAGGTCCGTTGCACGCGGGGGAATTTCGCCTACGAACATGCACAACCGCGCCGACGGTGTCGCGCCGTCGATCAACGTCACGGTCCAAGTGTCGCGTCCGTCTGTCACCGTAAAAGACTGCTCAAATCCTAGGCTGTCAATTTCAACCAGATCCAGCCGCGTGGTTTTTATTTCCACGGCTTTAAGTAGCCGCCGCACCGACATCGCCGCGCGTTTGCGGATGTCCGCCTCGCCCACTGCGGTGCCCAATGGTAAAATATCTGCGGGTCCATCCACCCGTACCGCTTCGCCCGTCCAGCCCCAAGCCGTTCCCACCCGCAAGTCTTCAAGCGGAGCGGACCAGAACCCGTCGAGTTCTGTCTGCGACCAGGAAATGACGAACGTGCCACGAAAGCCTGTTTTCATACCTGTTACCTGCCTCTGTCTTGCCCAGCCTCTAAGTGCAGGGTTCTGACAAGAGTGATAAAGAGCGGATTAGCACCGATCAAGTTACTTTAAGGTCGGTCGTTAACTATTTATTTAGAAGCTGAAATTCAGTTTCAGTGATCCGAGGATCTGACCCTCGGCTTGGCCAACGTATTCCTCGCTCAAATAGGTTACGCCGTAGAAGTAGGAAATGCCGGCTCCTAGCCGCCAATGCACTCCCGCCCGCACACGGAACCGTTCGTCCTGTGCCTGCGTGCCAAAACTTGCCGGAAAATAAGCGCTATCACCGACGACAGCGTAGTCAGCGCCGATGGCAAAACCAGTGCCCGGCTCATCGCTCTCAACCCCTGCATATAGTTGTCCGGTAGGGCCATCACGCAACCAAAGGTCATTTTGCATAATTTCACCGATGACAATATCCGCCCCGACGCGAACGAAATCCTCTACGCCGTACTGGACTTCAACAAAGGGGCGCAGCGATGTGTTTTCGCCCAAGCGAACAGCGTAGGAAACCTCAGCCAACGCCGTCGGGTAAACAGTGTTGCCAACTTGATTGGCAAGCACCCCGTTTGAGATGGTCGGAGCACTAACAATATTGTGAAACCAATCCTGCACATCCGCGAGTCGCGTCTGTGGCCCAACGGCCACAAGATCAACACCCATCGAGATATCTGCACCACCGCGAGACAAGTGCGTGTGCAGACCCGCCGACACCGCGCCAACATAGGCACGGTCGTTGGAACCGCTGCCGCTCAGCATTGATGGTGCAATGATTTCGGAACGAATGCGGTATTCTAGCACCGCGCCTAGGGCCGTTGGCGCGCGCCCCTGCCATTCGGGGCCACGCACGATGGAATAGGCGTATGAACCGGACCGCCAGCGGTCTTGGTTATCGCCGAAGTAGTCGTTGGTTAAAATGCGCCCATAACCCAAAGTCTCACGATCTTGGGCCACCATAGGGCTTGCGGCCATCAGGCCTGCACATATCGTTGCAATCAAACGCACTTTGTTCCCCGAATTATGAGTTATACGCGACCTATAAAACAACGGGCCGCCACTTGCCTACCCGTATGGAGGATGATTTCGGTGAAAGTGTGGCCATTTCAATCCGCACGTGCCCGCTGTCCAATCAGGTTAAGTTTTGCCAAGCGCGATAGCCTAACCTCAAAAAATATAATGCAATCAGACCCTAAAAAATTGCGTGGCTGAAAAGGGCAGGCATATTCGCCAAGCGAACGGTTGAAATTATGCCAAGTGAACCACTACCGGCCGAGGCCGGTAGCATCGTGATTGGAATGTAATTCCAGATACTGCAGGATGACATTGTCGGTGACATTTCCTGACGTTGTCGAGAAATATCCACGGGCCCAAAACCGCCTTCCCCAATAGCGTTTGCGCAACTCTGGGAACTCCATCTGACCCCGCCGCGACGAGCGCCATTTGATCCGCTGCATCACCTTCGACAGCGCGATCTGTGGCGGGACAGATATGAACATGTGGACGTGGTCACCTGCCAGAACACCCCTCAGAATATGCACGCCCATCTCGGCACAAGACTGTCGAATGATATCGCGGATCTGTTCACGCATCGGCCCGCGCAGAACCTTATGTCGATATTTCGTCGCCAAAACGACGTGATAACGGTGATAAAATCTGGTATGTGATCCTGTAGAATAGGCCATGATCTCTTTGCCGCCACACAACCGATCCCAGTGCATGCAGTTTTGGCTATTGGTGCTGTTGCGATAGGGGTATTCAGTTTGCCCTGCCAATAGGCTTTGTTGCACAAATCAGTTGAGGGGATTCATGTTGTGAATCCATGGTGGTAGCATGTCGTTCATGAGCAGCTGGACCCCTACGACTTACTAGACCAAGAACTGGTCAGATTATAACGACGCCCCGAAGCGCCGGGGATCACTGACGCTATGGTTTGATTCTGGTCTGATCCGGTCTGGGAGGTTAAACCTTCTGGTAAGCGTGGGCGGCAGCAAGCCTACAGCGATGCGGCCATACAAACCTGCCTGACCATCAAAGTGCTGTTCGGGATGCCATTGAGGCAAACCACTGGGTTTGTGGAAAGTCTGTTGGAACTGGTTGGCTTGGACTGGAGAGTTCCAGATTTCAGCGCTTTGTGTCAGCCACGGCCCGGCAGTCGAAACGCAGTTTCGATGAGAGGGGCAAAGGACGTTGTCCGTTGTTATTCCATACCAAGGATCGGCGGGGCCGCCGCACCTCTTGATCCCTTCTCATGGTTGGTAAGCAAACCACTGCCGGGCAGTGGACAGCACTGGCATCAAGGCTGAGGGCGAAGGCGAGTGGAACGCACGCAAGCATGGTAGCCCAAAGCGCCGCGTCTGGCGCAAGATACATATTCATTGCCCGGCAGGCGAATAGGACATTCGCTGAGAGGGGGATAGACGAAAAACACTGGAAATACGCGCAGTCGAAGTGACCAGAAACGGCGTTGGTGATGCACCCATTCTACCCGATCTCCTTGATCAGATCCCGCCGGGTGAGAAGATTGGCAGCGTCACAGCGCCCTCTCATGCATGTAAACATGCGCCGTCAGGCAGTGGATGGGGCATACGATACGCGCAAATGCCACGACGCGATTGCTTCCCGCAATGCTCATGCTGTGATCCCGCCGCGCAAAAATGCTAAGTTGTGGAAGTCCGACACTCCAGGGGCACAAGCGCGAAACGAAGCGGTCCGATCTTCAAAATATCTGGGCCGCACATTGTGGCGGCAACTGACTGGGTACCACCGTCGAAGCCGCGCTGAAACGAACCCTCTCGGGACATTGCTGCGCAATACCCTGCCGGGCAGTGAATGCATTGTGTGAAGCTGCTTGGTCAGCGCCTCTCGGCCCGTGATTTCGACCGGCAGGTTGCGCAGATCCAAATCCGTGCTGCGATCCTGAACGGTTTCACAGCCCTTGGCATCCCCAGTACCGAGACCGTAGGCTGAATCTATCTGCGGTAAGGGAAAGAACGGCCTCAGACCGAACTGTGCAACAAAGCCGGTCCAGCTATTCATGAACGACATGCTACCACCTTGGAATCACAACATGAATCCCCTCAACTGATTTGTGCAATAAAGCCATAATCCTCCCTAAAATTATTGGCATTCAAAACCCAAATTTTCTCCGCAAGATATCTGAGGATATTTTTTGATGAAGATAGCACGATTTCGCGACGCACAGGTCATGGGCATTTTGAAGCAGGCGGAGGGCGGTACGCCGGTCTCTGAGCTGTGTCGGAAGCATGGGATGAGTAGCGCCAGTTTTACAAGTGGCGTGCCAAGTTCGGCGGCATGGATGCGTCCTTGATCACCGAGATGAAGGACATGGCCGAGCAAAACCGCCGTCTCAAGAGGATGTATGCTGCGATGAGTATGTCCGAGACGATCTTCTGAAGGAGGCGCTCGGAATAAAGCGCTAAGGCCGTCTCACCGACGATTCCCTCTCGGTGAATGTGCCATTCACCTGCCGGCCAGTGGATGGCCATGAATGCAGTCATGCAGCGGGGCACAAGTATCGCACTTGCCTGTCGTACCTTCCAAATTAGCGAGACCTGCTATCGGTACAGCCCGATCTTGAGTGATGAGAATGAGGAGAGAGCAGATTGGCTGGAACGCCTGACCAAGAACAAGCGCACGTGGGGCTTTGGGTTGTGTTTTTTATATTTACGCAACGTGCAGGGCTACGGCTGGAACCACAAACGCGTGTATCCCACTGGCCGTCAGGCGGATCTACTGTGAACTGGAGCTGAACCTGCGGATCAAGCCAAAAAATCGCCTCAAACGTGACAAACCCGAGCCGTTAGCGGTGCCTGATGCACCAAACGAGACCTGGTCTATCGCTGCCCGGCAGTTGATTGCTGTGCAATCAATGAGAGGGGATTTCATGGCGGATCAGCTTGCAGACGGCAGATCAATCCGAACTCTTAACGTCTTGGATGACTTCAATCGTGAAGGCTTGTGCATTGACGTGGACTTCTCGCTGCCCGCAGAACGCGTCGTCCGGAGCCTGAACCAGATCATCGAGTGGCGCGGCAAACCCCAAACCATACGTGTCGATAACGTCCTATGCGCGGAATGATTAGCTGAATTGGCGTCAGGTTATTGTCGCATCGAGGCGTCTCGACACGTTAGAAGCATTGCTCAGTTTGGCATTTTGGTCAACGAACTGTCTCTCCCATAACAAACACAGAGTACGCTTTTGCGGCTCTCACCGTCCTTAAGACGAGATCTTTGGGTCGTTGAGCAGAAGGCCTAAACATTATCTACGAGGTCAGTTGTCTGCCTCCACGGCCCTTACAGAGAAAGGTCCTACTGCTGTCGATCACCCCTCAAAGAAGGGGCGATATGGTTCGCCGTGCTTGATGATCCCATGAACGGTTCGGGCCATCTTCGCTGCGATTGCGGTGTACGCCTTTCGGCGCAAATGGGTGTTGTGACGGTCTTTGGCGATGTAGCGCTCGAACTTGTCGCGGAAGCTGTTGGTGCGCTGCAGAATAGCAACCTGTCCAGCCATCCAAAGCGTTCGACGAAGCCGAGCATTGCCATATTTTGACAGTTTGGTTTGCCCTCTGAATGTACCTGATTGCATAGTCGCAAGGTCCATTCCACAGAACTTCAAAAACTGCCGGTGATGACGAAAGCGCCGTACATCCCCAGCTTCTGCCAAAATTGTCAAAGCATTGCGTATTCCGGGGCAATCCGGCCACCCATACCGATTTGATCCGGCCGGGGGTTCCGGGGCATCCGGCCACCCCCCTTTGACCTGATTTAGTGTGCTGCGAGGCGATCTGTAGCAGGGCTACTCTGACGTTCCTTTTGAACATGCTTATCGCGTCGGAATCTGCGGCAACCGGCAGTCCGACTGATACTTTGGCAGTCTCGTAGATATCTGAAAGTAAACGCTCTTTTGCAACCTTGAGGCCCACCACATCCCAAGCGTCAGCGATGAATGCCTCCTTGCTCATGGCTGAGATCAAGTGTGGTGACGGATAACGTTCAAGGAAAGCAAAGAACCAGTCACTGCGAGAACTGCGAGAACTGCGATGGAAACGATCAGCTTCAGGAAAATACAGCGGCAGATAATGGGTTAAAACTCGGTGCCACAACTCGGTGCCACAACTCGGTGCCACAACTCGGTCTTCGACTTGGATACGATGTCATGCGTTTTGGAAAGCTCTTGGATGTCGTTAGTGCCACGCACGAGGGGGGCATGATAAAACTGCTCGTTCCCGATCTCCATCATGTGAAGAATGACCTGGGCATCCTTAGGGTCGTTTTTGTCCCAACTGTTGTGCAAGGCCTCTCGCGTTCTGGCCAGGGCCACAGATGACACCAACTTCAACTCAAAACCTGCTGCGGCAAGATGATAAGCCAAGGCACGGTGATAATTACCCGTTGCTTCAAAAGCTACACGGACAGGGCGGCCGTAGCAGGCAAGCGATGTGATTAGACGATTGAAGTCGTCTAGCTGGTTCAGAACAGTCAAACGACGGCAGCGCTTCTTGTCCGCAATAGCAATGAGAACTTCGTCGCGGGCCTTCGAGATATCGATGGCCACCAAAACGGGCGCAGTTTGTGTAATAATGATATCGGTCATAGTTGGTCTCCTTTGCGGTGTGGTTTGTACAAAACCACCGTAGGGACCTGAGGCACGGCTATGACCACCTGCTGCGTTATTTGGGGCTGCGCAGACAGTCATAGCCTTAAATTAGCGATATTCCGAAGGTGTTACGGGCCGGAATATATCAGCGGGACCTTGATGACATGGGCTGAAAAGCACGGTGTTCGGCTTGAACACATCCAGCCAGGCAAACCTCAACAGAATACCTATATCGAGCGATACAATCGCACCGTTCGCGGCGAGTGGCAGTTCGACGTGTTGTCGCCTTCGATCTGTTTGAAACGCCCCGGCTTTACCGGAGGGTGATTTATTCAATGACTAGGCGACCATATCGAGTTTGTTCAGGTTTGCATAGAACGCCTCCTCTGCTTCTGCGGGTGTGATGTATCCGATGGGGCCGAGCAGGCGGCGGTTGTTATACCAATCGACCCATTTCAGCGTTTCCCACTCAACCTCACGCATCGATTTCCATGGACCGATTTGGTTGATGACTTCGGTTTTGAAGAGGCCGATGACGCACTCGGCCAGCGCATTGTCGTAGGCATCACCGACGGTTCCGACCGAGAGATCGATTTCGGCCTCGGCCAGGCGCTCGGTATACTTGATCGACAGGTATTGTGATCCGCGGTCCGAGTGGTGGACCAAAGCCTTGTTATCTGGTGTTTTTCTTTGCCAGATTGCTTGCTCCAACGCGTCGAGCACGAATTGGGTCTTCATTGATGTCGATGTGCGCCAGCCTACGATCCGCCTTGCAAAGACATCAATCACGAACGCGACGTAGACTGTCCCTGACCATGTGGGCACGTAAGTGAAGTCTGAAACCCACAGCTTGTTTGGCCGATCCGCCTTGAACAGGCGGTTCACCTTGTCGTCCATTGCCTGGCAGGCGATTTGCAAAGCAAATCTGCCGAGAGGGGGGGGCATGGCAAAGACGTGTCCGGGTTCGTGGTAATGACCTTCTTGCCACGAACGACGCCTTTGATGCCCAAGGCGCGCATCAACCGCTCCACAGTGCAGCGGGCAACATCCTCACCCTCCCGTCGCAGAACATGCCAAATCTTTCGGGCCCCGTAGAGTTTGCAGTTGTCCGCCCAGGCCCCGTCGATCTTGACGCTCAGAGCGGCATCAGACTTGGCACGAGCTGACGCCCGCTCAGGATCACGCGCGATGGCGCGCCGGTCATAATAAGTGGAAGGGGCAAACTGCAGCGCCCTGCAGATTGGCTCGACCCCAAGTGTCTCTCGGCTTTCCGCAATGAAATCCATCATTTGCGAAACGGGCGGTCGAGCTCCGCCTGTGCAAAATACGCCGACGCCTTACGCAAAATCTCATTGGCTTGACGCAGTTCGCGGTTCTCACGCTCAAGTTCCTTGATCCGCGCCTTCTCAGCGCTGGTAGGCTCTGGCCGTTCGCCGCCATCGCGCTGGACCTGACGGGCCCAAACGCGAAGGCTGTCCGGTGAACAACCCAATTTACCCGCGATCGCCGTCAGCGCCGCAGCTTCGCTCTGATATTCATCGCGGTGTTCCATAAGCAGCCGAACCGTACGCTCGCGGAACTCAGGTGAATACGGCTTCGAGGTCTTCTTCTTTTGTGTCTGTTCCATAACGGGCAATTCTCCGAGAGTTTTGCCCTCCGGTAAAGCCGGGCCGGTTCAGATCGTTGAAACTTACGGTGTCAAATACGAACGGGCAGTCAAGAAGCTGACCAAAGATCGTGGCGTGTTGCTGACGTTCTATGACTTCCCCGCGGAGCACTGGAAGCACATCCGAACCACCAACCCGAACAAAAGCGTCTCGTCACCGTGCGCACCCGAACCCGCAAGCCTTAGGCGTTGAATTCAGGCATACGCGCGTTGCTCATCCACAAGAGGCTTACTATTATGGGAAAGACGGACGGCCAGTTTTCTGGCCCGTTTACCTCGAATGATTGGTCGGCAAGACTTTGGCTTAAAGGTCAGTAAAAGCAGTTCGGGAAACAAGGCCGTAATCTCCTCCCTACCGGCGGCGCTAAGGCTCTTTTTCGCCTCTGAACCAAGATAAAGACTTTCCGAGGGAATCCCCTCTGCAAAGACAATTTCATGCTGATCAAAGAGCATGTGATAATAAGTTACATCTCCAAAATCATCGGCTATATCGACCCCGTCAATCGCCAGAAGTTGCTTGGCCGCAACCAAGACCTCCGTGTTGCCAAACATCCGCTCAGCCACTTTGGACGCAATCAGAAGACGGTGCTGCGGTGACACGATCAACTCGCCAGTCCCATTTCCAGGGCTGACCGCAGCCCTGGAAATACGGATAGGACGCAGATTTTCGTTTTCATTAAGCTCCCGGGCGCTCAGATAGCTGCTGCCTACCCAGCGAATTGGTTGATATCCTCGGTCAATGGTTTGGATAAGGTCGCCGACGCGCAAGCCTTCGACAGGTACCTCGCCGTTTGCAGTCGCGATCAGCATGCCCTGCACAAAACAAACAGGAGTGAGGCATTCTGGGAGAACCTCTTCAACGGACTCAACTTCGATGATGAGGGGGGCGGTTTCAGTGGTACTCTGTCCACCGATGATTTGCACGGTTTCGAAAGTATAGTTAATTACTGGCCCAGGCCCATGATAATTCAGTGTTGGCACAAATGTGTAGCTGCCGTCGGAATTGATCGTCAGGTCGCCCTCTGGACGCTCCGCCGTATTACCGACGATTATGGTATTATTGCCCACCGTGAAAGATGTCACAGTTTGGGTAACGGTCGGATCCGGCAGAAAGAGATCGCCATCCAGCTGCGTATCCTCAGGCGTCGTAACTGTTTTATCTCCAATTTGGATATTTTCGATGCCAGTAAAGGCCATTGAACCAAGCAAGGTTCCACCTTCGACATCGTACTGATTAACCGCGCCGACTTCTGACTCTGTAGCTGTCGGATCAGCAGATAAATCGTAAACAATGTCTGTGAATCCCAAGTCGTCCACAACCAGAACGTCAAAGTCGGCATCACCTACGTCTTCGCCGCCATCAACCACATCGCCGTCGCCACCGTAAATGACGTCATTTCCCTCACCAGAGGTCAGAGTGTCCGCCCCAGCCCCACCATCCAGAACGTCAGCACCATCAAAGGTTTCGATGGTGTCGTCGGCGCTGCCGGTCGTTACGTGAAATTCCTCGAAATTCGTAAGGGTCACATCGCCAATTGTACCACCATAGGTTGCAAAACCTGTAAGAGCACTGACAACAGTCGTGTCATAAGCAGCGTAATCAACGATGAGCCGGTCATGATCAGCCCCAGCAGTCAAGACGTCGGCACCACCGAAAACCTTAACGATGTTTTTCCCGGTGCCGACGGTGACAGTGTCGTTGCCGATGCCTGTTTCGACAACATCGTCACCAGTGCCCGTCGTTACCGCGTTTGTACCATCGCCCGTCTGGACATTATTTTCACCACCCATAGCGGTAACCACGTCGTTGAGATCGCCAACGACAATATAATTGTCGCCACTCCCGGCAGTGACAGCGTTCAGCCCCTCCCCGGCATCAATGAAATTGTTCCCATTACCAGCTGTAATCACATCGACGCCAGCACCGCCAAGCAGGTAATTATTCCCTCCACCGACCGTGATAGTATTGTTGGCACCATCGCCGCCATCGATGCAGTTGTCACCATTACCAGCCACAATCGTATCGAGGCCAGTGTCGACGCCTTCGCCTCCAGAAATGTGGTTGTTCCCATGACCAACGCTGATCGTGTCAGCACCAGTGCCACCGCTAATTATATTATTACCAAATCCGACGCCCGTGGCTACGATCGTGTTGACGCCGTCCCCGGCAGCAATTTTGTTACTTCCAGTACCGACCGTGATCGTATCAGCACCGTCACCGCTCAAACTGTATTATCGCCGTTCCCAAGTACGATGGTACTGACACCCTCTCCGGTATCGAGATAGTTATTGCCACTGCCAAAAGTCAGAGTATCAGCACTAGGCCCAGTCAGCACAGTGTAATGTTCAAAACCCGACATCGCAGTCGTGCCAAGACTGCTGGCAATGGTAGACGCGGTTCCTGTGATAGCGACCGTTGTCGCCTGACTATAGTCTATGAACGCGCGGTCGTCGCCCAATCCGCCACTAATGGTGTCCAGACCACCAGTTACGGTGATCGTATTGTCCCCATCATTACCAGCAATATTGTTGTCGTTGCCCACCAAGTCAAAGACATTGATCGGTGCAGTGCCACCAAGAAGTAAACCCGTAATACCATCTTGAACAGTTAGCACTATGCCTTCTGCAGACGCTGGCCCTGTGATGGTAATGTCGTTTATACTTATCGCCACGTTTTCGGGGCCGTAGCCGTCCCCCAAAGTGATAGTATTCGGTATGTTGGGGTCCACTGCCGCGAGCGCTAGTGCGATAGTGTCGAAGTCACCAGGTACATTGATAGCACTCATTTTCTTGTCTCCAATGGCATATTATTGAGAGGCATTGAAAAATCCCACGCAACATATGCATTCAGTGAACGTGGCAATAAGGCGATACAGACTTTAATATATTTTTCGCGGACAACAACCGCGAAAAACTCCAGCTTCGACGTGATTGCGTAAGTAGCCTTCATACACTTCGAAACGGTCCTTTTGGGCCCTAAGCCAACCTTCTCTGGAGAGAGCGCGAAGGTCCAGTTTGGGCCGCAAGAGGCCGGCGCAACACGCTTGAGTTGGCTTAGCTTATACTCAGTTGGCAGTACGTGTTGTGACATGATAAACCAGTCATAATATCGAAGCATTCGGTCAATTTCATCTTCCCGAACGGTATTGCTGACTGATTTGCTTTTGGGGTCTGTAGCGCAGATTGCACCTGATTTTTCGCAAAGTCGTCCAAAGTCCACTATTTGAATACCCATGCACTTTCCTTCCGCTGCAATTAGAATTGCCATAGATATCCAGGAAAGTAGTGGTGCAGTAAGTATAGGGAGACGGGGCATAAGGGAGCAAACATATCCGATAGAGTAGCTGTCTCTCGCTAGCTCAAACCAAGTCAGGCGTGCGGACATCACATATAACCCGATGAGTCGCGGCTTTCTGTAACTCGTGGCCATAATGGACTGGTACAGTCGCAAGTTTCGTGTGTGGCGACTGTCCAACACCATGGATGCAGCGTTCGGTGTCGATGCGCTAAAAGGGGCGTTCGCCAAACACGGCACGCCGGAGATCTTCAACATCGATCAGGGCAGCCAGTTCACCAGCGGTGATTGGATCGAGGTTCTGAGCGATGCAAAGAATAGGATGGTAATCCCCCCATTTTTAATGGGGCTCAGCCGTAGAATTCACGCGGCTGTTTTCAGTTTCATTGCGGGTGTTATGCCGCCGATGCCCATGTTGGGTCTCTCATTGTTGTAAGTCCAGAGCCATTCTGTCGCCTGATTTGGGCCTCCTCAATCGTTTCAAAGATGTACTGGCTCAGCCATTCGCCGCGAATGGCTCGATTGTAGCGCTGGATATAGGCGTTCTGCTGAGGTTTGCCTGGTTGGATATGTTCAAGCCGAACGCCGTGTTTCTCGGCCCATGTCATCATGGTCCCATTGATGTATTCTGGGCCGCTGTCCGTCGCCTGACAGTTGATTGCAAAGCAATCAATGAGAAGGGACACGTATGGTTTGGGGTTTGCCGCGCCACTCGATGATCTGGTTCAGGCTCCGGACGACGCGTTCTGCGGGCAGCGAGAAGTCCACGTCAATGCACAAGCCTTCACGATTGAAGTCATCCAAGACGTTAAGAGTTCGGATTGATCTGCCGTCTGCAAGCTGATCCGCCATGAAATCCCCTCTCATTGATTGCACAGCAATCAACTGCCGGGCAGCGATAGACCAGGTCTCGTTTGGTGCATCAGGCACCGCTAACGGCTCGGGTTTGTCACGTTTGAGGCGATTTTTTGGCTTGATCCGCAGGTTCAGCTCCAGTTCACAGTAGATCCGCCTGACGGCCAGTGGGATACACGCGTTTGTGGTTCCAGCCGTAGCCCTGCACGTTGCGTAAATATAAAAAACACAACCCAAAGCCCCACGTGCGCTTGTTCTTGGTCAGGCGTTCCAGCCAATCTGCTCTCTCCTCATTCTCATCACTCAAGATCGGGCTGTACCGATAGCAGGTCTCGCTAATTTGGAAGGTACGACAGGCAAGTGCGATACTTGTGCCCCGCTGCATGACTGCATTCATGGCCATCCACTGGCCGGCAGGTGAATGGCACATTCACCGAGAGGGAATCGTCGGTGAGACGGCCTTAGCGCTTTATTCCGAGCGCCTCCTTCAGAAGATCGTCTCGGACATACTCATCGCAGCATACATCCTCTTGAGACGGCGGTTTTGCTCGGCCATGTCCTTCATCTCGGTGATCAAGGACGCATCCATGCCGCCGAACTTGGCACGCCACTTGTAAAACTGGCGCTACTCATCCCATGCTCCCGACACAGCTCAGAGACCGGCGTACCGCCCTCCGCCTGCTTCAAAATGCCCATGACCTGTGCGTCGCGAAATCGTGCTATCTTCATCAAAAAATATCCTCAGATATCTTGCCGAGAAAAATCTGCTTTTAAACACCACTAATTTTAGGGGGGATTACCGGATCAGCTTGGATGGCAAGGGGCTGGGCTTTATCGTCCGACGAAGCGAAGATTTTTCCCTGCCTGCCTCAAATCAGTTTCCTCTAACGGCAACGAGGAGTTGCGTAATGACGGAGCCGGCCGAGTGAAGATAGACTTGCCTGCTTAATCCCGTCAATTTGGCGTCTAAGAAACCAAATCGAACTTAGTTCGTTGCCAAACAATGCCCAAAGCCTTCGTACGTTCTACGATTGCTTCAGTGTCCCTCAGTTTTGCTGCGGCTTCGATCTCTTTCAACGTCTCTCGAAGTCGGTCGGCTCCGAATACCGCAGCACTTCCAGCGACTTTGTGTGTCCGCGAAGCAATCTCAAGGAAGTCGTGAGCCTCATCAGAACCCAACCAGACCTCTAGCTTGTCTACTTCGTTGACGAACCGTGAGCGTAGCTTAACGAAGGTTTCTTCGCCTAATGCATCGCGGGTCTCCGCCCTGTGGCTATGATTGATCAGCATGGCGTCATCGTCATCAACTTGGCGCCCTGTTTGGTAAAGAACACTACGGAGTGCATCGCGGGACAACGGTTTGGTTAGAATACCGTTCATACCATCCTTTAAGAATTTTTCCTGTTCCTCAATCATTGCATTCGCCGTTAACGCATAAATTGCCGTCTTAGCTGATGCGCCACCATCACCACGAATCCTGCGGGTCGCGGCGTGACCGTCCATAATCGGCATGCTGATATCCATAAGGATAATATCAAATTCGTCTTCCTTAGACAATTCAACGCCCTCAAAGCCGTCATGTGCTTCCACCACGGTATGTCCCTCAGCCTGCAGCATTTCACGCGCCACGATCCGGTTGATTTCATTGTCCTCAACCAAGAGTACCTTGAGCGACCGCCCAGGCTGATGCTTTATGCTTTTAACGTGGACAACCTTAGGCGCTTCAGCCTCATGTACGGGCAGTCTGACCCAAAATGTACTGCCTTCGCCTACGATGCTCTCAACACCGATTTCGCCACCAAGTGCATTTACAAAACGTTTCGCGATGCTCAGGCCCAAGCCCGTTCCCCCAACGTCACGATCATATGCTGTATTGCCCGTAACGAAGTCATCAAAAACCCGCTTGATAAGATCCTCAGACATGCCTTGCCCCGTATCGATGATTTTAACCAGCAATTCTGCCGCGTCCCCTTCACCAACATTTTCGATCGTTACGGACACCTTGCCGCGTCTTGTAAACTTCACCGCATTACCGATGAGGTTCATCATGACGTGCTGAAGGCGGTCGAGATCTGATAAAACCCAGTCCATTTTGACACCACACCAGCCCCAAACCAACGACGTTTCGTTTTGGAATGCCGTGCTGGCCTGATTGTCGACAATGTCTTGCAACAGTTCAGAGATATTTACAGGTTCAATTCGCGTATTTAATTTACCTGCATCATAGCGCGTTATGTCCAAGACGTCTGAAACATGACTCAGCAACAGGCGGCCAGACGTTTCCATGTAACCCACATAGCGGTCCTGATTTTCGTTCAGTTCAGTGTCTCGTAACAAGTTCATGTTGCCCAACAACCCGTTTAACGGCGTACGAATTTCATGGCTCATTGTGGATAGGAATTCCGTCTTCATTTTCTCGCTGGCAAGCGCCTTGTCGCGTGCCGTGACAAGTTCAGCCTCCGCCATGACTTCGTGAGAAATGTCACGAAGGAAGCTGATGAAAATTGTGCCCTCGTCAGTCTTGGCGTTTTGAATTGCGAGCTCGACGGGAAAAATATGCCCATCTTTATGCTTGGCTTCTAGTCTCACACGGCCTTTGCCAATGACGCGCATATCACCGCCAATTCTCATGCGCTCCATGCCCGCCTCATTGGCATGGAGCAAATGATCGGGGACAATTACTGAAGCGATGTTCAGATCCAAAACAGCCGCCTTGGAATGACCAAATATACCTTCAGCGGCAGGGCTGAATTCAAGGATTTTACCATCTGCATCGCACACCACGACGCCGTCCAAAGACGTACCCATCACACTTTGCATTCGTGACATTGTCTGATTTTTCTCACGCTCTCTGTGATAGACACGCGCATTTAGAAGGTTGAGGTAAATAATTGCCAGAGCAAGCACGCCAATCAGTGCCGCAGTAGCCAATGCCAACTGCGTCAAGGTACCGGCGACTTCCGCACGTTGTTCGTCTGCCGTTTGCGCGTATAATTCCAAACTTGAATTGGCCAGTGCCCGAACAACGAGACTAACTTGATCGGTTAGAACTATAAGTTCGGGCAATTGCGCGACCAACTCATCATCGGTAGTGTCAATCAAAGTCGCGGCCTGTTCCAAAAACACGATTACACTGTCAAGATATTTCCGAGAAGCTGAATCAGTGCGAAGATCTTCAAAAACGGGCGCCTGTTGGAAGGTCGTAATGCGGCTAAAAAAGATATCAAACTCTTGGCGAAGCTGAGGCATATCCAAAGGGTCTTGGTCCACCTGCTGCGCGAATTCGAGGAATTCAACCTGTGTTTGAACCAAAAACCACTGCACATTGTCGGACCGTGCCGACCCCAACAATCTGATTTCATTTGATACATTAAAGGTCAAAATCGCAATTGCGCCAGCGGCGACAAGGCTTGCGCACACTGCGAATGCGCGGCCCCTTTTCGCACTCGTTGAAGTGTTGGATAACAAAACTTCATCCTCTTAGGTAGAGCTTAAGACTTCAAAGGAAATGTTACTGAACGATCTCCAGTCTGTCGAGTTGCCAGATACTGCGTGAATAGACGACTTCGGTACGAAAGCTGGAACTTCTATCATACGGGTAAATCACCCAAAGCGGGCCCTTGTCACGTAGCGTCATTTCTTCGCCGTCCATCAGGTAGGCAATAATTGGCCCTCCTTCGACCGCGTCACTTACTGGAATTTCCACGGTGTAGTCGTTGATTGCAGTTGCCAAGATCTGGCCGTCTTGCACGCCCAATAAGTCAGTTAAGATATGCAGCGGAACTCCGGTAAAGCTGTGAACGCCCTCGGTCCAGATCGTGCTCGTCTCAAAGGTTGTCGCCTGAAAGGCCATCAACGTTTCGCGATCAAACACGAGGGTATCTTCAACATTCGTGATCCCGATATCCCCAGACACCGTGAGAACAGTGGCCCCCACAGGCACCGAAAATTCTTCTGCAATTGCGTTTGAACCAATTCCAAACGCGAGAACAATCCCGAGAGTAGTCCAAGAGAGAGGCGTAATCATAGTGTTATCCTTTGCAATAGCGAAATCTTCATAACACCGAAGGCCAGTTCATGCCCTCGGGCATCGGGTTGCCCCCCCCTCCCTCTCGGATAGGTAACCTACCCTTTCGGATAGGTTCAATAAATTACGCCATCAGCAGGTCTCGTTTACTATGATCATCCAAGAACTTTGCTAAATCAGCGCGCAGATCGGCCCGATCCAACGCAAAGGCCACCGTTGCCTCAACAAATCCCTGCACAGAACCGCAATCGAAACGCTCGCCTTCAAAACGGTATCCGGTCACGCCAACCGATGCGACGTCCGCGTTGATTGCGTCTGTCAGTTGCAATTCACCACCAGCACCGGGCTCAAGATTGTCGAGGCGATCAAAAATGGCACTGTCAAGAATGTAGCGCCCAACGACGGCTATTGTTGAAGGCGCAATATCTGCGCGCGGCTTTTCGACCAATCCGCGCGCATGAGCGATGCGGCCGTTTTCAAGGTCGATATCCAGAACGCCGTATTTGCTGGTATCCACACGCGGCACATCCATGGTTGCGACCATGTGGCCACTAGTGTCGCGGTAGGCTTGGACCATCTGCGCCAATGCACCGCGCGGTGCCTTTATAACGTCGTCGGGCAGCAGGACGGCAAAGGGTTCGTTGCCGATCAAGCGCTTCGCCTGTCGAACCGCATGACCCAACCCTAAAGGTTGTGACTGTCGCAAAATAGTTAACGACCCTTCGGGCATCCGTGTCCGATCGAGTGCAGCAAAGGCGTCCTTCTTACCAGCTGCCAGCAAGCGATGTTCCAGCGAAGCAGCCGTATCAAAATAATCCTCTAAGGAACCCTTCCCGGCTGCGGACACAAAGATGAACTCTTCGATTCCAGCTTCGCGAGCCTCATCGACTGCATATTGAATGAGAGGCCGATCAATGAGCGTCAACATCTCTTTTGGGATCGTTTTGGTCGCAGGAAGAAAACGAGTGCCCATGCCGGCGACAGGGAAAACAGCTTTGCGGATGTGTGTCATTTGGTGTCCCTTTGAATGAAGTTCCATTCATCTTTCATCGGTCAAAACAGCCTGACCAATCAATTGAACAAGCGGACAGGAAAATGGCGCAGAAGGCGCGGTACCCAGCTTTGTGGCGACACCGCAGTGCACCTAAGGGACCAAGACCCACCCCAAGGGATGTACGCGCTACCCAATTTCCTGCTATATGTGTCATCGTGCGCTCATAGTCCGAAGCCAAGAGATCCAAAATTACGGAAGATAAATAATGAAAATTCTAATCGCTGACGACCACGACTTGTTGAGGGACATGCTTGTTCAGTTTCTTGAAAAAGAAGGCAGCTTTCAAACTGTGGCCGTTGGCACCTTCGATGAAGCTGCTGAGCGGATCGAAAAGGATGATCCGTACGACCTCGTTTTGCTCGACTATAATATGCCTGGTATGAACGGGCTCGATGGACTTAAGGCCGCGATTGCACTCGGGGGCGGGCAACGTGTTGCGTTGATTTCGGGCGAAGCGACCAAACAGATTGCCGAAGTCGCGCTAGAGGCTGGTGCAGCAGGGTTCGTTCCAAAATCCCTGCCCGCGAAGTCATTGGTTAATGCCATCAAATTCATGGCGATGGGCGAACAATACGCACCAATTGATTTCATGACAGCCGTTGAGCAAACGCCGACCAACCCTCTCGCGGACAAACTAACGGAACGTGAGTTGCAAATGCTAAAGGGGCTGACCGAGGGCAAGTCGAACAAAGAAATCGCCCGTGATTTGGAAATTCGAGAACCAACCGTCAAGCTGCATATGAAAACGTTATACCGCAAAGTTGGCGTTGCGAACCGCACCCAAGCTGCCTTGATCGGGCGTGAAGCCAACCTTTTTTAAATTCATCCATTTGGATAGGTTAGCGTCTCCGATGCACCACCATCTAAGCCAAACGCCCAAATGCGGCACCCGCATCAATTCGCTATCTTCTTACTAAAGGAGAGAGCTATTGGCCAGTAAACATTGCTTAACATTGTGCCAACTAAGGTGCCCAACGCGTTTCAACGTTCAGCGGAGGCGTTTCCCATCAAAGCTTAGCGTTTCGCGCAAAGACTTCCCGTCATTTTTACAAGACGAAATACAATCGACCCTGAAAAATAGGCCTGTAAGGCCATTATTTCGACAGGTCTTATAAATAAAATCATACCAAAAGACCTTTTGTGAATCGCCAGTTTTGCAGACCGAACTTGTCGCGGAAGCTGTTGGTGCGCTGCAGAATAGCAACCTGTCCAGCCATCCAAAGCGTTCGACGAAGCCGAGCATTGCCATATTTTGACAGTTTGGTTTGCCCTCTGAATGTACCTGATTGCATAGTCGCAAGGTCCATTCCACAGAACTTCAAAAACTGCCGGTGATGACGAAAGCGCCGTACATCCCCAGCTTCTGCCAAAATTGTCAAAGCATTGCGTATTCCGGGGCAATCCGGCCACCCATACCGATTTGATCCGGCCGGGGGTTCCGGGGCATCCGGCCACCCCCCTTTGACCTGATTTAGTGTGCTGCGAGGCGATCTGTAGCAGGGCTACTCTGACGTTCCTTTTGAACATGCTTATCGCGTCGGAATCTGCGGCAACCGGCAGTCCGACTGATACTTTGGCAGTCTCGTAGATATCTGAAAGTAAACGCTCTTTTGCAACCTTGAGGCCCACCACATCCCAAGCGTCAGCGATGAATGCCTCCTTGCTCATGGCTGAGATCAAGTGTGGTGACGGATAACGTTCAAGGAAAGCAAAGAACCAGTCACTGCGAGAACTGCGAGAACTGCGATGGAAACGATCAGCTTCAGGAAAATACAGCGGCAGATAATGGGTTAAAACTCGGTGCCACAACTCGGTGCCACAACTCGGTGCCACAACTCGGTCTTCGACTTGGATACGATGTCATGCGTTTTGGAACGCTCTTGGATGTCGTTAGTGCCACGCACGAGGGGGTCATGATAAAACTGCTCGTTCCCGATCTCCATCATGTGAAGAATGACCTGGGCATCCTTAGGGTCGTTTTTGTCCCAACTGTTGTGCAAGGCCTCTCGCGTTCTGGCCAGGGCCACAGATGACACCAACTTCAACTCAAAACCTGCTGCGGCAAGATGATAAGCCAAGGCACGGTGATAATTACCCGTTGCTTCAAAAGCTACACGGACAGGGCGGCCGTAGCAGGCAAGCGATGTGATTAGACGATTGAAGTCGTCTAGCTGGTTCAGAACAGTCAAACGACGGCAGCGCTTCTTGTCCGCAATAGCAATGAGAACTTCGTCGCGGGCCTTCGAGATATCGATGGCCACCAAAACGGGCGCAGTTTGTGTAATAATGATATCGGTCATAGTTGGTCTCCTTTGCGGTGTGGTTTGTACAAAACCACCGTAGGGACCTGAGGCAAAGCTATGACCACCTGCTGCGTTATTTGGGGCTGCGCAGGCAGTCATAGCCTTAAATTAGCGATATTCCGAAGGTGTTATGGGCCGGAATACATCAGTGGGAAGCTGCAGGAATGGGCTGAAAAACAAGGTATTACCATCCAGTATATCCAACCGCACTCTCATGCATGTAAACATGCATTGCCGCGCAATGGGAAAGCCGCAACAGACCACTTGCATCGAGCGCTATAACCGCGCGGTTAGGCATGAATGGCTGGACCAACATATCATTGAAAACATACCGGAGGCGCAAGACTTCGCCACACAATGGCTATGGACTTACAACAATCCCTCTCGGGAGCATACTTCGTATGCCCTGCCGGGCAGTGGACCGCCCCAATATGGGCATGGGCGGCACAACACCCGCCCAGAAACTAAAGATGGCCGCGTAAGTTCTACTGCACCACCCCGTTAGAAATGGGGGGGGCTACCATGTTCACAGTCCTGGTTCGCTTTGCTTTTGATGTATCGGGAATCGTTTTGTGCATTGCTTCGCTCCTAAGATGTTCAATTTGGAGTAAGTTGAGTACCGCGAAAAAATCCATTTTGGATACTAAAACATCCAAAATGGATGTAAAGTGCAGCATCAAGAGGCCGATAAATTAGGGGATGATGTGGGGTAGGTTGCACCAGAATGATTCTCTGGGCTGTGAGGACAGCGGCGACCGCTTACAACTTAAGAGTCTGGGAGGACCCACTATGAATTTCACCACAAAAGCAGCACTCGTCTGCACAACTGCGCTTCTTGGCACCGCTGCCGCAGCGGAGACGATGACAATCGGTATCACCCAAAACAACGTCGGTGTAGACAGCTACCAAACAACATATGAGCAGTCGTTTATCGCTGCTGCAGAAGCCAATCCTGATGTTGAAGTCGTGGTTTTGGATGCCGGCGGCGACGTGGCGCGCCAAATTGCCCAAATGGAAGACCTGATCCAACAAGAAGTTGATGCGATCATCATCTGGCCAACCAACGGCGAAGCAGTGATCCCAGCCGTGCGCAAAGCGTTTCAGGCGGGTATCCCTGTGGTCGTGACGAATTCCAACATCGCCGAAGCCGGCTTTGAATTTGTCTCGTCCTTCTCTGGCCCTGACAACATCACGCAGGGTTCACGCTCAGCTGAGATAATGTGTGAGCGTTTCACTGCACTCGGCATCCAAGGCGACGCACGCGTTGTGCAAATCTCTGGTCAGCCTGGCTACACAACGGCCATCGAGCGCGCCAAAGGCTTTGAAGATCGCCTTCCCGAAGTTTGCCCGAACGTCACGCTTGTTGAAACACAGCCTGGCGATTGGAACCGCGAAAAGTCCCAGCAGGTCATGGAAGCGTTTCTTGTGAAGTATGACGACATCGACGGCGTTTACGCTGGTGACGACAACATGGGCGTAGGCGCATTGAATGCCGCAAACGCGGCAGGCCGCACAGACGGTATCACGTTTGTGGGCGCTACAAACTTCGCAGTCGGCTACGAGGCCATGGGCCGTGGCGAATATTGGGGTTCGATCTATCAGTCCCCAGTTGACGACGCAGAAGCTGCTTTGAAAACTGCTTTGGATCTCCTTGCAGGCGAAGAGCTGCCGTTCCTGAACTACTTCGACACACCGAAGATCACGCAGGACAACATGGGCGATTACACCAAGCCTGTATTCTAAAAGAGCCTCATACTGAATGCGCGGGGCGGGCACCCGCCCCGCGCATTGCGACTAAAATCCACAAAATTATTTTCGAATGGGGAGGGGCACCATGGGGCGTGTTTCGGGCCGATCCTGTATTGTTACAGGGGCCGCACAAGGTATCGGGCGTGCCATCGGGGAGTCGCTTTTAGATGAAGGCGCTGACGTTTGTTTCGCCGACATCAATGCGGAGCGGTTGGGCGATGTTGTTGAAGCCAATGCAACCCGCGCCGCCAATACTGGCGCCAAGATCACGCATTACCCTGTTGATGTAGCCAACCGCGAACAAGTCCGTGCCATGATTGACCACACTGTGTCAGTCTTCGGCAAACTGGATGTCAAATTCAATAATGCGGGCGTGAACCGCCCAATGAATTTTCTTGATGTGACGGAGGCGAACTGGAAGTTCATTATGGATATCAATGGCCTTGGTGTGCTGATTGGCATGCAAGAAGCTGCTCGTCAGATGATTGCCCAAGGGCATGGCGGTAAGATCATTAACACCGCCTCCGTCGCCAGCCGTCAGGGATACGACAACGTCGCCCCGTATTGTGCCAGTAAATGGGCCGTCGTGTCGTTGACCCAATCGGGCGCGCGCGATCTGGCCAAGCATGCCATTACCGTCACCGGCTTTGCACCGGGCGTCGTGGCGACCGAAATGTGGGACCAAGTGGATCAAGATTTGATGGCAATCGGCGCGTCTGAACGCCCCGGCCAAGCGATGGAAGAATTCTCAACCGACATCCTGAAAGGCCGCGTGGCCACACCAGATGACATCACCGGAACAACCACTTTTCTGGCATCAAAAGACAGTGACTATATGACTGGCCAAATCATCATGATCGACGGAGGCATGACGCTGGTTTAGCGTTACGCATCAACCCCAAAGGGGCGTCTGCTAAGGCAGGCGAAAGGGAGGACCAATGGCCGGAATGTCAAAAGCACAGATTGGCGGCATCTTAGCGCGGCAAGGTATCTTGATCGCCTTCGCACTTTTTATCATTGGCTTCACGCTGGCCAACGAAAAATTCCTGAGCGCTGATAACGTGCTGAGCGTCGTGCGTTCGTCCGCAATTTTAGGCGTCATGGCGTTGGGGGTTACATTCGTGGTCATCAGCGGCAATCTGGACCTGTCCGTCGGGTCGATGATGTCTTTTTCCACCATCGTTGTGCTGGATTTGCACGACAAGGTCGGCCCCGCAATCGCCATCCCGCTGATGTTTGCTATGACCATCGCGCTGGGGGCGCTGATCGGGTTTCTTGTCGGCTACCTCAAGCTCAATTCACTCATCGTCACGCTTGGCATGTTGTCGGCGATCCACGGGCTTACGCTGACCTATTCGGGTGGCAAAAATATGGATATTGTCGACAAACAAGGCACGTGGTTCAGCGTCTTCGGGCAGGGCACGGCGCTGGGTATTCCGGTGCCGATTATTATGTTCCTATTGGTGGCTGCCTTCCTGGGCTTGGTGCTGGCGAGGACCCCATTTGGGCGCAAAGTCTATGCGGTGGGTGGCAACGGCACGGCGGCGACGTTCTCCGGTATCCCGCGCGCGCGCACTGTATTTTATTGCTACGTCATCTCTGCGGCCTGCGTCGCGACGGCGGGACTGATCCAAGCCAGCCGTTCGATGGGGTCACAAAATACTGTTGGGCAGGGGTTGGAACTTGAAGTTCTGGCGGCTGTCATCCTTGGCGGTGCGTCCCTGCTTGGCGGGTCCGGTACAATTTTCAAAACGCTCATCGGGGTGTTGATCCTTGGGTTTATCCAAAATGGTCTGCTGCTCGTGGGGCTTCAGTTCTACGTCCAGTTCGTTGTGACGTGGGTCATCATCATCCTTGCAGTCTGGCTCGATATAGCAGCCAAGCGCGGCAAGTTCTGGTCAACGATCGCTTAGGGGGGCGGGACACATGCAAGCTGGAAAACTCTCAACCTATTTAAGCAAAGGCGCCATTTGGGGCTTCATCGTGCTGGAACTGATCTTCTTTTCCGTTGCAGGCGAATTCCTGTCGATCACAGACAAGGCGTTCATGGATATCGACAACATGCTGTTGTTGCTAAAGCAATCTGCCCCCATCGGCATCATTGCGATTGGCATGACCATTATCATGATCAACGGTAACATCGACCTGAGCGTCGGGGCGATCTTTGCCCTGTCGGGGATAATTTTACTGGATTCCATGACGTGGCCGATCTTTGCGGGCCTTGGCAATTGGGTGATCCCTGTCTCATGGCTGCTGGCCCTGCTGACGGGAATTACACTGGGGTTCATCAACGGTCTGATCGTGTGGAAAACTGGCGTTGATGCCTTCATCGTGACACTTGGCTCCATGCTTGGCTATCGCGGGCTGGTGTTCATGTATAACGGTGAAAATCCCACATCACACCTGAACTGGACGCTGGTGGATTTCGCGGAACTTGAGTTTCTGGGGCTGCACACGGCGACGTGGTTCTTGCTGATTGTTACGGCGATCATCTGGTTTATCATGACCCGCACAGTCCACGGTCGAAACGCTTATGCCATTGGTGACAACCGCGAGGCGGCCGTAAATGCGGGCATCCGCGTCGGACCCCATATGCTAATCAACTTCATGATCATCGGATTTCTGGCCGCGCTGTCTGCGGTGGTATTTTATTCGGAAAGTGGATCGGTAAATCCCAACGACGGCCAGCTCTATGAACTTTGGGTCATCACAGCCGTTGTTCTTGGTGGCACCAAGCTGACGGGTGGCGCGGGGTCGATCATTTCGACTTTTGGCGGGGTCATCGCGATCCAGCTGTTGCGCAAGGGTCTGGGCCATATCGGGGCGGATACATCGACTGTGAACCTCGTGATCGGGATCATCTTGATCGCTGTGCTGATCCTTGATCGCCAGTTGAACGCCAAAGGCAAAGAGGAGTTGAAGATATGAGTGATCAAATCCCCGCCCTCCGCCTTGAAGGGATCGTCAAAACCTTCCCCGGTGTGCGCGCGCTTGACGGCGTGTCGTTCGACGTGATGCCCGGTGAAGTCCATGCGTTGATGGGCGAAAACGGTGCTGGAAAATCGACTTTGATGAAGGTCCTTGGTGGTATCTATCAGCCCAACGAAGGCCAAATTATCGTCAATGAGACCCCCGTTGTTATGGCCTCACCGCTTGAGGCAAAGGCGAAGGGGATCTTGTTCATTCACCAAGAACTCAGCCTCGCGCAGGAATTGTCTGTGGCCGAAAATGTCTATCTGGGTGAACTGCCGTTGAAACGTTTTGGCCGCGTCGATTGGGCGTCGCTTTATGCGAAAACGGACGAAATTCTTGCCCGCTTAAACGTCGGGTTCAATGCAAAAACTATCGTTGGCAGTCTGTCCATCGCCAATCAACAGATGGTCGAAATTGCGCGTGCACTGACTGTCGATGCCAAAGCCGTGATTTTTGACGAACCGACAGCATCCCTGACAGACGCAGAAAAGGTCGTGTTGTTTGATGTCATCACCGACCTCAAATCCCGCGGGGTGGGCATCATCTATATCTCCCATCGGATGGAAGAGATTTTCAAGATCACCGACCGCATTAGCGTGCTGCGCGACGGTCAACATACCGGCACTGCGATCACTGCTGAAACCGATGAAGATCAGGTGACGCAAATGATGATCGGGCGAAAGCTCGATCTGTCGCGCAACGCCGTCCATCACGAATTGGGGGATGTCGCGCTGGAAGTCCGTGGGTTGTCGTGTGGCGATCTGTTCCACGACATCAGCTTTGAGGTCAGGCGCGGCGAAGTCTTGGGGTTTTACGGTCTTGTCGGCGCGGGCCGTACAGAGATTGCCGAGACATTGTTCGGCCTGCGCGACCCCAGTGCGGGCACGATCTTGCTGAACGGGCAAGAAACGCGGATCGCGTCGCCAATCGACGCTATTTCGCGCGGCATTTCTTTGGTCCCCGAAGACCGAAAGGGGCAGGGCCTCGTGCTTGGGATGAACTGTCGTGACAACATGACGTTGCCACAGGTCGATACCCTCAAATCCGGTCCTTTCGTTGCGCCGGGCGCAGAAAATGCGATCTTTGATAAATACAAAGACCGTCTCGATATTCGCACACCGGGTTGGAAGCAGACGGTGGGTAATCTGTCAGGTGGTAATCAGCAAAAGATCGTCATTGGCAAATGGTTGTCGATGCATCCGAGCGTCCTTATCGTAGACGAACCGACGCGCGGCATCGACGTCGGGTCGAAATCCGAGATCCACAACCTGATCCGCGAATTGGCAGCGCAAGGCTATGCAGTCATTGTCATCAGTTCGGAAATGCCTGAGGTTTTGCACGTCGCCGACCGTATCATCGCGATGTATTCGGGCCGAATTATGCGCACGTTTACGTCCGATGAAGTGACCGAAGACAACCTCATTCAGGCCATCTCGGGCATTACCAACGATAAGGTGGCGTGATGCGCATTGGCTTTGCAGGTCTTGGGCGAATGGGTGCACCGATGGCGCGCAATCTGGCAGAGGCTGGCTATGATCTGACGCTGTGGAATAGATCGGTGGACAAAGCGGATGCGCTCGCGAACGAGATTGGCGCGTCTGTCGCCGTGACCCCGTGTGATTTGTCGCTGAGCTGGTCGGAGATGGCTTTCATATCCTGATCTGACATCAAGTGGATGTCCCGTTCTCGCGGCATTTGTTGGGCTAAACGGACTTAAGACGAAGGGGACAAGATCAAACAATGCCGCTTCTTTGCCAAATGAGATTTTTGACGGATTGTCTACAATGGGACCACAATTCTCTGGTCCTCTTCTGGTGCATCAAGAAGTAGGTGGTTCCCCGCTAGGACCAACATATTCGCCGCAGCAATGATATCGCTCTTCGTTTTGTAGCCAATTACATCCTCAATAGGCATATCAATGTGGCGCGCCATCAGCATTGTTTCCTCAGAGGAAAAGTTCGTCAGGCCACGGGCCACTTCCGTTCCCTGTTCGTCATAGACGTGCAGCACGTCGCCTTTGGTAAAATCGCCTTGGATTGAAATCACGTCTGCTCTGGTGATCCCACAGTCACCTGCAATCACCGACGCGGCTACTTCGCTTGAAACCACGAGCGTTCCAGAGACCTGCAACCGATTGCTGAGCCAGACCTTGAGAGGAGATGCCGTTTTACCAGTAACGAGACACCGCGTATATCGGCGCTCATTTTTCAGGACAGACGACACCGGACGTTCAATAATCCCGTCCGCAATAATCGTTTCCACACCGGCATTCTGCGCCATGCTGGCTGCCTGCATCTTAGTCAGCATGCCGCCACTGCCAAGCGTACTGACGCCCGTAGTGGATTCCAGGTGCTCGCTGACGTCTTTAACTTCCGCAATGAACTTTGCATTTGGGTCCGATGGATCGCGATCATACAGTCCCTCAACGCTGGTCAGGATGATCAACACATCGGCCTCGATCATCTGGGCTACTTTGGCTGACAGGCGGTCGTTATCCCCTACTCGCAAATCGTGGGTCGCCACGGAATCGTTCTCGTTGATGATCGGCATGATGTCGCTTTCGAACAACCGTGACATGGTGTTCTTGATGTTCAAAAAGCGCCGTCTTTCTTCCATGTCTCCAGCGGTCACAAGCATCTGCCCAACGTCCATTCCATGTTCTGACGCGACTTGACGGTAGGCGTTCATCAGCAGTGGTTGACCGCATGCAGCGGCTGCCTGTTTGTCCATAATACCCGCATCTTCGGGACGTTTACCAATCATATTCAACCCCAAGGCCACCGAACCAGAGGATGTGAGAATGATGTCGTAGCCTTCTTTTTGCAGCTGTGCGAGGTCGCTCATCAAGCCGTTCATAAAGGCATATCGAAGGGTGAGCCTTTCACTGTTTGCCAACAGGCTGGATCCGATCTTGACGACGATTTTTTTCTTCTTGGGCACAATGACCTCCAGTAACTTTCTGATTTAGAATGTAAGTTCAGGGGCTATTTGCGTCATGCGACGCCGCCCTGTAGCTCTGCTCACTCTAATGATTCGCCGACATATAACATGCACCCGACGTGGGAATGCAAATAGGTCGCCGCCCAACATGCGGTGCGCGCCGAGGTTTTGGCGAACGGAATGCGATGATGAACGGCCCCGATTGCGTGTGCGGTACTGCCGCGCGATTTCAGGACAGGCTGTCGAACCAGGAAGAGATAAAATGAAGATACTTTTGATCGGATGCGGCAAGATGGGTGGTGCGATGTTGCGTCAATGGGCCCACACAGACGATTATCACATAACTGTCGCTGATCCTGCCGCGACGGACCTGCCGGATGGTGTGACGCATGTGTCAAAAGCGACAGATTTGCCTGTGGGTTTTTTTGATGTCGTGTTGATCGCGATTAAACCGCAGATGATTGCAGATGTCCTGCCAGATTACGCGCCGGCGCTGAAATCTGGTGGGTGCTTTGTGTCCATCGCAGCAGGTTGCAGTGTCGCGACGATCGCAGGGGTTGTGGGTGACGCAGCAATCATTCGGGTGATGCCAAACATGGGCGCGATGGTCGGGCTTGGCGTTTCGGGGTTGTTCGCGAACCAGACGTGCACCCAAAAACACCGGTCCGATATAACTGCATTAATAGCGCTGACAGGGACCTGCGTGCAATTGGCCAGCGAGGATGAGATTGACCGACTGACGGCTGTCAGTGGCAGCGGACCGGGGTATGTTTTCGAAATAATGCGCAGTTATGTTGAAGCCGCCCAATCTGTGGGCTTTGATCAACCAACAGCCCGATCATTGGTGTTCGACACAATTGTGGGGGCCGTTGAAACCGCGCGCCAGTCGGATGCATCTTTGGAAGAGTTGCGTAACTCGGTAACCAGCAAAAACGGAACGACGCAGGCCGGTTTGGAACAGCTTATGCGGAGTGGCCAACTTGACGCGCTGTTGAATGACACCGTTCAGGCCGCCTACGCCCGCGCCGATGCATTAAAATAAAACGCTGCCCCCCAGGGTGCCTAATTAAGGGAACCAAACAATGAATAACGCTGTCATGAACGAAATTGACCCGGCGCAAAGTATCGAAGCCGTCATCGCTGACCTAGGCCGGCGCGCCATGGCTGCGGCACGCGACCTCGCCTTAGCGTCTGCACAGCAACGCAACCTTGCCCTGCAACATGCCGCTAAAGTCATGCGCGCCCGTTCGTCTGAAATCTTGTTGGCCAATGCCAAAGATGTCGCAGGTGTCCGCGACGGCGGCAAAGACGCGGCCTTTATCGACCGGCTTATACTGACTGAAGACCGCATCGCTGATATGGCGGATGCGTTGGATGCAATCGCCAAGCAGGACGACCCGCTTGGCCGCACACTAGCGACTTTTGATCGGCCCAACGGGCTGAAGATCGACCGCATCAGCGTGCCAATCGGGGTCATTGCCATGATCTATGAATCGCGCCCGAACGTCGGGTCCGACGCAGGTGCGCTGTGCGTCAAGTCCGGCAATGCCGTCATCTTGCGTTGTGGGTCCGAAAGCCTTCATTCGTCACGCATGATCGCGGCCTGTCTTACCCAAGGACTGCGCGCGGCGGGTCTGCCCGCGGATGCAGTGCAATTGGTCGACACCCGTGATCGCGAAGCGGTCAAGCTGCTGCTGCACAGCACTGAAACGGTCGACCTTGTCATTCCACGTGGCGGGCGTGGATTGGTGTCGTTGGTGCAAAAAGAAGCGAGGGTACCGACACTGCTGCATCTGGACGGCAACAACCATACCTACGTTCATGAAAGCGCAGATTTGGAAAAGGCCGTCGGGATTGTAGCGAATGCCAAAATGCGCAGAACGGGCATTTGCGGCGCGACAGAATGTGTTGTGATTGACCGCAAAATCGCTGAGCTGTTCCTGCCACGTCTGACGGTCGCACTCGGAGATTGCGAGTTGCGTGGTGACGAACAGGCGCGTGCGATCGTGCCGGATATGACCCCTGCAACGGATGCGGATTGGGACACCGAATACTTAAGCAACATCATGTCAGTGAAGATTGTCGATGACGTGCAGGCCAGTATCACGTTCGTTCAGGCGCACTCCTCCGGCCATACCGATGCAATCGTGACAGAGGACAAAAGCGCGGCGAAACTTTTCATGACGTCCGTGGATTCAGCCGTTGTGATGCACAACGCGTCAACCCAGTTTGCCGATGGTGGAGAGTTCGGGATGGGTGCGGAAATTGGCATCGCAACCGGCAAAATGCATGCCCGTGGGCCAGTCGGCGCAGAGCAGCTCACGAGCTTCAAATACTTGGTTTTCGGAAGCGGCCAGCAACGGCCTTGAAGTTGAGGGTCGCAATTTTGCATTTCACACCTCAGTCGACAAGGGTCAGCTTTCAGCAAAAATCCAAAGCATAAATGGAGCACTTAGTGTCCACTGCAAGCCATGAGAAAAGCGATTATTTCAACGAAACCAACGCTACTTTCGGGGACTGCCTTGCAGCCGCACGTCACCCAAAAGTTCTGAACGTAGACGGTCTGTCCAAGAAACTTTGCGCGATGTGCACACAGTCGAGGTTTGGGAAAGAAACGCCGACATGCCGCACGCTAACCGTATCCAGATGCTGGCAGGTCTATTGAACGTATCGATGGTCTGGCTCGTCAGCGGTGAAGGCAACGGCTCAAGTGAAGTCGCAGACACGTTTTAGCGCGCTGTCGGCGTGAATGACGCTCAGTGCGAGATATCACAATTGAAAGCGACCCTGTCAGGTGAGGTTGATAAGCTCGACAAACTCAAAGAACGGTTGCAGAAAATCCAGTAGTTTTTAAGTGAACCACTACCGGCCGAGGCCGGTAGCATCGCGATTGGAATGTAATTCCAGATACTGCAGGATGACATCGTCGGTGACATTCCCTGACGTTGTCGAGAAATATCCACGGGCCCAAAACCGCCTTCCCTAATACCGTTTGCGCAACTCTGGGAACGCCATCTGAACCCGCCGCGACGAGCGCCCTTTGATCCGCTGCATCACCTTGGACAGCGCGATCTGTGGCGGGACAGATATGAACATGTGGACGTGGTCAGCTGTCAGAACACCCTTCACAATATGCACGCCCATCTCGGCACAAGACTGTCGAATGATATCGCGGATCCGTTCGCGCATCAGCCCGCGCAGAACCTTATGTCGATATTTCGCAGCCCAAACGACGTGATAACGGTGATAAAGTCTGATATGTGATCCTATAGAATGGGCTCAAAGCCGGTGGCTTATCTCCATTAGGTGGAAAGTAAATACGCATTGGAGCGCACTTGCTTCTGATGCGTCAGACTCGGCATATCTTTCGATAACTTAACGGGTTTGATGAGCGCTTATTCCGCGTCCTGCCGGACGTCACACTGACCGCTTCGACAGGTGTCTCAGCGTCACTCTCAAAACGGGATTTGCGGAGCAGCGCTGTCTTGTCGTGGCGTATCTCCGCGTCTTCGTCGTTCATTTTCCTTACAATACGAGTGGTTTTGTCCAGCATCGTTTCTTTGTGCTTAGCGGCGGCCGTGTAAACAGTCGTGTTTGCCAGTTTGGCCATTAAAAAATTCCCTTAACTTATTTATTCCTTTTACTGCACTGCGCTTAGGCTCAGGACTCATAACCAAAACATAGCGGTTGCAGCGCGCATGATGGTGGAGAGGAAGACCGTTGGACTTCTGTCGTAGCGTGTTGCGACGCGTATCCAATCTTTGATCCTGCCGAACATGCGCTCGATACGGTTGCGTCGTTTGTAGCGCCTCTTATCCATTGCCCGGCAGGCGAATAGGACATTCGCTGAGAGGGGGATAGACGAAAAACACTGGAAATACGCGCAGTCGAAGTGACCAGAAACGGCGTTGGTGATGCACCCATTCTACCCGATCTCCTTGATCAGATCCCGCCGGGTGAGAAGATTGGCAGCGTCACAGCGCCCTCTCATGCATGTAAACATGCGCCGTCAGGCAGTGGATGGGGCATACGATACGCGCAAATGCCACGACGCGATTGCTTCCCGCAATGCTCATGCTGTGATCCCGCCGCGCAAAAATGCTAAGTTGTGGAAGTCCGACACTCCAGGGGCACAAGCGCGAAACGAAGCGGTCCGATCTTCAAAATATCTGGGCCGCACATTGTGGCGGCAACTGACTGGGTACCACCGTCGAAGCCGCGCTGAAACGAACCCTCTCGGGACATTGCTGCGCAATACCCTGCCGGGCAGTGAATGCATTGTGTGAAGCTGCTTGGTCAGCGCCTCTCGGCCCGTGATTTCGACCGGCAGGTTGCGCAGATCCAAATCCGTGCTGCGATCCTGAACGGTTTCACAGCCCTTGGCATCCCCAGTACCGAGACCGTAGGCTGAATCTATCTGCGGTAAGGGAAAGAACGGCCTCAGACCGAACTGTGCAACAAAGCCGGTCCAGCTATTCATGAACGACATGCTACCACCTTGGAATCACAACATGAATCCCCTCAACTGATTTGTGCAATAAAGCCATAATCCTCCCTAAAATTATTGGCATTCAAAACCCAAATTTTCTCCGCAAGATATCTGAGGATATTTTTTGATGAAGATAGCACGATTTCGCGACGCACAGGTCATGGGCATTTTGAAGCAGGCGGAGGGCGGTACGCCGGTCTCTGAGCTGTGTCGGAAGCATGGGATGAGTAGCGCCAGTTTTACAAGTGGCGTGCCAAGTTCGGCGGCATGGATGCGTCCTTGATCACCGAGATGAAGGACATGGCCGAGCAAAACCGCCGTCTCAAGAGGATGTATGCTGCGATGAGTATGTCCGAGACGATCTTCTGAAGGAGGCGCTCGGAATAAAGCGCTAAGGCCGTCTCACCGACGATTCCCTCTCGGTGAATGTGCCATTCACCTGCCGGCCAGTGGATGGCCATGAATGCAGTCATGCAGCGGGGCACAAGTATCGCACTTGCCTGTCGTACCTTCCAAATTAGCGAGACCTGCTATCGGTACAGCCCGATCTTGAGTGATGAGAATGAGGAGAGAGCAGATTGGCTGGAACGCCTGACCAAGAACAAGCGCACGTGGGGCTTTGGGTTGTGTTTTTTATATTTACGCAACGTGCAGGGCTACGGCTGGAACCACAAACGCGTGTATCCCACTGGCCGTCAGGCGGATCTACTGTGAACTGGAGCTGAACCTGCGGATCAAGCCAAAAAATCGCCTCAAACGTGACAAACCCGAGCCGTTAGCGGTGCCTGATGCACCAAACGAGACCTGGTCTATCGCTGCCCGGCAGTTGATTGCTGTGCAATCAATGAGAGGGGATTTCATGGCGGATCAGCTTGCAGACGGCAGATCAATCCGAACTCTTAACGTCTTGGATGACTTCAATCGTGAAGGCTTGTGCATTGACGTGGACTTCTCGCTGCCCGCAGAACGCGTCGTCCGGAGCCTGAACCAGATCATCGAGTGGCGCGGCAAACCCCAAACCATACGTGTCGATAACGTCCTATGCGCGGAATGATTAGCTGAATTGGCGTCAGGTTATTGTCGCATCGAGGCGTCTCGACACGTTAGAAGCATTGCTCAGTTTGGCATTTTGGTCAACGAACTGTCTCTCCCATAACAAACACAGAGTACGCTTTTGCGGCTCTCACCGTCCTTAAGACGAGATCTTTGGGTCGTTGAGCAGAAGGCCTAAACATTATCTACGAGGTCAGTTGTCTGCCTCCACGGCCCTTACAGAGAAAGGTCCTACTGCTGTCGATCACCCCTCAAAGAAGGGGCGATATGGTTCGCCGTGCTTGATGATCCCATGAACGGTTCGGGCCATCTTCGCTGCGATTGCGGTGTACGCCTTTCGGCGCAAATGGGTGTTGTGACGGTCTTTGGCGATGTAGCGCTCGAACTTGTCGCGGAAGCTGTTGGTGCGCTGCAGAATAGCAACCTGTCCAGCCATCCAAAGCGTTCGACGAAGCCGAGCATTGCCATATTTTGACAGTTTGGTTTGCCCTCTGAATGTACCTGATTGCATAGTCGCAAGGTCCATTCCACAGAACTTCGAAAACTGCCGGTGATGACGAAAGCGCCGTACATCCCCAGCTTCTGCCAAAATTGTCAAAGCATTGCGTATTCCGGGGCAATCCGGCCACCCATACCGATTTGATCCGGCCGGGGGTTCCGGGGCATCCGGCCACCCCCCTTTGACCTGATTTAGTGTGCTGCGAGGCGATCTGTAGCAGGGCTACTCTGACGTTCCTTTTGAACATGCTTATCGCGTCGGAATCTGCGGCAACCGGCAGTCCGACTGATACTTTGGCAGTCTCGTAGATATCTGAAAGTAAACGCTCTTTTGCAACCTTGCGGCCCACCACATCCCAAGCGTCAGCGATGAATGCCTCCTTGCTCATGGCTGAGATCAAGTGTGGTGACGGATAACGTTCAAGGAAAGCAAAGAACCAGTCACTGCGAGAACTGCGAGAACTGCGATGGAAACGATCAGCTTCAGGAAAATACAGCGGCAGATAATGGGTTAAAACTCGGTGCCACAACTCGGTGCCACAACTCGGTCTTCGACTTGGATACGATGTCATGCGTTTTGGAACGCTCTTGGATGTCGTTAGTGCCACGCACGAGGGGGGCATGATAAAACTGCTCGTTCCCGATCTCCATCATGTGAAGAATGACCTGGGCATCCTTAGGGTCGTTTTTGTCCCAACTGTTGTGCAAGGCCTCTCGCGTTCTGGCCAGGGCCACAGATGACACCAACTTCAACTCAAAACCTGCTGCGGCAAGATGATAAGCCAAGGCACGGTGATAATTACCCGTTGCTTCAAAAGCTACACGGACAGGGCGGCCGTAGCAGGCAAGCGATGTGATTAGACGATTGAAGTCGTCTAGCTGGTTCAGAACAGTCAAACGACGGCGGCGCTTCTTGTCCGCAATAGCAATGAGACCTTCGTCGCGGGCCTTCGAGATATCGATGGCCACCAAAACGGGCGCAGTTTGTGTAATAATGATATCGGTCATAGTTGGTCTCCTTTGCGGTGTGGTTTGTACAAAACCACCGTAGGGACCTGAGGCACGGCTATGACCACCTGCTGCGTTATTTGGGGCTGCGCAGGCAGTCATAGCCTTAAATTAGCGATATTCCGAAGGTGTTATGGGCCGGAATACGTCAGTTCAAAGCTGCAGGAATGGGCATCAAAGCATCACATCACCCTATGCTACATCCAGCCAGGAAACCCCAACAGAATGCCTATACCGAGCGATACAATCGGACGGTTCGCCCCTCTCTTCGATGCTTAGCATCGACTGCCGGGCAGTTAATGAATGGCTCAGAACACACATCTTTCACAGCATTCAGGAGGTGCAAGAACACACCACACAATGGTTATGGACTTACAATAATCCCTCTCGGGACATACTTCGTATGCCCTGCCGGGCAGTGGACCGCCCAGAAACTAAAGATGGCCGCGTAGTTTCACTGCCCCACCCGTCAGAAAGGGGGGGATTACCGTAGGACACCTGCCATGCGTAGTGCTGAGATCGCGGCTTACTTGTGACCCACCCGTCGCATGGGGTGCAGATCTTTGTGGCGACCAAACCCCCTCTCATTGATTGCTTTGCAATTAACTGCCGGGCCGTCGTGGACTTTCGCAAAAGGCCACGGCGGTTTGGCCACGCTGGTGCAGAGCCATTTGCAGAAAAAGCCCTTAGACGGTGCGGTCTATGTCTTTCGTGCAAAGCGGGCTGACCGGCTCAAGATGATCCCCCTCTCATGCATGTAAACATGCACTGCCGGTCGGCGGGTGGGATGGGAGCGGTCTCGCAACGGCGTATTACGGCTGGATCCGGCGCAGTTTGAAGCGCTGGTTGCAGGTCTGGACTGGCGTCGCGTGACCGCGTTAAAGACCCGTCCACCGGCTGCGGCAGAATAACTTGGGTGGTGTTTTGCACGGGCGGATTGCCCTTAATTTTGATAACTCACAGGCATGACTCCCCCTGCCTATATTCCTGACAATATCGATGCGCTCAAGGCCATTATCTTGGCCTCGCAGGCGAAGATAACGGAGCAAGACCGGGTCATCGAGCGCAAGGAAGACCGCACTATCCGGCTTGATAAGTTGTAGGCGGTGAATTCACCAACGAAGTGCAAATTCTTTAACAAGGTATTGAATTGCATGGAGTTACATTATGAGCCGCAGCGACCCTCACTTGAACCTCGACGAACGACGCGATCTGGCCAAATGGCTTGACGCGAAGATACCGATCAAAGAGATCGCGGACAATCTGTGTCGTGCGCCTTCGACAATACTAGCGCGAGATCAAGCGGGACTACTATCGTGATGAGGAAATTCCAGAACTGAACGGCTATCATGCAATGGTTGCCCAGAGCCGTTATGAAGGGCGCCGCGCTGTGCATCGCAAGCTGATCAGAGACCCTGACATCATGGCCGCTGTGCGCAGTGGTTTTTACGCGGGTTGCTCGCCAGAACAGATCGCAGGACGCATGCAATTGGAGCGTCATCCCATGCGCGTCAGTCATGAGACGATCTATCGTACGCGTATTCCAAAGACGGACACGCTGAGAAGTTCTACCAGCATCTCCCTCGATACCGCCAAAATCGTAGCCCAAGTGGCATGCGTGGCATGCGCAAGCGCTCTGGACGTCAGCTTCTTGCGGCAGTCCAAACCCATCATAGAGGGCCTGATCGAAGGACTGTCTCCTTGGCAGAAAGGCACGGTCGAAAACACCAACAATCGACTGCGCCGCTACCCCCCCCCCCCCCCCGCAAGTCCGATCCCACCGCGTTCACAAATCGATATTTGAGGTCGGTTTGCGACCGCCTCAACACAACGCCGCGCACGTGGCTGGGATATCAAACGCCAGCTGAAATCTTCCGCGCAAAACTGATGGAAAGCGAGAAATCAAACGGTTAGAATTACCAAACAGAAATTGCGCTTCAACCGGAGTTTACAGGCGTCATCTCAGAAAATCGTTTTCTGGATGGTGTTGACTACCGCCGCAATCTGTCTGACGCCTTCTTTGCTTACGGCCAATCTGACGTGTCTATCGACAGGCTGACAACAACTGCTGGCGAATACGCAAAAGACATCTTTGCCGGTGTGGGTGTGGGTTACCGCATGCTTCAACAGCATCGACACACAGTGGTTCGTCCAAGCAGATCCTGTCTGGCGTGCGGCAGACGTTGTCGGTGACGCAGCTGTTAACGAAGTTGCGGCATCTATCTCGTCCAACGTATTCGTAAACCGCACAGACACTATGTATCTCACCAATGATACCGACGTAATCTATTCTAAATTCGCAGCAATATTGTTCAACAATTTGGCCGTGAACGTATCGCTTACAGACCCGCTGGCGCTGCGGACCTGTAGGCGACACGCTATAACGATCAGACTGACGCCAACTTCTCTGACGGAGAAAACACCCTTGGCATAGCGGTCGTCTATAACTTCAACTAAGGGGTTTTGGGGTCGTTCTTGATCTTTATATCGAATTGATCCCGAATTACCTACCGCGAGGGGGGCTTTCCCAAGTGGGTCTGACCCTCGTAGACACAAGCACATTGTTGAACAGGGGCGGAGCAATCCGCCTTTTTTGCGCTGCCTCGCATCCCCAGCCCCCCAGGACTCCCCTCGCGAGGTGGCGCATTTATTGCACTTCTAAATCGTCCACAGTACGCCCTGCACAACTTCTTCGTAGAGTTTGCGATAAGTTGCCACTAAAAGGGCGGCAACACGCCAATGGCCTGAACAGGACAAACATGAAACCAATCCGCCTGATATCCGGCTTTCTGACTGTCGGCGTCTGGACGTTGCTGAGCCGCATCTTGGGCTTTGTGCGTGATATCCTGATCGCGGGCTATCTTGGCACAGGTCCGGTGGCGCAGGCGTTCTTGGTGGCGTTTTCACTGCCCAATATGTTTCGCCGCTTTTTTGCCGAAGGCGCGTTCAACATGGCCTTCGTGCCGATGTTTTCAAAGAAACTGCAAGACACCGAAAATGCTGGTGCGGACGCCAAAACCTTTGCGCAGGACGCCTTTATGGGGTTGGCGTTTGTGCTGGCGATTTTCACAGCACTTGGCGTGATATTCATGCCCGCCTTGGTGTTGATGATGGCGTCAGGTTTCAAGGGGGATGAGCGATTCGATCTGGCCGTTGAATACGGCCGCCTCGCCTTTCCATATATTTTGTTCATCTCGCTGGCGGCCCTCGTGTCTGGTGTTTTGAACGCGACAGGGCGATTTGCGGCTGCAGCCGCGGCACCTGTGCTACTGAACTTGATTTTCATCTGCACGCTTATCTGGGCCGCGACACTAGATAACACAACAATCGTCGACCTTGGTTCAAACGTCACATTCATGACCCGAGAGGCATACATCGGCTCAAGCCTCGCGTGGGCAGTGCCGCTGGCAGGCCTTGCGCAACTAGCGTTGGTTTGGTGGGCTGCGCGGCGTGCGGGGTTCACATTTCGACTGCGGATGCCGCGTCTGACGCCTGATTTGCGCAAGCTGGCGGTCATTGCAGCACCTGCAATGCTGGCGGGTGGCGTGATGCAGATCAACCTTTTGGTGGGTCGCCAAGTTGCAAGTTTTTATGACGGCGCGATTGCGTGGTTATCATATGCTGATCGTTTGTATCAGTTGCCCCTTGGCGTGGTTGCGATTGCGTTGGGGGTGGTGTTGCTCCCTGACTTGAGCCGTCGATTGGCAGCCGGTGATCTGGACGGTGGGCGCGACGCATTTAACCGCGCAGCAGAATTGGCTCTGGCGTTAACGATCCCCGCCGCTGTCGCGTTGATCGTGATAGCGCAAGATCTAGTCAGTGTGTTGTTCCAACGCGGCGCGTTTGATTCAGATGACGCCGCCGCCACCGCATTGGCAGTCATGGTCTACGGCGCCGGCCTTCCAGCGTTTGTTCTGCAAAAGGCAATGCAACCGCTGTATTTCGCGCGCGGCGACACCAAGCGGCCATTCTATTACGCCGCCGTTGCTATGGTCGCGAACGCAGGCATTGCGATTGGGCTGTCGATGTATATCGGCTATATCGCCGCTGCGCTTGCGACCACATTGGCGGGCTGGGTCATGGTCTGGCTCTTGTGGCGCGGCAGCCGAACCATGGGCGACGCCGCGCAATTTGATGCGCGATTCAAGACACGTTTCTGGCGGATCATGCTCGCGTCTATGCTGATGGGGGCTTTGTTGTGGAACACCGTCTTACTGGTCGGTCCCGCACTCGGCATGGACACAATCCGCTACGGCGCTTTGGCGTTTGTGGTGATCGTTGGCATGGCTGGCTATTTCTTGATTGGCCGCCTTGTTGGCGCGTTTCGGGTATCAGAATTCAAGGCTGCGATGCGCCGCGGCTGAGGATTTCAGGTATTTAAGAACCAAAGAAACAGGACGGCGCTATTCCCCCGCCCACAGCAGTTCAATCCGCAAACCACCGGGTTCGGCAAACATCATATGGTGGCGCGGACCGCTGCCCATAGGTTCGGGGGTGAATTCGATTTGGACACCTGCGGTATTGGCCAGCGTCGCGGCGAGGTTGATGAGCGTCGATTCATCGGGCACCGCAAGCGCGAGGTGATGCAGGCCCAGACCCGTCTTGCGATCAAACGGCGCCGGGTTGTCGGTTTGTACCTGCCAGAGCGTGAGCCGCAATGCCCCATCCGTAACAGTCGTGCGCGGGTAGCTGTCATCGCGCGCGATAACGTCCCAGCCCAGTACGTCCACGAAAAATGCAGTCGTCACGCCCAGATCGCGCACCGTCAGGCCGAGGTGGTTGAGGCCAAGTGTCTTGCCCACGATCAGGCCCTTTTGCGAATACGGTTGAGAAAGGCCGACCAGCCACCCGGAGCCAAAAGCGGTGCGGTAAACAGCCCAATCAGAAAGCCAGACACCTCGGCAATCCAAGTTGGCGAGGATCCGAACAGCATGAAATAAACCAACATAATGCCGAGCAGAATACCGATCAGTTGGAACGCCTTAAGTTGATTGTCGCCCATGCGTTCAAGTGCGAGCCACATCAGATAGGTATAGGCGCCGATCAGACCATAAACACCAGGGTATGCACCGATCAACTGCGTGTTCTGCCATGACAGAATACCATAAATAACCGCCCCAAAGACTGAGCTGGTGAAGAACAGGATCAAAAATGCAATCGGGCTGAAAGTTTCACCTACAAATTTTCCAAGTGCGAGCACCAGGACACTGGCCCAAACCGCATGGGTCAGGGAGCCATGAACGAACGGATAGGTCACAAAGCGTTTCCAATAATCGTGCGAGCCACGACCCCGTTCGAAAATTTCCGTCATTACTTCGGGATAGAACTGGAATTCGCCAAACGCACTTGCCCGCCAGCCCACGCCCTGCGCCCCTCCGATCCAGCCATTTGCGGCGGCTGTTAGGGTCAGTTCGACCGCGGCGATGACAAGAACCAGCAACAATGGCACCAGCGGTATCGTGTTAAACGGGCTTTCGATTGGGTCGGTGTTGTGCCCAAGGTCGTTCATACTGGAGGTCCCTTCGGTTGACGGCGTGTTGGGGCATGGGTAAGCGAGTGTGATCCGTTAATCCAGCTTTGGAATGCCACCATGACCGATAATGCCTTCACCCCGCGCGTCTTTTCCGGCATCAAGCCGTCCGGCGGCCTGACGCTCGGCAATTACCTCGGCGCGATCAAGCGCTGGGTAGATATGCAGTCCCCCGACATGGACAACATCTATTGCGCCGTCGATCTTCACGCGATTACAGTTTGGCAGGACCCTCCGGCGTTAAAAGCTGGCACGCGTGAAATCGCCGCCGGACTTCTGGCATCGGGTATTGATCCGGAAAATTCCATTCTGTTCAACCAGTCCCAAGTGCCCGAACACGCACAGCTGGCGTGGATTTTCAACTGCGTGGCACGCGTTGGCTGGATGAACCGGATGACGCAATTCAAGGATAAAGCGGGCAAGAACGCCGAGAAAGCATCGCTTGGCCTATACGCCTACCCGTCCCTGATGGCCGCGGATATCCTGATGTATCACGCGACGCACGTGCCGGTGGGCGAAGACCAGAAACAGCACGTTGAACTGACACGCGACATCGCAGCCAAGTTTAACAGTGATTTCGGCGTGGATTTCTTTCCGCAAACCGAAGCAGTGATCGAAGGCCCCGGAACGCGGGTCATGAACCTGCGCGACGGAACCAAGAAGATGTCCAAGTCAGGCGACAGCGACATGGAACGCATCAACATGCTGGATGACGCCGACACCATTGCCAAGAAGTTCAAGAAGGCAAAGACTGATCCTGATGGATTGCCCGAGACCGTTGAGGGTCTGGCGGGACGACCTGAGGCGAAGAACCTTGTGGATATTTATGCTAGTCTGTCTGACATGACGCCCGAAGCCGTGATTGCGCAGTATCCCGGTGCCAGCTGGGGCACGTTCAAACCTGCGCTGGCGGATTTGGCTGTCACAAAGCTCGCACCGATTTCGGATGAAATGAAGCGGCTGATGGATGATCCGGCAGAGATTGACCGCAAACTGGCGCGCGGTGCGCAAAAAGCACGCGAGATCGCAACGCCGATCTTGGAAAAAACCTATGATATTGTTGGGCTTTTGCGGGCGTAAGACTGACGGGATCGGAATGAGAAATTCACGACTGCGAACCGCCACATGAGGTGGCTGCTGTTCATAATATTGACCTTGTCACCGTTCACCATGACGGCGGGCAGCGTCGCGTGGCTGTCATCGCAGTCGCCTTTTGCAGCCCCGATTGTTGATCGCAGCAGGTAGCAAATTGAGTCGGTATTGACCCGCGCCATGGCCCGCGAAGTGACGCTGGTATGGTTACTGCCACGCATACAGGACACGATCATTGCGCAGGACCTGATGCAGATCGACGTGCTGATGGGGCTGGCGCTTGATCATGGCGTCGCTTTGCCGCCAACATTGGTTGAAGACATATCCGCCCTCAATATCGCAGCGTCCGGATTGATCGCGCGCGCAACCGCATGCAGCGCCTGTGCTGTGGATATTACCACCTGTTCGACAGTATTCCAAATGGGCGCCTGCGCCTTACCGTTTGAATTAACGCCTGCGGGCGATTTGAATGCGTTGCGCCGTGCGGCAGGCGATTATCTGGCAGGCGACAACATAGACGAACTAGATTTCGGGCTGGCGATTATCGGCCTTGGCGCAACCGGCGCGGTGATTGCGTCCGGCGGCACCAGTTACACCATCAAGGCAAGCACGTCAGTTTTGCGGATGGCACGCAGGCTCGGCACGCTCACGGCGCCGCTGACCACGCGGCTCAGCAGTTTGATTGGTGATGCGGTGCAATGGGACCGGATGGGCGACCTTGCAGCGTTGCGCATTGGACCGGCCGATGTGGTGGACAGCGCGAAACTGGCGGAACTGGGTGAACTGAGTGGCTCGTTGCGCCGCGTCGCCGACAAGACATCCGTCGCAGAAGCCATACTGCTGCTGCGACATGTCGACACCGCGCAAGAGGCAGCGCGACTGGCCCGCGTCAGCGATGCGTTGGGCCCAAGAACACGCGGCGCATTTGAGGTTTTGGGCAATGCCCGCGTGTTTAGCGCCGCTGTTCACATCAGCAATCTTGCGATTGGCGCGACCGCTGCGATCTATCTTTTAGCCCTACAATCATTGATATTCACTAGCCAGCAATGCGCCAACGGCTGTGTGCGCGCCACGCGGCGGTTCTTGCGGTAAACGCAGTTATGGATTGCGCGAGTGGCGGCTCTCCTTCACAGTCAGGCGACTAAGGGAGACAACAATGCGCAAATTTCTCGTGATCCTAGATGACAGTCGTGAATGCCTGAACGCGATGCGTTTTGCTGCAATGCGGGCGGCCAAATCCGGCGGCGGTGTTGCCGTGCTGTCGGTCATTCCACCAGATGAATTCAACCACTGGATCGGAGTCAGTGAAGTGATGCGTGCGGAAACCCGCGAACGCATTGAAGTACATTTCGAAGTCTTCGCCAAATGGATGCGCGACAAGCAAAACGTTAATCCCGAACTGATCATCCGCGAAGGCGTGCCTGTGACCGAAATCCTCGCGCAGATTGAAGAAGACTCAGAAGTCGGCTTGTTGGTGCTGGGCGCTGCCACGAATAAAAAGGGCCCCGGTCCATTGATCACTGCGATGATCAAACAGGCTGGAACTTTGCCGATCCCGATGACGATCGTGCCTGGTGATATGTCAAAAGAACGCCTTGAGGCGATCACCTGAACCAATAAGCGCATTTGAAGATCTGCGGCGCTCACGGACTGACCGGTGAATCTGATCGCACAATACGCGGCGGTTGATACGGCCTTCAACTGCCCTGTGCGGCATCGGCGCGGGCGTTTTATGACAGTTCATCTTGAATTTGTGACATGATTCTCACTCGATGAGGAGCAGCGTGAAATGTCGCACACTAATGTTATTGCATCCGCTGCCGGCGATTACATCAGCGCATTCCCACCATCACAAGATGTCGGCACAGAAGTTGAACTGGGTTTAATTGTTGTCGAAATCACAGCATCATTCGGAGACGCCATCACAATCTTGAAATTTGGTGGCCAAATTATGGACACACAAGAACTCAATTTCAATTGTCACAACTAAGCCGATCGCTGTTCTTTACTTCCTCCCCACTTCAGATCGCCCAAAGGGCGGACCGTTTGCGTCTTAGAACGATTCCAAACCTTGACTTTACGGGGATGTGGGAGCATATATAAATCCTGACAAAAAAGGTTTGCCCCACCATGTTTATCCAGACTGAATCTACCCCGAACCCAGCGACATTGAAATTCCTGCCCGGTCAGACCGTGCTTGAAGTCGGCACCGCCGATTTTACGAGCGTTGAAGCCGCTGGCAAGAGCCCCTTGGCGGGTCGTATTTTCGCTGTTGAGGGTGTTACAGGCGTGTTCTTCGGTAATGACTTTGTGACCGTAACGAAGGCGGATAGTGTTGAATGGGACCACATCAAACCCGCGATTCTGGGTGCCGTGATGGAACATTATCAGTCTGGTGCCGCGGTAATGACCGGCGAACAAACTGGGTCCGGCCATGCTGAACACACTGGCGAAGACAGTGATATCGTGAACCAAATCAAAGAGTTACTTGACACACGGGTCCGCCCGGCTGTTGCTCAAGACGGCGGCGACATCACGTTCCATGGCTTTGATCGCGGCGTGGTTTATCTGCATATGCAAGGCGCGTGCGCAGGCTGCCCATCCTCAACATTGACACTAAAAATGGGCATCGAAAACCTGCTGCGCCACTACATTCCCGAAGTGATCGAAGTCCGCCCTGTCGCGGCGTAGGTATTCATGAAGGCTCGGCCAATCATTCTGGCATTCGACACATCGGCGGCGCATTGCGCCGCCGCTTTGATGTGGGGGGATGGTCAAATAGCCACCCGTCAAGAAGATATGTCGCGCGGTCAGGGGGAGCGGTTGATCGGGCTGCTTGAAGACCTGCTGGCAGACGAAGGGTTCAGTTGGGCTGATCTTGATGCAATCGCTGTGGGTGTGGGGCCAGGAAACTTTACGGGCATCCGCATTTCGGTTTCTGCGGCGCGTGGTTTGGCACTGGGCCTTGGGAAACCCGCAATTGGCGTCAACGGATTTGAGGCCGTGGCGCATGGCCAAACTCTGCCCTACACCGCCTATTTGCCCGCACCGCGTGACCAACGATATGCGATGGATTTAACGCAGGCCGGTTTGCCCCCCCCCCGTCTCGAAGACGCAGATGCGCCTGCGCCGAATCCTACCACCCTAATTATTGCGATCGCGAACATAGCGGCAGCGCGTTTGGCGCAGCCTGATGAAACTTTCGTGCGGCCTGCACCGCTGTATGTGCGCCCCGCAGATGCCGCCCCGCCGCGCGACAAACCGCCGATGATCCTGCCGTGATCGCTGCGGCCCTCGCACAGACCCACAGGTCGGCGTTTGCTGGAATAGGCTGGCCTGCAGCAGATTTTGAACGCTACTTGAACGACAAAACGATCCTGATCCACGGCGATAATGCCTGTTTCGCGGTTTTTCGGCTTGCCAGACCAGAAGCGGAAATTTTGACGCTCGCCACCCATCCAGACGCCCAAGGCAAAGGGCGGGCGGCGTCCATGTTGCGCGGCGCGCTCGACGTCTTGACCAATACTGGAATCGAGGCGGTTTTCCTAGACGTCGCGGATGATAACACGGCTGCCCTCGCGCTTTATGCCCGCGCCGGATTCGCGCAGTTCCGCACGCGTCGCAACTACTACGCGAACGGCGCATCCGCGATCTGCATGAAAGTTGCGATTTCCCCTGCCCATTACCCTGCATCGGGTGCTTAAAACGTGTCCCAAATCACCTGACCCATAAGAATCGGTTGATCTTTCCGGCACCACATTGCCTAATTTGCGCATGATCGAAATGACGCCCGCTGCTTTGGCGGGTTTGAGATCGGGGACCGCTCTTACATGCGGCCCCCCAACAACAAACTGGGAGAGTTTTATGACCCTTATGACTAAATTCCTGAGCGCGACCACTGCACTTGCCCTGACCGCTGGCGTTGCATTTGCCGACGGCCACGCGTCCAACCCTGCGATCATTTATGATCTGGGTGGCAAATTCGACAAATCGTTTAACGAATCGGCCTTCAATGGCGCTCAGCGTTGGGCCGAAGAAAACAGCAGCGCATTTGCTGAATTCGAAATCACATCCGATGCCCAGCGCGAACAGGCGATCCGCCGCTTTGCCGAAGATGGCAACAGCCCGATCGTTATGGCCGGTTTTTCGTGGGCAACCGCGCTTGAAGTTGTGGCCCCCGATTATCCTGACACAGACTTCGTCGTTATTGACGTGTCATGGATCAACATGCCGAACGTGCGCGCAATCGGCTTCAAGGAACAGGAAGGATCCTACCTTGTTGGTATGATGGCCGCGACCGCGTCCGAAAGTGGTGTCGTGTCTTTCGTTGGCGGTATGGACATTCCACTGATCCGTCGCTTTGCCTGTGGCTACGCCCAAGGTGCGATGGCTGCAAACCCTGACGCGACGATCATCGCCAACATGACGGGCACAACACCTGCCGCTTGGAATGACCCCGTCAAAGGGTCCGAATTGACGCTGGCACAGATCAGCCAAGGGTCGGACGTTGTGTTCGCCGCTGCTGGTGGTACTGGCGTTGGTGTTCTGCAAACGGCAGCCGACGAAGGCATCTTGTCCATCGGTGTGGACGCCAACCAGAACTACCTGCACCCAGGTCAGGTCCTGACATCCATGCTCAAGCGCGTTGATAACGTTGTGTACGATTCATTCTCCAACAAGGGTGATCTGGAAGCCGGTATCTTCGTTCTTGGCGTCGAAAGTGGTGCGGTCGGATATTCGCTGGACGAGTTCAACGCAGAGCTTGTGTCCGACGACATGAAGGCCGCTGTTGATGCTGCTTCGGCCGAAATGGTTGCTGGCACCTTGGTGGTCCACGACTATATGTCTGACGAAACTTGCCCAGCGCTTGAATTCTAAGGCTGGCTGTTAACGACACTACATTTGGGGCTGCGCTGATAAACTCGGCGCGGCCCCTTGCACTATTGGGGGGATGGATTGATGACGGTGACAGACACATTTTTTAGCGCTTGGAGCGAACCAGATGACACCGCGCGGCTGGCGGTAATCAGCGCCGTCGTGACGGATCGGTGCATCTGTGATGACCCCCGTTCGCAGGGCATTTTGACAGGCAAGGCAGCCACTTCGGACTACGTTGGTAATTTCGCACCCACGGCCATCGGTGCATCGGTGGTTGTGATCAAAACCGACCTGCGCGGCGCATCGGAACGCGCGACAATCGCGTTTCGAATGGCCAACGGTATGGAGCAAACGGGCCAGTATTTCGTTGAACATAACGGCGACAAGATCACCCGCATGTTCGGGTTTGTGGGGACAGGAGCAGCCGCATGAGTGACATTTCCCCCGCCATTGAACTTATCGGAATCTCAAAGGCTTTTGGGCCAGTGAAAGCCAACAAGGACATTTCCATTCGAGTCATGCCGGGGACGATCCACGGTATCATCGGCGAAAACGGCGCGGGGAAATCGACACTGATGTCGATCCTTTACGGGTTTTATAAGGCCGATGCAGGTGAGATTTTTATCGCCGGTCAAAAGACCCAAATTCCCGATAGTCAGGCGGCGATTGCCGCCGGAATCGGCATGGTGTTTCAACATTTCAAACTGGTAAAGAATTTCAGCGTGTTGGAAAATGTAGTTTTGGGGGCCGAAGACGGGGCGTTGTTGCGTCCGTCCTTGGCCAAAGCACGTAAGCAATTAAAAAGCCTCGCAGAAGAATACGAACTGCACGTCGATCCTGATGCGATTATCGAAGATCTTGGCGTCGGAATGCAGCAGCGGGTTGAGATTCTAAAGGCGCTGTATCGCCATGCTGACATCCTGATTTTGGACGAACCGACGGGCGTGCTGACCCCGCCCGAGGCCGACCAGTTGTTCCGCATCCTTGGCCGCCTGAAGGCAGAGGGAAAAACCATCATCCTGATTACCCACAAGCTGCGCGAAATTATGGACATCACCGACACAGTCAGCGTTATGCGCCGTGGTGAAATGGATTCGACAGTAAAGACATCAGACACCAATCCTGCTGATCTTGCGGAACGTATGGTGGGCCGTAAGGTATTGCTGCGGGTGGATAAAACCCCTGCAAAACCCAAAGATGTCGTGCTTGAAGTGCGCGACCTCGACATTACTGACGAAAAGGGCGTGCATCGTCTTAAAGGTGTGTCGTTCAACGTCCGCGCGGGTGAAATACTTGGCATTGCGGGGGTGTCTGGCAATGGGCAATCCGAACTGCTTGAGGTCTTGGGCGGCTACGAAAAAGCCAGTGGCGAAATTCTGATGAACGGGGTGCCGCTGGATTTGACGGGTGCCCATTCTGACGGCCAAAGTCGGCGTGCGCGTGGCATTGCCCACGTACCCGAAGATCGCCAGCACGATGGCCTGATCATGGATTTTAGCGCGTGGGAAAACACCGCGTTTGGCTATCATCACGACCCTGAATACCAGCGAAACGCGCTGCTGATGGACAACGCTGCGATCCTGCGTGATGCGCAAGGAAAGATGGACCGTTTCGATGTGCGCCCGCCCAATCCGCTGTTGTCAGCCAAGAATTTCTCCGGCGGCAACCAGCAGAAAATCGTCGTCGCGCGAGAAATCGAACGCGACCCTGATTTATTGCTAGTCGGGCAGCCAACACGTGGCGTCGATATCGGCGCAATCGAATTTATCCACCAACAGATTGTCGCCCTGCGCGATGCTGGCAAGGCCATTCTGCTGGTGTCGGTGGAACTCGACGAGATTATGGGCCTGAGTGATCGGATCGCGGTCATGTTTGATGGTCAGATCATGGGCGAACGCCTGCCCGAAAATACCAATGAAAAAGAGCTGGGCCTGCTGATGGCGGGCGTCACAGATGGGGAGACCGCCTGATGGACAAAATGCCAAAGTGGGCCGATGTGGCGCTGGTGCCGGTGGTGTCGCTGATCTTGGCGGCACTGATTTCAGCAATCGTGTTTGTGGCTGTGGGGCAGGACCCTTGGGAAGCGTTGAAAATGATGGCTTATGGCGCGGTAGGCACGTCAGATTCTCTTGGCTACACGCTGTTTTACGCGACGAACTTTATCTTTACGGGGCTGGCCGTTGCGGTCGCGTTCCATGCATCACTGTTCAACATTGGCGGTGAAGGTCAGGTGCTTTTGGGTGGTCTTGGGGCCGCAATCGTCGTGCTGTTTGTGCCATGGCCACACTGGACGCTGGCGTTGATCGCCGGTGCCACAGCTGCGGCCCTCTTCGGCGCGCTTTGGGTCGCGATACCTGCGTATTTGCAGGCGCGGCGCGGCAGTCACATCGTTATCACGACGATCATGTTCAACTTTATGGCGTCGGGAGTATTGATCTATATGCTCAGCGGTCCGTTGAAGCCTGACGGCAATATGCAAATCGCTACTGCGGTCTTCCCAGAAGCGGCGCACTTGCCGTCCCTCAACGATATTGCAGGGCTGTTCGGGTCTGACTTGTTCGGGCGATCCCCCGTAAACGTGTCGATTTTTATTGCGCTGTTGGCTTGCGTCGGGGTTTGGGCGTTGATCTGGCACACGCGGCTGGGGTATCAAATTCGTGCACTGGGTCGATCTGAAAGTGCTGCAAAGTATGCCGGTATATCAGCCGTTAATATCACGATGATTGCGTTGCTGATTTCTGGCGGCTTGGCTGGGATGATGGCCGTGAACAACACGATGGGCGTCAACACGCCGCAACTGGTGGACAACGCCTCTGGCGGTGCTGGTTTCATCGGGATTGCGGTTGCGTTGATGGGGCGCAACCACCCGATTGGTATTGTCATTGCTGCGCTTCTGTTTGGGGCGCTGTTCCAAGGTGGCGCTGAATTGTCGGCCGCAACGTCAATCCCGGTTCAGATTGTTGTCGTCATTCAGGCGCTGGTCATTATGTTCACCGGTGCTTTGGACGAAATGGTCCGCAGCCCAATTGAAAAATTGTTCATCCGCTTTGGACGTAGCCGCGTGGCGGGGGAATAGACAATGGATTTCTTCACAATCGTACAGCTTGGCGACGCATCCGTGCGCATGGCAATCCCGCTTTTGTTGGCCTGCCTTGCAGGTCTGTTTTCCGAACGTGCAGGCATTTTTGACATTGGGCTTGAAGGCAAGATGTTGGCGGCGGCGTTCGTGTCAGCCGCTGTGTCGTACACGTCAGGGTCCGTCTGGGTCGGCCTGTTGGCTGGCATCGGAATTTCCGTGGTGCTGTCGATCATCCACGGCATTGCGTCCATTACCTTTCGCGGCAACCAGTTGATTTCCGGTGTCGCGATTAACTTCTTTGCGGCTGGTTTGACGGTTGTGATCGCACAGGGCTGGTTCGCCCAAGGCGGGCGTACACCGTCGCTGCCCAGCGAGGCGCGATTCAACGGTTTGGACTTTCCTGGTGCACTGTCGCGGATGCGTGACAAAATGCAGGCGAGCCCGGGGATGCAATTCTATTCCGAATTCGTGTCCGGCCACTCAATCCTTGTGTACCTCGGTCTTTTGACTGTTCCACTGAGCTGGTGGATATTGTACCGTACGCGGTTCGGCCTGCGTCTGCGCGCCGTTGGCGAAGCACCCGAGGCGGTGGACACGGCGGGCATTTCAGTTGTCCGGTTGCGGTTCTCTGCCGTGATTATCTGCGGGATTTTGTGTGGCATCGCAGGCGCGTATTTGTCGACGGCGGTGCAAGCAGGTTTCACCAAAGACATGACCGCGAACCGTGGTTTCATTGCACTAGCCGCGTTGATCTTTGCCAAATGGCGGCCTTGGTATGCCCTTGGCGCGTGTTTGTTGTTCGGCCTTTTCTTTGCGATTGATATCCGGTTTTCCAACATCCAATTGCAGGTGATCTGGATCATGGTGTTGCTAATAGGCTGCGCGGCTGCATTGACGATCTATGCGGTGAAGCGTGAAAAGATCGACGTGATCGTGTTGGGTGGCTTGTCGCTGGTACTGACTGCAGTCGCTTTAACTGCGTGGTTCGGGACGGCGTCAGCGGACGGTATTGGCATTTTCACAGCCCTTTGGGAGACCGTGAAAATACCGTCGCAATTGATCCAGTCCCTGCCCTATTTGTTCGTTGTGATCGTATTGGCAGGCTTCGTCGGTAAGGCCATTCCACCACGCGCCGGGGGGCAACCTTATGTCAAGGAACGCTGAGGAACTGGCGGATAAGATCCGCGCGATTGCGGGCCCCGCACCCGTTTCAATTGGCCTGATCCTTGGGTCGGGTCTGGGGCATCTGGCGGGTGCTGTCGAAGGCGTTGCAATTCCTTATGATGAGCTTGAGGGATTTCCTCATGCGGGCGTCAGCGGCCACAATCCCAACCTGGTGATTGGCACCCTTGAAGGCGTGCGGGTCGCTGTGTTTGGCGGGCGGGCACATTATTACGAGTCAGGTCGCGGCGATGCGATGCGCCTGCCCCTCGAAGTGCTCAAGGCCCTTGGCGGGCACACAATGATTGCCACCAACGCTGCGGGATCGATGGTGCCAGACATGCCCACGGGGTCGATTATGTGCTTGTCCGATCACATCAATTTTAGCGGGCTGAATCCGTTGATCGGGGAACAAACCGACGCGCGGTTCGTACCGATGAAGGATTGTTATGATCCTGCCATGCGCGAGGTCCTGACCCGTGCTGCCTTGGACGTGAAAATCGAAATGCATAGCGGTGTCTATGCATGGTATTCTGGTCCGTCATTCGAAACCGTGGCCGAAATCAACGCGATCCGCATGCTTGGCGCAGACGCGGTCGGCATGTCCACCGTGCCCGAAGTGATCTTGGGGCGTTTCCTTGACCTGCGCTGCGCCGCCATTTCAACCATCACCAACATGGCCGCAGGAATGAGTGACGAATCCATCAGCCATGAACACACCAAGGCCATGGCCCCTCTGGGGGCTGCGAAGCTTGAAAAAGTGCTGCGGGCGGCGCTACCACGTCTCTAGAACTGGCGATTCTCACTGAGTGAGACATCTGGTCTTATAATCGTAGCGTATTTGGTCGTTGAACAGGGTACCGTTGCAGGCGTAAGGAAGGCCTATGCAAATCTACTTGCCCATCGCGGAAGTGTCAGTGAACGCTTTTTTGCTGCTTGGATTAGGCGGTATTGTCGGGATTCTGTCCGGCATGTTCGGTGTGGGCGGCGGTTTTTTAATGACGCCGCTGCTGTTTTTTATTGGCATCCCACCCGCTGTGGCCGTGGCAACAGAAGCTGTGCAGATCGTTGCATCGTCTTTTTCAGGCGTCCTTGCGCACCTCAGACGGAAAACAGTTGATCTGAGGATGGGGACAGTGCTGCTGATTGGCGGCCTTATCGGCGCAGCCATCGGCGTTGTTTTATTCAACTATCTCAAGTCATTAGGTCAAGTCGATCTGCTGGTTAGGCTTTGCTATGTTGTATTCTTGGGCATCATTGGCGGGCTCATGTTCATTGAATCTTGGCGCGCAATCCGACGGTCCAAAATTGTCGGTGCGCGCCCGGTGCGGCGCAAGCACGGGCTGGTCCATGCCCTGCCGCTGAAGATGAAATTCCGCGTGTCCGGTTTGTATATTTCCGTGATCCCCCCTCTGATCATCGGCCTATGTGTTGGTATTCTGGCGGCCATCATGGGTGTCGGTGGTGGCTTCATTATGGTGCCCGCAATGATATATCTGCTGGGCATGCCCACCAAAGTGGTTATCGGAACGTCATTATTCCAGATTATTTTTGTCACCGCGTTCACCACAATGCTGCATGCCACGACAAACTTCACAGTCGATATTGTGCTCGCGGTTTTGCTGTTGATTGGCGGCGTGATTGGGGCGCAGGTCGGCACCCGTATCGGTGTAAAAATGAAGGCTGAGAACCTGCGCATTCTGTTGGCGATGATGGTGTTGGTGGTCTGCGGCAAACTCGCATTTGATCTACTTGTGATGCCGTCCGAGCTTTATTCTATCGGCGTTGCGGGGGGGCACTGATGCTACGAATGATCGCTGCCCTTTTTCTGCTGGTCACCCCGCTTGGTGCTGAAGAAATTGTGCTGGGACTCAGCCGCGATGAGGTCGCGATCACCGCGAATTTCAACGGCTCGGAAGTGATGATTTTTGGGGCGATCAAACGCGACGCGCCCGCCCCAGAGGGTGGCCCGCTTGAGGTGATCATCACACTGGCCGGCCCTTTGGAACCCGTGCTCGTGCGCCGCAAAGAACGCATCTTGGGCATCTGGGTGAACACCGACGCTGTTGAGGTCGATGCAGCGCCGTCGTTCTACGCTGTTGCCACATCCTCGCCGATGCGCGACGTGCTGACATCGGTCGAAGACCTGCGTTACGGTATATCAATCCCCCGCGTCATCCGCTCAGTTGGGGCGCCTGACACCGTGCAAAACTCAGAAACATTTACCGAAGCTTTGATCCGAATTCGCGCAGGTTCGCAGTTATATCAAATCCTCGACAGCGAGGTCGACATCGAGGAAGAGACGCTTTTTCGCGGCCAGATCACACTGCCCGCAGCGTTAACCGAAGGCGAATATACCGCCCATATCTATATCACCCGCGATGGCGTTGTGATTGATGATTATGTGACAGGTATTGCGGTTTATAAAGCCGGTTTAGAACGCTGGCTTTATGAGATGTCACGCAATCAGCCGTTCCTTTACGGTCTGATGTCGCTGGCGATTGCGATCTCTGCCGGATGGTTGGCCTCCGCCGCGTTTCGCATTTTTCTTCGTTAGGCAGAGTTTCCTCGAAACTCTTTTCTCAAATTCCCAGTGAAAAATTGTTTAGCCTCGTGCAACAAACGGCATTTTCGTCGCCATAATGGTTTGGAATAACGTATTCGCGTGCAGGGGCAGGTTCACCATGTTCCAGACCGCATGCGAAACGTGACTGACTTCCATGGATGGTGGTGCAGTTAGGCCTGTCGCGACAGCATCTTGGATAATGCCGTTCAGCAGGTCGGCTTTGCGGATTACCAATATTGATCTGGCTGGCAGCGATATTGAACGCACCGCCGTCGAGCGCGAGGGTTTTTGTCAGCCCCGTGATGCCATGCTTGGTGGTTGTATATGTCACCGCACACTCGCGCGGGGCGCGGGGGGCGGGCAGGGATTGACCCATTGTTGATGATCCGACCACCCTGTGGGTCCTGCGCGCGCATCGCCCCGAACGCGGCACGCGCGCACAAGAACATGCCCGTCAAATTGACGTTTATGGCCCGCAACCGATCATCGACGCTGACCTCTTCAATCGGCGCAGCGGGGGTAAAAATGCCCGCATTGTTGAAAAGCGTATCAAGGCGCCCAGTTTGTTGAACGAACGTGTCAAACGCCCGTGTGACAGCACCTGAATCGGTGACATCACGGGGCAAAACATAAGCATGCGGATTACCGTTCGCGACAGCGTCTAACGCATCGATCCGTCGCGCAATCAGGCCAACGGTCCAACCGCCATGCAAGGATTTTTCTGCCACCGCACGGCCAATCCCGCTGCTGGCACCGGTTACGATGATGGTGCTCAAATCTCATCCTCCAGCTGCGGCGCGGTCAGTTCCAATGGCACGGGGGCCACGATCAAGTCATCTGTTCGCAGCGTCCCAGACGGCCGCGCAAGGCGGTTGCGCACGACCCAACACAGTCGGTTTTCTGCCCGCGTGATCGCAACATACGCAAGGCGTTTCCAGAGCGGCTGGCCCGCCTCAATCCGTCCCATCCGCGACGCGGCATAGATGTCGGGCGCAAAGACCTGAACCGTGTCCCATTGCGACCCTTGCGCCTTATGGATTGTCACCGCCGCGCCGTGCAAGAACGTCGCCCCCATGCGCGCAGCAAAGGGAATGAACGGTTCCTCGTCACCTTCAAGTTCGATCTTGACGATGGACGCAGCGCTGACCTGTGGGTCTTCGGCACCCATGACATGAAGGCGAGAAAACCCAGGCTTGCGACCTGGTCCGAGGTAGATAACTTGAGCGCCTTTGATTAGCCCGCGCGCCTCAAGATCGAGACGTTTTTTGCGATGCTTGGCGGGCAGTTCGATGCCGTCACAGACAAGCGGTTCTCCCTCGAGGAGTTCATCCACGGGCGCACCAAACGCATTGCGAAAGGCGTGGATCAGTTTGATACGCGTGGCGTTGCGCCAGACGAGACAAGGTGAACGCGCCATGAGGTCGCTTTCCACCCGTTGTGCCATGACGACACGGTCATCTTTTTGCGCCGCCTCAGCCACAAGTTGTTCAAACGCATAAAAATCAATCTGCGGGTCCGCCAGCGCATGGGCCAGATCGAGGATCGGGTTATCGGCGGTTTGACGGTGGACGCGGGACAGGATCAATTGACGGGCTTCGGGGAGCTGCTCGAACACCATTTTGCCACCCTCAGCCTTGACGGGGGGCAACTGCGCAGGATCACCAAACAACACCAACGTTGGAAAGATGTCCTGCAAATCCTCAAATTGTTTCGCGTCAAGCATGGAGCTTTCATCAACAAACCCGATGTCCAGCGGGTCCTCACGGCGTTTCCATCCAGTGATAAAATCCGACCCGCGTAGACCGGCCGCGGCAAGCGCTGCAGGGACTGATGAATTCACCTGATAGGACGCAAATGCGCGATCCAGCGCCACTTCGGTCAGACCCTCAATCGCAGGTTTTTCACCATTGCCTGCAAGCCATTCAGCGATCTTTTCGTATTCGGGATCATACATCGGCGTGTATAAAATCCGGTGGATCGTCGTGGCGGGAACACCGCGATTTCGCAGCACACTCGCCGCTTTGTTGGTGGGTGCGAGAATGGCAAGCGTGCGCCGATCACGGCGTTTTTTGCCTTCGTAGTCGCCTGACACGATATCAACGCCCGCTTCGCGCATCGCGCGGAACAGTTCAGCCAACAGCAGCGTTTTACCGCTGCCTGCCTTGCCCAAAACGGCCAATACGGACCGCAACGGTTGTTCTTTCAGCGGCAGTGTCGTGCCGGCCAACATATTAACGCCCGCCTTACCCAAAAGGTCGGACACGGCATCCCAGGCTTCGGCCTGATCGTCGGAGAGTGTGAGGGCAGTTTGAACCATAGCGCGACCTTACCCACGCCACGCTTGAGGGGCCAGACGTTACGCCGCGCGTGCCAGCATTTTCTCAGGCTTTTCGCCAAACGCGCGGGCGTACCAGTGATGCGACAGCGCCGATGACAGCCCCGCCCGCCACAGGACTTTGACGCGATCGGACGGGTTATAAGTCCACAAGCCGACACTAATCTTGTCGCGCCCCGTTTCACTGCTGCCCAAAACAGTGGGCGACGATACGACACGACGGTAGATGCGCACCATGCGGGCATCAAATACGCCAACAAATTGCGTCACCCCAAATCCGCGCATGACTTCGCCACCCCCAAGCATCAGAGCCGCAGCGATACGGCTGTTCGCGTTCGGAGCAAGACAGAACCGGGTACTTTCCCAGATTAACGGACTTCGAATGGCGGCTCCATCGGACAGGTCCGCAAAGTGATCATTGACCATCGTCGGCCCCGTCGTCGGCAGAAACCGCATTGACCCACCGTGGCGGCCATCGGGACGCTGCCAGATAACGTAAAGCGGGTCCTCACCGTCATATTCATCACGCTCATGCCCCTGTGCGTCTACGCTTACGTCCCAGCCGAGGCGGTCCCGAAACTGAACGCCGCGATCGCGAAACATCGTATCCGCCAGTACAGGGTGGTCGTGCAGATTTGATCCGTAAATATAGCGCAGCATGTGGCCTCCATCCGCTGAATGGAGGAACCCTAGTGTCTGGGCGGTTAATGCGTGGTTTGGTGGGTGTCCGGTGGGTGTTGCGTTATTCGGCGGCTTGCGCGCGGCCCGGCCAGCCGCCACGGGCCGCCCGCGCCGCGCCGCCCATAACTATCAGGCCCTCTGAAACGGCCCGCGCGACTGCATGCATAGTGTTTGACGCCCCAAGCTTAAAACGCGCGCTTTCGACGTAAGCCCGCAGCGTGTGTTCAGAGATCGTTAATGTTTGTGCCACCTGAGAGCGCGAATAGCCCATGGCAAGGTAGGTCAGCACATCAATTTCGCGCCCCGACAGCGGTTTGACAGGATCGGGCATGCGCTTCGTCTCAACCTCAAGCGCTTTTTGATTAAACGAATGGGCGCATAAGATGAGATCACGGCGGTTGCTTTCAGTAAAAGCCGCCCAGTCTGTGTCATCGGTATTATTTGACAGCGAAAAAAGCGCGAATTGCCCACTTGGGCCGCGGATCGGGATGGAATAACCTTGATTTCCGACACCCGCTTGCATTGCTTCGGCGCGAAACGCGACGGCGGCTTTACTTGACCAATCAAGCGCCTTCCAATCGACGGGATGGAACTGCTTAAAGCAGCCGATGATCACCGGATCGATGCGCAGATAGTCCTTTTGAACATAATGTTGAACCCAAGAGAGCGGGTAGGTTCCGCAACCGTATTGTTCACCGTCCGCAGACACCCAATGATACACCATATGCGCGACGCCATAATGGTCGCGTAGCCGGACGATCGTGTCCTGAAGCGCGCTAAGTTCAGTGGCCTGATCGAGTGTCACCAAAAGATGACGCAGATTGGCTTGCATCTACATTCGCCGCGTGCGGCGCCCCCTCAGCCATCGATGCAACTTCTGCCTGCGCAACCGTCGAGGTCACATCTAACTGGTGTGCCAGCAGAGGTAACCCGTTCTGGTCAGCAAATGCGCGTAGGTCAGCGATAACGTCGATGATCCATTTCTGTCCCATGTAATACTCTCTGTGTGATGTGTTAACGAGTGGTTAAGATTGAGTATACAACCGAACGGATTAACAATTCACCCTACTGAAACGGCCCCGCCATTAATGGGGAGGACCAGATTAGGTAATATATTGGAAACAATGAGGGCCGCGCAGCGAATTGCTGGCAGCCCTCGTTTAGAATCACTTAGGACACCAAGCGGGTCAGCCCTTCGCGGCGATCACATCTTCAAGCGTGCGCAGTCCCGTTCTGGGCGACTGAACAAGCACCGACATATTGCCGGGTTTATGTTCATTGCGCAGCATTTTGGTATGCGCGTCTGGCAGTTGATCCCAAGGGAACACTTCTGACATACAAGGGTCCAATCGGCGTTCAACCATCAGATTGTTCGCCGATGATGCCTGCTTGAGGTGGGCAAAGTGACTACCTTGGATGCGTTTTTGGTGCATCCAAAGGTATCGCACGTCGAACGTGCAATTAAAGCCCGTGGTGCCCGCGCAAATCACGACCATACCGCCCTTTTTGCAGATTAATGTCGACACTGGGAACGTCGCCTCGCCAGGGTGTTCAAACACCATATCGACGTTGTTGCCTTTGCCGGTAATGTCCCAGATCGCTTTGCCGAATTTGCGCGCCTCTTTGAACCATGTCGCATATTCCGGCGTGTTGACGGTGGGCATTTGGCCCCAACAGTCAAAATCCTTGCGGTTGATGACGCCCTTGGCACCCAGACCCATCACAAAATCGCGTTTGTCTTCGTCTGAAATCACGCCAATTGCGTTGGCCCCCGCCGTGTTGATCAACTGGATCGCATAGGACCCCAGACCACCCGACGCGCCCCAAACCAGAACGTTCTGGCCAGGTTTCAAATCATGGGGTTCATGGCCGAACAACATACGATACGCGGTGGCCAGAGTCAGGGTGTAACACGCACTTTCTTCCCATGTTAGATGCTGCGGGCGCGGCATTAACTGCTGTGCTTGTACGCGGGTAAACTGGGCAAAACTGCCGTCGGCAGTCTCGTACCCCCAAATCCGCTGGGTGGTCGAAAACATCGGATCGCCGCCATTGCATTCTTCATCGTCACCGTCGTCTTGGTTACAATGGACCACGACCTCGTCGCCGACTTTCCAGCGCTTGACCTTATCACCTACGGCCCAGACGATCCCAGCCGCATCGGACCCGACGATCTGGTAGTCATTGTCGTTACTATCAAAGAAGCTGATCGGCTTGCCCAAACCTGCCCACACACCGTTATAGTTCACGCCAGCTGCCATTACCATGATCAGAACCTCGCCTGAATCCAGTGTTGGCGTATCCACGATCTCAAGTTGGAATGCTTCATTGGGCTCGCCGTGCCGGTCCTGACGGATCGCCCATGCGTGCATCTGCTTTGGTACGTGGCCCATCGGGGGCACTTCGCCCATGCCGTAAAGGTCTTTTTTCTCAGCTTCGTAGGTGAAGGCTGCGTTTTGGTCGAGCGCCATGTCCGTCTCCATCAGATCATTCGTTATTCGTGCCGCGCCGCAGAATCGACGTGCTCTGATGGAGTAATAATCGCTACTTGGGTAACTTTGCAACTATACAGGGGTCTTTTTTGTAATTTTATGTCTGCTGCGTTGCAGCGTAACTTACGGGAAAGAGACTCTTGAAACCGCGCAAACGTTGATGTTGTTCTTTATGATGGATGTTCCGTCTTGGAATTCGGCTTTCATGTCGAAGTTACAAATGGTGCGTCCATCAGAGAAATCGACGTTCAGTGACCGGCCGGCTGACAAGGTGTTGGACCCAAGAATATCCTCTTCCCAGCTATTCACGTTCACAGGTGATCCGTAGAAACGCCAGATCGTACGGCCTGTGTTGTTCATAATAAGAACGTTCTTATTGGCTGATATTACAGTCGTCGTGGTGGTTGTGGGCACGGGTTCACATGCTGCCAACGTGGTTGCTGCAATGGCCGCGAATGCATGTGATTTAAATTGAAACGTCATAGGATTCCCTCATAAAAAATTTATTGTGACAAAATCCTACTGATCGGTCAGCTTTCCTGCAAGAACTTTTGACGTCGCTTTGGCACTGGGAAATGATGTGCAATGGAATTGGCGTAATAGGCCAGCACTGGGGTTTCGCCGTCCACCACAGCGATGATATCGCCTTTCGCAATGATGCCGCGACGTCGCAGGTTCGCCATGCCCGCGGTGGTCATTTGTTCAGGTGTGCGGCGCGGCGCGGCGACTGTGGCTGGCAGCAACTTTAAATCCTGTTGGATATGCGCAGCGATTGTGTCCTCGGAATTGGCCCCCGCTAGCACAGCACGGCTGACCAGTGGGACAGGCAATAGCGGAATCACATCTGCGATGCGTACCATCAATTCCTGACCGACAGACTTCGTCGAACCGTCGTGGGATTCAACAAAATCGCGCAGGGACAACGGATGGCCAAAACTGACATTGGCTGTGCCAAAGGTTGTCATCTTGCCGCGCAGCCGCGCCCACAAATAGCCTGCAACACCACCCAAAACAGTGAACAGCGGGGGGCGGAAACGACGCACGCCCGATTGGTCCGCTTTGATCAAGAAGCGATCTTCAAGGACGCGATCATAGTTCAACGCCACAGGCACGAAGACCACATTGCGCCCGCTGGGATCAAAATCGTCAATAATATAGCTCAGGATACCAAGACGCGGATCAGACATCGCGCCGTTCAGCGACAGCCCGCCTTCGGGGAAAACCGCCTGCGTGACGCCACCCGCCGTCGCCATCTGCACATAACGCGCCAAGACCTTGCGATAGAGGCCCCGCGCCGAGGGTTTCCTGCGCGATCTGCGGCGGATGAAATAGCCACCCATCATTTTAATCATCGTCGACAACGGCCAGACCCGCGCCCATTCCCCGACCGCATAAGACAGCGCACCCGCACGGCTCACGAGATAGGTGACCAACACATAATCCATGTTTGATCGGTGGTTCATGACGAAGATTATCGTCGCATCTTTGTCAATCGCATCATATTTGGCGCGGTCAAACTGGCCGATGCGCACGCGATACAGAAATCGCGACAGCCATTTTGCGACCCGCATCCCGAATGAGAAATAGGCCGTGGCAGAAAAGGACGGCACGATTTCGCGGGCATAGTGGTGGGCTTTTTCAAACGCCACGTCTTCACGTACGCCTTCCGTTTGGGCATATTCGTTGATCGCGACAATAACTTCGGGGTCATAGACCAGCCGTTGGATCGTGTCGTAACGGCGTGCAAGCTTGAACGGTTCAATCGGCTTTTGCAGCCGCAAGTTTACACGCGCCACGACCCTTTCAGCGCGGCGCCGGAAGAACCAACGCACGGACGGAAACAAGAAATGCGACGCAAAGGTCACCGCCGCGAACAGCAGGACCAAAATCAGCAGCCAAAGGGGGATCGCAATAGGGGTCATCATAGCGGGATCGTGTCAGGGAAATGCCGCCGCGTAAATGGCCTCATGCCGCGGTGCGGCGCGTTGACAAGGGTGTAATATATCCGATACCAAAGCAACCAAGCAATAATATTGCGCAAGCTGATTCATGAGGCCATCAATGTCGCAGACGCAAAAAGATCAGGACATTGAAACATCCGATCGCCAAGCCGATCGTCCGTGGCTTTTTCGCACTTACGCTGGCCATTCTACAGCGAAAGCATCCAACGAACTTTATCGCGGCAATCTGGCTAAGGGTCAGACAGGTCTGTCCGTCGCGTTCGATTTGCCCACACAAACAGGGTATGACAGCGATCATCTGCTGGCCCGTGGCGAAGTCGGAAAAGTCGGCGTTCCTATCTGCCATTTGGGTGATATGCGCGCATTGTTTGACGACATCCCGCTTGAAAAAATGAACACGTCGATGACAATCAATGCCACGGCGCCGTGGCTGCTGGCGCTTTATATTGCAGCCGCCGAGGAACAAGGAGCGGATGTTTCGGCGCTACAAGGCACGGTTCAAAATGACATTATTAAAGAATATCTGTCACGCGGTACTTATATCTGTCCGCCTGCCCCGTCCCTGCGCATGATCACCGACGTGGCGGCCTATACCCGTGAACATCTGCCCAAATGGAACCCGATGAACGTCTGTTCGTACCATCTGCAAGAAGCAGGCGCGACGCCAGAAGAAGAATTGTCTTTTGCGCTGGCCACCGCAATTGCGGTTCTCGACGATCTTAAGGGTAAAGTCCCCGCTGATGCATTTCCCGCTATGGTCGGGCGTATTTCCTTTTTCGTAAATGCAGGCATACGTTTCGTTACCGAGATGTGTAAAATGCGCGCGTTTGTCGAATTGTGGGACGAGATTTGCCTGGCACGCTATGGCGTAAAAGACCCGAAATTCCGTCGTTTCCGCTACGGAGTGCAGGTGAATTCCCTTGGCCTGACCGAACAGCAGCCTGAAAATAATGTTTACCGTATCCTGATCGAAATGCTGGCAGTGACACTGTCAAAAGACGCGCGCGCCCGCGCTGTGCAATTGCCCGCATGGAACGAAGCACTGGGATTACCGCGCCCTTGGGATCAACAATGGTCACTTCGGATGCAACAAATCCTCGCGTTTGAAACTGACCTTTTGGAATACGACGACCTGTTCGAAGGCAATCCTGCGGTTGAACGCAAAGTCGCAGCGTTGAAAATGGGCGCAATGGCGGAATTGGGCCAAATCGACAGCATGGGCGATATGCAGGCAAAGATAGAATACATGAAATCGCGGCTGGTTGAATCCAACGCCGCACGAATTGCAGGCATTGAATCCGGTGCCACTACTGTCATTGGTGTTAATAAATTCCAGAACGGCGAACAGTCCCCGCTCACGGCTGGGGATGATGCGATTATGGTCAGCGATCCGGCGGCGGAAGCCGATCAATTGGCGCGGTTGACGGCTTGGAAAGCAGAGCGCAATGCAGATGTTGTCTCAGCGGCTCTCGCCGCGTTAAAGGCCGCCGCGCTCAGTGATACTAACATCATGATCCCGTCAATCGCCGCTGCCAAAGCAGGTGTCACAACGGGCGAATGGGCCGAGGTTATCCGCAACGCGTTCGGCCAGTATCGCGGACCGACGGGTGTGTCCAACAACCCGTCAAATCAAACTGAAGGCCTCGATGAAATCCGTGACCGCGTCTCAGCTGTCAGCGCAAAACTCGGCCGAAAGCTCAAGTTTCTGATGGGCAAACCGGGGCTGGACGGGCATTCAAACGGTGCCGAACAGATTGCAGCGCGGGCCCGCGATTGCGGCATGGATATCACCTACGAAGGTATTCGCCTGACCCCTGACGAAATCATAGAAGCCGTCGTTCGCGATGACGTCCATGTTGTCGGTCTTTCTATTTTGTCGGGCTCCCACATTCCGCTAATTTCCGAAATGATGGAAAAAATGCGCGCGCAAGGTCTGGGACATATTCCTGTCGTTGTCGGCGGTATTATACCCGATGAAGACGCCACAGTATTGGCCGCAATGGGTGTGGCGCGGATATATACGCCGAAAGATTTCCAATTGAATCGGATCATGGACGACATTGTAACTTTGGCTGATCCGCCTGGGGCTGACCTATCTGGCTCCAATCCAGCTGACGCCACAGCGCAATAAGTTCAATTTATAGCCATAATAGGCTATATTCTGCTGAAGGGACGAATTCCATTAGCTTTTAGTTTAGGATAGGCATTTCGGCATTTTCAAATGGCGTGTAATCTTTTACTGCCTAATTTATAATTGGAAGGACAACATTATGGCTATCGATCTCAAAAATATGTCGCGGAAGGAGCTTGAGAAGCTCGCGAGCGACGTTGGAAAGTCGCTTGAAAAGCATCGCAAAAAGGACCTGAAAAAAGTCCGTCTGGAAATGGAAAAACTTGCCGCAGCGCATGGTGTGACCGTCGAGGACATTATGGGCAACAAGGCAACTACCGAAGCCACCCCGAAGAAAGCCGCTGCAGTAAAAGCCAAATCGGCGCCAAAATACGCAGATTCTGCCGATAAGTCCAAGACATGGACCGGCAAAGGCCGCCAACCGGAGTGGTTTAAATCAGCGATTGCTGCTGGTCAGACACCAGAGAGCATGGCGATTTAATTTCGCGTCTCGCTTACTGACCAGTTCATTACAGTAATTATTTTTCTGGATATTACCGAAGTTTCCAGCACTAAAATTGGGATCGGCAGGGCGCCTGCCGATCCCATAAATCTACGGTGGTACGCACGCATCAAGTACCGCACCAACTGCATTATAAATTGAGCGCACCGCGTCTAAAAATAAATTGCCATTGCATCCCGTCTTGCATGACAATCTGCCCACCACATTGCAGGCCAGATTGGTAGCTCGCCGTTCTAATTCCGCTTAATCCGTTGGTGCACCTTACCGGAAAAGTTACGTTCGATCCCGCCCCACCAGGGCTGTAGCGCCCCTGACAGGTGGTGAGACCGTTCGAATCCTGGAACCAGCCGCCTTCAAACAACGTCGCTGTCGCGGTGCCGCGATAGATCGTGTTATTAGGGCCGACAACCGCCACCCGCCACCCGCCACCCGCCACCCGATGGGTCGCGACATCACAGGCGGCAAGTCCACCACACAGCGCGATAATAACAATTGATTTGCACCACATTTGAGGTCCTTTCATGTGTAACTTACCCGTATTGCTGAACAGCGTTCAGCAATTGACGAGTCCAGTTTTCCAGACGCCTTCTTTCACTTGATCCCCCACACACCACCGCCTAGCATCGCTAAAAATCAAGATAGAAAGAAGACGCAATGACCATTCATATTGGTGCTGACAAAGACGATATCGCTGACGTGGTCCTGATGCCCGGCGATCCTTATCGTGCGAAATGGGCGGCTGAAACGTTTTTGACAAACGCGAAATGCGTGCATGAAGTGCGCGGAATGTTTGGGTTTACGGGGATGTGGAACGGAAATCGCGTCACGATTCAGGGGTCGGGCATGGGCATGCCGTCCATGTCGATCTACGCTAACGAATTGATCCGCGATTTTGGCGTTCAGACCTTGATCCGCATCGGATCGTGCGGCGGCATGCAACCACACGTCAAAGTCCGCGATGTCATCCTCGCAATGACGGCAAGCACCGTCGGCACGCCAAGCTCAACGATCTTCAAGGAATTGAATTTCGCCCCCTGCGCGGACTACGGATTGCTTGCCGCGGCAGCTGAGGCAGCAAAATCAATGGACGTCGATGTCCATGTAGGCGGCATTTATTCGTCCGATACATTTTATGATGAACGCCCTGATCTGAATAAGGAAATGCAACGTCACGGTATTTTGGGTGTCGAAATGGAGACGGCAGAACTTTATATTCTCGCTGCGCGCTATGGGCGCCGTGCCTTGGGTGTGATGACTGTGTCCGATCACCTTCTGACGGGCGAAGCGCTGCCCGCGGATCAACGTGAAAGCAGCTTCGGCGACATGATTGAGATCGCACTGACGGCAGCGTTCGCCTGATTGTCACCAAATAGTCGGCCTCTACCGCCCGTGCGATCCGTCATAGGCGTTCCGCTTGGGGGGCGACCATTGCGCCAGCGCACCTGCGACGGGCGTGCGCACATTCATTTTCAGCGGATGGCATGGTGCGGTGTCACTGGTGTGTTCTGATCCGCAATCCCCACCCGGACAGGCGCTCAGGACCGCTAGCAGGTCAATTTCTGCAAAGAATTCGATGTAGTCATCCGGCCTAACGGGGGACGCTTTCATGAAATACTGCCCTGTGTCGCGGGTAAAGCCGGTACACATAAAGACGTTCAGAACGTCGTGAACATGCGGTTCAGCGCCCGCCAACGACATGTCCAAATGATCCGCCAACGCGCGCATCAGATTGGAATGACAACAATGATGGTAATCACTGCCCTGCAATAACCGCCCCGTATAAGGATCGCAGCGCGTTCCAATGACGTCATGCACCGACCCGCCAAATTCATCGATCCCATACCAGTCAAGGGTATCCGCAACGATGGTTGCCATCGGGCGCAACTGTGGGAAAGACGACCACAATCGGTCCCCCGTTGTCACATGTGTGCCGTGGAGCGCACGGGTCTTGCCGGAATAAAACCGCTCGGTCAGATCATTGGCATTAAACAGGTTAAGATCACCCACCTGCGGGCCGTTGATGCACGTAATGCGCAGGAAAGACCCCGCCGGAACCTCGATGCAGGCAGCGTCGCGCGGGGCGGCTACCGCCTCAGCCACTAACGCGGCACCCTCCGCCGCATGCTGATACAGCGCCAAATCAGGCTGCGGTAAATCCGCAATCGGATAACAAACAACGGGCGCGACGGCCCGTCGCGCGGCGGCGTCACTTGGTTCTATCATTCTTTTCCCCTGCCTTTGTCTCATAAATATCCGCCCCTTATGTATCAAACGCAGCAACAATATAGCTAATCTTCCCACCCATTTAATTCACGATAGGGCATGCAGGATAAAACCATCAACAACGCTTTGTTAGGGATGTATCACACTAAAGATTGCTCGGGACCACGTCGCGGTGTCAGTGGGGCGCTGGGGCATTGTCGCGCCAAAGCGGATGCACAAATTGCAAGATATGACACGCAGGTGCGCGATTAAAAGGGCGTATATGGCCCTGTTGCGGCCAGAGGCTAAGGGTGTGGTGGTCAGGGCTTTGGGCTGAGTATACTATGGGAACATCACCAAACGTGGCGGCACAGATCATCAAAACTAAAATCTTAATCTCGCACACACACTCTTGATGCGCTTGATACATAGGGCGCAAATATTCCTCCCAGAAGGTCCCTCAGCATAAAAAAACGACGCCCCCTCTTCAGGAGCGTCGCCTTTCGTCTATCAAACTTAAACACGCGCGGCAGCGCACATTTCTTCAGACTTAAACCGTGCGGTCGATCATCATCTTTTTAACATTAGCAATCGCCGCGGCGGGATTCAGACCCTTCGGGCAGGTCTTGGCGCAGTTCATGATCGTGTGGCAGCGATACAATTTGAACGGATCTTCAAGGTCATCCAAACGCTCACCCGTCGCTTCGTCGCGGCTGTCGGTGATCCAGCGGTTTGCGGTCAAAAGCGCTGCGGGACCAAGGAATTTGTCGCCGTTCCACCAATAGCTTGGGCACGCGGTCGAACAACATGCGCACATCACGCATTCATACAGCCCATCCAGCTTTGCGCGATCCTCGATGGATTGCTTCCACTCCTTCGCGGGCTTGTTCGTCTTGGTCTCCAACCAAGGCTTGACAGATGCATGTTGCGCATAAAAATGCGTCAAATCAGGGATCAAATCTTTTATAACCGGCATATGCGGCAGCGGATAGATTCTGATGTCACCCTTGACCTCATCCATTCCGTAGATACAGGCCAGCGTGTTGATCCCGTCGATGTTCATCGCACAAGACCCGCAGATGCCTTCGCGACAAGACCGCCGGAACGTCAACGTTGGGTCAATATCACTTTTGATCTTGATCAACGCATCCAGAACCATCGGGCCGCAGGTGTCCATATCTACGAAATACGTGTCCAGACTAGGGTTCTTTTCGTCGTCCGGGCTCCAGCGATAGATTTGCACTTTGCGCAGGTTTTTGGCGCCTTCGGGTTTGGGCCATGTCTTGCCCATCGTCATGCGGGAATTCTTCGGCAGGGTCAGTTGAACCATGGATCGGCTCCTGTTGGGTTATGTGAGCGCGGATGTCGCGCAGGTCACGGTCTCGGGTCGGGCAAGGATGTTAGACACGAGGCTAATGTTTTCGGGTGTCGCGCCTTGCACACCCAGCGCAATAAGCTCTGCGCCGGATGCGTTGTCGATGATGCAATTGGTCAGCACGATTGCTGCTGGTCCGGGTATGGTTTCTGCCACGATGGGTCCGACGACGGCTTTAGCGGCTTCGCGGCCTGTATCCACAGCAACGATTTGCGCAACATCGCAGGCAGACAACGTCAGGGCGGCGGCTGTTAAGGCGTGGATCAGTTTCATAAGGTTTCTCCGTTTCTCAATTTAGCGCAGCAAGGGTGGGCGAATGGGGGCGGCGCCTGTGCGATCAAAGACGCATTGCGCGTAAACCTCAATTGGATCACGTCCGGCGATGAAATCAGATGACACACCAATTTCAAGACTACCGAACTCACCCGTTCTGCTATTGGTACCGACGCTGACACGTCCCGTCGGGCCTTGCGCGGCTCTTGCTTTGTCTTCGCAAATTTCCGCCACCCGTTCGGGGGATACCAAAGCAGGGGTGCACGCTGCGAGCGCCAGAAGTAGGAGTGCGGCGCGGTACATCAGAATGTCCGCACTTTCGGCGCAATCCGCTTAAGGTCGATGCCACCTTCTTTTTCAGTCGACAGCGGTTTGGTGATAACCGGACGATGGCTCAGCGTCACCTTTGCCCCGTCCACATGGCTTATCGTGTGAACGCGCCAGTTTTTGTCGTCGCGCGTCGCGTAATCCTCATGGGCGTGGGCACCACGGCTTTCCTTACGCGCCTCGGCACTGACAATCGTCGCCAGCGCGTTCGGCATCAAGTTACCCAACTCCAGCGTTTCCATAAGATCAGTGTTCCAAACAAGCGAACGATCCGTAACATGGATATCGTCCATCTTGCCCGTAATTGAAGTCATCTTTTCGACGCCTTCTTTCAGCGTCTTGTCAGTGCGGAATACGGCAGCGTCTTCTTGCATCGCCTTTTGCATCTCAAGACGCAGATCAGCCGTTGGATTGGCACCGTTTGCGTGGCGCAACTTGTCAAAACGATCAAACGCCTTATCGACAGACGGTTTGTGCGTCGCAGGGATCGCCGCATCGCGGTCAACAACAGTCCCCGCACGGATCGCAGCCGCGCGGCCAAACACCACAAGATCGATCAACGAATTTGACCCAAGGCGGTTCGCACCGTGCACAGACGCACAGCCCGCTTCGCCGACAGCCATCAAGCCCGGCACAACAGCGTTCGGGTTGTCTTTGGTCGGGTGCAACACCTCACCAAAGTAGTTCGTTGGGATGCCACCCATGTTGTAGTGCACTGTCGGCAGCACGGGAATTGGTTCTTTGTTCACATCAACGCCAGCAAAGATTTTCGCGGATTCAGAGATACCGGGCAGACGTTCTGCCAGCGCTTCTTTGGGCAGGTGGTTCAGGTTCAAGTGAATGTGATCTTTGCCCGCACCCACACCGCGCCCTTCGCGAATTTCCATCGTCATGCAGCGCGATACATAGTCCCGCGGCGCGAGGTCTTTGTAGTTTGGCGCATAGCGCTCCATGAACCGCTCGCCTTCACTGTTGGTCAAATAACCACCTTCGCCGCGCGCGCCCTCAGTAATCAAACAGCCGGACCCGTAAATGCCAGTCGGGTGGAACTGCACGAATTCCATGTCTTGCATGGGCAAACCAGCCCGCGCGGCCATGCCACCACCATCACCGGTACAGGTGTGCGCGGATGTCGCCGAGAAATAAGCGCGGCCATAACCGCCCGTCGCCAAAACAACCATCTTGGCGTTGAAAACGTGCATCGTGCCATCGTCGAGTTTCCAACAGACAACGCCTGTGCAAACCCCATCATCCGACATAATCAGATCAATGGCGAAGTATTCGATGTAGAATTCAGCCTTCTGTTTTAGCGACTGGCCGTACAGCGTGTGCAGGATTGCGTGGCCGGTCCGGTCGGCCGCCGCACAGGTACGCTGCACGGCAGGACCTTCGCCGAATTCGGTGGTGTGGCCACCAAACGGGCGCTGATAAATTTTGCCTTCTTCGGTGCGCGAAAACGGCACGCCGTAATGCTCAAGCTCGTAAACCGCCTTGGGCGCCTCGCGGGCAAGGTATTCCATCGCATCCGTATCGCCCAACCAGTCAGACCCTTTTACGGTGTCATACATGTGCCACTGCCAGCTGTCGGGCCCCATGTTGCCAAGGGACGCTGCAATGCCACCCTGTGCGGCAACCGTGTGGGATCGCGTCGGGAATACCTTGGAAATACAGGCCGTCCGCAGACCTTGTTCGGCCATACCCAGCGTCGCGCGCAAACCTGCACCGCCTGCACCAACAACAACACAATCATAGTCATGAGTTTCGTATTCGTATTCAGCCATGGGAAATTTCCAGTCTTAAAGCCAGTCTTAAAGAGCGATGCGCACTATAGCGAAAACACCAGCCGCAGCGGCGCCGTAGCTAAGGCAGATAGAGCCGATGATCAGCGCCTTGCGGGCGAAACCTTGTACGTAGTCCTCAATCAGGGTTTGCACACCACCTTTGAAATGTAGGAAGCCGACAAGCAGCGTCAGAATGCCGACAATCGACGGAAATGGCCGCGCGTAATAGGCGCTCGCGTCCGCGTAGGACATGCCAAGTGCCGCGCCGTAGGTGAACACGAACAGCGGAATCAAACCTGTCAGCGCCACAGACGACACAATCATCTGCCAATGGTGTTCTGTGCCAGACTTTGCGGACCCCATGCCAACAGCGCGTTTACGATCAGTCAAAAATGCCATGATGCCAGCCCCCTACAGTACGATGACGGTGAAAATGGTCAGCAGAACCGACACAAGAATGATGAGCTGGCCCGCACGCTCCGACGATTGCACGTCCAGCATATGACCACTGTCCCAGATCAGATGCCGTACGCCAGCGAGCGAGTGATACCAAAGGGCTGCGACTGAACCGAACATGATAAGGTCGCCAAACCAACTGGTCATAAACCCGTTGGCGCGCGCGTATGCCTCTGGTCCGGATGCAAGTGCTGCGAACCACCACACGATCAACAGCGCACCAACGATCAACGCATTGCCCGTAAGCCGCGTAAAGATCGACGTCATAGACGTCCATTGCGGTCGATAGATCGTCAAATGTGGAGACAGCGGTCGTTTATCCCGGTTCACGTCGGCCATGTGTGGTCCTCAATTTGGTTACCCCGCGCCAGTATGCAACGGTATATATTGGACCCTTCTTAAAGGATTATGCGCCAGTGTCACGAAGCGGTCGCGCTAACAGGTGCGGAATCTTGTCGCGCTTTGGCGATTTCTTCAATTTGTGATCACAGTTTTGCGGCCAGTGATCACAAATAAACTTTATCTTAGGGCAATTCCCAAGCACGCCCCTCAGAAATCACCCCCATAGAAATTGGAATCGTCAGTTCACGGTAAAGTTTGCGGATGATCTGTTCAGGTCATTCATCCACGATTGCAAAACACGAAGCAGTCAGTGCCTCTCCGATTGCAGTTGAAAAATCGCGCCACAGGCAGGGCACGGTCGCGACCTCAAATGCAAAAGCATGCACGTCGTCGGGGTTGGTAGTTTTCGCCTAATTGATGACGACAGTTTGACGCCCCCTTCCGGTCCGTTGCGTCGGCGCGATCCGCCAGTGCCGCTGCCACCCCGTCCATCTGGATGCGGTATTCACGACCGTCCACCGACCCCGACACGTCCACGGCCAACGTCAATGCGATGTCGCAGGCAAACGCAGCGGGGGATGACAGGATATCGTTGTTAACAAACGCCAGCAGGAAGCCGATCACAGAGGCATCAGCGCCCAATAGTCCAAATCAAGCAACACATCGGGCAGGTATTTGCCATCCACGCCGCGCAATGCACCAACCGCGCCACCCTTTGTCGCCACCAGCCGCAAACGGATCGCGCCCACACCCGGCGCATCAGTTTTGGCAGTGTCCAAGACCTCAGACCACGCCCGCACTGTGTCGCCTGCAAAGCAGGGGTTGGCGTGCGCCCCTGCGTTGATCGCCACGACAAATTGCGCATTGGAAAGGCCATTGAACGTCAGCGCGCGCGCCAACGACATCACGTGCCCACCATAGATCAGGCGTTGTCCGTCAGGCCGCGATGTCACATCAAAATGCACCTTGGCCGTGTTCTGCCACAGGCGCGTTGCCAGCATATGTTCCGCTTCGGTCAGGGTTACACCGTCAACGTGATCGATGATCTCACCGGTTTTGTAGTCGCCAAGGCGGTGCGGCTCCCCCGCCAGTGGGAAATCGTATTCCGTGAAATCCAACCCCCGCGGGATCACCAAGTCGGACGCAGCAACCACGCCTGCCAGTTCAGGAATCACCGTATCAGGTGCCGGTGCGTCCAGATCACCCTTGCGCACCATCACCCAGCGCACGAACTGCATCACGACCGCGCCGTGTTGATTGGTGCCCGTGGTGCGCACATATAAAACGCCAGATTTGCCATTGGAATTCTGCTTCAATCCGATCACTTCGGAACTGGACCGGATTGTGTCACCCGGCCAAACAGACGCGAGCCAGCGGCATTCGGCGTAGCCCAAATTTGCAACGGCGTTCAGCGAAATATCCGGCACAGATTTACCGAACACGATGTGGAACGCGATCATGTCGTCCAGCGGGCTTTCGGCCAAGCCGCAGTTTTGTGCGAAAGCGTCTGACGAATGCAGCGCATGCTGCGCCGGATACAACATATGATACAGTGCGCGTTCGCCCCCCTGCACTGTACGCGGAACGGCGTGTTGGATGACCTCACCCAACCGGTAATCCTCAAAAAACCGACCCGAATTGGTTTTCGCCGCGCTCATTGTTGCCCAAGCTTCATATCGCGCGAATAAGCTGTATCCACGTCCTTTGTGACAGCCTGCCCCGCCCGCATCACCCCGTTGGCATGGTCATAAGCATAGGTCGGATCGCCATAAAGCACCCAACCCTTGGACAGCGCCAGACTGACCTTGTGGCAAAACTCGGATGTGTCGTCTTCGGTCAATAGACGGTAAATCAGCGGCATGTCTTATCCAAACGGGTTATAGCCGAGCCATATGTGAATGGCCGCGGCGATGCTGAAAACAACGAGCGTCGCCACAACAGCAATCACTTCAGATTTAATAGGTGGCGCATGATAGGCTCCGCGTGGGCCCGTCGCGCGGTTGATCAGAACCATTTTTGCCAGCGCCCAAATGCCAAGACCACCGAACAACACAAACGACGGTGTATCACCATTTACCAACAGATGCGCGACAGACCAGACCACAACAGACGTCAATTGCGGATGTCTAATCCAACGTGTGATGCGGGTTGATTTACCGGATGCGGCGAACAGATAAAACGCAAATATCATCAACAGATTGTTGATCCCCGTTCCAGCCCCGTTACGGCCCCAAAACACCATGCCATCTGCGGCGCGATACCCTAGAACCATCAGCACAATCGCAACGGCGGATGCGATCGCAACAATCGTGTTGCCTTTGTCGCCAAACGTGGCGCGGTGATCGGGGGCGACGCGTTTCCAGGCATGGGCGCCAACCCAAAGGTTCAGACCAAAGATAAGAACGATCATGAGGTTTCCAGTTTATTAATTGCGTCCGCTTTGGCCAACGTCGCGCGGGCAGTGACGATATGCAAGTTTTCAACGATCTTGCCGTCAACAACAGCGACCCCCTGCCCGCCCGCCTCAGCCTCGGCAAAGGCAGCAATCTGGCGCGTCGCCAGTTCAATTTCGCCCTGCGACGGCGCGAACGCGGCGTTCGCTGTCGCAATCTGTGCGGGATGGATCAGGCTTTTACCATCAAATCCGAAATCACGTCCCTGTTCACATTCAATTTTGAACCCGTCTTCATCCTTGAACGCATTATATACGCCATCAATGGCCACAATCCCATGCGCGCGCGCCGCCAACAAACACATCTGTAACGACGTCATCAACGCCGCGCGGGTTCGCGTGTTCAAATCCTTCGCCAAATCATTGGTGCCCATCACAAACCCTGCAATCTTGGGATGTGCCGCGATCTCAGCAGCGTTCAAAATTCCCAGCGGCGTTTCCATCATCGCCCAGATCGGCTTGTCGGTCAGCCGCGCCAGCGCATCCACATCCGCCGCGTTGTTCACCTTCGGCAGCAGCACCGCATCACACGCCATCGCGGTCGCGGCCATTGCATCATCCGCGCCCCAACCCGTGTCCAGACCGTTAATGCGCACAACGCGCAACCGATTGCCGTAGCCCCCCTTGCCCAACTCGTCGGCCAAAGTCGCCCTTGCCGCGACTTTTTCGTCCGGCGTGACTGCGTCCTCAAGGTCAAGCAGCAACACATCGACCGCCAGCCCCCGCGCTTTGTCCAGCGCACGCGGACGCGATCCGGGAATATATAGGGCAGATCGGTAGGGACGGGTCATGGCAGTGTCCTTGTAATAATATTGCGCGGAAAGGGCCAGATTACTTTCGATCTTGCAAGCCGAAAATGCCGCGACGCAGCGCAACAGTCACCGTGCAAGGGCGTTAACCATTTCTCAAAGGTTAACAGCGCAAACTTGATAACAGAATTTCACCATAATTTCCCGGATCTATCCGGCCCACGTTTAGGAGAGACCATTGGCCTTTAAAATGCTGACATGTGCTGTCGTTCTGTTTGCCTCAACCGCCTCAGCCCAGTCGCACAATTGCGCGGATCATGCGATGGTCGTTGATCGGCTGGCGTCCGGTTACGGTGAAACACGCCAGTCCATTGGCATCGGCGCGGACAACACCGTGGTCGAAGTCTTTGCGTCGCTGGAAACAGGAACATGGACAATCGCAGTCACGCAGGCCGGTGGGCCGACCTGCCTTGTCGCCAGCGGGGCTGCGTTTCAGGTTCTCGCAGAACCCCTGCCCAACACCGATAGCGGCGCTTAACCCAACACCCCATCCCAGATCAATTTACATGAAATCGCCAATAGCGCCCATGTGACGATGCCAAAGAAAACCTTGTCAGGCAGCACGCGTATCAGACGGTAGCCGACGTAAACGCCAATCACCGCAGGGGCCAATAACATCGCTGCAACGCGCAAGTTTTGTGGATCGAATTGCCCCAAAAAGTAATAGGGCACGACCTTCGTGAGGTTCATCATCGCAAAAACGATTGTCGTCGTGCCTGCAAAAGCCAATTTGGTCAGGCCCATCGGCATGGTCCAGATTTGCCAGGGCGGGGCCCCTGCATGGCTTACAAAACTGGTAAAACCCGCAATTGTTGTCCAAAAAACGCCGCGCGCCCATGTCGGCGCGCGCGGCGCCGCGTCTGCCCTGTGACGCAGTAAAAAATTCAGCGCAAACAAAGCCCCAATCACACCAATCAGCACCCGCACCAGATTTTCGGACACAATTTCGGCTGTCGCCCAGCCAATCGAGCAACCGAAAATCGTTCCCACAGCTGCGATTTTCAGCAGGTCACGGCGAAACTGATGGCGGTAGGCCCAGACCCCGAAAATATCCGAAAACAAGAATACTGGCAGCAACAGCCCTGCCGCCGTTACAGGTGAAATAACCAGTGAAAGAACAGGCACTGCCAACATCGAAAATGCCGGCAATCCGCCTTTGGAAAGGCCGGTGCAAACCGCTGCGACCACGGCCAACGACCAAAAGAGTGTTCCATCCACGACGTGGCCTTTCTGCAAAGGTAAAAATTGGGGGAATCACATGCCGGACACGATCCGTGCCGCCAATCCGACTTCATTTTGGGCCAACGTTAACGCAAACATTTACCTACAAACAATGCCCTGAGACGATCAAAGTCGCGCCGCAGCGCAGCACGCTTGCACGGGCGGGCCCAAAGGATTAGGCAAGCCCCAATTAAAATAAGACCAAATCCCGAACGACAAAGGACCCATTCAAAATGGCCAGACCTAAAATTGCTCTGATCGGCGCCGGCAACATCGGCGGCACCCTCGCCCACCTCGCAGCAGTCAAAGAACTCGGCGATGTGATCTTGTTCGACATCGCTGACGGATTGCCACAAGGCAAAGCCCTCGACATCGCAGAATCCGGCCCCTCCGAAGGCTTTGATGCGAAGATGTCCGGCACATCCGATTATGCCGACATCGCTGGCGCAGACGTGTGCATCGTCACCGCAGGCGTGGCACGCAAGCCAGGCATGTCGCGCGACGACCTGCTGGGCATCAACCTTAAGGTTATGAAATCTGTCGGGGCCGGCATTGCGGAACACGCGCCGAACGCATTTGTGATCTGCATCACCAACCCGCTTGATGCGATGGTTTGGGCGCTGCGCGAATTTTCCGGCCTGCCGCACCATATGGTTTGTGGCATGGCAGGTGTGCTGGACTCAGCGCGTTTCCGCCACTTCCTCGCCGAGGAATTCGGCGTGTCGATGCGCGACGTCACTGCGTTTGTTCTGGGTGGTCACGGCGACACAATGGTCCCACTTGCCCGTTATTCCACAGTTGGTGGCATTCCTCTGCCCGACCTCATCGACATGGGCTGGACGACACAAGACAAGCTCGACGCGATCATCCAGCGCACCCGCGACGGCGGCGCTGAGATCGTTGGTTTGCTGAAAACAGGGTCTGCGTACTACGCCCCTGCGACATCCGCGATTGAGATGGCGGAAGCCTTCCTCAAGGATCAAAAACGCGTTCTGCCCTGTGCCGCCTACGTTGACGGCGCTTTGGGCTTGAATGGCATGTATGTCGGCGTGCCGACAGTCATCGGCGCTGGTGGCGTTGAACGGGTCATTGATATCAAGATGAACAGAGACGAACAGGCCATGTTCGACAGCTCTGTAGGTGCCGTCAAAGGCCTCGTGGATGCGTGCAAGGGCATCGATCCTTCGCTGACCTAAACACAACAAAGTGCTAAAGAAATTCAAAGGCGTCCCGTTTGGGGCGCCTTTTTTGCGAAAGCTCGCCAAACTATAAACGGTTTCCACATCGCGACTGGCAACAGGCCCAGCGTGCCCCAGTTTAAGGTGGCATAAACCATTTTGGCGTTAACCGATTCTACATTTGTGATCACACAATTTATTACTGTGATCACAAATGTCGCTTTTCGGCCTATTTGCCGAAAAAGCCATTCGTCACGCACGTTTAACAGGTCTATAGCGATATCAACGCTTATCAGACCGAAGGACGGATTTATGAATATCCACGAATATCAGGCCAAGGCGCTTCTTGCATCTTACGGGGCACCTGTCAGCGATGGCCGCGCTGTCCTCAAGGCAGAAGACGCCAAAACCGCCGCGAGCGAATTGGACGGGCCACTTTGGGTCGTCAAGGCCCAGATCCACGCAGGTGGTCGCGGCAAGGGTCATTTCAAAGAAGCCGGCGCTGGCGAAGCTGGCGGCGTGCGTCTGACCAAATCGGTTGGCGAAGCCGCTGACGAAGCCAAAAAGATGTTGGGCCGCACCTTGGTCACCCATCAAACGGGTCCGGCTGGCAAGCAGGTCAACCGCGTCTACATCGAAGACGGCGCTGATATCGAGTCCGAATTCTACCTTGCACTATTGGTGGATCGCCAGACATCCCGCATCGGCTTCGTTGTATCGACCGAAGGCGGCATGGACATCGAAGAAGTCGCAGCCAACACCCCAGAAAAGATCATCAACTTTACCGTCGATCCTGCGACTGGTTATCAGGCGTTTCACGGCCGCCGCGTCGCCTTCACGCTCGGCCTCAAGGGTCAGCAGGTCAAACAATGCGTTAACCTGATGGGGCTGCTGTACAAAGCATTCGTCGAAAAAGACATGGAGATGCTTGAGATCAATCCGCTGATCGTCACCAATGCAGGTGATCTTAAAGTTCTTGACGCGAAAGTGTCATTTGACGGCAACGCGATCTACCGCCACCCCGACATCGCCAGCTTGCGCGATGAAACCGAAGAAGACCCCAAAGAACTCGCCGCCTCAAAATTCGATCTAAACTACATCGCGCTTGACGGCGAAATTGGTTGCATGGTCAACGGCGCGGGCCTTGCGATGGCGACGATGGACATCATCAAATTGTATGGTGCAGAACCCGCAAACTTTTTAGACGTGGGCGGCGGCGCAACCAAAGAAAAGGTCACTGAAGCCTTCAAAATCATCACCTCCGACCCACAGGTCAAAGGCATTCTGGTCAACATCTTCGGCGGTATCATGCGCTGTGACGTCATCGCCGAAGGCGTGGTCTCTGCCGTCAAAGAAGTCGGCCTGAAGGTTCCACTGGTTGTGCGGCTTGAGGGCACGAACGTGGATGAGGGCAAAGCCATCATCAACAACTCCGGTTTGGACGTGATCGCAGCGGATGATTTGAAAGATGGTGCTGAAAAGATTGTTAAGGCTGTGAAAGGATAAAGCGTTGTCACTGCTTCTAAAAGTAATGGCCACCGCTTTAACAGACGATGTTGCCACTGTGCCCAAGATGAAGTCTGCGACTTTATCGGACGGTGATGCTGGAACCACAGTATATGTCTGGCTTGGCGATGATCTGGAAAGCAAAAGCGCACTTTATGCCGTGGGCCAGCTTTCGGCATTCGAGTCACTAAAAGTGCCGCAGGTTCGTGACCCTTCAAAACAAAAAGACGCCTATAGAATCGTTCTTGCTGGACTTACGACTAAGGTCTTTCATCCGCTTTCGACCGATGACTTAGGCCCTTATCGATATGTCGAAGATGCTGACGGCATTGAAAGCCTTGGCCGCATCCACCGAGATCGAAACGATAAAATCATTCGCCTTACAGGCGCCGAAGCAACCGTTCTCGCTGAACGATTCAATATCTAAGGAGCCAAACACAATGGCCATTCTCATCGACGAAAACACCAAAGTCATCTGTCAGGGCCTCACTGGCTCGCAGGGCACGTTCCATTCCGAACAGGCAATTGCATACGGCACCAAAATGGTCGGCGGCGTCACCCCCGGTAAGGGTGGTCAGACGCACCTCGACCTGCCGATTTTCAATTCCGTCCACGAGGCGATGCATGTAACTGGGGCCAACGCCTCCGTCATCTATGTGCCGCCGCCGTTCGCAGCCGATTCCATCCTCGAAGCGATCGACGCCGAGATGGAGCTGATCATCTGCATCACCGAAGGCATCCCCGTGCTCGATATGATGAAGGTCAAACGCGCGCTAGAAGGCTCCAAATCCCGCCTGATTGGGCCAAACTGCCCCGGTGTGATCACGCCCAATGCCTGCAAAATCGGCATCATGCCCGGCCACATCCACAAACGTGGATCAGTCGGTGTTGTGTCGCGTTCTGGCACGCTAACCTATGAGGCGGTCAAGCAGACCAGCGACAGCGGCCTTGGCCAATCAACAGCCGTCGGCATTGGCGGCGACCCGATCAAGGGCACCGAACATATCGATATCCTCAACATGTTCCTCGACGACGACGAGACACATTCGATGATTATGATCGGCGAAATTGGTGGTTCCGCAGAAGAAGAAGCCGCTGAATTCCTGACCGCGCAAAAGAAAAAAGGCCGCTGGAAACCCACGGCTGGTTTCATCGCAGGCCGCACCGCCCCTCCGGGACGTCGCATGGGCCACGCTGGTGCCATCGTGGCAGGCGGCAAAGGCGACGCTGAAAGCAAGATCGAAGCGATGAAAAAAGCTGGTATTATTGTGGCCGATAGCCCCGCGACGCTGGGCGAGGCTGTATTGAAGGCGATTGGATAAGAACCCATCGGGCGGGTGCACTGCACCCGCCCAAACTAGGACCGACTTTCAATGAATCTAATTGAAGCTACAAAATACTGTTTCTTGAACGCTCTGAAGTTTTCAGGCCGCGGTGGTCGCCACGAGTATTGGAACTTCATACTATTCCTGTTCATCGCCTCTTGTATTCTGGTGGTCATTAACTCGGTTGTTTTTGGCCCCGCCGTAGAAACAGAGATGCGCATATCCATTGATAGCAATGGTCAGCGGACCGAAGGCATCGTCACAACACAAAGCTACAATGGCGGTATTTTGGGGACAGGATTTTTCGTTCTTACACTGCTCCCGTCAGTCAGTGCTGCAGTTCGTAGGCTGCACGATATAGACCGATCAGGGTTCTATCTACTGACGCCGTTTGCTGGCTTTGCAACCTTTGCAGTGATCGGAATGATTTTCTCACAACAGACCGCCATCGATCGCGCATTTTTGCCTGCCGGTGCAGATGATGTTTTCATTAGTATGCCATCGAGCATCCCAGCGTATCTACTCGGCGGCGCTATCGCATTAGGCGGGATCATAGTGACCTTAATCTGGCTCGCACGCGCTTCCCAAGCTAACGATAACCGTTTCGGCCCCAACCCCAATGAGGCATCCTCATGACTGACCAATCCTCCAACGACCAATTCCACGCATCGTCCTTTATGCAAGGGCACAACGCGGAATATATTGAACAGCTTTATGCGCGATATGCGGATGATCCGAACGCGGTCGATGAAAGCTGGCACGCGTTTTTCAAATCCTTGGGCGATGCACCAGAGGACGCCCGCGCAGAGGCCGCAGGCCCGTCTTGGGCGCGCGCAGATTGGCCACCGATCCCGAACGGTGATCTGACGGCGGCGCTGGATGGTCAGTGGGCCGCAGAGCCCGCGGCCGCTGGACAAAAAATCAAAGACAAAGCCGCGTCCAAGGGCGTTGAAGTTTCCGATGAACAGATCCGCAACGCGGTGCTGGATTCGATCCGCGCGCTGATGATCATCCGCGCCTACCGGATCAGGGGCCATCTTGTGGCCGACCTCGACCCGCTCGGCATGCGCGACGAGACCCCGCACCCCGAACTCGACCCTGCGTCCTACGGGTTCAAGCCTGCAGATATGGATCGTCCGATCTTTATCGACAACGTGCTCGGCCTCGAAGTGGCGTCGATGAACGATATCCTCGCCATTGTGCAGCGGACCTATTGCAGCACGTTTGCGTTGCAATACATGCACATCTCCAACCCGCAAGAAGCCGCATGGCTGAAGGAACGCATCGAGGGTCTGGGCAAAGAAATCACCTTCACAAAGCAAGGACGTAAGGCGATCCTGAACAGCCTTGTTCAGGCCGAAGGGTTTGAGAAATTCTTGCACGTCAAATACATGGGCACCAAACGGTTCGGTCTGGACGGTGGCGAAAGCCTGATCCCAGCGATGGAACAGATCATCAAACGCGGTGGCCAACTTGGTATGCGCGATATCGTGATCGGTATGCCGCACCGTGGCCGCCTTAGTGTGCTCGCCAATGTGATGAAGAAGCCCTATCGCGCGATTTTCAACGAATTTCAGGGCGGGTCATCCAGCCCCGAAGATGTCGACGGATCGGGCGACGTGAAATACCACCTCGGCGCGTCATCTGATCGTGATTTTGACGGCAATTCTGTGCACCTGTCACTCACCGCGAACCCGTCCCACCTTGAGGCGGTGAACCCTGTTGTGCTGGGTAAAGTGCGCGCCAAACAGGACCAGACTAACGATAGCGACCGCACGAAATCCATGGCAATATTGTTGCACGGCGACGCGGCGTTCGCGGGTCAGGGTGTTGTGGCCGAAGGGTTCGGCCTGTCCGGTCTTCGCGGCCACCGCACTGGCGGCACCATGCACATTGTGGTGAACAACCAGATCGGTTTTACCACCGCACCGCACTTCTCGCGCTCCTCCCCCTATCCAACCGACATCGCGCTGATGGTTGAAGCGCCGATTTTTCACGTCAACGGTGACGACCCAGAAGCAGTGGTGCACGCCGCCCGCGTCGCCACAGAATTTCGCCAAAAGTTCCACAAAGACGTGGTGCTAGATATCATTTGTTACCGCCGCTTCGGTCATAACGAAGGCGACGAGCCGATGTTCACCAACCCGTTGATGTACAAAAAGATCAAACAGCAAAAGACCACGCTAACGCTGTATACTGACCGCCTCGTCAAGGACGGCCTCGTGCCCGAGGGCGAGATCGAGGGTATGAAGGAAGAATTCCAGACATATCTTGCTACCGAATTCGATGCTGGCACGGATTACAAACCCAACAAGGCCGATTGGCTTGATGGAAAATGGTCCCACCTCGACAAGGTCGAGAAAGATAAATACCAACGTGGCAAAACATGGATCAAGGAAGAAACCTTTGATCAAATCGGTAAGGCGCTGACGACCGCGCCCGATGGCTTCCCATTGCACAAAACCTTGGGTCGTATCCTTGCCGCGAAAGCCAAGATGTTTGAATCTGGCGAAGGATTCGACTGGGCCACTGGCGAAGCACTGGCGTTCGGCTCGCTCCTCACCGAAGGCTATCCCGTGCGTCTGTCCGGACAGGACTCCGCGCGCGGTACATTCTCGCAACGCCATTCGGCTTTGATCAATCAGGACACCGAAGAACGCTACTACCCGCTCAACAATATCCGCGACGGGCAGGGCAACTTTGAGGTCATCGACTCCATGTTGTCGGAATACGCGGTTCTCGGCTTTGAATACGGCTACTCCCTCGCTGAACCCAACGCGTTGACCCTCTGGGAAGCGCAGTTCGGTGATTTCGCCAACGGCGCGCAGATTATGTTTGACCAGTTCATCAGTTCTGGTGAATCCAAATGGCTGCGTATGTCCGGCCTCGTCTGCCTGCTGCCCCACGGCTATGAGGGCCAAGGACCCGAACACTCATCGTCGCGCCTTGAACGGTTCCTGACCATGTGTGGCGGCGACAACTGGATCGTGGCAAATTGCACTACGCCCGCCAACTACTTCCACATCCTGCGCCGCCAATTGCATCGCAGCTACCGCAAACCGCTGATCATGATGACGCCGAAATCGCTGCTGCGCCATAAAATGGCCGTGTCCAAAGCTGAGGAATTCCAGGAAGGGTCAAGTTTCCACCGCGTCCTTTGGGACGACGCACAGCATGGCAATTCGGACACCACGTTGCAGCCGGATGACAACATCAAACGCGTCGTCATGTGTTCAGGCAAAGTCTATTTTGACCTGCTCGAAGAACGCGACGCACGCGGCATCGATGACGTTTACATCATGCGCTTTGAACAGTTCTACCCGTTCCCCGCCCAGTCCGCAGTCAAGGAACTTGAACGGTTCAAGAACGCGCATATGGTCTGGTGTCAGGAAGAACCCAAGAACCAAGGCGCTTGGTCGTTCATGGAACCTAATATCGAATGGGTCCTGACCCGCATCAAAGCCGACCATTCGCGCCCGAAATACGTAGGCCGCACCGCAGCAGCCTCGCCTGCAACGGGCCTTGCGTCGCGCCACAAAGCAGAACAAGCCGCACTCGTTGACGATGCGCTTACCGTTAAGGAAACAAAATAATGACCGAAGTCCGCGTCCCCACCCTTGGCGAAAGCGTCACAGAAGCAACCGTCGCCACATGGTTCAAAAAGCCCGGCGACAGCGTCGCGCAGGATGAAATGTTGTGCGAACTTGAGACCGACAAAGTGACCGTAGAGGTGCCGGCCCCCATCGCTGGCACCCTGTCCGAAATCGTTGCCGCCGAAGGTGATACCGTTGGCGTTGATGCGCTTCTGGCGCAGATCAGCGAAGCTGGCGAAGCGACGCCCGAACAGCCCAAGAAAAAGGAAGAAAACCCTACGAAGACGGCCCCTGAAACCGCAAAAGATCCTGTAGAAGCCATCGATGCGGGGCCCACAAACGTCACGGCACGCGAAAAGGGCAATAACATGAACATCATGGTCCCCACATTGGGCGAATCCGTGACCGAAGCGACAGTGTCCACATGGTTTAAAAAGCCCGGCGAAGCATTCGAGGCTGACGAAATGCTATGCGAACTTGAAACTGACAAAGTCAGCGTCGAAGTCCCCGCACCCGCCGCAGGGACACTTACCAAACTGCTGGCGCAAGAAGGCGACACCGTTGAGGCGGGCGGCAAACTCGCCATCATGTCCACCGACGCGTCAGCACCTGCCAACCCCGCACCCGCCACGGCCCCAGCAGCAGTGGCCGCTGCGGCGTCCACATCCAAAGACGTCGAAGACGCGCCCAGCGCCAAGAAATTGATGGAAGAAAACAACCTCACAGACGTCAAAGGCACCGGCAAAGATGGCCGCGTCATGAAAGAAGACGTGCTCAAGGCACTGGCAGCCCCCGCGCCAGCCGTGGTCACGGCTGCGCCACCCAAATCTAATTTGCGCGCACCTGTCGCTGCCAATCAGGACGCCCGCGAAGAACGCGTCAAGATGACCCGCCTGCGCCAGACCATCGCGCGCCGCCTGAAAGAAAGCCAAAATACCGCCGCCATGCTGACCACCTACAACGAGGTCGACATGACTGAGGTCATGGCATTGCGCAATGAATACAAAGACTTGTTTCTCAAAAAGCATGGCGTCAAACTTGGCTTTATGTCGTTCTTCACCAAGGCCTGCGTGCATGCCCTGAACGAAGTGCCCGAGGTCAACGCAGAAATCGACGGCACCGATGTGGTCTACAAAAAGTACGTCAACATGGGCATCGCCGCAGGCACGCCCACCGGTCTGGTCGTTCCCGTCATCAATGACGCCGACCAGATGTCATTCGCGGTGATCGAAAAATCCATCGCTGCCATGGGTGCCAAAGCCCGCGACGGCAAACTCACCATGGCCGAAATGCAGGGCGGTACGTTCACGATCTCCAACGGCGGCGTCTACGGCTCACTCATGTCGTCACCAATCCTGAACCCGCCGCAGTCCGGCATCCTTGGCATGCACAAAATCCAAGACCGCCCCATGGCGATCAACGGCGCCGTGGTGATCCGCCCGATGATGTACCTCGCGCTGAGCTACGACCACCGCATCGTCGACGGCAAAGGCGCCGTGACATTCTTGGTGCGGGTGAAAGAAGCACTTGAAGATCCACGTCGGTTGTTGATGGATTTGTAATGGTGGATGTCACCCACCGCACCTCTCAGGTAGGTGCAACTCACAAAGTCGCAGGTGTTAGATGACCGAAACTTATACAGCTAAAAAGGATCGATTTGACCGAGCGGACCAACTTGGCCTCGCGTTTATGCGAACCCTTATTTTGTTAAACGGCGGTGCAATACTGTCGGTGCTGACTTTTCTAGGAAATGCTTCCAGTCAAACCAATGTGACAATCCAAACCGGATGCATCATTAGCGCGATGATAGCTTTCTTGGTTGCTATCGTTGCCGTACTTCTTGGCTTGGGCGTTTCTTACACCTTCTATGCAATCAATGAACAATCTAGCTGGTCCCAATTTTGGAATAACTGGATTGTCCCATTTAACGCTGTGATGGGCCTGACTAGCTTATTTGGCTTCACCATTGGTCTAGTTTTGTTACTCTTGGGTGTTGAGCTACGATGACCCCAGAACTCACAATCCTCGCCCTCGCAGGCCTCCTCCAAACCCTCCAATTCGCCCTCATGGCGATCCCCGCAAACCTTGAACTTGGCCCAGCCAAAACCATGTCGGCGCGCGACCCTGACCGCATGGGCGGCAAGACCATGATCGAACAACTCTCCACCAAAACAAGCCGTCTTGCGCGTGCGATGAACAACCACTTTGAGGCGTTGATTTTCTTTACCCTCGCCGTAGTTGTCGTGCAAATGTCCGGCCAAAACACTGCCTTCACCGCCGCCTGCGCTTACGTTTACCTGATTGCGCGGATCGCTTATGTCCCCGCCTATTACTTCGGCCTCAGCCCATGGCGCAGCTATGTTTGGTGCATCGGCTTCGCTGCGACCCTCGCAATGATTATCTCCACGCTTATATAAGTCGCGTTGACATACAAGATGTGTACAGCTTGTGTACGCTGTGTGCCCACCTAAAATACCGCCAAACGACACGCCAAAAACCCAAAGGAATACCCCATGTCCAGTTATGACGTCATCATCATCGGCTCCGGCCCCGGCGGCTACGTTTGCGCCATTCGTTGCGCGCAATTGGGTCTGAAAACAGCCGTGGTCGAAGGCCGTGAAACGCTGGGTGGCACCTGTTTGAACATTGGCTGCATCCCGTCCAAGGCGCTGTTGCACGCGTCCCACATGCGGCACGAGGCCGAACATAATTTCGCGGCTATGGGCCTTAAGGGAAAGACTCAATCGGTCGATTGGAAACAGATGATGTCGTATAAAAACGAAACCATCGCTGCCAACACCAAAGGCATCGAATTTCTGTTTAAAAAGAATAAGATAGACTGGCTCAAGGGGTGGGGTTCAATCCCCGAAGCGGGCAAAGTCAAAGTCGGCGAAGACGTGCATGACGCCAAGAATATCATCATCGCATCTGGCTCCGAAGTGTCCTCCCTCAACGGTGTTGAGATCGACGAGAAGACCGTCGTGTCGTCAACCGGCGCGTTGGAATTGGCCAAGATTCCCAAAAAGATGATCGTGATCGGCGCAGGCGTGATCGGGCTTGAACTGGGCTCGGTTTACAAACGCCTCGGGGCCGCCGTCACAGTGATCGAATACCTTGATGCGATCACCCCCGGCATGGACGCCGAAGTGCAAAAGGCATTCAAAAAATTGCTTACAAAACAAGGGCTTGAATTCATTATGGGTGCCGCTGTGCAAGGCGTCGAAGCCAAGAACAACAAAGCCACAGTCAGCTATAAATTGCGCAAAGACGATAGCGAACACACCCTTGATGCCGACACCGTTCTGGTCTCCACGGGGCGGCGTCCGTTCACCGACGGGCTGGGCCTTGCCGCGCTGGGTGTTGAGATGTCGCAGCGCGGTCAGATCAAAACCGATGCCCATTATAAAACCAATATCGACGGGATTTATGCCCTTGGTGATTGCATCGACGGGCCAATGTTGGCGCATAAGGCCGAAGACGAAGGCATGGCCTGCGCAGAAGGCCTCGCTGGGCAGAAACCGCATGTTAACTATGGCGTGATACCAGGCGTCATCTACACCCATCCCGAGGTCGCCAATGTCGGCAAAACCGAAGAGCAGCTTAAAGAAGACGGACATGACTATAAGGTCGGCAAATTCAGCTTTATGGGCAACGGCCGCGCCAAGGCAAATTTCGCCGGGGACGGGTTTGTGAAAATTCTTGCAGATAAGGCAACCGACCGCATTTTGGGTGCGCATATCATTGGCCCCATGGCGGGTGATTTGATCCACGAAATCTGTGTGGCGATGGAATTTGGTGCAGCGTCTGAGGACCTCGCGCGCACCTGCCACGCCCACCCGACCTATTCAGAGGCCGTGCGCGAAGCCGCACTTGCCTGCGGTGACGGCGCGATCCACGCCTAACTGGTTTAGCCTGCACCAACCACCGGGCCCGTTTAATGTTTCGTTAACAATCAGGGGCCCGTTAGTGTTTCGTTAATCATTAAGACAACAACATCACGGGCGGTGCCGAAAATGGCCCGCCCACAGTCCAATCAGCGTCATATCTGTGCCGCAAGTGCCGTGCATACCTGCCTCAAATGACGCCTGAAAGGTATGCAATGCAAAAATTTATATCTGTGACCGCCCTCATCTTAGGGATGACCGTCGCGTCCGCAGCGCAAGCTGGCGCAGTACGTTGGGGCGAAGACTTGCGCTTTGTGGCTGAAACCTCGATCCCAAAGGCGGACGGTACTGGCACCGTTTCCTTGTGTCATCTCGTTGATTTTGCAAAGGTTTTATTTGTGCCTGTCTACACAACGGTTCAAGGCTATGCGTTGTCCAATGACGGATGCACTGGCAACAGCTTTCGCAAAGTAACACCTGAAGATTTCGCCGTCTTGCAACTCTCCAGCCTTGTTCCCATGACGCTTCCCCCAATCGCATCAGCCAATCTGACCTCTCTCATCTGGGGCCACGCATGGCTCGTGGTGGGCGTTCTTGGGCTTTTGTTTCGCGCAATGCGGGCTGTTTTGGGCCGCTCGCGTTGCCCCCGTAAATCAGGCGCTCCTGATCTGTTGGCGATCCACTCCCTCGTGGCGATGTCGCAAGTCGCGATCGCGGACGGTCGCCTTGATGATGCTGAAGTGCAGCAGATCGCCAAAATTCTGACGCGGTTGACGGGTAAAACCTACACGCCGCAACAGGTTATGGACATGCTCAGTAAACTAAATCCTTCGCCGTCCGATATTGAACAAGTCGGGCAAGACCTGTCCGATAAGGATCGCCAGATTGTGCTAGAGGCGGCGCTGAATATCGCAGTCGCGGATGGTGAAATTTATCCGAATGAATACGCCGTGGTGTCGGATCTGGCACAGCGGATGCGCATCGGCGCGGGTCCATTTCGCAGCGCTCTGGTGCGTATTTCTGCTCATCTGCAAACTGTTCAGGCCACTTAGACTTTCAACATTCGCAGGCCTTGCGTCGCATCCGCACGCACAGCCAGCTTCAAACTCGCTTCATCCCCCGCCTTTAGCGCCGCGAGGATAAGTTTGTGGTTTCGGGGCGGCTCTGTGCGCCGCAACCGACCATAGAGTTTGGACATCGTGGGCCCAAGTTGCAGCCAAACCGTCTCTGCCATGGCGAGCATTGCTGGCGCTTGAGCCCTTAAATACAACGTGCGGTGAAATTCCAGGTTGAGCCGGATATACCCCGGTGCATCCTGGCGCGCGATCACCGACGCCACGCGATTGTTGATCTCTTCCAGCCGGTCAATCAGTGCCATGTGCGCGCGCGGCAATGCCCGTGCTGCCAATTCCGGTTCTAACAAAGCGCGCAATGTCGCCAATTCTTCGATCCGTTCATTGGACAATTCCGGCGTTGATACCCGCCCCGATGACGATAATGACAACGCGCCTTCGGCCACCAACCGCCGCCCTGCTTCCCGGGCTGGGGTCATCGACACGCCAAACTCCTTACCAATTCCGCGAAGCGTAAGCGCCTGCCCGGGGTCAATCTCGCCGTGCATAATGCGCGATCGAAGGGCGCGGTAAACACGGTCATGGGCAGCACCCGTCGGCTTGGTCGCTTCGGATTGGATCAACATAGGGCGCTTGTGATCACATCAGAACGGTAGGTCAATCAAAACGTATGCGGTGCAACGCCCCACCGTGCGTGCGCAACCATGTTCGGCATTCCTTATGCGTTGGATACAACCGCTCAACAGCGGCCCAAAATCGCGGGCTGTGGTCCATATGCTGCAAATGCGCAACCTCATGCGCCGCAACGTAATTGAGCACCTCTGGCGGGGCCATGATCAGGCGCCACGAATACATCAAATCGCCTGCCGATGAACACGACCCCCAGCGTGATCTCGTATCGCGCAAACTGATCCGCCCGTAGGGTTTCCCCAAAGCCTGCGAATAACGGTCAGACGCATCCGCCAAAGCATCGCGCGCCCGCAATTTCAGGAACGCTGCGACACGTTTGGCTGTTTTCGCTGGATCATCGGGTAAGACCAGCACGCCGCTCACCAGTCGCGCCCGTTTCACGTCACCAGCCACAAGCGGCAGTTCAGCGCCCCTGAGCAGGACCGTCCCACCGATCTGCACCTGCACGTCAGGTTCAATCGCGGCCAAATGACCGCGCAACCACGCCTCACGCTCATACAGGAACGCCAAGCCTTCGCGCTCCGGCACGCGGTGTGGCAACGTCAGCGTCGCCCGACCATCCAGACGCGATATGCGCAACGACAACCGCCGCGCCCGCGTAGATCGCCGCAACAGCACCTCCACAGGGGGGTTGCCTTCAAGGATCAAACGTCCCATATCCGCCTTTCATATTTACCCGCGCCAATAGCCTTTGACTCGACTTGTGTCTTATGGCAGTTGGCGACGACACGGCCAAGTGGCCTGCGCTGTCCAAAGGAATATCAAATGCCAAAGGAAGAGTGGGGCACGAAACGCCTCTGCCCGACCACCGGAAAACGGTTCTATGACTTGAACGCTGATCCGATCATCAGCCCCTACACGGGTGAAACCGTTGTGGTGGAAACCGGCAAGACCCGCACCATGGTCGCCGACGCTGCTGACGCCCAGACCAAGGCGAAGGAAGAAGAGGCGGAAGACGACGATCTCGTGCTCGACGATGACGAGGACGACGATGATACAAATCTGGGTGACGACGTTCTAGAAGATGATGACGACGACACAGTCCCCCTGGACGAAATCGCCGATGTCGCCGCACCGGACGACGATTCCTAATACCCGTTCAATTTTTGGGGTTTTAGGGCGGGATTTTCTCTTGATCTCGCCCGCCCCCCTGCGTAAAGAAATCTTACGTCTAACCTCGCTGCGAAAGCAGCCACTTACGACGGGGAACGACACCCTACTATTAGGGGCATTAGCTCAGCTGGGAGAGCGCCTGCATGGCATGCAGGAGGTCAGCGGTTCGATCCCGCTATGCTCCACCATTCCCTTTTATTTCAGTGACTTAGAGAAGCGTTAGAATGGTGTGCCACGAAAGTGGAGCACGACAATGCGTCTAAACTCATACTTATCGCACTCGCGACATGGCATCTTTTATTTCCGCTGGCCCCTGCCAAGCTGCGAATTCAATGCTAAACGGGCTTCCTTTCGGATGTCTTTGAGGACACGGTGCCCCAAACGTGCTGGGCAACTTGCTAGGCATCTGGCATCCTGCGGTGATGCCTTCCTGCACAAAAAGGCTTCATCCGACATGCGGCACGATGAACTTAGGGCACTGGTCCATAAATACTTCAAAAACGCGTTGGCGACCCAGCGGGATCGGCTTGATGCGGATGGCCCGATGTCCGCACGAGAACTTGCGCCCGTTGAAACCTCTCAGGCGCTAGCTGAGGCATCCGAAGAAGAGTTCTGGAGCATCTGCACCCAGAAGGCACAGACGCCTTCCTGCGGCAATTCTGCAAGGCCAGTGGTATTCCTCAGTCAGAAGCCACTACCAACCCTGCAAGAGTGACGCGTGAATACAAGCTAGCCTACCGTGACGTGCTCAGAGCATGGGAAAAGCACCGGCTTTCACTGGAGAATTACGACTACACTGAACAGAGCAGCAGCGATACACTTACCGGCGAAGCGGCCTTTTTGGCAGCGTCAAACGATGTAGTTTGAGAGCGTTCCAAAAAGGAGGGTTTTTGGCACACCCACCCTGTCAGGGTTGCGAGCAGTAATGTGACGTCTAGTGATCAAATTTTCTAGTTGCATATTCATAGATTAGATAATCTTCACAGTGAAAATCCCGAAGCTCACTCATTTTCTTGGAACTAAGATGAATGGCTGGCTTTTGATCATTCACGTTTGCAGTAGGTATTTCCATATTATTAGTCTTATATAATCTGAGCTCCTCGAGGCATCGTTCAACAGATTTTTCTAAATTTTCTTGCACGCCAATGGGCTTTGTTGCACAAATCGGGTTGAGGTCGTACTTCCCCTAAAACCGGACGGATTTAGCCTACGGCCTCTGTCTTGGGGATGCCAAGCGCTGTGAAGCCGTTTAGGATCGCAGCACGGATTTGGATCTCCGCAACCTGCCGATCAAAGTCACGCGCTGAGAGGCGCTGACCCAGTAATTTCACACAATGCATCTTTGTCTCAACGCGGCTTCTGCGGTGATATCCGGTCACCTGTCGCCACAACGCGGAGCCTAGATACTTTGAGGCTCGCACTGCTTCGTTGCGCGCTCTGGCCCCGGGTGTGTCGTGCTTCCATAACTTGGCATTCTTGCGCGGCGGTATGACGGCGTGGGCATTTCGCGCGGCAATCGCATCGTAGCATTTGCGGGTGTCGTATGCCCCGTCGGCTGTGACGCTACCGAGTTCCTGATCAGCGGGGATCTGATTGAGCAGGTCAGGCAACATGGGCGCGTCCCCGATGCTGCTGTTAGTGACCTCGACGGCCCGTATTTCCAGCGTTTGTTCATCAATCCCAATATGTATCTTGCGCCACAACCGCCGTTTGGGTCCACCGTGCTTGCGTGCGTTCCATTCTCCTTCGCCCTCAGCCTTGATGCCTGTACTATCTATCAGCAGGTGCAGTGGTCCGGTTGAGCCCTTGTACGGGATGGCCACCGATAACGTCCTCTGACGGCGACATAAGGTACTGAAATCCGGCACTGACCAGTTCAGACCGGCAAGCTTGAGAAGGCTTTCTACAAATCCAGCCGTCTGCCTCAACGGCAAACCGAACAGCACTTTGAGGGTCAGGCAGGCTTGTATCGCCGCATCGCTGTAGGCTTGTTGGCGTCCCCGCCGCCCTGAAGGCACAGCCTCCCACGTCATCCCCGCGTCAAACCAGATCGAAAGCGATCCCCGCATCTTCAGTGAAAAATTGTACTCAGCCCAGTTCCGGGTCTTATACTTTGTAGGTATCCAGCTGCTCATAACCGCCAGCTATCACGCTGGATTCATACAGTGAATCCTCGTGACGCGATTTGTGCAACAAAGCCACGCCAATGTATAAAAAGTAGCTCAATGGAGTTTGGGTTAGGTACTGCGCATAAAAATTTCTCATTTCGCTACAAAAAGCAAAATCTACAAAATCCCAATTTTCACGTTTCATTTTCCACCAAAGGTAATGGTCAGAAAAGTCACCCGCGCTCCAAAACTCGTAGTGTGAATGCAATCTCCGAATGGGATCTTGGAGAATTGTTACCAATTTATAATTACCCTCAATACTAGAGTTTTCACCAATATATTTAACAGGGAAAAATGCCCATAGATAATATTATCATCTTGCGCCGGTGCTGGGTTTATTAGGTGTTCGAGGACCACCTTGGATCGTTCTGGTTCAGGAATTTTAAAAAAACTATGGTAGTCTTTTTCAGTAAATTGGGCATAGTTTTATCAATATAATTTCTTACAGATGTGCCCGCACACTTTGGCATATGGAGAAATAATTTCATCTAGAGATCCTTTTCGTTCGGTACTGGAATGGTGGTGGGCATTACTTGGCACTGTTTGAAGGCAGCCTCCCAAAAAGGACATGGTGTGATTGCGGCGGCCGCTCTGCGGTGGCGAACGAGGTCCTGCTATACTGGCCTCATGGAAACAAGCCGTGAGGAGAACGACCATGACATATTATGCAGGATTAGACGTTTCGCTCAAAGAAATTTCGATCTGTATTATCGATGATGACGGGGCGATTGTGGCACAAGGCACCGCGCCAGCTGATCCCGAAGGGGTGGCAGGTTGGTTTAAGAACCGATCTCTGGCTCCAAAACGGATTGTGCATGAAAGCGGACAGCTTTCGATCTGGCTACAACGCGGGATGGTGCAATTGGGCTTACCAGCAATCTGCATCGATGCCCGCAAGGCCCATAAGAGTTTGTCTGCACGGTTGAATAAGTCGGACAGCGCTGATGCAGAAGGCCTCGCGCAACTCGCACGGATGAACTGGTTCACTCCGGTTCACATTCGCAGTGAAGAGTCGGATCTATTGCGGGTGTTAGTCGGAGGACGAGAGCGTATGATCCGACTGCGCAAGGATCTGGAAGGCCACATCCGAGGCGTTCTGAAGGCCTTTGGTATCCGAATGACTGGGATAGGTCAGGCGCAGCAAAGGCAAGGATTTCGCGATCAACTGGCCGCCGCTGGAGAAACCGATCCCGTGCTGCGCACCATCGCAGACGGGTTCATCGCCGCCCACATCACGCTGTGCAAGGCGACCGCTGACTTTGATGCCGCATTGAGGGCGAAGTCCAAAAGTAATCCCATCGCGCGTCGCCTCATGACCATTCCCGGAGTTGGCCCAATTGTATCACTCAGTTTTGCAGCACTCGTCGACGATCCCAATCGGTTCAGTAAAACCTCAGACGTGGGTGCGTTTCTCGGTTTGACGCCGAGGCGGCACCAATCGAGTGAAATGGATTGGTCGGGCCGTGTCTCAAAGTGCGGAGATGCAGCGATGCGGGGGCTACTGTTTGAAGCGGCGTCCTGTGTCATTAGACAGGTGAAGCGCTTCTCAGCGTTGAAGTCCTGGGCCGTCCGACTGGCTGGGCGGCGAGGCTTCCGCAAAGCCGCTGTTGCCACCGCGCGCAAGATTGCAGTGTTGATGCTGACGCTCTGGAAATCAGGAACCGACTATCAATGGACACAAGAGGCCACTGCCTGAACTGAATTCTTGCCGGACGGGCGGGAAGCGAAGTCCCGACGGGACGGAGGTTGATCGATCTCGTAAAAACGGTTGGGACGGAGCAACTGCCACGTAACCCGCAAACGACATTGGAGACGATCCACCACCGAAAACCATCATGAGGCGCAATGCGCGACCTCGGAGAGAACCATGACCCCGAACGGACAGATCGCTAACCCGCTTGACAAGGCCGCAAACAGAGAACCGTTTTTGAACGCATAGAAACCCGTTGGGCCTGTGCCCATTTTTTGAAAGCGACCATTGGCCTTACTGTTACCAAAAGTCGCTTTATCTGGACAGCTGCCCTTGACCACGACCGCAGCGAAAGTCGGCTTACCGCCCTCTCGGTCGTTGCACAATTATAATCGCACGAACTAGGGTATTCGATCAGCAGCCATATCTTAACCCCACTGAGTGCCATTGCGAACTGTCAAGGGTGACACTAACGTGCGACACAACATCAATCGCACACTGCTGTTCCAAGCCTTATCAATGGTCTAATTATGTGGTGGAGTTCCCGCTATGCTCCACTATTCCCTTTTATTTCAGTGAATAAGACAAGCGTTAGAACGCTGCGCCTCGGATGTGGTCGAATGACGCTGTCACTAACACTCATTCACTTTGATCGTGAATACGCCTTACCATGTACCAAACCAGCAGCAGCACAGCCGGTGTCACGAAGGCCGCCATCGCAAATTTCGGCACGCCGAGAGCTATTTCGAGCGGGGCGAGCATATAGAGCGCAAGATTGACCGCATAGTAGCTAATCGCCACGACCGATAGTCCTTCCACGGTATGTTGCAACCGAAGTTGCAGGCCCGCACGCCGATCCATGCTTTCAAGCAGCAATTGGTTTTGCATCGACCGTTCAACATCCACCCGTGTGCGCAATAAATTGCCCACTCTCAGCGCCCGCTCTGACATGTCTTTTAGCCGCTTCTGGGTTGATTTAACGGTGCGCATTGCTGGATCAAATCGACGCATCATAAATTCAGAAAAGGTCTGCATGCCCAAAAAACGATCTTCACGCAGGACCTCAATACGCTGGTTCACGATTGTTTCGTAGGCCTCTGTTGCGCCAAACCGGAACGAAGTTTGTGCGATGCTATTCTCCAACTCCGCCGAAACGGCGAGAAGGTGTTCCAACATCTCGTCATGTTTGGCGGCGGCACCACGCATCTCGGAGGACAAATCGTTCAGCGTTGTTTCAGTCGCGCCCATGTCGGACCCAAGTTCACGCGCCCGGTTCAGACCGAGCATCGCCATTGATTTATAGGTCTCAATCTCGCAAAGGCGCTGGATGACACGGCCAATCCGGCGGTCACCACAGCTTGGCCGAGGAAAAACAGCAAAGCGGGTGTGGCCGTTTTGATCGATGTGAAAGTCGCCTGCGATCACCAACTGATCGTCCAACACTTTGCTGATTGCCAGGCTCTCGGGAACAAACCAATCTTTTGTTTTCTCAACGGTCTTATCGTCACTCTCGAAGACGTCGACGCGGATCAACGCAGATGTTAACCGTGTCCCAACGGCAGCATCTAGCCAGTCCTTTGGGAACACGCCAAAGTTCTCTTCTTCAAAGGGTTTGATTGAATCGCCACCCCCAAAAATAGTGTAGGTTACAAACTCTGTGTGGCTTTCCCATTTCAGCTGATGCCGACCGATTTGGCCGGAATAATGCGTAGCCCCAACTTGCGGATGTTCTGCCCCATAACGGTCCAACAAATTCAAAAGGTGAGCCATATCAGCGTCACGATCACGCCCTGCTGCGTTCACTGCTGGCTTGATCGCCAAATATGACGCATGGCTCGGCGCAGTCACTATCGGAAAGGGGCGCGCATGAAGTTCGTTGGACATCGCGTAACGCAACGGGTGTTCGACGACTGGGGACATAAGATTAAAACCTGACTCAATTTCGTTTGTAACAATAGTAACCACGCCTATACGAACGGGAATACTTTTTAAGGCGGCAAAACCGCACGCTGATTCCTTCGTTACGCCAGGGACCGACTTTCGCTTTTACTGTGGCGCATCCTTCTCAGATCATTGCCGCTACGTCCGTGTCAACAGATTTGAGTAGAGCAACATACCCCACGGTAAGAACGCATCTTCTACCTGCGCCCAAATGCTGTGCGCCGCGATGGGGTCAAGTTTGGCGGCCTGCGCGCAACGATTTGGGCCTATCGATATAGGTAATGTCATAGGGTCGTTTGGCGGCCGTCAGCAATTGGGCCAATTGGATCAGCCAGCCTCCTGTGCCGCCACCCGCAAAAAGTGCGCGAAGGGGTTTGGTCCAATCGCGCGTACCCCCGAATAAGAAATGGTCAATTTCGCGCGGATAAGACAGGGAACCGGTGATCAGCCGCTTGGCCTCATCCGCAGGGTCCCGATCTGGAAAGGGGGGTTGCTTCGTATTGGTCTTTGACGTTGGGCCGTCACGAAGGCTAACAATTTTGGCTTTTGCAGGCCAGATCATTTCGCACGACAGTACAGCCGAAACCTTACACCTTGGTCTACTTCTTCGGCACTCCGTCAAAATCTGCCGCATCATGGCGCTCGCGCAGCTGTTCATGCGGCTCACCCCATGTGCGATTGACCATTTTGCCACGCTGGAACGCTGGACGCGCAAAAACATCATTCGCCCAGCGGTTCACATTCTCGTAGCTTTCCACGTCGAGAAATTCAGCTGCGTCATAGACCAGCCCTTTGACCAACGCGCCATACCACGGCGCCGTCGCCATATCCGCGATCGTGTATTCGTCGCCTGCCAGATAGCGATTGTCTTCCAGCTGTTGGTTCAAAACATCTAACTGGCGCTTGGCCTCCATCGCGAAACGATTGATCGGATATTCAAATTTCTCCGGCGCGTAGGCGTAAAAATGGCCAAAACCGCCGCCCAGATAAGGTGCTGAACCTTGCAGCCAGAACAGCCAGTTCAGCGTCTCGGTGCGCCCTTCGATGTCGCGCGGCAAAAACGCGCGAAATTTCTCGGCGAGGTATAGCAAGATCGCGCCACTTTCAAAAACTCGCACGCCGGTCGATTTGTCGAACAGCGCCGGAATTTTGGAATTGGGGTTTACGTCTACGAAACCACTGGAAAACTGGTCGCCCTCATTGATGTCGATGAACCACGCGTCGTAATCGGCAGCGTAACCTTTGGCCAAAAGCTCCTCCAGCATCACCGTGACTTTCACCCCGTTCGGTGTCGCCAGCGAATGCAGCTGCAAAGGGTGCTTTCCCACGAGCAGATCTTTGTCGTGGGTCGCCCCCGCGATGGGGCGATTGATGCTGGCAAACTTGCCGCCGCTCTCAGAATCCCAAGTCCAAACTTTAGGGGGCGTGTAGGTCATTATCGTTTCCTTAACTATACACTAACCAAGCTAGGGTCGTAGGCGGCAGGTGCAATGGGCACCGCGCGTCATCCACCTAAAAAGTTTTGTACAAACCATACGAGCCGCAGTTTTCTGTTTGTATAAAGCCGTATGGCTTGACGCGAAATTCACAAAGGTTGCGTCTTACGGTGTCCGGCCCCAAAGTCCCTGAAAAAGCAAAAGGGGACTGTCATGGCTGCGATTGCACGGCTCGGCGTTGATATCGGCGGCACGTTCACGGATGTCGTCCTAGAGACGGGTGGCAAGACCTTTTCAACAAAGGTTCTGACGACCTATACAGCCCCCGAAAATGCGATCATCGACGGCATTCATAAGGTCTGTGAAAAGTCTGGAATTACGCCATCCGACATTGGCCAAATCATCCACGGCACCACTCTGGCAACCAATGCTTTGATCGAACGGCGCGGTGCGAAGACAGCATTGATTACCACCGAAGGGTTCCGTGATGTCATTGAAATGCGGACAGAATCCCGATTTGAACAATATGATCTTAACCTGACCCTGCCGGAACCTTTGTTGCCACGTCAGATGCGCTACACAGTGCCCGGGCGCATAGATGCACTGGGTGTGGAACTGATCCCGCTCACCCGCGCTGACATCGAACCCGTTGTCGCAAAGATCGCCGCGGCGGGTTATGAAAGCATCGCGATTGGCCTGATCCACAGCTATTTGAACCCCATGCACGAACGGCTGGTCGCACAAGTTTTTGCCGACAAAATGCCTGATGCGATGGTGTCGATCAGCTGCGAAGTCTCGCCGCAGATGCGCGAATACGAACGCTTCAATACAGTTGTCGCCAACGCCTACATCAAACCCCTGATGAAGAGCTATCTAAGCCGTCTTGAGGCGCGATTAAGCACTGAGGGCGTGGACTGCAAAATTTTCCTAATGCATTCAGGTGGTGGGATAATTTCACTTCAAAGTGCCGCAGATTTCCCTGTGCGACTCGTCGAATCCGGCCCTGCTGGGGGCGCAGTTTTCGCGGCCCACATCGCGGCGCGTTACGGGCTGGATAAGGTGCTTAGCTTTGACATGGGCGGGACGACGGCAAAGATTTGTCTGATCAAAAACCAGACCCCGAAAACCAGCCGTGTGTTTGAGGTCGCGCGGACGTATCGGTTCAAAAAAGGGTCTGGCATGCCAATCTCAATTCCCGTGATCGACATGGTCGAAATCGGGGCTGGCGGTGGCTCACTCGGGTCCGTCGATGCGATGCGCCAGATCCGCGTTGGCCCCGAAAGTGCAGGGTCCGAACCGGGGCCTGCGTGCTACGGGCGCGGCGGCCTGCACCCCGCCGTGACGGACGCGGATTTGGTGTTGGGAAAACTTGATCCAGACGATTTTGCAGGCGGTACAATCACACTAAACACACCCGCAGCCGAGGCCGCGTTGCGGACAGTTTTGGGCGATGTATTGGACATGGACGCCGCGACATCGGCATTTGGACTGGCCGAAGTTGTGGACGAAAATATGGCAAATGCCGCACGCGTTCACGCAGTCGAAAACGGCGAAGACCTCAGCGAATACACCATGATCGCGTTCGGCGGTGCCGCACCACTTCATGCGGGTCGCTTGTGTGAAAAGCTCGGCGTTGAACGCATGCTGGTACCACCGGGCGCGGGCGTCGGATCGGCCATAGGGTTCCTGCGCGCACCGTTCTCGTTTGAGGCCAACAGGTCGGTCTATATGAAACTGTCGGATTTTGATCCCGGTGCAATTGTCACATTGCTTGGCGACCTCGAAAAAGAAGCCACAGGGTTCGTGCGAACCTGTTCTGCGGATGCGGAAATCCTAAGCAAATTCAAGGTCTATATGCGCTATACAGGCCAGGGTTGGGAGATCCCGATCACGCTGACGCAAGCGCAGGCGATGGCGCCGGACGCCGCTACGTTCAAGGCGCGCTTTATCGAAGATTACACTAAGTTATTTGGGCGTTCTGTCGACGGGATGGACATCGAAATCACCGTGTGGTCCGTCAATGCCACAACCCCACCAGACCATGTTGGTCGCACTGCTGAGGTCGCGGCAGGTGCAGCGGCACCAACCATTGGACAGCGCCGATTATTCGATCCCGCGGCGGCAGAATTCCAAGACGCCGCAGTGGTGTTGCGCGACGCGATGCACGCTGGATCATCCGTGTTTGGCCCCGCCGCAATCACCGAGGACGAGACCACAATCATCGTCCCGACATCACGTATGGCATCACGCCAACCGGACGGCTGTATCGACATAAGGACCAAATCATGACCAATTCGAATGTCGCCTACCAAGTCATGTGGAACCGCCTGATTTCAGTCGTCGAAGAACAGGCGCAAGCATTGGTTCGCACCGCGTTTTCGACGTCAGTTCGTGAGGCAGGCGATCTATCGGCGGGGATCTATGATCTGGACGGTCAGATGCTGGCGCAAGCGGTCACTGGAACACCGGGTCATGTCAACGCGATGGCCGACGCCGTCGCACATTTCATCCGTCGCATCGGGCGCGATCACATCTTTGAAGGCGATGTTTATATCACAAACGATCCGTGGGAAGGCACGGGCCATCTGCATGACTTTACCATGGTCACACCATCGTTTCATCGCGACACCCTTGTGGGATTTTTCGCCTGCACCGCGCATATTGTCGACATCGGCGGGCGCGGGTTCGGGGCAGACGCAGCAAGCATCTATGAGGAAGGGCTCCAAATCCCGATCATGAAATTCGCGGATCACGGGGTCGTTGATGAAACGCTGGTTAGGATCGTGCGCGGCAATGTCCGCGAACCACAGCAATTGATCGGTGATCTCTATGCGCTCGCCACCTGCAATGAAATCGGGCACCGTCGTTTGATCGAGATGATTGAAGAGTTTGGGCTGGATAATCTAATTGGCATCGCGGCATTCATCCTCGACAACTCACGGCGTGCAACGCTGGAACGGATCAACGCCCTGCCCCGCACTTCGGCGCGCGGCGAAATGACCATCGACGGGTTCGACACGCCGATCACCCTGAAAGTGAAACTGAGCATTGAACAGGACCGAATTCTGTCCGATTTTACGGGCACATCTGGGCTTGATAAAAAGGGCATTAATGTGCCGCTGGTTTATACCAAGGCATATGCTTGCTACGCTTTGAAATGTGCTATCGCGCCGGAAATCCCCAACAATGCCGCGTCCTTAGCGCCGTTTGAAATTACCGCCCCTGTGGATTCCATTGTCAACGCAGTGCATCCCGCACCCGTCGCACTGCGCCATATCATCGGGCATTTCATCCCCGACACGGTGTATGACGCGCTTGATAAAATCATGCCTGATCTGGTGCCCGCCGAAGGCGCTGGATGCCTGTGCAATTTCCAGGTTTCCTTGCGCCCACGCACCGACGCCCCCGCCCCAGCAGACGCGGTGCGCTCCGAGGTCTTGACGTTCAATTCCGGCGGTGCAGGTGCGCGACCAGAACACGATGGGCTGAACGCAACAGCCTTTCCATCAGGCGTTATGACGATGCCAATCGAAGCCACGGAACATGCGGGGCCAGTGATCATCTGGCGCAAGGAACTGCGACCAGATTCCGGCGGGGCCGGTAAGCAGCGCGGCGGTCTTGGACAACACATGGAAGTAGGTGCGCGCGCGGGACACGAATTCGACATTCAAGCGATGTTTGACCGCGTGGATCACCCGGCGCGTGGTCGCCGCGGCGGACAACACGGCGCGCCGACGACGATTGCGCAAGACGACGGCACTGCGATGAACGGCAAGGGCAAACAATTCGTGGCACATGGGCGGCGCGTGGTGATGGCGTTCCCCGGTGGGGCGGGCTACGGCGTCGTGGCGGACCGCGATCCGAACCTTGTGAAACGGGACTTGGCGCGGGGATATATTTCACCCGAGGTAGCGGCGCGGGACTACGGGCTTAGCGCGGATGACATTGCTGCGGTGCAGGCAGTCGTGTTGCGCGGTGAAGACATTTAGCCGTGGACGACCCAGTTTTCATTGTCGCCGACGGTGGCGACACGGGATGGCGCGCGGTCATCGCAACTCCTAGCCTAGATATTTGCGTCCTCATGCACCAGATCGCTGCATTTTTCGCCGATCATGATCGCAGGCGCGTTGGTGTTGCCGGACACGATTTCGGGCATAATCGAACAATCCGCCACCCTTAGGCCTGCAATACCATGGACGCGCAGACGTGCGTCTACCACGGCGTCTTTACCACTGCCCATTTTGCAGGTTCCTGTGGGGTGGTAGATTGATGCGGTGTTGTTGCGGGCCCAATCTAAGGTCGCATCATAATCGTTGATATCAAGGTCCGCGTGGGGGCGGAATTCTTCTGATATTTTTGAGGTGAGCGGCGCGTGGCGCGCAATCGTACGGGCGATGTTCACCCCTGCCACGGCAGTGTCGCAATCGGTTTTAGTCGACAGATAATTCGGGATGATCGCGGGGTATTCGCGTGGATCAGTTGATTTCAAACGAATTTCACCGCGCGATTCAGGCCGCAATTGACAGACCGACGTCGTGAACGCCGAGAATTTATCAGCGCCTTTGCCTGGATTTTCGGCAGACAACGGCTGGACATGGAATTGGATGTCGGGGGTTTCTAAATCGTCGCGGGTTTTTATAAATCCGGTCGCAAGACTGGCGGCCATCGTCATTGGGCCAGCGCGGAACATCAAGTATTTCAACGCGATTTTCGCCTGACCCATAAGGCTGGACACTTCGTCGTTCAGGGTTGGTTCGTTGCATTTATAAACCAGCCGTGCTTGTAGGTGGTCTTGCATATTTTTGCCGACACCGGGCAGATCGGCCACGACGTCGATGCCATGTTCGCGCAGTTGGTCCGCGTCGCCGATGCCAGATAGCATCAACAATTGCGGCGAATTGATCGCGCCACCAGACAGAATAATTTCGCGGCTGGCTTTGACAATATGCGTACGCCCCGCTTTGTCCGTATATGTTACGCCCGTGGCGCGTTTGCCGTCCACGATGACTTTATCGACAGCCGCATGGGTGATGATCCGCAGATTTTTACGGGATCTTATTGGGTTAAGGTATGCCACTGCCGCGCTGCACCGACGGCCATTGCGTGCGGTGAGCTGGAAAAACCCAACGCCTTCTTGCTTGGCGCCGTTGTAATCTGGGTTGAACGGATAGCCAGCAGCCTGCGCCGCCGCAACCCATGCATCCGTAATCGGGCGCTGGATGCGCATGTTGGACACAGACAGTGGGCCCTCGTTGCCGTGGTATTCATCCGCGCCGCGTTCGTTTTTCTCGGATCGCTTGAACAAAGGCAAAACATCATCCCAGCCCCAGCCGGTGTTGCCCATCTGCCGCCAGCGATCATAATCTTGGCTCTGACCGCGCACATACAAAAGCCCGTTGAGCGACGATGACCCGCCTAAAACCTTGCCACGCGGCCATTCGATCGACCGCCCGTTCAGACCGGGATCGGGTTCGGTTTTGTAGCACCAATCAACTTTTGGATTATGAATGGTCTTGAAATACCCTACAGGAATATGGATCCATGGATTGAGGTCACGGCCCCCCGCTTCCAGCAGGATAACCTTGTGCTTTGGATTGGCGCTTAACCGGTTTGCGATGACGCACCCCGCAGAGCCAGCGCCCACAACAATGTAGTCGGCCTCTAAATGTTCCATGCGGTGGCCCCTGACACAAAATTGATGGCGGCGCAGAAAATCCTTGCCTAACGTCAGTAAAGCGTCACAGTATTGAGACTGCAAGTATCATTCTTGCGCAAGGGAGGAATATTTATGAAAGCATCGAAGGTGCTCAGCACCATTTCACGCCGTGATTTGTTCAAGCTAACAGGTCGCTATGGCATCTCATCTGTCGTAATGGGAGCTGCTGCCATGACAGGAGCAATCACACTACCAAACATCGCAAAAGCGGCCGAAACGACTTATGATAAGCGTTTCGCCAATGAACCCAAGCACACACTGACACTTGGTGCAGCCGGTTTCAACGCGCAAAATCTGCTGATCGAACGCGCTGGTGTTCTTCAGTTCGCATTCGACCTCGAAGAGCGGACCGAAGGCGAGATTCGCGTAGAGTTTATCGGTGACAACCAGATTTGTGGCCAGCTTTCGTGTGCAGAGAAGGCCCAGTTGGGCGTGATCGACATGTACGCGGCTTCCACGCAGAACTCTGCTGGTTCCACACCGTACCTGAACGTACTCGACTACGCGTATATGTTCCGGACCCGTGCCGATATCTATCACTTCTTGTATTCACCGCTATCGATGGATCTTTTACGCAACCCACTCGAAGAGCGCCATGGCCTGAAGTTCCTGTTTAGCCACGCCGAATTGCGCGGAATTCAGTTGGGTAGCTCTTTTGCCGACAAGCCACTCGTCACATCCGTGACAGAGCTTGCGGGTACAAAGAACCGCGTGACAGGCACCCAATTGGGTCGCATCGCGATGGAACTTATGGACCTCAACCCAGTGCCAGTGGCATGGTCCGAGACGCTTGACGCACTTCGCACAGGTTTGATTGATGGCGCCGAAACATGGGCATCCGCCGTGGCTTACGCCAACATGGCACCTGCGGTCACACAGTCCGTCGACATGGGCTTTTTCTGCGGCACAGAACACACTGGCATGAACGCTGCTGTGTTTGACGCTATGGAAGCGCATCTTCAGAACGCCATCATGGAATCCGCGTATCTTGCGCAGGTTCATGTGCAGGCAGCAAACGAAGCGGCTCTCGTCAACACGGTCGGCTTCACAGACCCGCCCATGCCCGGCACAATCTTCGCCGAGAACGACGTGCGTGTTTCCAAGTTCTCCGTCGAAGCACGCCGCGAAGCCGAAGAGATGTGTTCGCCAGAGTTCCACCCAGCAGAGTGGGAGCAGTGGCGCGAGCGGATCAACGGTTGGGCCGGTGGCCGCGACACGTATCAGGAAATCTTCGACTCCGTACGTGCCAACAATCCGCACACGTTGGCTGAAAATGTCGAGCCTCGTCGCTGGTGGCGCACATAAGCGTCGCTTTGCCTTAGCAAGACCTTTGGGGCGGTGGGCATCAGCCTTCCGCCCCGTTTTACCTAATAAGATGAACATAGACGCCGAAAGCATAAACGGCGCATAGTTGGGGTCATTTAATGGCACCATCTTTGGGAGGGGCACCTATGATAGAGTCGATTTCAGGCGCGGCGACGATATTCGCACAGCTTGGCATAATTTTTGCTGACCTAGTTACCGGATCAGAACCTAATTTTTTCGAATTACGATCCGCAATGCGCGGTGACGGTGTCTGGCTTTGGGGTCTCGTCATGACGTTGGCAGGCGGCGTATTTGTTGCATGGATATACCGCGTGGTTCCATTCATCGATCGCAATCTTGAATCGACCCTGATGGTTGTCAGCTATCTGCTGATTGGTGCCATAATCTTTATTGAAGTCATCCGCCGCTTTGTCTTTTCTGAACAGTTCCCTTGGTCGACGACCATTCCCGGATACTTGTTCCTGATCATGACATGGACCGGGTGCAGTTATAATGTGCGGCTTCGAACGCACCTCTCGTTTTCCGAATTCCGCTCAAAGATGGGGCGTCTGCCGCAGATGGTAATGCTAGGTTTGGACGCCGCGTTGTGGTGGGGCGTCTGCCTCTTGGTCATCGTTACCTCCATGAGCGTGGTCGCCAACGCCGGCAGCAATTTCATGATCGTGACCGGCACAGACAATGTGATGGTCTGGTGGTTCCTGATCACCTTGCCCCTCGCCTTCGTCCTGCTTTCGGGCCGCGTGTTTCAAAACCTGTTCGTCGACATCCGCAAATATCGCAATGGCGATAAGATGATTGAGCAAGCCGTGTTGGGAGGGCAGTGATCATGGAAATTAGTACACTCGTCACCCTAATCTCCGTCGGCGTCACCGTCTTGTTTATGCTCGGTGTGCCAGTCTTTCTTGTCATCGCCTATTGGGTCTTGGGCACGTCTCTCGCGCTTGGTCAGCCGCTTGTGAATATAGGTACGGCGTTGTCGGACGTGTTTACGGACGGCTTTGCCTTGTTGGCGATGCCGCTGTTCATCCTTACCGGTGACTTAATCAACCGCGCGGGTATTGCGCGACGGCTATCGGACTTTGCATATGCCTGTTTGGGCTGGCTGCGCGGCGGCCTTGCGATGGCGGCGATTGGGGCCTCTGGGCTGTTCGCGGCGATCTCTGGGTCCAACTCGGCGACGACAGCAACCATTGGTTCGATGTTGCACCCCGAGATGGTAAAAGGCGGCTACGACCCGCGTTTTTCCGCGGCGACGGCTGCTGCGGGCGGTACAGTTGGTATCATCATCCCACCATCAATCATCTTTATTGTTTACGGCTTCATTATGAACCTGTCGATCAACGACTTGTTCATCGCTGGCATCGTGCCAGGTGCGATGATGGTTCTGGCGATGATTATCACGGCCTTTGTCGTTTCCACGATCAACGGCTGGGGCTACCTGATCAAACTTGATCCAGTCCGCGTGTTGAAAACCGCGCTTGGTAGCTGGTTGGGCTTCTTCGCCATCGGCCTCGTTCTTTGGGGCATATATACTGGCAAGTTCTCCCCAACTGAGGCGGCGGGTGTGACAGTTGGTTTCTGTGTGATCGTCGGCTTTGTCTGCTTGCCAATCCACAATGCCCTAAAAATTAACGAAGAACGTGACATCAACGAACGCGGCTTCTCCGAGATGCTTGTGGTGCGTGGTTTTGGCCCACTTGAATTGCCATCAATCACCATGCGCTCTGCGCAGATCACCGGCATTCTCGCGCCACTGATCGCAATTTCGGTGGTCATGCAGCAAAACCTCAGCTCGCTTGGCGCAAAGGAGGTCATTGAGACCTTCCTAATATCAATGGGCGGTTACTACCCGGTTCTGTTCACCGCCATGGCCATCGTGTTTGTTGCGGGTATGGTGCTTGAATCACTGCCAGTTACGATCATCCTTGCACCGATCTTAGCGCCGATTGCCGCCAGCGTGGGGGTTGATCCGATCCAGTTCGCGGTTGTCTTCCTTGTGGGTGCGTCAATCGGATTTATCACGCCGCCATACGGTCTTAACCTGTATGTGGCGTCTGGTGTGACGGGTGTGCCTTACTTCCGGCTGCTGCGGTATTCGACGATGTATCTGGTGTCGCTGATTATCGTTTGGTTTTTGGTGGCGCTGTTCCCCAGCATCTCAACGACGTTGCTTCCAGGTGGCGGCATCTACGAAACGCTGCAGTCCATCTTTAATAGCGGGGGTGCCGTATGACGGGTGGCACGGGTTCAGACACGATCCCTACCAATCTTCGATTGTTGTTGGTGCTAGAAGAAGTCGCGCGGGCGGGGGTTCCCGTCACGCCGACTGACATAAACGCCCAACTGGGGTTGCCCAAGCCCACTATCCATCGACTCTTTGCAACGCTAGAGGACGAGGGGTTCTTACAGCATGACATTGACGGACACTCCTATTCGCCCGGTCGTCGGTTTCGCCACATGGCGACGGGTGTGTTATCGTCACTGCGCATCCGCGCTGCACGCTTAGCCGTTCTGCGAAAACTTAGCGCAACAGTGGGTGAGACCTGTAATATCGCCCTGCCAGATCGTGATTCCATGATTTATCTTGAACGGATTGAAACGGAATGGCCGCTGCGCATTCAGCTGCCCATCGGCACCGCCGTTCCGTTCTATTGTACCGCATCTGGCAAGATGTATCTTTCGACGTTGCCCAAATCGCATCTGGCACGCTACGCCACATCTGAAACGTTGACGGCGAATACAAGCAACACGATTACCGACCCTGACACCCTGATCCAAGCCGTTGAGACGGTGCGAAAGAACGGATATTCCCTCGACGATGAGGAATTTATGGATGGCATGATCGCGGCCGCTGTCCCCATTCTGGATGTTAATGGGCGGCTGGTCGCGACGTTGTCGTTTCACGCGCCGACGATCCGGTTTTCAATTGAAAAGGCGCTCGAATACCTGCCGGCTTTGCGCAGCGCAGCTGACGATTTGGCGAGCCTGCTTAACGACTAGGCTTGCGTGTCGGTTAGGTCTTCGTCGCTTTCGTCTTTGGTCAACGTAGACCACCTTTGCCCAATGGGAGCGTCAGGTGGTGACACGCAGGTCTTGCGGTGAATGTTCACTTTGCTTATAAAATTCGCGGAAATTGGCGCGGTCACGAACAGGAACGCCATAATCAATAATTCATGGAACGATCCATCCCGAAAGACGAACGCCGCCGTCATTGATGCCAACAATAGCGCACCGATACCCATTGTCCCGACCTTTGTGGGGGCATGTAGTCGCGTCATCGCGTCGTTGAAACGCAGCAGGCCAATAGCGCCGACCAGCATAAAGAGAGCCCCTATCAACAGGAAGATTGCGACGGCGTAGGTTCCGAATTCGACCCAATTCATTCGATGATGTCCCCCCGCAAAACGAACCGCGCGTAGGCGACGGTGGATACAAAGCCAAGCATGGCGATGATTAACGCCACCTCAAAATAAAGTGGCGTACCCTGCGAAATTCCGACCAGGACGATCACACCGATGGCGTTCAACACCATGGTATCCAGCGCCAGAATGCGGTCCGCCATACCGGGGCCGATCACCAGCCGAACCATCGACATCAATTGCGATATTGCGACGGACGCAAAGGCAATCGCCAGTGCCCAGCTTAGAAAGTCATCTGCGGGTGTCATGCGAAAATCTCCTTCAGGCGGGTCTCATATCGTTGCTTAATCTCATCACGCACTGCATCGGGGTCCGGCGCGTCAAGTGCGTGTACAAGCAGGCAATGACCCGTGTTCGACAAATCCGCCGACACCGTGCCAGGCGTAAGCGTGATAGTCCCTGCCAGCACCGTAATCGCCTCGGGATGGCGCAAATCAATCGGGATGATAATCCACGCGGGGCGCAGTTTTGAATTAGGTCGCGTTAGCACGATCCACGCCACCTGTACGTTGGCGACAATAATATCCCACATCACAAGGAGCACATAGGACGTCATTTTGCCGATTTTGAAACCGGTCGGACGGTCTGGCCACCAAACGGCGGTCAAACGCGGGATAACAACACCAAGGATCAGGCCGAAAACGGCCATGCCGTAGGTTAATTCATTTTGCAGCAGGATCCAAACAATCGCCAAAATCAGCGTCATTGCAGGATGGGGCAAAAGCCAATTGAACAGTCGCGTCATATCAATGCTCCTCGCCCAAAGGGTTGCTCATCTTGCCGTGCGAACCGATCACGGTTTCAATATAGGCGTCCGGTTCAAAAAGCTGCTGCGACGTGGCGATCATATAGGTTTGCGCGTGGCCACCAAAGAAGGTGAAAGCGGTCAGCAATGCGATCAGCCCGCCGACTGCGCAATAAGACAGGGGGTGCGGAGGTTCAAAAACCTCGCTGTCTTCAACCACAGGAACGCTTTCAGCTTTCCAGAAGACAATGCTGCCAGCGCGGGCGAAGCCAACAACGGAAATCAGACTCGCTGTCAGCACGACGACCCAAACCCAGACCCCCAAGGCCGTGTCAAACGACGCATCGAGAATCATCAGCTTGCCGATGAAACCTGATAGCGGCGGCAGGCCCGCCATGGCGATCGCGGCGGCAAAGAACAGCCCCGCCGTCAGCGGCGCACCCGCGACAGGCGACATGGCTGTCAATGACAACGACTGGCGGCTGGATTTGACCAGGTCAACAATCAAGAACAGCGCAGCCCCCGCGAGGGTTGAATGAACGATATAATAAAGTGCGGCTGCAATACCTTCGGGCGTCATCAATGCAATCGCAACCATGACCATGCCCATAGACCCGATGACGGCAAAAGCGACCAGACGATCCAGTGATTTGGCCGCGAGTATTCCGATCATCCCAAGTGCAAGAGACACCAGTGCCACGGGCATTAACCAGACCTCTTCCAGCCCTGTAGTGGCTTCCAATTGTGGCGGGAAGATCATCGTGTAAACGCGGATGATCGCATATGCGCCGACCTTGGTCATGATCGCGAAAAGTGCCGCAACAGGACCCGGTGCTTCGGCATAGCTGGACGGCAGCCAGAAATGTAGCGGTACGACAGCAGCCTTAATTGCGAACACCAACAACAACAATACGGACGCCACGCGGATACCCACAGTTGCATCCGCACCGATCAGTTGCGCACGCAACGCAAGGTCGGCCATATTGAGCGTACCCGTTTCCGCGTAAATCGCCCCAAGCGCAAACAAAAACAACGTCGAGCCAAGCAAATTGAACAGCACATATTGCACGCCCGCCCGAAGGCGTTCGTTGCCGCCCGCGTGGATCATCAGACCGTAGGACGCGATCAACAGGACCTCAAAGAACACGAACAGGTTGAATAAATCACCCGTCAGGAACGCGCCCATGATCCCCATTAACTGAAACTGAAACAGCGCATGAAAATGCCACCCACGGTCGTCCCATCCAGACCCGATCACATAAAGCAATACGAACAACGCCAAGACTGCCGTCAGCAAGACCATCAAGGTCGAAAGCCTATCACCGACCAACACGATCCCGAACGGGGCCGCCCAATCGCCAAGCTGGTACAGGATAATTGTGCCATCAGATGCCGTCCACGCGAGGCCGGCTGCAATGGCGATCAACGCCATAACGCCGACCAATGAAAACACTCGCTGGATACCTATGTGATAGCGCGCGGCCAGCACGATGAACGGTGCAAGCATGGCGGGCAAGATGATTGGCGCGATGATCCAATGGGTCATGGCGCGTCCTCTTCATCGTTCACGATCGGGTCATCAACATGGTCGTCGTTGGTTCCAAGATAAGCCCCAAGAGCGATCATCACGACAACAGCCGTCATTGCGAACGAAATCACGATGGCCGTCAATACCAACGCCTGCGGCAGTGGATCGGTGTATAGCGTAGCATCATCCGCCAGAATGGGCGGCGCCCCGATGGTGAGGCGGCCAGACGCGAACAGGAATACATTGACCGCATAGGTCAGCAAAGACATGCCCATAATCACTGGAAACGTGCGCAAACGCAGGACCAGATAAAGACCAGTCGCGGTCAATATTCCAACCGCTGAAGCGACGAGAACTTCCATGCTATACCCCCACCTGCGGTTGGGTCGGGTCCGCGACGATCTGCGATGGGTCTATGTCCATCGGGCTATCGGACTCCTTTACATGGGCACGCCGCGCAAGACGTGAAAAGCTTTCCAGCGTCAGCATCACAGCCCCCACAACCGTGAGGAATACCCCAAGGTCAAACAGCGCGGCGGTCGCCACTTCGAATTTTTCAAACGGTGGAATACGCAGATAGGTAAAATCAGACGTCAGGAACGGTTTGCTAAAGAACCACGACCCGATGCCCGTGAGACCCGCAATCAGAACACCAGTGCCGATCACCCCATGATAGGGGAGCCGCTGGCGATCCGAAGCCCAGCCAAACCCGCTCGCCATATATTGCATCACCACCGCAATTGACACAATCAGACCCGCAATAAACCCGCCGCCCGGTTCGTTGTGACCGCGCAGGAAGATGTAGAAACCGACCATCAAAACCACAGGCATCATGACGCGGGTCAGCACGACCATCATCATCGGATGCTGGGTGCCCGACAGCATTTTGTCCGGTACACGGTTCAACAGGCGTGCACGAACCGGTCCATTTAATAGGGATTCGGTCAGTGCGTAGATCAATAGTGCCGCGATGCCCAAAACGATGATTTCGCCAAAGGTATCGAAGCCACGGAAATCAACTAAGATCACATTGACCACGTTGTCACCGCCGCCGCCTGCATGTGAATTGGCGAGTTGGAATTCCGAAATTGGCACAGAAATCGCGTCACGCAATAGGTAATGATAGCTCAATGCCATGCTCGCCAAACCAGCGCCACCAGCTACGATCACGTCGCGCACGCGCCGCCATATGGAACTTTCCATTGGCGTTTGATTGGGCAAGAAATTCAGCGCAAGCAACAGCAAGATGATTGTCACCACCTCAACCGTGATTTGCGTCATCGCAAGATCTGGCGCGCTCAGGAACACGAACCCGATCGAAACCATTAGACCCACGATACCAATCAGGATAAGCGACAACAGACGGTTGTGGTGCAGACATGCGAGGCCAACTGCCGCCGCGACAAGCATGATCCAACCACCGATTTCGACCCAGCCCGCCGGCTGAACGCTGCGCGTGACTTCACCAACGACGCCAGTCGTCCAAGCGTGAAAACCGACAGCGACGGTGGTGATCATCATGATCATGGCGTAGCGGGTAAACGCGCCATTGTGCAGCGGATGGACGATCGCGCGGGCGGACGTCACAAAGGCCGCGATGATGTGGTCAAAAATGGTCTTCGCTTCGGGGCGCGCTGTCGCATCCCACAGGCCCGACAGGAGGGCGAACTTCGACAACACGATCAAACCACCAACAACAGCGACGATAGACATATAAAGTGCGGGCACAAAGCCGTGCCAGATTTTGATATGCGCGTAGGGAACTTCAGTGGCAGTTCCCAAAACCGACGCCGTGACGAGTTTGACGAAGTCCTCGACCAAGAACGGAGCCATGCCAATCACAACGACCATAACCACGAGGATCGCAGGCGGCAGCCATAACCCAACACCGGGATCATGGGGTTTGGCGGGGTAGCTTTCAGGGGCACGTTTGGGGCCCAAAAACGTGTGACCGATCAGACGAAAACAATAAGCTGCGGAAAACATTGATCCGAAAGTCGCCAGCACTGGCACCAGCCAGCTTGGTCCAAACAGATAGGTATGCGCCATCTCTTCAAGCATCATTTCTTTGCTCAGGAACCCGTTCAGCAGCGGGATGCCTGCCATAGAAAGTGCTGCAATTGTTGCGATGACAAACGTGATCGGCATCAGATGACGCAGTCCACCGAGCAAACGAATGTCGCGCGTGTTGGTTTCGTGATCGATAATACCCGCCGACATAAACAGCGCCGCCTTGAACGTTGCATGATTGAGGATGTGGAACATCGCCGCAAACGCGCCAAATGCGGTACCAGTGCCCAAAAGCATCGTGATCAGACCGAGGTGTGACACCGTTGAGAACGCAAGCAGTGCCTTAAGGTCATGTTTAAACAGCGCAATGACTGCGCCCAAAATCATCGTGATTAGACCCGTTGTCGTGACGATGTAGAACCATTCCGGGGTGCCAGACAGCACAGGCCACATTCGCGCCATCAAGAATATACCTGCTTTGACCATCGTAGCAGAGTGCAAATAAGCCGACACTGGCGTCGGTGCCGCCATCGCATGCGGCAGCCAAAAGTGGAACGGGAACTGGGCGGATTTGGTGAACGCACCCAGCAGGATCAGCAACAGCGCCGGCACATACAGCGGGTCAGCTTGTATCAATTCGCGGTTCTGCAGAATCACGCTAAGGTCGTAACTGCCGACAATCTGACCCAATATCAGCATGCCGCCAATCAGCGCGAGGCCACCCATTCCGGTGACGGTCAGCGCCATGCGCGCACCTTGGCGGCCCGCTTCAAGGTGTTTCCAGTAGCCGATCAACAGGAAGGACGACAACGACGTCAATTCCCAGAAAATGAGCAAAAGCAAAACGTTATCAGACAGCACGATACCCACCATCGCGCCTTGGAATAACAACAGATAGGTGAAAAATTCACCCATATTATCTTCCCGCGCGAGGTAGAAGCGCGCGTAAGCGATGATCAGAAGACCGATACCAAGGATCATCGTGGCAAACAAAAAGCCGAGCCCATCGAGCATCAACGTCACGTTCAAGCCCAGTGCCGGGAACCAGTTAAATCCCGTCTGTACCACGTCGCCGTTCAGCACGGCGGGCAGGTTCGTCATCAGACCGACAAACGCCGCAAGGGTCACGGTGAACGTCACGCCGCCTACGGCCTGACGGCCTGCCGAATTCATCAAACCGGGTAACAAGGCACCCAAGAGTGGCAAGGTAACGATAAGAAAGAGGGACACGCGTGCTCCTGAACTTCAGCTCGAATAAAGTGCCGCCTTTTTGGGTCAGTTTTGATCAACCCTCAAGGGAAACCGGAAAAATTAGTCAACAATTCGAATGAACATCGCCGCTTTCGGACGTTGGAAGGTGAACGAAGGGCAATTAGTCGTCTGTATTTCGAATTCCGTAGCCCTGAAACGAAGCCAATGTGTCGGCGATGTCCGCATCGGACAGGATCACAGGCGTGCCGGATTGTTCGGCCAACAGCATAACACGGGACAGATTTTCAAGTTCCTGCATCCGCCAAAGCGCGCGGTCCAGAGTGTCACCTACAGTAAGCGCACCATGGTTGGCGAGCAGGCACCCGTGGCGGGCTCTGACGGCATCCGCGATCATGACCGACAGCGCATCACTGCCAAACAGCGCGTAACCAGTGCAGGGCACGTCCGTACCACCGAACGCCGCGACCATGTAATGAACAGCAGGGATGGATCGGCGCTGGATCGCGATAGCTGTGGCGTTGGCAGGGTGAGCATGAACGACGGCGCCGACATCCCCGCGCGCCTGCAGAACTGACTGGTGAAATTGCCATTCAGTCGACGGGTACTGGCCAGACGCAGGCGCGCCCTCCAGCGGAATTTTGCAGATCATCGCGGGTGTCATACTGGCATAAGGCACAGCACTTGGGGTGATCAACAGACCGCCGTCAACGCGCACGGAAATATTGCCTGACGTGCCTTGGTTCAGGCCAGCCTGTTCCATCCAAAGACAGCCGTCGATGATGGATTGGCGGGTTGCAGTGGTGTCTTGCGCCATTGCTCAGCCCGCCAAATCAGGGAACATTGCGCTGAGGCCAGCCTCGGACGCGTCACAAATTCCGCGCTCCGTAATAAGGCCGGTAACAAGACGGTTCGGCGTGACGTCAAACGCAGGATTGCCGCCCGGGGTGCCATCTGGCGTCACTTGGACTTCGGTGATCTCTCCCGCGTCATTTCGGCCCACTATATGGGTGATTTCACGCGCGCCACGATCTTCGATCGGAATGTCAGCGACCCCATCAGATACGGTCCAATCAATGGTCGGCGACGGTAGCGCCACATAGAACGGCACACCATTGTCATGGGCCGCCAGCGCCTTGAGGTAAGTACCAATTTTGTTGCACACATCGCCGCGCCGTGTCGTGCGGTCGGTTCCGGTGATAACCATGTCGACGTGTCCATGTTGCATCAAATGCCCGCCCGCATTGTCGGTAATATAGGTATGCGCGATGCCGTGACTGCCCAGTTCCCAAGACGTCAATGCGCCCTGATTGCGGGGCCGCGTTTCATCGACCCAGATGTGCAAAGCAATGCCCGCATTTTGGGCGTGATACATCGGCGATGTGGCGGTGCCCCAATCGACGGTCGCGATCCAACCCGCGTTACAATGAGTGAGTATGCGTACTGGTTCGCCGCTGGGTTTCTTGGCTGCGATGTCTTGGATCAACTTCAGACCGTTCAGTCCGATTTGGCGATTAATCTCAACATCCTCATCCGCGATGTGATGGGCAAGGGTCAATGCCGCCCCTGCCCTGTCCGCCAAATCTAACGGCAACAGCGCCGCCTGACACCGGTTCAGCGCCCAGCGCAAATTGATCGCCGTGGGGCGGGTGTTGTGCAGGAATTCCCAAGCATGGGCTATGTGCACATCGCTGGGATCAAGTCGCATCGCCAGTGCCATACCATAAGCCGCCGTCGCCCCGATCAACGGCGCGCCGCGCACGCGCATCTGGATGATGGCATCCGCAAAACCCTGCAAGGTTTCAACCGATTGTGTGCGAAATTCATGGGGCAGCCAGCGCTGGTCAATGATCTGCAGCGCGTCTTTGTCAGCGTCCCACCACAGGGATCGGTAATGTGTGCCGTCGACTTTCATAGGACTCTCCAATGCGATGTCACAAGCACTATGGCGCAAAAAACAACACCTTAAAGGCGATCAAACACCTTCGATGAACTTATAATCGCGGGTCGCCACAGGCCACGCAAAGGCAAGCGCTTCTTGGTATTCGGGGCTGTGGTAAAATGTTTTGGCAGTGTCCATATCGGCAAACCGGATGATGACACAGCGGGCGCGCGTGGTGCCTTCCATGACCTCAACTTTGCCGCCACGGGCCAGAAACTCACCGCCGTATTTCGCAACAGCTGGTCCTGCAAGGACCGCATATTTCGCGTATTCTTCAGTGTCTTTGACGTCCACTTGGACGATGGCATAGACGGGCATATCGGGGCCTCCGGTTTTGGATTTCAATCACGTTGTGTCTACATCTTAGGCGAACGTGCGGCGCGGTCCATCAAAACCTAAGCACAGTTGTGCAAACATCGCATAGAATAATTTTACCGTTTGATAAAAAAAATTTCTGTGCCAGTGTGAGGGAGATTAAGACGACAGGAGCCACCATGAACACGCCTTTTACCCCAGGAATTGCAGCCGAGCGTCTCGGCGTTTCGGACTTGCAAGAAAATTTTGCTGATCTTCACGCGCCCTTAGACAGACACGAGGCTGCGGTTGCCGCAGACCGTTGTTATTTCTGCCACGACGCGCCGTGCGTCACCGCGTGCCCGACGGACATCGATATCCCGTTGTTCATTCGCCAGATCGCAACCGGAACGCCGGACGCTGCGGCGAATACCATTTTTGAGATGAACATTCTCGGCGGCATGTGCGCCCGCGTGTGCCCGACTGAAGATTTGTGCGAACAGGCCTGCGTGCGTGAACTCGCCGAAGGCAAACCGGTTGAGATTGGTCGTTTGCAACGCTTTGCCACAGACATTGTCATGGCGAAAGGCGTTATGCCGTTCAATCGGGCCGAACCGACGGGCAAGAACATCGCCGTTGTCGGTGCGGGGCCAGCAGGCCTGTCATGCGCACACCGACTGGCGATGCTGGGAAATGACGTGACCGTATATGACTCCCAGCCAAAGGCTGGCGGACTGAACGAATACGGGATCGCCGCGTATAAAACGACGGATGACTTTGCGGCGCGCGAGGTCGACTGGCTGCTGTCGATCGGCGGTATAGAAATCAAGACCGGCATGGCGTTGGGGACAGATCTGAAAATCGATGATTTGGTGGGCGGCTTCGCTGCGGTGTTCTTGTCGGTGGGGCTTGGCGGCGTAAATGCGCTATCCGTGGACGGTGACAACAAGGATGGCGTGGACGACGCGGTTTCGTTTATCCGCGACCTGCGGCAGGCAAGCGATCTGGCCGCCCTGCCTGTCGGCCGTAATGTCGTTGTCATCGGTGGCGGCATGACTGCAGTGGACGCGGCAGTGCAATCAAAACTCCTTGGCGCGCAGCAGGTGACGATTGCCTACCGGCGCGGCCGCGATGCGATGTCGGCCAGCCGATATGAACAAGATTTGGCTGCGTCGTTTGGGGTAAACCTGTTGTTTAATGTGCAGCCCAAGGCGATCCACGGCAACGGGTCTGTGGCTGAAATTGAGCTGGAATATACGAGCGCCGAGAACGGCAAATTGACCGGAACCGGCGAAACGATCCGCATCGCGGCAGATCAGGTGTTCAGTGCCATTGGCCAGACTTTAACCAGCGATGGCGGGCTAAAATTGGACGGTCGCAAGATTGCCGTGACGAACGCAGGCCGCACCAGTCGCGATGGTATCTGGGCGGGTGGCGATTGTGCGTCGGGCGGTGATGATCTGACGGTAACAGCCGTCGCCGAAGGGCGCGATGCGGCGATGGATATTCATAAAACACTGAACGGGGATATTTGATATGGCTGACCTGACAACGGACTTTATCGGCATCAAAAGCCCCAATCCATTCTGGCTGGCGTCCGCGCCACCAACTGACAAAGAATATAACGTCCGCCGCGCGTTTGAGGCTGGCTGGGGCGGTGTCGTTTGGAAGACATTAGGCGAAGAAGGGCCGCCCGTAGTAAACGTGAACGGCCCGCGTTATGGCGTGATTTACGGCGCAGATCGCCGCGTGCTTGGGATCAACAATATCGAATTAATCACCGACCGCGACCTGCACACCAACCTTGAAGAAATCAAACGTGTGAAGGCGGATTATCCAGATCGCGCGATCATCGTCAGCATCATGGTCCCGTGTGAAGAAGAGGCATGGAAGGCGATCTTGCCGCTGGTCGAAGACACGGGTGCCGATGGGATCGAGCTGAATTTTGGCTGCCCGCACGGGATGAGCGAACGGGGCATGGGCGCTGCCGTTGGACAAGTGCCTGAGTACATCGAAATGGTGACGCGCTGGTGCAAAAAGTATTATTCCAAGCCCGTGATCGTGAAACTCACGCCGAATATCACCGACGTGCGCCAACCGGCAGCGGCGGCGCGACGGGGCGGCGCAGATGCTGTTAGCCTGATCAATACGATCAATTCCATCACTTCCGTAAACCTCGATTCGATGTCACCAGAACCCAGCATTGACGGCAAAGGCACGCATGGCGGCTATTGCGGCCCAGCGGTTAAACCAATTGCGATGTCGATGGTGAGTGAGATTGCACGCTTTGAAGAGACCAAAGGCATGCCTATTTCGGGCATTGGCGGTGTCACCACGTGGCGCGACGCGGCGGAATTCATCACGCTGGGCTGTGGCAATGTGCAGGTTTGCACCGCAGTCATGACCTATGGCTTCAAGATTGTTCAGGAAATGATTTCGGGCCTGTCGCAATGGATGGACGAAAAGGGACATACCTCAATTCAGGACTTCATGGGGGCTGCGGTACCGAACACCACCGACTGGCAGTACCTGAACCTCAACTATATCGCGAAAGCGGTGATCAATCAGGACGACTGTATTTCTTGCGGGCGCTGCTACGCGGCCTGCGAAGACACATCCCACCAAGCAATTGCCATGTCGCAAGATCGCACTTTCACGGTCATCGACGAAGAATGTGTTGCCTGTAATCTGTGCGTCGATGTTTGCCCTGTTGAGGACTGCATCACCATGGTTGCCCTTGCGCCGGGGACGACTGATCCGCGCACGGGCAAGGTGGTGCAAAAGGAATACGCAAACTGGACGACGCACCCAAATAATCCTGCTGCCACAGCTGCAGTGTGACGACGTCGTCCCTGACAGTTTCTTCCCTAAGACTGGGCCAGTGCAATGGCACATTGGCCCATTTTTTGGCCAATTAACTTTTTGGCCGACCCTATGGCGTTAGAAGCCCACGCAGCATCGCCTCAAGGTGGTGTTTGGCCCCATAAAACGGGTCAGTTTTGCCCAAAATGGCGCGCACTTGAACATCGAAATCAGCGTAATGTTGCGTCTGCGCCCAGATTGAAAAAATCAGGTGGTAAGGATCAATTTTATTGATACGACCAGCGGCGGCCCAGCCATTTATGACAACCGCAATCTCATCCACCAGTTCACGCAATTCGCCCTGCAAAACATCGCCGATGCGCGGCGCACCTTGGATGATTTCATTGGCGAACAGGCGACTTTCACGCGGATAATGCTGTGACATGTCCAGTTTTCGGTTGGCATAACCGAGCAGTTCTTCAACCGGATCGCCGTTCGCATCGATTTTACGCAAAGGTTCTAACCAGTTCTCAAGCAATTTCGCCAACAACTCCGTGTAAATCGCGTCTTTAGAGCGGAAATAGTACAGCAGATTGGGCTTCGACAGCCCCGCCTCGTCTGCCACTTGGTCTAACGTCGACCCACGAAATCCAAACTGTGAAAACACCACCAGACCTGCAGATAGAATCGCAGCCTGATTTTTCTTCTGGATTCGGGTGTCCGATTTTGGGCTTACTTTGGTCATGAGGCGGTTTTCGATTCGTCTAAATACTGGGCGGGATGCCCGAATGTTTCACTCGGTTTAACCAAAGACGGCCGAACGGGTAAGCATAATCCTTGACTGGCTATAACCCTCTGTTAGCGTGGCTTTTACCAGTTGGTCAAATTATTGCAGCCATCACCACACCAAATCTCCGGGGGACACGCGATGCCATCAATGGGCGAAAATCTAAAGGTGAATGGTGCGCGGCTGTGGGACAGCCTGATGGACATGGCCAAAATCGGCCCCGGCGTGGCAGGCGGCAACAACCGCCAGACCGTCACGGACGAAGACAGCGAAGGCCGGCATTTGTTCAAGGGTTGGTGCGAGGCCGCTGGATGCACCATGGGCCTTGATACGATGGGCAACATGTTCGCGACCCGTGCGGGAACTGATCCAGATGCCCTGCCCGTTTATGTGGGTTCGCATTTGGATACACAGCCGACGGGTGGTAAATATGATGGTGTTTTGGGGGTTCTATCGGGGCTGGAAATCATCCGCACGATGAACGACCTCGACATCAAAACCAAACACCCCATCGTGGTGACAAACTGGACCAACGAAGAAGGCACGCGATACGCGCCCGCAATGTTGTCGTCCGGTGTTTTCGCTGGGTTACACACGCAGGATTGGGCCTACGATCGCATCGATGCAGACGGCAAGACCTTCGGCGACGAATTAAAACGGATCGGCTGGCAAGGGGACGAGGTCGTCGGTGCCCGTAAAATGCGCGCGTTCTTTGAATTGCACATCGAACAAGGGCCAATTCTGGAGGCCGAGGGCAAAGACATCGGCGTCGTCACCCACGGCCAAGGATTAGCGTGGACGCAGGTGACCATAACAGGGCGCGACGCGCACACCGGATCAACGCCCATGCCGATGCGCAAGAACGCAGGCCTCGCCATGGCGAGGATATTGGAAAAGGTCGACGAAATCGCGATGTCCCACGCCCCCCACGCGGTCGGTGCGGCGGGCCACATCGACGTCTACCCAAATTCGCGCAATGTGATCCCCGGAAAGGTGGTCTTTACGGTGGATTTCAGGTCACCAGACTTGAATGTGATCACAGATATGGAAGCGCGGTTGCGCGTTGAAGGACAGGCAATTGCAGACGCGATGGGCATGGAAATCAAATTCGAAAAGGTTGGCGGGTTTGACCCGGTGGCGTTTGACGACGGCTGCGTTTCTGCCGTTCGCGCCGCCGCAGAACGCCTTGGCTATTCCCACATGAACCTGATTTCTGGCGCGGGCCATGACGCCTGCTGGATCAACCGCGTCGCGCCCACCGCGATGGTGATGTGCCCGTGTGTGGGTGGACTATCGCACAACGAGGCCGAAGAAATCTCACCAGAATGGGCGACGGCAGGAACGGATGTTTTGATGCACGCGGTGCTGGAAACGGCGGAGATTGTGGGTTGAAGATTTACTCTCACGTCGATCCATCATGGATACCAATCAAGACGGAAGTCCTTCAAAATACTATGCATTCAAACTGGGCAACAACAAAATCAAAAATGAGCAGCGGTTTGAAACCGAGAGGGAACTCGCTATTTTTCATTCCACTTACTCAGATTGAAAAACATACTTCTCCCATCCGAGCGGAAGACTGAGAAACCAGCGCTTAACCGTTATTGGGTAACCTAACCAAGTCGAGGAACGCGAACATGACCACAGTCATCAAAAACGGCACCATCGTCACGGCGGACCTGACCTATAAGGCGGACGTCCTCATCGAAGATGGTGTGATCACCGAAATCGGGCCGGACCTGAAAGGCGACGAACAACTCGACGCCACAGGCTGCTACGTCATGCCCGGTGGCATCGACCCGCATACGCACCTCGAAATGCCGTTCATGGGCACCTATTCCACCGACAATTTTGAATCCGGCACGCGGGCGGCATTGTCGGGCGGCACCACGATGGTCGTGGATTTCGTCCTGCCAGGGCAAGGCCAGGGCTTCGTGGATGCGATGAAGGCGTGGCACAACAAATCCACCCTCGCCAGTTGCGATTATTCGTTTCATATGGCCGTGACGTGGTGGGGCAAAGAGCTGTTCGATGAAATGCCTACGGTCATCAACGACCACGGCATCAATACGTTCAAACACTTCATGGCCTACAAGGGCGCGTTGATGGTCAATGACGATGAACTGTATGCGTCGTTCAGCCGTCTGTCAGAACTGGGCGGCATCGCGATGGTGCATGCGGAAAACGGCGATGTGGTGGCGGAATTGCAGGCCAAACTTCTGGCCGAAGGCAACACCGGACCCGAAGCCCACGCCTATTCCCGCCCCCCGCAGGTCGAGGGCGAGGCGACCAACCGCGCAATCATGATTGCCGACATGGCGGGCGTGCCGTTGTACGTGGTCCACACGTCCTGCGAGGAAGCCCACGAGGCGATCCGGCGCGCAAAACAGCAAGGCAAACGCGTCTGGGGCGAGCCGCTGATCCAGCATTTAACCTTGGATGAATCCGAGTATTTCAACAAAGACTGGGACCACGCAGCGCGGCGCGTCATGTCACCACCGTTTCGCAACAAACAACATCAGGACAGCCTGTGGGCGGGTCTGCAAAGCGGCAGCTTGTCGGTCGTCGCGACGGACCATTGTGCTTTTACAACCGAACAGAAACGTACGGGTTTGGGCGATTTCACCAAGATTCCCAACGGCACCGGCGGGCTTGAAGATCGCATGCCGATGCTTTGGACCCACGGCGTGAACACGGGCCGTTTGACGATGAATGAATTTGTTGCGGTGACATCAACGAACATCGCCAAAATCCTAAATTGCTACCCCACAAAGGGTGCGGTTTTGGTGGGGGCGGACGCCGATTTGGTGGTCTGGGATCCAGAAAAGGAAAAGACGATCACGGCAGGTGCGCAACAATCGGCCATTGATTATAACGTGTTCGAGGGAAAACACGTCAAAGGCCTGCCACGCTTCACACTCACACGCGGCCATGTCGCCGTGCACGACGGCGAAATCCGCACGCAAGAAGGTCACGGTAAGTTTGTGAAACGTAAAGGCAACGGGACCGTCAACAAGGCCCTGTCGTCATGGAAAGAACTCACCGCGCCGCGCCCTGTGCAACGTTCGGGTATTCCGGCGTCGGGGGTTTAATTAAATTGGCAAAATGTGAATGCGGTTGCAGCAACGTCGCGACGGGCGGGGAGTTTTTGTCAGGCCACGATCAAAAGCTGCGGGTCGAAATTGAGACTGGTAGGATGATTGTATGCAAAACGAAAGATGACGAAGGATGAGTGAACCTGTCATACGGGCCCGCAACCTCGACCTGACGTTCACCACGAACGACGGACCAGTGCACGCGCTCAAAGACGTGTCGCTTGATATTCAAAAGGGCGAATTCGTCAGTTTCATCGGGCCGTCAGGCTGTGGGAAGACGACGTTCTTGCGCTGTATTGCGGGGCTTGAAACGCCAACAGCTGGTGAAATTTCCGTCAACGGGATGACGCCAGACGATGCGCGCCGCGCGCGCGCTTACGGTTATGTGTTCCAAGCGGCAGGGCTTTATCCATGGCGCACGATTGGCGGCAATATCAGCCTGCCGCTCGAAATCATGGGGTTTAGCAAAGCCGAACAGCGTGAGCGCGTAAACCGTGTCATGGACCTTGTCGACCTTGGCGGCTTTGAAAAGAAATTCCCGTGGCAATTGTCTGGCGGCATGCAGCAACGCGCGTCGATTGCGCGCGCGCTTGCGTTTGATGCAGATATATTATTGATGGATGAACCGTTCGGGGCTTTGGATGAAATTGTCCGCGACCACCTGAATGAACAGCTGCTAAAGCTTTGGGCACGAACGGAAAAGACCATTGGTTTTGTGACCCATTCGATCCCCGAAGCGGTATATCTGTCTACCAAGATCGTCGTTATGTCACCCCGTCCCGGACGCATCACAGATGTGATCGACAGCCCGCTGCCCAAAGAACGCCCACTGGATATTCGCGACAGCCCTGAGTTCATCGAGATCGCGCACCGCGTCCGCGACGGGCTGCGCGCGGGGCATGTGGATGACTAGGTCATGAACATCAGGGATATCATTCCAGCGTTGGTGGTTGTGGGGGTCATCTTCGTCATTTGGACGGCTGCCGTTATTCCAATGAATGCACATTTGACGGCGGATCAGGCGCAACGTGATGGATTAATCATGACGCCAGAAGCGCCGCGAGACCGGCAGGCGTACACTGGGCTGACGTTGGTGATTAAGAACCCCGCGATCATCGCGATGACCTATACGCTGATCCGCCCGCGCCTGCCATCACCACATCAGGTCGCGATTGAGATGTATGAGACGATCTTTACCAAGGCCCCGACATCGCGGCGATCACTGGTGTATCACGCATGGGTCACACTGTCGGCGACGCTGCTTGGGTTTGTGATGGGCACTACGATGGGCGTGCTGTTGGCCGTCGGTATTGTCTATAACCGCACGATGGATAAGTCCGTGATGCCGTGGGCAATCACATCGCAAACCATTCCTATTCTGGCGCTGGCCCCGATGATTATCGTCATGCTGGGTGCGATTGGAATTCAAGGGCTATTTCCCAAATCCATAATCTCCGCCTACCTGAGCTTTTTCCCTGTCGTTGTCGGCATGGTCAAAGGATTGCGCAGTCCTGATAGGATGCAGCTGGACCTGCTGCGCACCTACAGTGCCAACGCACATCAGGGGTTTTGGAAACTTCGCCTGCCCGCGTCGATGCCGTATCTGTTTGCGTCGCTAAAGATCGGGATTTCGGCCGCTTTGGTCGGCGCGATTGTTGCTGAATTACCAACGGGCGCGCGAGCTGGTTTTGGTGCGCGGATGCTGGTCGGCGACCAATACGGGCAGCCTATGGTCACATGGGCCGCCCTGTTCGGGGCGGCGATTACCGCGGCGCTACTGGTCGCAATCCTAAGCTGGATTGAACGGCGCACTTTGGCGCGTATGGGTATGGGGGCAACGGCGTGATGGCGTTTTTGATTGCACTCACGATCTGGGCCGCTGGCTGGTGGATCAATGCGCGGCTTGCAAATGGGCCGCGATCTGACAACCGTGCGATCAGACTGCTTATTCCCATCATTTTTGGCGTTACGGTCATCGCAATGTGGCAGGTGCTTGTTACGATGCTTGGCATCAGTCCAATCATTCTGCCACCGCCATCCTCTATCGCCGTGCGGTTTGCCAGCGAAATCCCAATTCTTTGGGCGGACTTCGAACAGACCATCTTAAAAGGTGCGATGACGGGTTATGTCATCGGCATGATTGCGGCGTTTGCCGTGGCATTGCTCGCGGACCGCAGCGAATTCCTCACCAAGGGTATTCTGCCCGTGGGCGCGTTTATGGCCGCTTTACCAATTGTCGGTACAGCGCCAATTTTCGTAAAATGGCTCGGCAGTGATTGGCAGTCCAAGGCGGCAGTGGTCGGCGTCATGGTGTTCTTCCCTATCCTTGTGAACACGGTGGCGGGTTTGAAAGATACAAGCGCGATGCAGCGCGACCTGATGCGCACCTACGGAGCTGGCTATTGGGCGACCTTGTTCAAATTGCGCCTGCCCGCTGCGTTGCCATTTATGTTTAACGGTTTGAAAATTGCGACCACGCTTGCGCTTATCGGTGCGATTGTTGCTGAATTTTTCGGCTCACCAACCGTTGGTATGGGCTTTCGGATATCCACATCGGTGGGGCAACTTGCGCTTGATATGGTTTGGGCTGAAATTGTGGTTGCCGCCCTTGCGGGATCGGCATTCTACGGGCTCATGGCCCTGATCGAAAAAAGGGCGACGTTCTGGCATCCGTCGCAGCGCTAACAATCAATAATAAGACTTCGGCGGAACCGGAGCGACACGCAACCTGACACTGGAGGTCAACATGAAAACGACAATGACTATCGCAGCATTTGCTGCCTCACTTGGGACAACGGGGTTCGCCGACGGCCACGCCAACTACGTAACGCTGCAATTGCAGTGGGTCACGCAAGCCCAGTTCGCGGGCTATTACGTCGCGCTTGATAAAGGGTTCTACGACGACGAGGGCCTGAACGTCACCATTCTGCCCGGTGGTCCGGACATCGCACCGCCACAGGTTTTGGCAGGCGGCGGCGCTGACATCATGCTCAACTGGATGCCGTCCGCATTGGCAGCTCGTGAAAAAGGTCTGCCGGTCGTTAACATCGCGCAGCCGTTCACAAGTTCCGGTCTGATGCTGACCTGTTGGAAAGACACCGGCATTGAAACTGTCGAAGATTTCCGTGGTAAGACCATTGGCGTCTGGTTCTTTGGCAACGAGTATCCGTTCCTGTCGTGGATGAGCCAAGTAGGCATCGGGACCGACGGCGGTGACGATGGCGTAACGGTCCTACGACAGGGCTTCAACGTCGATCCCTTGTTGCAACGTCAGGCAGATTGCATTTCCACCATGACCTACAATGAATACGGTCAAGTGCTTGATGCGGGTGTGGACCCCGATGAATTGGTGACGTTTAAATATGAAGATCAAGGGGTTGCGACGCTGGAAGACGGCATTTGGGCGCTTGAAGAAAACCTCGAAGATCCCGTGTTCGTGGACAAGATGGTGCGATTTGTGCGCGCATCTATGCAAGGCTGGCGTTACGCCGAGGCCAATGTGGATGAAGCCGCAGCAATCATTATGGAATACGATGAAACCGGCGCACAGTCTGAGGCGGCACAGGCCCGCATGATGGGTGAAATCGCCAAGCTGACAGCGGGCGGCACAGGTGCCTTGGACATCGACGCCTATGAGCGCACAGTCGCGACGCTGCTGGCTGGCGGATCTGATCCGGTGATTTCGATGGCGCCAACAGGGGCCTATACGACGGTCATCACAGATGCGGCGTTGCTGGAATAAATCTATTATAGACCACGAAAAGGGGCCAGAGCATCACTGCTCTGGCCCTTTTTTTATGAGATGTTAGATTATAACTTCAATCCTGGGGCTTTGCCCCCAAGGGCTTCGAAAGCGGCGATTGCGCAAAGCGCATTCGCCGCTGTTAGCTGGACCTTTCGTCGTCCCTAAGCCCGGATCAGCCTTTACCCTTCCATGGCACCAAGGACCGTTCAGCCCAGCGCATCAGCATGTCGATCCCAAATCCGACCAGACCAATGATAATCACACCAAGTAGAATGATATCGGTGTTCTGGAACTTGGATGCCGTGGTGATCATCTTGCCGATACCTTCTTCGGCGGCGACAAGTTCAGCTGCGACAACCGTGCCCCAACACACACCCATCGCAACCCGCGCACCGGTGAAGATCTCCGGCAAAGAGTTCGGAATGATCACGTGGCGCAGGATTTGCCAGCGCGAAGCACCCAGTGAATAGGCCGCGTGGACTTTGGTGATCCGCACACCGGACACACCGGAGCGCGCGGCGATTGCCATAATCCACAAGGCTGCAAGGAACAGCAGGAAGATTTTGCCAACTTCACCGATGCCGAACCAGATAATGACCAGTGGGATCAAAGCCAATGGTGGCACGGGGCGCATGAATTCCACGATTGGGTCAAACCAGCCACGGAACCAGTTGGACAGGCCCATCGCGTAGCCAAGCGGGATGCCGATGGCCGCGCCCAACATAAAGCCAACGATAACGCGGAACAGTGAGAACCCGAGGTGAACGGTTAGGTAGACGTTCTGATAGCCGTATTTCGCGATCTCGATAAAGCGGTTCCACACGACCTCTGGGGCGGGCAGGTACAGCGGCTGCATTTGCCACCCCTGATTGGGCACTACGTTGATGGATCCGCGATCCGTAATCGTGACGCGCGCAAAGTCTAAATTGAACGTCGGCGTGGCTTGGCGCAGGTCATCATTGCCGAAATCATAGTCGAATTCTTCACCGTTGATTGCCACGATGCGCGCACCGTCTGCACGGCGTTTGACGTCATCGTTGCCGTCCCAAACGATGATGTCGCTTAAGTAGACGCCGATTTCAGCACCATCGTTTTTGGCCAACCCGTCGCCTTCGTCAAAAACCATATCACTCGACGCCTCACCTGCTGCGATCACCCGAATGAACACCTCGGCATCGTCACGGTTTCCAGCACCGTCATCAAGCGTGTAGGTAAAGCTGCTTTCCCCCACATAGGGCGCGGGGAGGTGCAAAAAACCGGGGATCAGGGCGGAGCCCGTAAAACTACCCCAGATCACGAAAACCAGAATGATCGACAGGATAGAAGCGGGCAAATCAGACCGCACCGCACTTTCATCTCCAAAGGTCACTGTTTTGAGAGACGCATAGTCGCGTGTCGGGGTAAGGCGCGTTTTGATCGCGCGGAAGATGAACATGCTCGCCAGAATAACCAGCACATATATCGCGATAGACGGCAGCGCGCTGGCCGCACTTGCTGCAACTGTTTTGGTTTCAGTCCACAGTTCGGCGCCCAAAGTGGAAAACTGGTAGCTGAAGGTCTCCCAACCCGTGGCGGCCACACAGCCGTCGGGCGGCGTGAACGTATCACCGACCACTTGGCCTTCCGGCACGCTGACTGCACGCAATTGCGTGACGATTTCACCCAGACGTTCGCGGGTACAAAGAAGGTTTACAGAGCTGTTCATGCTAAACGTCCTCCCCTGCGGTGCCCATAATTTCTTCTTCCATGTCCCAGATCATATTCAGGATCTCCTCACGTGTGGGTGCGTAATCGGGGTGCTTTTTTACCTCCCGAAGGTCCGCGCCAACGCCCAGTTCCGCAAACGGCAGGCGATATTCTTTGTGGATTCGACCCGGACGTGGGGCCATCACGATCAAACGTTCGCCCAACAGCAATGCTTCTTCAACCGAGTGGGTGATCAGAATGATCGTCTTGCCGGTTTCTTTCCACAGCTTCAACACGAGGCTTTGCATCTTTTCGCGGGTCAGCGCGTCTAGCGCGCCAAGCGGTTCGTCCATCAAAATGACGTCGGGATCATTGGCCAAACAACGGGCCAAGGCCACACGCTGCTGCATCCCGCCAGACAGTTCATAGACCATCTTTTCTTTGAAATCTTGCAGGCCGACGATTTCCAATAGGTGATCGACGTTGCCCATGTAGTCAGCTTTTTTCTTACCGGCCATACGCGGACCAAAGCTGACGTTATCGCGCACCGACATCCATTCAAACAACGCGCCTGCCTGAAAGACCATGCCGCGTTCGGCGTCAGGGCCATTGATCTCGTGACCATTCAGAACCAGCTTGCCGTCGGTCTGGGCCAAAAAGCCTGCCACGATGTTCAACAGGGTCGTCTTACCGCACCCCGATGGGCCAAGCACGCTGAGCAGTTCACCTTCCTTAAGCTCGAGGGACACACCCTCAAGCGCTTGTACATGCCCGCCATTGGGCAGTTCAAAACGCATCGAAAGATTGTTGATGGATAATCCAGTCATGGGGGGCTCCCTTGCGCACATGGCGCAGAATTAGATGTGCGCGCCTGGCGCTGTTTTAGTAATCGAGGGGGTGACTCACCCAGTCTCAAAATGACAAAGGCCCAGCGCAGGGTGCACCGGGCCTTTCCCTTAATAGTCTTACATGTCGTTGGCGGCTGCCAACGGACCTGTGTTGATTGCACCTTCGTAGCTGTCGAGCGCGCCATCAATGGAGCCCGCTTCAACGAAGACTTGTGCCACACCTTGCAGGAACGATGGTGCCGCAGCACCAAGCCATGCAGCGCCAAGCTGTTCTTCAACGGATGGGAATACGAATGTTGCCAATGTTTCGGCCGTCGCATCGACGTCCATACCAGCATCTTGTGCGATGACAGGCAGCATTTCGTCCATCATATCGCCAGCGTTCCACTGCGCGTTTGCTTCAGCTGTCACAGCAAGAAACTTGGCCACAGTCACTTCGTTCTCGGCGACCCAAGCAGTTGGTGCCGACGTCACGTCGAACACAAGAATGCCAAGTTCGGTTTTCTCGTCACCGGTCAGCAGCGTGTTGCCGCTTTCCTTCATGCGACGCAGCGAACCGCCCCAGCCACAGGCCATGTCGACCGCACCTTGTGCAAGCGCAGCGGCACCGTCCGGGGGGGACATGTCAACGACGTCAAGCGATGCGACATCAACACCGAAGTGATCCATCTGGCGCAAGAAGCCATAGTGCGCAGCCGTGCCAAGCGGAACAGCAACCTTGGAGCCGGCCAGATCAGCGGCAGACATCGCAGTAATTTCCAGATCAGAACGCACGACGCAATTGTCGTTGTCTGCGTAGGACACAGCCACATCGAGCATCTGGAGGTCTTGACCAGCGGATGTTGCCACGACGAACGGTGGAACACCTTGGCTGACGGACAGCTGAACGTCACCGGATGCCATGGCAGCAGACATGGCCGTGCCGGTATCAAAGCTGACCCAGTTGACTTCCATACCAAGCGCTTCTTCGTAGGTGCCGTTCACTTTCGCGAACTGGAATGGCATTGGCCACTCAAGGAAGTAACCGACCGTGATCGAATGGCCGTCTGCGATTGCGGTTGTGCCGCTTAGTGCAGCGATAGCGCTCAGAACGATGGCGCCAGTTGTTTTCTTGAACATAAGGATTCCCCTGTTGGTTGGAGTGTTGCCGAGATTGGTTCAGGCAGTTTTATTGTTTGGTCCCACAGGCGCGGGACTTGCTTTTCGCGTGGTTAGCGTAGGAATCTTAACGACGCCACGTCAATTCATTTCTCAAAAGTGGTCCTATCGCAACTGCTCGATTGGCCTTAATTTTGGGCCCATTTTTTGTTAGAATGTTAATATTAAGTCATTATTGTGCCTATTTCCTAAGCGAATCTGAAAATCCCTTCAAAAAGTAACAAATACACTGTTCGTCAATATCACTGAATTGCTTTACTCTGACTCGGCGCGTTATGCGGTATAATATTGACTTAAATCGACCCACAGCAGTACGTGAACCTGCAAAGATACCGTTGTGCGCGACAGAACCGAACAGCGTTGGAAAGTCCGATGGAAATCCAAACCCGTTTGGCAGCGTGTCTCGGCTTGAACACGGACCACGCACCGTATTTTCCCAGCTAGCCAATATCGAGGCAACGTGGGGGGGGGCGGGCGCATTGCTGTTTCACCGCTAAAAGGATGTCAAAGAACTGTGCGCAACTGATGGCCTGGGCTAAACAACAGGCGCACTTTGGTCACTGATGCTCCCTTGTCCCACGTCAGCCGATCAATCGCGAACAGCGCACTGTGTTTGGCGCACCCAAGGCTTTGCGCATCGGTTTCAGACGCAGCTTGTGCGGAAAACGCAATTTCACCATGCGTGTAGGGCGCATGCGTGAGAAGCCATTCGTTCGCGCTGACTGTCTGAAACGCCTCATCCAGCGCTTCGGGCACTACGGTCGTGTTGATCCAGCGGTCATCCAAAGCATAGGGTGCAGCGTCAGCAAGATGCAGGGCGCAGATATGTAGCAATTCGCGGTCAGGTTTGGTACGCATGGCAGCGCTGATGACCACTGGCGGCAGTGTGATATGTCGCGCAATCAGACGATAGCCATAGGTCTGCCCGCGTGCTTCGACCTCTTTGCGGATCACAGCGATATCCAGTGTCGCCTTGGCCACAGGCTGCGCCGCGACGCGCGTGCCTGCCTTGCGGCGACGATCCAACAGTCCACTGTCGGCAAGCGCGCGCAATGCGCGATTCACCGTCGTTCGTGCGCATCCAAACTCCAGCGCTAAATCAGCCTCATTGGGGATCAAATCACCCGGCTTCCATTCGCGCGCGTGGATGCGACGCAAAACTTCTTCTTGGACGGATTGCCAATTTCGAAAAGCGGGCGTGTTCATATAGCGTCTTTCAGGGCGTCGATTGTGCGTTTGTATGCGGCGACAATGTCGCGTCGCGACACGTGTTCGCCCGACTTTACCATATGGCGCCCCGCCGACCAGACGTCAGTTACCAGACAGTCATCAGCTGCGAAAATCCAGGCATCCAACGCTGTGTCGCCACCCCGCCCCCACATGTGTTCAGACGTTGCATCAAGCGCGAGCAAATCGGCCCAGTATCCGACTTCAATCTTTCCGGTTTTGCGCGTGGTCGCTTTGGCGCCACCTTCTAGAATGCCGTCAAACATGCGCCGACCGGTTGAATGGTCTACAGATGCTAACGCCGCCCGCGTGCCGTCGCGCAAGCGTTGAGAATAATCGAGCGTGCGCAGCTCCTCACTCAGCGAAATGCGGATGTTACTGTCAGACCCAACCGCGAACGTACCACCCGCATCCAGCCAACGGACCGCATCAAAGATGCCATCGCCAAGGCTACTCTCCGTGATTGGACACAGGCCTGCGATTGCGCCGGAACTGGCCAGCCAAATCATTTCGTCCAGCGTCATTTGGGTGCAATGGATCAGACACCAGCGGTCATCCAACCCCATGTTTTCAAGCGCCCATTCCACAGGCCGCGCACCCCAGTGCAGCTGCACTTCATCGACCTCGACACGCTGTTCGGCCAAATGCATGTGGATCGGGCCAGTCGGAAAATGATCGACGTAGGTCCTAAGGTCATCGACCCCAACCGCCCGCAATGAATGTGGTGCTGCGCCAACGCTTGTGTCCTTTGGCAAAACACCAAGACCCTCAGCTGCCTTTGCGTGCAGCGCCTGAAACTGGTCCATAGTATTGCCGAACCGGATCTGCCCCGCTGTTAAATCACGCCCGTCGCAGCCGCCAAACTGGTAATGAACTGGCAAAAGGCACAGCCCGATCCCAGACGTTGATGCGGCGGCCACCACGCGCTCAGACATTTCGGCGATATTGTCGTAGGGCGTGCCACCCGTTTGATGGTGCAGGTAGTGGAATTCGGCATTAGTAGCATAACCAGCCTCAAACATTTCCATCTGCACAAAGGCGGTGATCGCTTCGACGTGATCCGGCGTCAGGCGGTCCAGAAACCGGAACATCAACTGTCGCCATGACCAGAAACTGTCGCTCGGGTTTGGCCCGCGCCGTTCGGTCAATCCCGCCATCGCGCGCTGGAACGCGTGGCTGTGCACATTGACAGGGGCGGGCAGCAAAAGCCCAAATCGGTCCCCCTTTTCAGGGACGCCCGTTTGCACGTCGGCGATGCGACCATCTTTACCAATCTCAATCAGCACATCGGACGCCCAACCAGATGGGAGCAGCGCTGTTTTGGTCCAAAGTTTCGTCATGATGCGCTCGCTTGACTTGTTATTATGTATGCACATAATCACCATAACCACAAATGATTGCAAGTGAGTCGTCCCGATGATCCTGACAAACACCCACATTTCGACGCTACAAAGCGATGACAGCTTTGGATTAATCGAACACGGTGCCATTGCGGTGCGCGGTGAAACGATTGCGTGGGTCGGGACCGCAAAAGACATTCCCGTGAAGTATCACGATGACGTTGCGCATGACCTCGGCGGGCGATTGGTGACGCCCGCCTTGATCGATTGTCACACCCATGTCGTGTTTGGCGGCAATCGTGCGCGCGAATTTGAACTACGTTTGAATGGTGCCAGTTACGAAGACATTGCATTGGCCGGTGGCGGTATCGTGTCGACAGTGACAGCCACCCGCGTGGCGGGTGAGGATGCGTTGCTCGCCGATGCGCTTACCCGCGTGGACGCCATGATCGCCGAAGGCGTGACACTGATCGAGGTGAAATCCGGCTATGGTCTGGATCAAGATACAGAACTGAAAATGCTGCGCGTTGCGCGCGCCATTGCCAAAGCCCGCCCGATTGATGTGCGCACGACGTTTCTTGGCGCACACGCCGTTCCCGCCGACTATGCGGGTCGGGCTGACGCCTATATCGACGAAGTTTGCATCCCTGCCCTACGCGCCGCCTACGCCAACAGATTGGTCGATGCGGTCGACGGATTTTGCGAAGGCATCGCATTTGACCCTACACAGATTGCGCGGGTGTTTGATGTCGCTATGGAACTGGGCCTGCCGGTAAAATTACACGCCGAACAATTATCAAACATTGGCGGAACAAAGCTGGCAGCGCGTTACGGCGCATTGAGCGCGGACCACGTAGAATACGCGACGGACGCGGATGCCGCAGCGCTTGCCGCGTCCGGCACCGTCGCCGTTATTCTGCCGGGCGCATTCTATACGTTGCGCGAGGTCCAAGCACCGCCGATCCAGTCGTTTCGCGACCACAGTGTCGTGATGGCGCTAGCAACCGATTGCAACCCCGGATCATCACCGCTGACGTCGCCACTGCTGGCGATGAACATGGCCTGTACCCTTTTCCGCATGACCCCGCTTGAGGCCCTGTTGGGCATGACGGCACATGCGGCGAGGGCACTGGGAGAGAAAAATCGCGGTCGCATCACTGCCGGATCGCGCGCCGACATGAACGTCTGGAACGCCGCCCACCCTGCCGAATTGTCCTATCGCATCGGATTCAACCCGCTTCATTCTCGCATTTTTAAGGGGTCACTATGACTGTCATCCTCACACCCGGTTTCGCGACCCTTGCGCAACTGCGCGACATTTGGTCAGGCCAAAAACCTGCCGCCCTTGACCCAACATCGCATGCAGGCATCAACGCCGCTGCCGATTTGGTCGCGCAAGCCGCTGCGGGCGATGACGCCGTTTACGGGATCAACACAGGTTTTGGCAAACTGGCCAGCGTCAAGATCGCAGCCAAAGACGTCGCCACCCTGCAACGCAACCTGATCCTGTCCCATTGCTGCGGCGTTGGTGATCCGCTCGATAGGGCAACGACCCGCCTGATGATGGTGCTGAAACTGCTGTCACTCGGACGTGGAGCATCCGGTGTGGTCATGTCCACTGTCGACATCATCGAAGCGATGTTGGCCAAAGGCGTCACACCCGTGATCCCAGGTCAGGGATCGGTCGGCGCGTCTGGCGATCTCGCCCCACTGGCGCATATGGCCGCCGCGATGATCGGCGAGGGTGAGGCGATTTTTAACGGCGTTCGCATGGCCGCTTCCGACGCTTTGGCGCAGGCTGGGTTGAGCCCGATCACATTGGGCGCAAAAGAAGGCCTCGCGCTGATCAACGGCACGCAATTTTCGACCGCCTGTGCGCTTGTTGGACTTTGGGGGGCATGGCAAAACGCAGCCGCCTCTGTCGTAACCTGCGCGCTGTCAACGGACGCGATCATGGGGTCAACTGCGCCGCTGGAAGACGCCATTCACACCCTGCGCGGCCACGCCGGACAGATCGCAGTTGCGCGGGCACAACGGGCCCTGATGGACGGGTCACAAATTCGCGACAGCCACCGCGACGGCGACACTCGCGTGCAAGACCCCTACTGCATCCGGTGCCAACCGCAGGTGACAGGCGCAGCAATGGATTTGCTACATTTCGCAGGTCGCACGTTGGAGGTTGAGGCCAATGCAGTCACCGACAATCCGCTCGTACTGGTGACAGAAGGGCTGATCGTTTCGGGTGGCAATTTCCATGCTGAACCGGTCGGTTTCGCAGCAGACCAGATTGCCGTCGCCGTGTCGGAAATCGGCGCGATTGCCCAACGCCGTGTGGCGCTGATGGTCGATCCGACATTGTCGTTTGACCTGCCACCGTTCCTGACCCCTGATCCCGGCCTAAATTCTGGCCTGATGATCGCAGAGGTAACGACGGCTGCATTGATGAGCGAGAACAAGCACCTCGCCAACCCTTGCACCACGGACAGCACGCCGACATCCGCAAACCAGGAAGACCACGTCAGCATGGCCGCCCACGCCGCGCGCCGGTTGGTGCGAATGAATGCCAACCTCAACGTTATTATCGGCGTCGAAGCGATGTGCGGCGTGCAAGGCATCGAATTTCGCGCACCTTTGCAAACCAGTGCGCCGTTGCAGGCAGCTATGGCGGTTTTGCGCACAAAGGTCGCGACGCTTGCGCAAGATCGTTATATGGCACCGTCAATCGAAGCGGCTGCAGATATGGTCGCGACGGGAACGCTGTGTGGTTCAGTGACGCTATCGGCATTCGTAAAAGGCTTTGCAGAATGACCCCCGTTTCAGTGACACAAGGCGCTGGCCCAATCGTTCTTGGCTTGCCACATGCAGGGACGTTTGTGCCCGATGATATAAAGGTCGCATTGAACGAAAACGGGCGAAAGCTGGCCGATACCGATTGGCATATTGATCGGCTTTACGACGGGCTGATCGCTGACATCACAACCGTCAAAGCCAACTTTCATCGCTACGTCATTGACGCCAATCGCGACCCAACAGGCGTCGGCCTTTACCCCGGCCAGAACACCACGACTTTGGTGCCGACTACGGATTTCGACGGGTTGGACATTTGGGATACCCCGCCAACGGACACGCAGATTGATGCGCGCAGGATCGCGTTTCATGCCCCATACCACGCGGCGTTATCGGCGGAATTGTCCCGCCTGCAGGAACTGCACGGGTTCGTAATTTTGTTCGACTGTCATTCGATCCGTGCAGACATCCCGTTCCTGTTTGATGGCACCCTGCCCGACTTTAACATTGGAACCAATATGGGCGTCACCTGTGCGCCCGAGATTGAGGCTGTCACCACGGGGATTTGCAATGCTGCGGCGGGGTACACATCCACCGTCAATAGCCGTTTCAAAGGCGGCTGGACGACGCGGTATTACGGGCAACCTGACAGTGGCATCCACGCGATCCAGCTGGAACTGGCCCAATCCAGCTATTTGCACGATGAGGCTACGCCCTGGACTTATGACCACGCTAAAGCCAATCGTCTGCGCCCACATCTAACTGAAACCCTCACGGCATTGGCCAATCTTTCACCGACCCTAGGAGGCACCTCATGACCAATTCACGCCACAACCTGCGCGATGTCTACCCGCCCACTGGCAGCGAGATTACCTGCAAAAGCTGGCTGACCGAGGCCCCGATGCGAATGCTGATGAACAACCTGCATCCCGACGTGGCGGAAAACCCGCACGAACTGGTGGTGTATGGCGGCATCGGGCGCGCCGCGCGCACATGGGAAGACTTTGATGCCATCGTCGCGGCACTGAAGGAACTGGGAGAGACCCAGACGTTGCTCGTGCAATCGGGAAAACCTGTTGGCGTATTCAACACCCATAAAGATGCACCCCGCGTGCTGATCGCGAATTCCAATCTCGTGCCGCATTGGGCGACGTGGGATCACTTTAACGAGCTCGATAAAAAAGGCCTCGCGATGTACGGCCAGATGACCGCGGGGTCGTGGATTTATATCGGCACGCAAGGCATCGTGCAGGGCACGTATGAAACGTTCATGGAAGCCGGGCGTCAGCACTACGATGGCAGCCTGACAGGGCGCTGGATCTTGACCGGTGGTCTTGGCGGCATGGGCGGCGCGCAACCCTTGGCCGCAGTGATGGCAAGGGCGTGTTGTCTGGCGGTCGAATGCGATGAAACCCGCGCCGATTTCCGGCTGCGTACGCGATACGTCGATGAAAAGACCCATGACCTTGACGACGCATTGGCGATGATTGCCGCTTGGACCAAGGCAGGTGAGGCAAAGTCCGTGGCACTGATTAGCAATGCCGCCGATGTGTTCCCTGAACTGGTTAAACGCGGCGTGAAGCCCGACATGGTCACAGACCAGACATCCGCGCACGACCCGATCCACGGCTATCTACCACAAGGTTGGACTGTAGCTGAATGGCGCGAAAAGCAGGAAAGCGAGCCAAAGGCGGTCGAAAAGGCCGCCCGCGCATCAATGAAAGTGCAAGTCGCCGCGATGGTGGATTTCTGGAACGCTGGCGTGCCGACACTGGATTATGGCAACAACATCCGACAGGTCGCGTTGGATGAAGGGCTTGAAAATGCCTTCGCCTTCCCCGGATTTGTGCCCGCCTACATCCGCCCGCTGTTTTGCCGCGGCATTGGCCCGTTCCGCTGGTGCGCGCTGTCTGGTGACCCCGAAGACATCTACAAAACCGATGCCAAAGTAAAAGAACTGATCGACGATCCACACCTGCACAACTGGCTTGATATGGCGCGCGAACGCATCGCGTTCCAAGGCCTGCCTGCGCGGATTTGCTGGGTCGGTTTAGGCTTGCGGGACAAACTGGGGCTGGCGTTTAACGAAATGGTGCGCACGGGTGAATTGTCCGCCCCTGTCGTGATTGGTCGCGATCATCTCGACAGCGGATCGGTCGCGTCCCCGAACCGTGAAACCGAAGCCATGAAAGATGGCAGTGACGCCGTGTCCGACTGGCCATTGCTGAACGCAATGCTGAACGTGGCGGGCGGGGCCACCTGGGTGTCATTGCACCACGGCGGTGGCGTTGGCATGGGCTTTTCGCAACACTCCGGCATGGTCATCTGCTGTGATGGCACAGAAGATGCCGATCGACGCATCGCCAACGTCTTGTGGAATGATCCTGCAACAGGCGTGATGCGCCATGCCGATGCAGGATACGATGACGCACTGGATTGTGCCCGTGAAAATGGGTTAAATTTACCGGGCATATTAGGGAGATAGGCAGATGTTTCTAAAGAACGCTTGGTACGTTGCGGCGTGGAACCATGAAGTCACCCGCGATTTGCAACAGATCACCGTCTTAGGCGAGAACGTATGCGTATTTCGATCCGAGGCGGGGGAGCTTGTGGGGCTAGAAGACGCATGCCCGCACCGCAAATTACCGCTGTCCAAGGGACGCATCAAAGGCGACACCGTTGAATGCGGCTACCATGGTCTAACGTTTGATTGCGCCGGCCAATGTGTCTGGGCACCCGGGACAGGACGCATTCCGTCCAATGCCCGCGTTCACGCATACCCCTTGCACGAAAAATACGGGTTGGTCTGGATTTGGATGGGCAATCCGGCACTGGCCGACGTGACTGACATTTTTGAGATCGAAAATTACGGCAACCCTGCGTGGGGCATGAACCGCGGCGATGCGATGGAACTAGACTGTAATTATTTACTAATGTGCGACAATCTTCTGGACCCGACGCACGTTGCGTGGGTGCACCAGAACAGCTTTGCGGCCCCCGCCACCAAGGACACACCATTGCGGGTCTCCAAGACGGAAACCGGTGTCGTTGTGCATCGCTGGATGATGGATCACGAACCAGCGCCGTTCTACAAAAAGGTCGTGGAATTCAAAGGCAATTGTGACCGTTTACAACACTATGAAGTCCGCTTTCCGTCTCATGCCCTGATCAAGGCAGTCTTTACACCTGCCGGAACCGGCGGCCCCGATGGTCCGCTGCATAAAGACACCTTTGTCATGGACAGCTATAACTTCATGACGCCCACAACAGACAGCAAGACGCGCTATTACTGGTTCCAACTGCGCAATATCCGCCCCGACGACGCAGCCTTGTCCAAAATGATGACAGAGGATGTGCAACACGCGTTCGAAGAAGACCGCGATGTGTTGAACGCCGTACAAAAAGGCATGAGCAACAAATCATCGCCACATATCGACCTGCCGATTGACGGTGGGCAATTGCGGTTTCGGCGTCAGTTGCAGGCAATGATCAACGAAGAACAGCAAGTCGATCGCCAAATGGCTGAATAGTCGCCACTATTTTCGCCAATGTTGACTTTGGTATCACGGTGTCGGTCATGCAATGCGTTGGGTCACCTTACTGGCAATATTTAACGCCGAATAGGATATCATCAGCCAGATATGCGAATACACCGCACAGATGGATCGGCTGATCAGGAAAATATCCTTCTGATCAGCGTTCGGGCGGCTTGAGAAAGACGTTTCTACAGCTGGGCGAGGGTCACTAAAATTGCGTACCAAAGCTATCGCCAGATTTTCACTTGGTAATAGCCAAACTGCTGTTACCAAGGCGCCATGGAATATCTTATACCCCCCCCCGCCGCAGCGACCGCACTGTTTGACAGCCTCGCCGCATATCCCGCGCCCAGCATTGATGCAGAACGCGCGTCGGCCCTTTTGTCGCGCTGCCCTGTCGCACAGGTGACCCCGCTGGCGTCCGTGCCAGACTTGGCCCAACATGCAGGTGTCGGTGCGGTCTTTGTCAAAGACGAACGCGAACGTATGGGGCTTGGAAGCTTTAAGGCGCTCGGGGCGGCCTATGTCATCGCCCGTGACGCTGAACTGGGCCGCGCGGCTGGGCAAACTTATGTCACTGCAAGCGCGGGCAATCATGGCTTGTCTGTTGCGGCGGGCGCGCAAGCGTTCGGTGCGAAGGCGGTTGTTTTTCTCGCACAAACAGTTCCAGAGGCCTTTGCCGACCGACTGCGCGATATCGGTGCCGATGTGCGGCGCCATGGTGCGATTTATGAAGACAGCATGGCTGGTGCCGCTGCCGCCGCAACCGAAAATGACTGGGTCCTGCTATCTGACAGTTCTTGGCCAGGATATTTTGAACGACCACATGTGCTCATGGAAGGCTATCTTGTGCTCATGCAAGAAGTGGTCGACCAGATGGACGCCCCCCCGACGCATATATTCCTGCAGGCTGGCGTGGGCGGCCTTGCCGCGGCATCGGCAGCTTATGCACGCAAAGCGTGGGGGGCAACGCCGCGTATTATTGTCGTTGAACCAGACGCCGCACCTGCGCTTTTCGCATCCATCAAGGCGGGAAGCCCGCAAGTAACGACAGGTCCAAGTTCGCAAATGGGCCGTTTAGATTGCAAAGAACCGTCGTTGATTGCGCTCAAAGGTCTCGCACAGGACGCCGACGGTTTCATGCTGATCACCGAAGCCGAAGGCGCCACCGGCAGCGATATTTGTGCGGCGGCCGGATACGCATCAACGCCGTCAGGCGCTGCGGGTGTGGCAGGATTGATCGCGGCAAAGGCGGATCAAGCAGCGTTCGGGCTTACAACAGATGCCCGCGTTCTTGTGATCTTGAGCGAGGAAGCGAGCTGATGTCACCCCCGATCCGTGGGTTTGCAACAGCAGAATTCACCGCGCGGACACTGCGCGCACAGGCTGAAATGGCGCATAAGGGACTGGCAGCATTACTGCTGACGACAGAACCGGAAGTGCGCTATTACACGGGCTTCCTAACACGGTTTTGGGAAAGCCCGACACGACCTTGGTTCATAGTTATTCCGGCTGGTGGTGATCCGATTGCGGTTATTCCATCGATCGGGGCGCACCTGATGGGGCAAACGTGGATCACGGATATCCGCACGTGGCAGGCCCCTGATTACGATGATGACGGGACCGGCTTACTGGCCCAAACCCTGCGCGACATCACGCCATCAAACGGCAAAATCGGTATTGCGCATAAAATGGAGAGCCACGTTCGTATGCCACTCGCCAGCCTGAAAGCGATTGAGGCATCTTTGAATGGGCGTGCGCTGGTCGGGGACGGCGGCATAACCCGCGATCTGCGTTTGGTGAAATCTGAGGCCGAAATCGCCAAGATCCGCACCGCGGCCCAGATTGCAGATCGCGCCTTTGATCGCGTGTCTGAGATCGCCCGCGAAGGGATACCATTATCAAAGGTATTCCGCGACTTTCAGGCGCTGTGTTTAAGTGAGGGCGCTGATTGGGTTCCATATCTGGCAGGCGCGGCGGACCGTGATGGGTATAACGATGTTATTTCGCCAGCAACAGATTCGCGCCTGTGCCAAGGCGATGTTTTGATGCTCGATACTGGCTTGGTGTGGGACGGGTATTTCTGCGATTTTGACCGCAATTTCAGCGTCGGCGAACCCAGAAAAGCCACTCAATCGGCCCACGCCCAACTCATTGATGCGACCCATGCCGCTTTTGCACTGGCGAAACCGGGGGCTATGATATCGGACCTGTTTCACGCCATGAATGGCGTCATCAACCCGAGTGGTGAAACCATGGAGGCAGGGCGACTTGGCCATGGGCTGGGCATGCAACTCACCGAATGGCCGTCAATCATCGCGCGCGATCATACCTTGTTGGTCGAAGGAATGGTGTTGACGTTGGAACCATCGGTGAACCTACAGGACGGAAAAATCATGGTGCACGAAGAAAATATCGTAATCCGTGAAAGCGGCGCTGAATTTCTGTCCACGCCGCAAGATCGCCAGATAAGGATCGCGGGATGACCCTTCCCTATGACCTGACATCATCACGCCCAAAGCAGATCGGACTTATCGTTCTGCAAGCGGATGAAACGCTTGAACGCGACCTGCGTTTATTATTGCCCGACAGCGTGGAATTTCTCGTCAGCCGCGTCCCATCCGCCACAAGTGTTTCGCGTGAAAGCTTGCAAGCTATGGCGAACGATCTGACACAAGCAGCATCCCTTTTACCAAGTGGCGCAACCCTATCGGCGGTTGGTTACGGCTGCACGTCCGGCACAGCGCAGATCGGGGCGAGCCAGATTGCTGCACTTATTCAAGCGGGCATTCAAACCCCCAAAGTGACCGAACCCGTCTCTGCGTTGATCGCGGCCTGCGCCCATCTCGGTGTGACACGTATCGGGCTAATCAGCCCCTATGTCGCCAGCGTGTCAGATCAATTGCGCATCGTATTGGCCGACGCCGGAATCGAGGTTACGCAATTTGCCAGCTTCGATGAACCGACCGAAGAACGGGTCGTTCGGATCTCGCCGGACTCAATCGCGAACGCGGCTATTGCAATGGCGCGCGCAGATGACTGTGAAGCTGTGTTTTTATCCTGCACGAACCTGCACACATTGGATGTGATTGACCGTGTCGAAAAGCAGATCGGAAAGCCCGTCCTATCAAGCAATCAGGTCCTAGCATGGCATCTTTGCAGGCTTATGGACATGTCCGCGGAACGGCCGCAGTTTGGTCGACTGTTCAATCCCGACAGCGGCAATTAATTCACCCTATTCGGCAGGCACCACATCCGCCGTGCCCACGCGCCTGTTGCGTTCACCGAACATCAGTAAGGCTGGCGTCACAACCAAAGTGAGCACCGTTGCCACCACCAATCCACCTGCAATTGCTGACGACAGTTCTGTCCACCACTGCGTGGATGGGGCACCGTAAACAATATCGCGCGTAAAGAAGTTAAGGTTGAGGCCGATGACCATGGGCATCAAACCCAGCGCCGTCGTCACAGACGTCAGAACAACCGGACGCAGGCGTTGCGCGCCCGTGCGAAGTGCAGCCTCAAGCGGTGATTGCCCCGATTTCTTAAGATCATTGTAGGTGTCGATCAACACGATGTTGTTGTTCACCACGATGCCCGCCAAGGCGATGACGCCAATACCGCCCATGACAATTCCGAAAGGGCGACCCGTGACCAGCAGGCCCAGCAGGACACCCGCGATGGAAAAGATAATCGCACTCATCACAACAAAGGCTTGGAAGAAACTGTTGAACTGCAAAACCAAGATCACGAACATCAAGAAGATCGCGGTGACGAAGGCCCCAACGAGGAAGATCATGCTTTCGGCCTGATCCTCCGCCTCACCCGCGAAACTGAATACAACGCCATCAGGTAGATCGGCTGCATTAAGTGCCGCGGTAAGCGCGATTACCTGATCGTTGACCAAGATATCCGGTGCTACATTGGCTTCAATCGACGTAACGCGTTTTTCGTCGATGCGACGGATCACGCCGGTGCGTTCTGAAGGTGCAAAGGTCACGAAATTGGAAATCGGCACAAGGCCCGACGACGTCGGCACGCGCAAACCCGCGAGTTCAGACAATGATCGTTCTGCGCGCGGGAACCGCACGCGAATATCCAAGCTACCGTCAATGTCATCGGGGCGGTAGTCGGCCACGGTGATACCTTGGGTCAGCAATTGCACGGCCTGCCCCAAAAGGCTGACGTCAGCCCCAAATCGTGCGGCTTCGGCGCGGTTCACAAGGATCGAAACCTCAACTCCGGGCACGGGGCGCGTGTCGGTCACATCGGTAAACCCGCCCACGGCGTCCATAATGTCGCGGATTTGCTGCACACCTAGCGCCTGATTGTCAGGGTTGCGCGCCATGACCTGTAAATTTAGGGGCTTTCCTGTCGTCGGCCCGCCACTTTCGGTTTGGACTTGCACGTCGATGCCAGCGATATCCGACACACTTTTCCGGATATCGACACCGATCTCTGCGGCTGTGCGCCTCGTGTCCCAAGGCGTCAATTCCAGCTGCAACGTACCGATGGTTTCTTCGTCGCCCTGCCCCGCGCTCATCATGGATCGCGCGTAGATGCTGGCTATTTCGTCATACCCCAGCAATCTGTCTTCGACAGCACGCACCAGTACATCGCGTTCGAAGATTGAAAAATTATCACGCGCTCGAACTTGGACCTGCATAAAATCAGGTTCAATCGACGGGAAGAAGGTGACGCCCTTACCGAATTGTCCATAAAGGCTAAAGCCGCCAAGCAGTAGTGCAATCGCCAACAGCAGTGTCGCAGCAGGCCGCAAAACTGCCTTTTCCAACAAACGCACGTAGGCCCCGGTGAATCCCGTCATATCACGCGGATCGCCAAATTCGGCTGCGTGCAACGCGGCCTTAGATTTCGCCGTTTGCGGCGCGCGTTTGCCGATCAGGCCACCGACAACTGGAATAAAAATCAGCGCCATGAACAGCGATGCTGACAGGGTCAGAATGACCGTGATTGGCAGGAATTTCATAAATTCACCAATCATACCTGTCCAGAACAGCAACGGGAAAAACACGCTAAGCGTTGTGGCTGTAGATGCGATGATGGGCCATGACATGCGTTTGGCGGCAAACGAATAAGCGTCTTTTGGCGACGCACCTTCTTGTAGCTTTCGGTCGGCCAATTCGGTTGTGACGATGGCACCGTCTACCAACATTCCCACCACGAGAATAAGCGAGAACAGCACCACGATATTCATCGTGTAACCCATCGTCCACAACGCGATAACACCCGCCAAAAACGCACCGGGGATCGACAGGCCCACCAAAATGGCAGAACGCGTGCCGAGGGCGAGGACAATGACGATCATCACAAGGATCACAGCAGCGATGACGTTCGCCTCAAGATCGCTTAGCAGGTCTTTAACACTTTTGGACTGGTCTTGCAGATAGGTGATTTCGATGCTGTCAGGCCACTCATCTTGTAATTCGTCCACCAATGCTTTCACGGCGTCAACGGTTTCGATGATGTTCGAACCCGAGCGTTTGGTGATTTCCAACGCTAATGCGGGCTGACCGTTGATCCGCGCGAACGAACTGGGATCTTCGAAGGTGCGCCGGATCGTGGCCACGTCCCCGAATGTCACAACCGCATTGCCACGCACCTTGACCGGCATCGACATCACGTCTTCGAGGTTTTCAATCAGGCCCGGGACTTTCAGGACGATGCGCCCGGATCCTGTTTCAATCGCCCCCGCTGCGATCAATATATTGTTGCGCTGGATTTGCCCGATCAATTCATCAAACGACAAATTGTATGTTTGGAAGACCGTCGGGTCGATCAACACTTCAAGAAATTCGAACCGCTGTCCACCAATATCGACCTCCAGCACACCTTGAAGACCTTCAATTTCTTCCTGCAATGTCTCGGCCAACTCGTTCAGGGTTCGTTCGGGAACCGGGCCAGATAGGATCGCGGTGATGATCGGAAACAGAGCGGTGTTAATCTCGGTGATGGTGATGTCACGGGCGTCATCGGGCAGGTCATTTTGCGCGCGATCAGCAGCTTCACGGACTTTATCCAGCGCCTCTTGGTTGTCTCCACCGGGGTTGAATTCAAGCTGGATGCTGGCAAACCCTTCGGACGCATCTGAATTCATGCGTTGAAGCCCGGTGATCGATCCGAACTCAGTCTCCATCGGTTCCAACAACAGGCGTTCCGCGTCTGTCGGGCTGATCCCGTCCAATCCGGTCGAGACATAAAAGAATGGCAGTGGCACCTCGGGGTCGGCTTCTTTCGGGATTGCAGAATAGGCGTATGCGCCCACCGTCAACACCAGAATAAGCGCCATCACAACAACACGGGACCGCGAAAATGCTGCGTCTATAAGACTATGCACTAGTTTGTTTCCCCGACACTCGGCCCGACACTGGGATCAACGGTCTCTCCCGCATTGACATATCCTTGGCCGACGGTGATGACATCAACGACGTCCGGCAGACCAGTGACCCAGATGCCATCGATCTGCGCCTTGACGATCTGAATGGCAAAAAATTCAACCATGTTTTCGACGTTGACGGTTTTGACGCCAGGGGTCCCGTCAGTATCGAGCGAAACGATAGACGGCGATAGGAAATGCGCCGTGACTTCCCCCGTTGGAATGATGACCTCAGCCGAAATTCCACCTGGAATTACGCCGCCAGCGTTGGCAACTTCGATCTCAGCCAAGAATGTGCGGGTTTCGGATGCGGCTGACGTGCCAACAAACGTGACCGTCCCAACGCGCTCTTCGCCAGTGATAAACCCGATCGTCGCTGGCTGGCCGATGGACAGTCGTGTTAGCGACTGTTGCGGCACCTGAATGGCAACCGTCAGCGGTGTGATATCAACCAGCCGCCCAATTTCGGTGCTGATAGACACGAATTCGCCTTCGTCCAGGTCAAGGGTTTCGATCCGCCCCGCAAACGGTGCCGTTATTGTAAGCGCCACTGCATCCTGTTGAACGGCAGTAACTTCTGCCTGTGCTGAGGCCAGCGTTGCGCGCGCTTGTGACACCCGATCCGCCGTTGCGACACCGCGTTCAAGCAGGGCTTCGGCATTGTCGAATTCGCGCTGCGCCTGCGCCAGTTCTTCAGCTGCACGGTTGGCATCGGCTTCGTTGTTGGTCGGATCAAAACGCGCAATCACATCACCTGCAATCACGTCCTGGCCTTTTTGCACCAAGACTTGCAAAATCTCGCCTGACGTTTCAGCCCGCATCATCGTGTCACGGTCCGGCAGCGCCTGGCCCTCTGCCTGATAGAACTGCGTCACTGTTTCTGCCTGCGATGTCGTCACGGCCACAGCGACAGGTTTTGGCGTTTCACGCACAGTTACTGGTGTGGCCTCTGCGGACGGAATGATAAATCCGCTGCCCATCCAACCAACGATGGCAATAACCAGAAAACCTGCGATCCACGTTGATCGAGACGCGCCTTTGTCGGGCGAAAATACCAACTTCTGCGGCGCAGTATCTTTGCTTGCAGAACCGCCTTCGGACGGTGAATTTTTCTGTGTCATGCGCTTGATCCTTCAGAAACCTAGGTTTCAACTGAGGTCAGCGAACCGCGATTTCAAGAGTGCCTCGTAATACTCGTCTTTAGCGGTACTATCATAAACTACGCCGCCACCAACATTCAGTTGGATCGAGCGATCCGCACGATACATCAGAGTACGGATCGCCACATTAAATTCCATTCGGCCATCCGGTGCGATCCAACCGATTGACCCGCAATAGATCTCGCGGGACTGGGTCTCAATTTCTCGTATTATCTCCATCGCGCGCACCTTCGGCGCTCCGGTGATAGACCCGCAGGGAAACAACGCCATGAAAAGCTCTCTCAGCGTTGTATTTGGCAGGACCTGGGACGTGATGCACGACGTCATCTGGTGTAATGTCGCAAAGCGTTCAACGACAAAAAGCTCTGGCACTTTGACGCTGCCAATTTCCGATACGCGCGACATGTCATTGCGCAATAAATCAACAATCATCAGGTTTTCGGCGCGGTTCTTTTCGGACGTTTGCAGCGCGTCCCGAACAGTGTCGTCTTGCGCGGGCGTCGCGCCACGCGGCGCGGTGCCTTTCATCGGGCGGGTCGTCAATTTGCCCTTGGACGTCAACGAAAAGAACAATTCAGGCGAACGTGACAGCAATGCCGTTTCGCCAAAATTCACCAAGGCACCGTGGGGCACCGCCTGTCTGTCGCGCAATTTGGCATAAAGAGTATCCGGCGATGCCGCAGAACGTGTCACAATCGGGAACGTCAAATTCACCTGATAGGTATCGCCCGCCCCGATATAGTCGTGGACCCTTGCAAACGCCTGCGCGTATCGATCAAGTGTCCATTTCGGCTGCAACGGGTCAAGTTCAGCAGGCGCAACTATGGGCCCTGGCTTAGATGGCTGCAGCGCATCAAACACACCGAAGTGGATCAGCGGCAGGGCGCGATCTTCGGGAAGCAGATGTTCCAGCTTGCGCGACGTCAGATAACCAAATTCATAGGACACATAGCCCGCCAGCCATTTGCCGTCCGACTGTGCGCGCTGCATGGCATCAAACGCGGCCTCAACTTGGTCCGGCGTGTCGGCACGGATCATCGCTAACGGCGCGGCAAATGTGTCCCCGCCCCCGGATGGTCCACGATCAAAGGTTACATTTGCACTGTGCACATCCATCAGAAATCCGCAGCAATCCGCATCTCGCGCAAAGGTCGCACGACTGCAATGGCATCTTGGTAAATCTGGTGGGCTTTGTAGGCTTGCAGCGCCGCGTCATCAGCGAATTCAGCGTAGACGACAACGTCAATTTCACCTGACAATGCATCGACCCGATTATTTTGAACCACTTCGAACACGGACGCATGCGGGATATTCTTAAGCATCGACAACCCATCCACAATCCGCGCCACATCGTCTTGGTCTTTTGCGCTGAAAAGGACAACATGGCGAATAAATGTTCTGTCTGACATGGCGAAACCCGTTTTCGATTGACGTCGATGTTTGTAGAACATGTGTCGCAGATGGATTGCGGATACAAGTGTGGACGCGGCGTTTGCCAGCGCCCATTTGACGCGATGACAGCCTCGGCACGATGGCACTTCAGATATTCCCATCCCAGAACAGGCGAGGCTATTATTTGATGCGAACAACGCGCCATTCACTTGGCGTCGCGGCCTATCCATTTTGACAGGGGCGCAGCCGAGATACCGTGCAGAATGATCGACAAAAAGACCGTCATTGACACACATGCCAGCAGTTCTTCTTCACCGGGGAAATCAAACTCGTCTAAAATGATAAGCGTAAACAGAATTGACGCAAGCCCGCGTGGTCCAAACCATCCCAAGAATAGTTTTTCGCGCGAAGTCAAACCAGTGCCGAGCAGCGACACCCATATCGGCAGCATGCGCACAACAGTCAGGAATATAATGGCCAACAAAAGAACATTCCATGTCATGTGTTCCAACCCGTCTGGCAACAACAATGCACCAAAGACCAGAAACGCAAACATCGTAAGAAGTTGCCCGATGCCTTCCATGAATTCACCGATAAAATGGATTTTATGTTTGTAGCTATTGCCGAATACCATGCCAGCGACAAAGGCCGCGATGAACCCGTTTCCGCCAACGAACTCAGCCCCGATGTAGGCGGAAAACGCGACGGCCAGAAACGCGACCCCACCGGCTGCTTCTGCCATCAAATTTTGGTCTTGGGCCGAGTCCATCGCCTTGGCAAAGGTCCAGCCAAACAAAATGCCAACCAACGGCCCGACGATAATTTGCACGAGTGCCGATGTTGCCAGCCCATCTGTATTTGCGCCCTCCATTCCTGCAGACGCAAGGATTGCGCCGAACAGAACGAACGGCAGCACCAGCCCGTCATTTAGTCCACTTTCGACATTGATAGTCTGACGCAACCGTTCTGGAACATCCGCGCTGGTGACAACAGTCTGCCCGAGGGCCGCATCCGTCGGGGTCAGCAATGCGGCTGTCAAAAGCGCCATAGCAAGCCCACTTTCGGGGTTAAAACCATAGGCCACGATCATCCCAAGCACAATTGTCAGCGGCATCCCGATCACCAGCATGCGCAGTGGAATCTGGAAATTTTGACGCAACGCCTTGAACCGCACGCGGCTTGCATCGGAAAACAAAACAAGCACCAGCGTAATCTCAGCGAGCAGGCGTTTGCCATCATTCATCACCTCTGGTTCGGCCAGTGTTTCGATTGGGCGCGCGCAAAGATAACCGACAACCATGAAGATGATCGGCAAAGTCAAAATGGTCTTGGCAATCGCGTTGGTCAGCAATGAGTAAATGAAAATACATCCAAGAACGGCGAGCAAAATAAACTCCGGAGACCAATGTAGATGTTCCAAGTTAGTCCTCCATAACGGGTGTGACACCTTGGGCGAGCCTACGGCGGGTCCAAGGGGCATATTAACGACGGCGCGCGCGTCTGCGACTTAAATATCGCGGCCAGAACCGGCTAACCCCTCAGTCTCAGATCAGTCCTCGTGTTGGTCCCCGCGCGGCCGTTTACGTGATCGCCACGCCAAATACAAAAGCGGCAGACCCGTCACACCACCCAGCGCCAACGACCCCCAAAGCAAGCTCATCCCATCGCTGGTCGCTAAGACACCACCAATATGCGTTAGAAACAGGCTCGCGGGGATGATCCCTGCGAACGTCGCTATGGCGAAGCGCCAGAATTTCAGCGCGCTCAATCCAGCGGCATAACTCATCAGATCGAACGATATGAATGGCATCAAACGACTGGCAAAGACGGCAAACATCAGCGCATTCTGTGATCCCAGAAGCCCGCGGTCCAGACCTGACCCAAACCATCGGCGTGCAACGTCACGCCCCAAAGCCCGCGCAAGAAGGAATGCAATGATCGCACCAAGCTCTGCGCCGATGATAATATAGACAGCACCCGCAAATTGGCCGAACACCGCACCCGCAGCCATGGCAATAGGTGCGCTTGGAATAGGTGTCATCACAACCGCCAACACCATCAGGGCGATGACCGCCAATGGACCAAAGACACCAAAATTGGCGACCATTTGTTTGATGGCGTCAGGATTTGCCAGATCACCTAAACCAAATGACCCCTGCCAGCCCAGATAGGCGACACCTGCCAATCCAACGACGACCACTGCGGCTATGGCACGTTTCTTGTTCATCGGACGAGGCACACCTTTCAAACTCTTCGCGGTTCGGAGACGCTAAATTGACACCAATGGGTCAATGGGGGGGCAATGTAGAACTGTCAAAGGCTTAGCCACTGATATTAAGTGCAGTAGTGCTGATGACACTCTCAACCGAAAACCTATAGAATACACTGGCACCCTACCGCGACAGAGCGCGGTTTCACAGGACGGTGTGGTAAACACTTCAGTATGACTAAGTTCTGGCAGATCGCGCCATCGCAACGATGTGATATGACTGCAGCGTTACCGAATGAGCCCGCTAAGCGCAGTCATGCGGATTGTGCGTCTGATGTCCCCCTCGATGAGAGGTTGTGTCCAAGCCAGATAGATCACGCCATTGCTATGTGCGATCTGTGGAAAGTTAATTGATCCGGGCACCGTATTAATCGTGATGATCTGGCGGGCAACACATCCATCATCAGGCGTTGCGCGACACATCATCAAGGCCTCGCCCTCATCGCGCCATTCGACCCACGTTATCAACGCCTCTGCGTTTGGCAGCATCACCGTTGCCACGCGCCCGACACCGTCGCCCCCGTCCACGCGAAACGCAGTTCCAAAAGACTGCCCGCCATTTTGTGAGAAGGCTATTTTCACAGCGGGAACATTTTCTGCTGCCGTGAACCACGCGACGACTGCGTTGTCACCGTGCGCGTCGATCGACGGCCCATTGATCGGGCAGCCTGAAATTTCCCAGCCATCCGCGTGAACTGAAACCGGGTCGGACCAAACGTCCCCACGTCTGCGCACAATATAAATGTCGCGGATGTCATCAGCAGATAGATCGCGGTAGACTACCAAAACATCACCGTTGCCAGCCACCGCCGCGCTTGTCTGACAGCACTGGCATGTCCGTATATCCAAGGCAACATCGCGCCCAAGACTGCCGTCGCGCCCGATTGTGGTGCTGCGCAACTGCATCGCATTGCCAAAACTGTCGTCATCGATCTGGCTGTCGTAGTCGCGTGCATCCAGCCAGACAGCTGTGATTGCATCAGGGCCGGTTGCCAGAAGCGTTACAAACCCATGCTGGCGGGCTGATCTGTCCGTGTGCGGCGTAATGGCATCGCCCCAAGTCTGCCCACCGTCACCCGACAACGCCAGATTGATGTCGTAGGCATAAGACAGGTCCGCGTTCTCTTTTAGCCAGCTGACGGCCAGCATGCCGTCGTCAAATGCGGCAATTGCCGGAAAGTCCGCCCAGTTCACGAACAGGTCGTTTGATGACACAGCCGATACTGGCACAGTCCAGCTTTCATCCTCCCATACGGCTGTTTTGACCGCAAAATTTTCGCCCTCTGGTTCAGTCCAGACCATGGCAATCGCGCCATTGGGCAACGCGGTTAGCGCAGGTTCGCGGGCATTGCGTCCGACAGGTGTTGCTATCTCGTCAAGATGCTCAAACACCTGCGCAATAGCAGCGAATGGCATCATGGCGGCGATTAAGACCAAGGCACGGATCATGGGACTTCACTCGTTTCATTTTGGCATAAATAACGTCTTGTTGCAGTTTTTACGAAGTTACCACGCTGGAAGCGTCAAGCGTTGCAAAATCACAGGAATGTGACGCATTAAGGTGCTTAACCTCCCCCCGCTGGAATACCAGACATCACGCGGGAGTTAAGGTCAACAAGGCTGCCAGATTGATTTTATCGATCAACCTATGTGCATGAAATGAATCAGCATTCTTCTTGTTCTGTGCGTCGAGGCGTCTGGGTCAGACGCACGGCAATCGCTGTGGCTAAAACCTGATCAAGTCCAGCGCACCCATAATTTTGGCCGCAGTTTTTTTGCTTTCGCCGCCAACCGTCTTGGCATCAAAATCTTGGCATCAAGATCAATGTCTATCGTCGCATCCTTGTACAAGGCGGTGATGGCGCTCCTACTTTTGCCAGCACTGAAGAAGTTTCCAGTGCAGGAAGGTCAGGTAGAGGATACATTTTCAAGGCACACTTGACCTTCCAGTTAGTGGAACCTCCATCTAAAGTGTCAGAAGCAAAAGAATCGGAGTTTGAAAATGACCACATCGCATCGCCTTAGCCTGTCAGGAATGACCTGCGCATCCTGCGTCGGGCGCGCTGAGAAGGTCATCAGTAAAATTGATGGTGTGACCGATGTTTCGGTTAACCTTGCAACTGAAACTGCGACGTTTTCATCGGACACCATTACGCTGCCAGAGGTCGCTGAACGCTTGTCGGCCGCCGGGTATCCAGCCCGCCAGACCACCACGCGATTACAGGTCAATGGCATGACCTGCGCGTCCTGCGTCGGTCGGGTTGAACGCATGTTAAAGTCTCAGACCGGCGTGCTCGACGCCTCTGTGAACCTCGCCACCCAAACCGCCAGCGTCATGTTTCTGGACGGGGCGATAAAACCAGAAGACCTCGCGCGGGCGGTGACGGCAGCGGGATATGAAACCATCGTTCCACAGGCCAATGACGCGCACAACGACCGCAAAGAACAAGAAGAACAGGCGCTCTATCGCGCAACGCTCATGGCAGGCCTGCTGACGTTTCCCGTGTTCCTGATTGAGATGGGCAGCCATTTCATCCCCGGCATGCACATGTGGGTCGAACGCACAATCGGAACCCAAAACAGCTGGATGTTTCAGTTTATCGTGATCTCAATCGTGATGGCCGGACCGGGCTGGCGGTTCTACAAAAAGGGCCTGCCTGCCCTGCTGCGTGGTGCCCCTGATATGAATTCGCTTGTGGCATTGGGCACCCTCGCGGCATGGACCTTTTCGACCCTTGCGCTGTTTGCGCCGTCAATTTTCCCCGCAGGCACCGCTGCTGTCTATTTTGAGGCCGCGGGCGTCATCGTCACGCTCATCCTACTGGGTCGCCTGCTCGAAGCGCGGGCCAAGGGGCGGACGGGGGCCGCGATCCAACGTTTGGTTGACCTACAACCTGCGACTGCCTTGGTGGAACGCGGTGGCGAAATCATCGAACTGGCGCTGTCAGAAGTCGTAAACGGGGACATCGTGCATCTGCGCCCCGGCGCGCGGGTTGCGACCGATGGAACCGTCGTTGGTGGCCAGACATTCATCGACGAAAGCATGATTTCCGGCGAACCTGTTCCCGTTTCCAAGGAAGCCGGCGATGTTGTCGTGGGCGGCACGATCAATGGCACCGGCGCGCTGACCTTTCGCGCCACAGCTGTTGGCGCAGACACCGTGCTGTCCCAGATCATCGTGATGGTCGAAAACGCGCAGGGCGCAAAATTGCCCATTCAGTCGATGGTTGATCGGATCACCGGCGTGTTCGTCCCCATCGTCATGGGATTATCCGCGGCGACGGTTTTGACATGGTTAATCTTCGGACCCGATCCCGCCTTAGGGTTGGCACTGGTCGCGGGCGTTTCCGTGTTGATCATCGCCTGCCCCTGCGCAATGGGTCTGGCGACCCCCACATCCATCATGGTCGGAACGGGCCGCGCGGCGGAAATGGGCGTGCTGTTTCGCAAAGGCGACGCATTGCAAAGCCTTCAAGAAAGCAAGGTTATCGCCCTTGATAAAACAGGTACGCTGACCGCTGGCGCGCCAGAACTGACCACGTTGGACACAGTATCAGGCTGGACTCGCGAAACCGCCCTCCCCCTAATTGCAGCACTTGAGGCACAGTCAGAACACCCCATCGCCAGCGCAATTGTGCGCGCAGCGGCGGGTTATGACCTTCCAGACGTGACGGGGTTTACGTCGATCACCGGACTGGGCGTGCGCGGAATTGCGAACGGCAAGACGGTGCTGGTCGGGGCTGATCGGTTCATGACGCAAGAAGGCGTTGATCTTGGTGAATATGCGCAATCGGCAGATGCGCTTGCCCAAACCGGCGCGACGCCGCTGTTTGCCGCAATCAACGGACAGATCGCGGCCGTGATTGGCGTGTCCGACCCGATCAAACCCACCACCGCAGATGCGATTTCTGCTCTGCACTCAATGGGCCTCAAGGTGGCGATGATAACGGGCGACAACACCGTGACCGCACATGCAATTGCGCGCGAACTGGGGATCGAACACGTCGTGGCAGAAGTCATGCCTGACGGCAAAGTTGCCGCAGTGCAAAGCCTTCGGGACCGCTATGGAAAAGTGGCCTTCGTCGGGGACGGGATCAACGATGCGCCCGCGCTGGCTGCCGCCGACACCGGCATCGCGATTGGCACCGGAACGGATGTTGCGATTGAAGCCGCCGATGTTGTTTTGATGTCGGGTGATCTGGTCGGGGCGGTCAACGCGCTAAAGATTAGTCAGGCCAGCATGCGCAACATCCGTCAGAACCTGTTCTGGGCATTTGCCTATAACGCGGCCCTTTTACCTGTCGCGGCGGGTGTATTTTACCCGATCACAGGTACATTGCTGTCTCCCATGTTGGCGGCTGGGGCCATGGCGCTCAGTTCGGTTTTCGTGGTGTCAAACGCCCTGCGTCTGCGCCGCGTGACGCCTGCCCTGACTGACACGAACGTTTTGTCGCAGACATCAATACTTTCGCCAATCGGAGCCACATCATGAACATCGGTGAAATCGCGACCCGCTCTGGTCTGCCCGCAAAAACCATCCGCTACTATGAGGACATCAATCTCATCAAACCGTTGCGCGACACCAATGGCTACCGCGCGTTTCGCCAACAAGACCTCCATAAACTCACGTTTCTAGGCCGGGCGCGCGCCCTTGGGTTTAGCATCGAAGACTGCCGCAACCTGCTTGCACTTTATGAGGATCAGAATCGATCCAGCGCAGACGTGAAATCAATTGCCCGCGACCATCTTGCCAAGATCGAACAAAAGATTGCGGACCTAATCGAAATGCAACAAACCCTGAACCATCTCATCGGGGCATGCGCGGGTGATAACCGGCCCGATTGCCCGATATTGAATTCCTTGGATGTTCAATCGCTGTGACGGATTGCGCGCGTGACCCTATTTCTTTTCAAGAAAATGGTGCGCCTCAAGAATGGTTTTCGTTAGCCCATCAAAAAAGCCAGGCAGAGTTACATCTATAAGGTTTGCAGGGGCATCAGCCTCATCCGCAACAGCTTCACCAACGGGTTTCACAGCAACAAGTGGGCTCGGGGCATTTAGCAATTCGCGATAACTCGCGCCTGTGCCATGCTTGAGCACATTGACCGCCAGATAATATTGGTGGACCCTATCGGCGAGGTCCGTTTTTCCAGCTTGCAACAGCAGGGATTTTAATTTGCGCGAAAATGGGCCGCGCTTGAAATGGTGCTGCATCCGCGCCTCAAAGACAGAAAAGATATCGACCGCCGCCAATTCAAGCGCAACAGTCGCAATGGACAGGTCTTCAACTTGGGCGTCGGACCCGTTCTGTCCGCCCATCAGGACCTGAGCTTCCGCAATCCGACCCTCTTGCATCTTTGCATTGGCCTGCGCCGCTGCAACCAGTTCAGGCACGCTCTGTGTCGCTTCCATCATCCATTCTCCTTAAGGTTCCATCCCCCTTAAGCTACGGGGCTAGGAATGATAGTGGCGCGGGCGCTTATCTCAGCTCGCGGCGTCAAGTTTTACGGTCAGCGCAATCCGCCAACTTTTGACGCCAAGTCTGCAATCGCTTCAACGCCGACCTTATGGCGCAATGAGCTGAATACAAACGGGCGCGCCTGACGCATCAATTTGGCATCCCGTTCCATGACACTTAAGTCGGCACCCACATGTGGCGCGAGGTCGGTTTTATTGATCACAAGGATATCGGACTTGGTGATTGCGGGGCCGCCCTTACGCGGAATTTCTTCGCCTGCGGCCACGTCGATCACGTAAATGGTGATGTCCGCCAGTTCAGGGCTGAAAGTCGCTGAAAGGTTATCACCACCGCTCTCAATCAAGATGATTTCTATGTCCGGATGCCGACCTTTCATTTCCGCAATCGCCGCCAGATTGATCGACGCGTCTTCGCGGATCGCTGTATGCGGACAGCCGCCAGTTTCAACGCCAATTATCCGATCAGACGGCAGAACCTGCATCCGAACCAACGCGTCGGCATCTTCTTGAGTGTAGATGTCGTTGGTAATGACGCCAACAGAATAGATGTCACGCCACAGCGTACAAAGCGCGGCCGTTAACGTTGTTTTGCCCGCACCAACAGGTCCGCCAATACCGATCCGAAGCGGCCCATTCTGGCCAGTCATGTTTGGGGTGCTCATGTTCTGAAGACCTTTGAATATTGGATTTCGTGTTTCATCGATGCGATGTCTGGCAAAAATGCCATCGCTGACAGATCATCCAAATCTCCTTGGGCGGTCTGGTCAGCAATCCGGCAACACAAGGGCGCCAGACTTTGGATCAGCGTATGACCGTCGCGTTGTCCCAATGGGACCAGCCGCATCCCGACACTGATAAGCGAACTGGCAAAGCTTTGGAGATACATTTGACTGGTAAGGGCAAGGGGCAATTCGCTGAGTTGCGCCGCCCAACCAACAGCGACCGGATACGTCATAGGCGCAAGGTCGTGCCCCCAAATCGCCGATGTGATATCCGCAAACGCCGCACCTTGCAGATCAGTTTCCTTGAGCCGTTCCTTGGACGGTGCAAACGCACGGCAGATACTGTCCACATTCATCGGATCAGCACTGCGATAGGCGGCAGCCAAAAACAGCGCATCGTTGCGGCCTGACCCGAATTCCAAAGTGTCACCAACCCATGCGGCAAGGGTCGCCAAGTCGTGCACATTTCCCGTTTCAATCGCCCATTCCAACCCGTGCGAATACGCAAACGACCCGATCGGATAGGCGGGCGAAAACCATTGCGCCAATGTCAAAATCGCCAATTCAGTGGGCATGGCTATGGGTCCGCCCATGGCCATATGCACCGCCTTCGGGAATGAAAGGCTCAACCACCTTCGTCACCGACGCGCCAATTTTCAGCATCAATGCTTCGATGACATGGTCGGGCTGGATCAACAAACGGCTTGATTCAATCTGACAAGGGGTGTGGCGATTTCCGATGTGCCACGCGATCCGCACCAAATCATCACCCCTAATTTCGATCAGCGGTTCTTGTGCGGCAAGCACTTCAATCAGTGTGCCATCCGACAGGATAAAGGCGTCGCCATGGTTCAGGGATTCCGTATGTTCAAGGTCCACTAAAAACGCCAACCCCGCATCCGTCGACAGCATTCTACGGCGCAAAAAACGGCCATGATAGGTTAGCGTGCAACGGCCCACCGGTTCAAAAGCGTGTGCGTGACGTTTAATTGTCTGGCTTATCAAATCTGACATCGTAACCCTTCAGAACATAAAATACCGTTGCGCCATCGGTAAAACTTCGGCTGGTTCGCAGGTCAGCAATTCACCGTCCGCGCGCACTTCATAGGTTTCTGGATGAACCTCAACCTCGGGCGTGGCCGTGTTCAACAACAAGTCCTTTTTGCCAATATTGCGGGTGTTTTCCACGGCCAGTGTCTGTTTGCCCAAGCCCAAAGTGTCGCGCACATTGGCGTCTTGCGCGGCCCCAGACACAAAACAAACCGACGTTTCCAGAAGCGCGCGCCCATAGGTGCCAAACATCGGGCGTGAATACACCGGCTGCGGCGTCGGGATCGACGCATTGGGATCACCCATCTGGGCCGCAACGATCATCCCGTTCATCAACACCATTTCAGGTTTCACACCAAAAAACGCGGGGTTCCACAAAACCAGATCGGCCCGTTTACCCTCAGCAATTGATCCGATGTGTTTTGACACGCCGTGGGCGATGGCAGGATTGATTGTGTATTTGGCAATGTAACGCCGGACGCGGAAATTGTCGTTCTCACCCGTCTCATCGGGCAGTCGTCCGCGTTGCTTTTTCATCTTGTCGGCGGTTTGCCATGTGCGGATCAGAACCTCGCCAACGCGGCCCATTGCCTGACTGTCGGACGCAATGATCGAAAACGCGCCCATGTCGTGCAGGATATCTTCTGCGGCAATGGTTTCACGCCGGATACGGCTTTCGGCAAAGGCCACGTCTTCAGGGATCGATTTGTCGAGGTGGTGACAGACCATCAACATATCGAGGTGTTCTTCCAGCGTGTTCACAGTGAACGGGCGCGTCGGGTTTGTAGACGATGGCAGGACATTTTCCATGCCACAAATTTTGATGATGTCAGGCGCATGCCCGCCGCCCGCACCCTCAGTGTGGAACGCATGGATCGTACGGCCCTTGATCGCTGCAACAGTGTTTTCTACAAAACCGGATTCGTTCAGCGTGTCCGTGTGAATCATCACCTGAACATCCATGTCGTCGGCAACTGACAGGCAGCAATCAATCGCCCCCGGCGTGGTGCCCCAGTCTTCGTGCAGTTTCAGCGCACACGCACCCGCGTTGACCATTTCAACCAAAGCGGCTGGCTGGCTGGCGTTGCCTTTGCCGGCCAGACCGATGTTCATTGCGATACCGTCAAACGATTGCAGCATCCGGCCAATGTGCCACGGCCCCGGTGTGCAGGTGGTGGCAAGCGTGCCATGTGCTGGCCCCGTGCCGCCACCAAAACAGGTGGTGACACCGGAATGCAGCGACTCCTCCATTTGCTGCGGACAGATAAAGTGGATGTGTGAATCAAACCCACCCGCCGTCAGGATGCGCCCCTCGCCTGCAATGGCCTCGGTTCCCGGACCGACGATAATGTCGACGTTTGGCTGGGTGTCAGGGTTTCCCGCCTTGCCGATCTTGTGGATACGCCCGTCTTTCAATCCAACATCGGCTTTGTAAATTCCCGAATGATCAACAATCAGCGCATTGGTAATGACCGTATCAACAGCGCCCTGCGCACGGGTGGTCTGGGCCTGCCCCATGCCATCACGAATGACTTTACCGCCACCAAATTTGACCTCCTCACCGTAGGTCGTCAGGTCGCGTTCGACCTCAATGATCAGATCGGTATCCGCCAACCGCAACCGATCACCCGTTGTCGGGCCAAACATTGCAGCATAATCTGCGCGTGCAATTTTCGTCGCCATTCAAAGATCCCCCATAACTTGCTGGTTAAACCCAAATATCCGCCGCGCCCCACCAATCGCGATCAACTGGACCTCACGTCGCTGACCGGGTTCAAATCGAACGGCGGTGCCTGCGGCAATATCAAGCCGCATGCCCCGGCCCGCCGCGCGATCAAAATCCAATGCGCTGTTGGCCTCACCAAAATGATAGTGGCTGCCAACCTGCACAGGCCGATCGCCTGTATTGGCAACCATCAGCGTGATCGCCTCGCGGCCTTCGTTCAATGTGATTGTGCCGCTCGCAGGCATCAATTCTCCAGGGATCATAGCAAACCTCTAACGAATGGGATTGTGGACGGTGACCAGCTTGGTTCCATCGGGGAACGTCGCCTCGACCTGAATGTCGTGGATCATCTCAGAGATGCCTTCCATGCACTGCTCACGGGTGATGACGTGCGCACCTGCCTCCATCATATCAGCGACCGAACGCCCGTCTCGTGCACCTTCCACGACCGCGTCGGTGATCAATGCAATCGCTTCGGGATGGTTCAGCTTAACCCCACGGGCAAGCCGTTTTCGGGCCACTTCGGCGGCCATTGAGATCAGCAATTTGTCTTTTTCGCGCGGGGAAAGTTGCATTCAGAGCATCCAAGATCGAGGGAGAGATGAGGTGTTAAGGCAATTTAGAATTGGCACCAGTGATTTTCGCAGCTCGAAACTATCGTGCGCTAACACGCGGATATACAAAAGCTGATCGCGGATCAGGCTTGCGCCGGATGTTTCTGGTAGAAGCGCGCGAATTTGGCTGAGATAGGTTTCCGCGTCGGGAGACGCATAGATAACCGATGCCATGGCACCTGCCCCACCCGCAACATTCGGGCGCGCCAAATGCGTGGCGGCGTCACCCGCCAACACCAATGAATCGAGGAACAAAGGATCGCCATCGCGGGTGATTTCGATCCGGTCTTTGAAATGACAGTCGGTCAAGCTTTCCCCCATCGCCGCGCGTCCAAACACCAGCGGTTCGACCAACAGCAACGTTGACTGTACGTCCATCGCAACCCGAAGTGAGCGTTCAAAAGCGCACGTGTTGAAGAGGATCGTTTCTTGCGGCAACCAGTCCAAACGGGCGTTGCCGCGCAGCTCAAGACGGTTGCTGACATGCGCAATCTCACCACGTTGCGCGCGGTAGGCGCGTTCGGCCGCTTGCGTCGTAACTGTCAGCCGTGTTTGGGGTTCGCCGCAAATATCCGTTTCAAAAGCATCCCCACCAGTCACGCCGCCCGCGGTATTCACCAGCACGGTTTCAAGCCCATTTGTACGAGGTCGTGGAAATATCGCTTTGGACGATCCTGATTGCCGCAGGTTTCGGATGCCAGTCCCAAAGTCAGTGGCTTTAACCGACAGTTTTATAGCGCCCCGCGCCCGTGGTTGCGCGCTGGCCATATCCCAGGTCGGTGTGCGCACCAGAGTATTGATTACGGCGTCCTTACAAAGCTGTGCAGTTGCTTGACGCTAAAATACGGTTGAACCCGAAAGCCAGTGCGCACCGTCCGAATGCGCCGCAGAAAACCCCTCCTGCACAATAAATGGGCGGCAAAGGCAAATATTAAGCGCCTTGCGAAGCTTAGGTTTCATTGGCCACGTCGCGCCAATGCCACTAGAAACAAATCATCAACGCGCAAAAGAAAGGACGGTTTCTATGACAAGATATCTGGCCATTATCCGGCTCGTTTTTGCAATGGCGCTGATCTCGGCCTCGACCATCGCACACGCCGACGTCTGGTACACGACACCGGCACACCAAGGCTATTGCGGCGAAGAATGCTACACCCAGCCCGCCGCTTGGATTGATACGCAGGATGGCGAATACACCTTCGGGGTAAGCTGCGGTTACGCGATGATCTTGGCGGGTCCGGCAATGATGCAGCCCCAGCCACCGTTCTCTGCGACTGAAATGGTGATTGATGGCCAATCCCTCGGCAATTTCGCGGTCTACAACGGGTTGAACGACACATACGTCAGTGCAACCAACCCCGCAGCACAATCGCCATCGCAAATTCAGGACGCGATAAGGTTCGGCAGCGCGCTGCGTTTGCGCATCACGAACAGCCAACCCTTGGACTTTACGCTTTCAGGGTCTCGCGCAGCGATTAAAACGATGTCCGGACTTTGCCGGAATTAACTTTGTCGTTTAACGCCAAATTCCATCAGCAGGCAGATCTTGGCGGGGAAGCGTTCAAATATTGTCCGTCCTGTCCGCCACCCTTCTTTTCTCACTCAAAAACCAGCGTTCAAAACCCGCCGAAACTTCGGACCGGTATCATTAGTATTGACCGATTTTGAATCCTAGCAGACTGTAAAGACACAGAAGTCACCGTGGCCAAGGATTGCCCAAAACCAACAGACCCAAACAGGGCATTCATTTTTATCTGGGAGGAAAGACATGAACCTTAGACCTGATCCAACATTTCACGCATCGCCTAAATTGGCGATGGAAGCCCCAATAGAGAATTACGCATTCACCGTGATGCTCAGCCCTGACGGGTCGCAATCTGATGGTATTGCCGTCATTGATTTGAAACCGGGGTCCGACACATACGGCGAAATTGTGCACCAAGTGATCGCACCCAACAAAGGCGATGAATTTCACCACTTCGGCTGGAACGCCTGTTCGTCTTCGTTGTCTCCGCTATCGGGCCACGCATTCCTTGAACGCCGATATTTGATTGTGCCCGGCATCCGGTCCTCGCGCATCTATATCATCGACGTGAAGGAACCGCTGAAGGCGCACATCCACAAGACCATTGAACCCGAAGAACTGTTCGCCAAGACTGGCTATTCGCGCCCGCATACGATCCATTGCGGACCCGAAGGTATCTATGTGTCCTGTCTAGGTGGCAGCGGCAAAGATGGCACCGACGGCCCCCCCGGTATCTTCATTATGGATTGCGAAACGTTTGAGATCATCGGCCAGTACGAAATGGACCGTGGGAAGCAAGACAAACACTACGATTTCTGGTGGAACCTGCCGCAAGATTACATGGTCAGTTCCGAATGGGGTCTGCCACCACAGTTTGAAAACGGCGTCGTGCCCGAAGACCTGATGTCCAACAAATACGGCCACTCCATCCATTTCTGGGATCTACGCGCGCGCAAGAATATTCAGACGATGGACTTCGGTGAAAACTACCAGATGGCGTTGGAAATTCGCCCCGCCCACGATCCCACCAAGTCCTATGGCTTCTGCGGTGTCGTCGTCGACACGACCAACCTGCAAGGCGCGATCTTTACGTGGTGGCGCGACGATGATGGCGTGTGGCAATCCAAGAAAACCATCACGATCGATCCTCGCCCCGAAGATGCGGACAATCTGCCGCCCCTGTTAAAAGGCTTCGGCGCAGTTCCACCTCTGGTTACGGATATCGACCTCAGCCTTGATGACAAATACCTTTATGTCGCGTGCTGGGGATTGGGCGAAATGCACCAGTATGACGTCAGTGATCCGATGAACCCCGTTTTGGCGGGCAAAGTCGAACTTGGCGGCATCGCAAAGGGGCACAAACATCCCAACGGCAAAGGTTTCGCCTACGGGCCGCAGATGGTCGAAATTAGCCGCGATGGAAAACGCGTCTATTGGACCAATTCGCTTTATTCTACGTGGGATGACCAGTTCTATCCCGACGACGAAGGCGGGCAGATGGTCATGGCGGACGTCGGTGAAAACGGCGGGCTGACGTTGAACAAAGACTTCTACGTCGACTTCCCCAAAGGCCTGCGTTCGCATCAAATCCGGCTTGAAGGCGGGGATTGTTCGACTGATAGCTTCTGCTACCCGTCAGTCTGAATGAAAGCAGTCTAAATGATCTCTGATTTAACATCAATGACGGCCCTTTGGGGGGCCGTCATTTTTTCGGGGATTTACCACGGAATAAACCCCGGTATGGGCTGGCCGCTTGCGGTGTCCGCCGCATTGATGGAACGCAAACACAAGGCCATGCCGAGCGCACTGGCCATGCTCGCCCTCGGGCATTTTCTAGCCATGATCGGGATTTTACTGCCGTTTTCGCTGATGGTGGTGTTGATCGAATGGGATCTGGAATTCCGCGTCGCTGCAGGGATTTTGGTGATCGCCATGGGCGTCTATCTTTTAATCAACCGCCGCCATCCGAAAATTCTGGCACGGATACATCCGGCGCGGCTGGTGCTGTGGTCGTTTTTGGCGGCAATGGCACACGGGGCAGGCCTGATGTTGGTGCCAATTTATCTCGGGCTGTGTGCCGTCGGCGCAGACGACGCGGGTCACCTCGCGGCACAAAGCTTGATGGGCAACACCGTCGCAATGGCCTTTGCAGTGGCCGCTGTGCATACCGTCGCCATGACCGCCGCGGGCGGGATTATTGCCGTGGCGATTTATATATGGCTGGGCCTGAAATTCCTGTCGCGCACGTGGTTCAATCTTGATCTTGTCTGGGCGCTAAGCCTCATCTTGGTTGGCACATTTGGCATCTATTCCGCGTATAGCGGCCATTGATCGCCCATCGAACACCCCGCGTCGTGGGGTGTTCGATGTTTTGCTACTCCGCCGCTTCGGCGTAGGTGTCCATCGGCGGACAGGTACAGGTCAGGTTGCGATCCCCCCAAACGTTGTCCACACGGTTCACGGATGGCCAGTATTTGTCGACACGAAATGCCCCCGCAGGGAAACACCCGACCTCACGACTATAGGGTCTGTCCCAGTCTTTCACGAGGTCTTCCATCGTGTGCGGCGCGTTCATCAGCGGATTATTCTGCGGGTGCGCCGTGCCATTTTCAATCTCGGCAATCTCCGCCCGTATACCCAACATGGCGTCACAAAACCGATCAAGCTCGGCTTTGTTTTCGGACTCGGTTGGTTCGATCATCAGGGTGCCCGCGATAGGGAAACTCATCGTTGGGGCGTGAAAACCGCAATCAATCAGGCGTTTGGCAATGTCATCAACGCTAACATTGGCGCTCTCGGCAAACGGGCGCGTGTCGATGATACATTCATGGGCAACACGCCCTGTTGGCCCCTTATAAAGCACATCAAACGCCCCCTCGAGCCGCTTGGCAATGTAGTTGGCATTCAAAATCGCAACACGGGTCGCTTGGGTCAGGCCGTCGCCCCCCATCATCAAACAATAGGCCCATGAAATCGGCAGCAGTGACGGTGATCCGAATGCAGCAGCCGACACCGCCCCGTCTCCAGTTGTTGGATCGCCGGGCAGATGGGCAATCAGATGCTCTTTTACGCCAATTGGCCCCATGCCCGGGCCACCGCCGCCGTGCGGAATACAGAACGTCTTGTGCAGGTTCAAATGGCTGACGTCGCCGCCAAGATCGCCGGGGCGCGACAGACCGACCATCGCGTTCATATTCGCGCCGTCAATATAGACCTGCCCACCGTGGTCATGGGTGATCTGACACACATCGATCACAGTTTCTTCAAACACCCCGTGGGTCGATGGATAAGTGATCATACACGCCGCAAGATTATCGGCGTGCTGTTGCGCTTTGGCACGAAAATCATCCAGATCAATGTCGCCATTTGCGGCCGATTGAACTGGGACAACCTTCCAGCCAACCATTTGGGCAGACGCCGGATTGGTGCCATGCGCCGACATCGGAATCAGGCAGATGTTGCGATGGCTTTGACCGTTTGCACGGTGATATCCTGCGATGCTCAATAGACCTGCATATTCCCCCTGTGCGCCCGAATTGGGCTGCATGGAAATCGCGTCATAGCCTGTGACATCACACAGCTTTGCTGACAGATCATCGATCATTTCCATATACCCCGCCGCTTGATCGCGCGGTACGTAGGGGTGTAGCAGCGCAAATTCGTCCCACGACACGGGCATCATTTCCGCCGCAGAGTTCAGTTTCATCGTGCACGACCCCAGCGGGATCATCGCGCGGTCCAGCGCAAGATCACGATCGGCCAGACGACGCATATAACGCATCATTTCCGTTTCTGCGCGGTTCATGTGAAACACAGGATGCGTGAGGTAGTCAGACCTGCGGATCAGTTTTTCAGGCACATGATAGTGCGGCGTGTAATCCTTGTCCGCGCGCTCAATCCCGAAGGCCCGCCAGACGGCTTCAATTGTGTCCGAACGGGTCCGTTCGTCCAGTGTGATGCCGATCTTCGTATCCCCAACAGCGCGCAGATTGATGCCTTCGTCTACCGCCGATTTCATCACCGCAGCTTGCAGCGGGCCAACGTCGACAGTGATGGTGTCAAAGAACGTCACAGGGCGGATGTCGAACCCTGCCATCTTCAACCCTTCGGCCAGACGGGCGGTTTTGCGGTGAATGCGTTGGGCGATTGCACGCAGACCCTCGGGGCCATGAAACACGGCATAAAAGCCTGCCATAACCGCCAACAACGCCTGCGCTGTACAGACATTGCTGGTCGCTTTTTCGCGGCGGATATGTTGCTCGCGGGTTTGCAACGACAGGCGGTATGCGCGGTTGCCATGGCTGTCAATCGACACGCCAACAATCCGTCCGGGCATGGAACGCGCATAGGATTGTTTCGTCGCCATATAGGCCGCATGCGGGCCGCCGTAACCCACTGGCACACCAAATCGCTGTGTGCTGCCAACCGCAATATCGGCCCCCATTGCACCGGGTTCTTTCAGCAATGTCAGCGACAGCGGGTCAGCGGCAATAATTCCGATGGCTTTCGTGGCGTGCAGTTTTTCCATCTCGGGCGTGAAATCGCGCAGATGACCATAGGTTCCCGGAAACTGGAAAATCGCGCCAAAAACGGTTGCAGCGTCCAGATCATCCGGCGCACCAATCGTAATTTCTATCCCCAAAGGTGCCGCGCGGGTTTTCATCACGGCAATGTTTTGCGGATGACAGTTTTCGTCGATGAAAAAGCCCTTAACTTTGGTTTTGGCGACCCGCTGCGCCATTGTCATCGCCTCTGCACAGGCGGTTGCCTCATCCAATAGCGACGCGTTCGCGATTTCCAATCCTGTCAGATCAGACACCATTGTTTGGAAATTCAAAAGCGCCTCAAGGCGGCCTTGCGAAATTTCCGGCTGATAAGGGGTGTAGGCGGTGTACCACGCGGGATTTTCGAAAATATTGCGTTGGATCGCGGGCGGCGTGACCGTCCCATGATATCCCTGCCCAATCAACGACGTCAGGACCTTATTCTTTGATGCCACAACCTTCATATGATGCAAAAGTTCGCGTTCAGACATCGGTTTCCCAAAATCGAGCGGCTTTGCCTGCCGGATTTTCTGCGGCAAAGTATCTTCCATAAGCGCGTCAAGATCTGCCGCCCCCACGACTTTTAGCATCTCGACCATTTCCGCAGGGGATGGCCCGATGTGGCGCCGGTTGGCAAAGTCGTAAGGCAGATAATCGGTGGGGGTAAAGGTCATGACGGGCTCCGCTCGTAAAGGTATCAGGGCGTTAAGAAATCATCTTGTTGTAGGCGGCTTCATCCATCAGGCCGTCCATCTGCGACGGGTCTGATGGTTTGATTTTAAAGAACCAGCCATCGCCAATCGCATCTTCATTTGCCAGCGCAGGATTGTCCGTCAGCGCAGTATTTACTTCGGTGATTTCGCCATCAATGGGCGCCATAATATCTGAGGCGGCTTTGACGCTTTCAATGACCACGATTTCTTCGTCTTTTACGACCGTGGTGCCAACTTCGGGCAATTCAACAAAGACAATATCGCCCAACTGCATCGTCGCGTGTTCCGTGATGCCGACAACAATGACGTCGTCTTCGGCGCGTAGCCATTCGTGTTCTTCAGTGAATTTCATATCGGTTCTCCGGTTATTTAGCGTGTGATTTAGCGTTTAAAATTTGCAGGCGTAAACGGAAGCTTCGTAACGGTCAGCGGCAGGCGTTTACCTCTAAGCTCGCCGTAAATGACGGTGCCTTCAACGGCTTGCGCGGTCCCAACATACCCCATGGCCATCGGGCCACCGATTGTCGGACCAAAACCGCCCGATGTGATCTCCCCAATCGGGACCTCGTCTTCGGTGTTGGCAAACAGCACAACGCCCTCGCGCATCGGCGCGCGCCCCTCTGGTTTTAGACCAACGCGCTTTGTGGGCGCACCGTTGGTAAATTCGGCCAACACAACATCTGCCCCCGGAAACCCGCCCGCCCGCGCACCACCTGTGCGCCGCGCTTTCTGGATTGCCCAATTCAACGCAGCCTGTACCGGCGTCGTGTCGGTGCCGATGTCGTGACCATAAAGGCAAAGTCCAGCTTCCATTCGCAGGCTATCGCGTGCGCCAAGACCAATGGCTGCAACGTCGTCGTGTGACAGCAGGTGCCGTGCCAGATCAACAGCTTGCGCGGCTGGCACCGATATCTCATAGCCATCTTCACCGGTATAGCCTGACCGCGATATCCAGCATTCTGCATCACCCAGCATCAGCGTCGCGACATCCATAAACCGCATGTCTGCGGCTTTCGGGTTCAGCGCTGTCAGGACCGCTTCGGCTGCAGGGCCTTGCAGGGCAAGCAATGCGCGATCAGTGATCTCAGTCACGGTCACACCGTCCAGTTTGGCCTTCATATGCGCGATATCAGCGGGTTTGCACGCGGCGTTCACGACGACAAAAATATGATCCCCACGGTTCGCGACCATCAGATCATCCATGATCCCGCCCGCATCATTGGTAAAGAACCCGTACCGCTGGCGGTCTTGTTGCAGACCAAGGATATCAACAGGGACGAGTGTCTCAAGCGCCAAAGCCGCCACCGCATAATCGTCGCCCTTGATGATCACCTGCCCCATATGGCTCACATCAAAAAGTCCAGCTTTCTCGCGGGTGTGAATGTGTTCTTGCAGGACGCCCATGGGATATTGCACCGGCATGGCATAGCCCGCAAATGGCACCATCTTTGCCCCCAGTTCGACGTTCAAATCATGGAGCGGTGTGTGCAATAGCTCGGACATCGACAGCCTCTTTCATATTCGCCAGTCGGAAAATTGTTCATCCTGCGGCACCACGTCAGTACGACGGCCAAAGCCCTCGCATATGATGCCCCCTCTGTCCGTGCGCTTCTTTAAGCGCGCCTGAGATTGCTATCCCTTCGGCGGGCACAATATAACGTGCCACTCTCCAGAGTTTAGTATCAACATCGGTCCGTTGGCCTGAGAGTTTCCGAGGCGGTTGCTCCTTCGGCACCAGTTGTCTGGTTCTCCCGACGTTGATCTTAATGACATTGCCCTGTCGGTCACGGGGGGTCAAACACAATATATTAGTCTTGGTCATTATATTGATCTTGGCCATTGGATTATACTCAAACGGCATCGACATCCCCGCAATCCATGTCAGGGCTTGACGCCCGACACATCTGCACCTACCTCTCCGCGCTTCGTCTCATTTTTCAATAGGGTTCGCCATGATTGCGCACAGTCATTCTTTGGGCATCGACTTTGGCACGTCCAATACAGCTGCTGCCTTTTTGCACAACGCAAAGCCGCAGCTGATTGAAATCGCACTGGGGCAAACCAGCTTTCCAACGACCTTTTTCTTTGACTACGAAACCCGCGAAACCCTGATGGGTCACGCTGCCAACCAAGCGTTGCTCGACGGGGACGACGGGCGGTTCATGCGTGCGCTCAAACGCGTTCTTGGCACGACGCTGATGCACCAACCGCGCCAAATTTTGAACAAGCGCGTAACATTCGTCGACATCATTGCCCGCTTCTTGCGCCACGTCAAAACCCAGGCCGAGGCCGAGACGGGCCTGACGTTTGACCGTGTCGTTTCTGGCCGGCCAGTGGTTTTTCACGCCATGGGCGATCCGCGCGAGGCGCAGGCTGAAGCGGATTTGCACGCCTGCTACATCGCCGCCGGTTTCAAAGACGTCTCGTTCGTTGATGAACCCGAAGCCGCCGCAATCGCGAGCGGCGCGTTAGAGAACGCAGGCGAAATAGGCTTGATCGTCGACATTGGCGGCGGGACGTCGGATTTTTCGGTGTTTCGATCGAGAAATGCCGGTGTCGAAATCCTCGCCAATCACGGGGTACGGGTTGGCGGGACCGATTTTGATCGCGCCATCAGCATTGATCGTGTGATGCCCTTGCTCGGGAAAGGCGGCGCGCTGCGCAAGGTTATGGGGCCGGGCACAACGCCCGTGCCACGGGCGATCTTCAACGATCTGGCAACGTGGGAAAAAATTCCGTTTCTTTATACTGCGCAAACCCGCCGCTTGATTGATGGAATGCTGCGCCTTGCGATTGAACCCGAAAAACTAGGCCGCCTTGCTGCCGTGCTGGAACATGAACTCGGCCATGAGGTCGCGTTCGCCGTAGAGCAGGGCAAGATCGCCGCGAACGGCGGGGACGAAAATTCACTGATTGCTTTGGGCCAGATTGAAAAAGGCTTGTCCGCAGCCCTATCGACTGACGCGCTTTCCAGTGTGCTTGCACCCTACGCCAAAACCTTGCTGGTGACGGCGCAAGAGACGCTGGATCTCGCGGGGGTGGATGCGGCGCGGATCGACAGGGTGATCTACGTCGGGGGCTCAAGCCTGATGAACATGGTGACGCAGACAATGGGAATGCGTTTTCCAGATGCGCAGCACACCTTCACCGAAGTGTTTTCAGCCGTTGCAGACGGGCTCGCCCTCGCCTCTGCGCGAAAATAGCGATCGGTCTAAAAAGACAGCAAGCCCGTCACGCCAATTCGATAACAGACCGCTCCCGTCGGCTTTTGGCCCAATTCAGGCCCAGCACAACAATTAAGACGGCAGCGCCGACACTTTCGATCAGCAGATCAGGCCAGAACACCGCGACCACACCCGGCACAATCACCAGCCTTTGCACCATGTTGATCGGCGCGAACAGGAACCCTTCTAGGCAGGCGGCAAATGCGGTTAGCGCAACAATTGCTAAAAACCCGTTCCAGACCACCAACGGTATCGGTCCCCCAAGGATGATGCTTTCATTGAACACCATGAACAGCGGGATCAGATACAAACCCTTCGCAAACTTCCACGACTGGATACTGGTTTCCAACGGTTTCGAACCCGCAATCGCCGCCCCCGCAAAGGCCGCTAAGGCCACAGGTGGCGTCACATTGCTGTCTTGCGAATACCAGAACACCACCAGATGCGCGATCAACAGCGGAATGCCGAATTCAGATGTCAGCGCCGGGCCCACAAGAATGATCAGCACGATATAGGCGGCAGTCACCGGCAGACCCATGCCAAGGATCAGACTTGCCAACAGCACAAGGATCAGCGCCAACACGATGTTACCACCCGAAAACGCGATCATCATCGATGAGAATTTCAGGCCAAGTCCGGTCAACCCGACAACGCCGACGATAATTCCCGCCACAGCACAGGCCATCGACACCGCGACCGCATTGCGCGCGCCCAGTTCCATCGCTTGCGCGCTCAATGTCAGCCCGCGTTTGCAAAGTGCAACAAGACCATCCAGCGTCGGTCGGTCGGATGCGTAGCGCCATAATGCGCGGGCCGATGCCGCCGCGATCACCGATAGAATGGCGTAGAACCCGACGCGCATCGGCGAATATCCGGCGACCAGCAACCACACGAGCGCCACCAGCGGCAACAGAAAATGCCAGCCATCGGCCATCACGCTGCGCACCAAAGGCAATTGATCACGCGACAATCCAGTCATGCCCTGTTTAACAGCCGCAATATGGACCAGCAGATAAACCGCACCAAAATACAGGAACGCCGGAAAGATCGACACGATCACGATGTCAACGTATGGCACTTGCGTAAATTCGGAAATCAGGAACGCCCCGGCACCCATCAGCGGCGGCATGATCTGCCCGCCGGTTGACGCCGCGGCCTCAATCCCGCCCGCCTGCGCGGGTGTGTAGCCAAGCCGTTTCATCAACGGAATCGTAAACGCCCCCGTCGTCACAACATTGGCAATCGCCGACCCGCTGATGGATCCCATGCCCGCCGATGCGATCACAGCTGCCTTAGCCGGACCGCCACGCTGGCGACCCGTTGACGCATAGGCCAGATCAATGAAAAACTTGCCCGCACCGGTGACTTCTAGGAACGCGCCGAACAGCACGAAAACGAAAATGAACGTGGCCGCAACGCCAAGTGGAAGGCCAAAAATACCTTCGGCCCCAAGGGTCAACTGGCTCGCCAATCGATCTAACGAATAACCCCGATGGTTAAGAATACCTGGCATCCAATCGGCAAGAAACGGCAACTCTCCACGACCGCCCGCAAAAGCATAGACAATGAACGTCGCCCCGATGATCGTCATGCCCAAACCAACAGCGCGCCGCGCGCCCTCTAGGACAATAAATGTCGTGATGATCCCCACAAAGACATCAATCTGGCGCGGAAAGATCGCGTTGGCGATGATGTCGATGTTGATCGGCACCCAACCGCCAACCAGCACCGCGCAGATGATAAGCCCGCCGTCGATGGCCCACCCAAGGGCACCGCGTGGGCGGTTCTGGCCAAAGACCGGATAGATCAAAAAGCACAGCACCAAGATAAATCCCAAATGGATCGGGCGCTGGAAAAACAGGCCAAGAGGCTGCACGCCCGCAGCGTAAAGCTGAAACAGGGACAGCGCGATGCCAACGACAGCAATCACCCGCAGCAGGATGTGCGGCGTCGCGATGGTCGGTTGCGGCATCGGCGGACGTTCGGCAAGTTCGGTGGTCATATCGTTTAGTTCCCTGTCAAAGCGATGCGCACGCGCGCACGCGGTGCAAGTGCCGAAAGCGAGACTTCGGTCCCGCCCATCCGAATTCGGTGATCTACAAATCCCGCACCCGGGCGCAGGATATAGGCGTTGCCTCGCACAGGTTCATCAATGCCTTCGATCCAATACCCACCATGCCCGTCCGACGTTTGCGCGCCGCGACCTGGAATATGGCCAAGCCCAGCGGCGAAATCCGGCTGGTGGGAACGGACCAGAACCATCCTGCCATCCCGGTTTTCATAGCAATCCGCCACCTCGAACCCTTGGACAGAATGATGCCAAAGCACACACCAACCAGCCCCCTCAGGCACGTCGAACACCGCAAGAATTCTGTCAGTGTCAACATGGGTTGCGGTCAGGCTACCCGATTGCGCGACTGTTGCGCAAAAAGACAGGAGGAGGGCACAAAGCCCCCCTCCCATAGATCGTGTCACGGACGCAGGGCGTCTGGGACCGTCGCACCGATTTCCTCAAAGTAACGGATCGCACCGGGGTGCAGTGGGATCGGCGATGCAGACAAGGCCAATTCGACCGTTGTCTGGTTCGCAGCGGGGTGTACCGCCCGAAGATCAGCGATATTTTCAAACATCGCACTGGTGATCGCATAGGCCAGATCGTCCGACATTTCCGACGATACGACCAGAACGTTTGGCACACCGATCACGGAAATATCCATGTCCACGCCAGTATACGTTCCACCAGCCAGCGTCGTCACTGCAAACACTGGGTTGGATGCGTCAGCCGCCGCAAGTGCATCCGCGCCAAGTTCAATCATCACGATATCATTGGTCGTCGCAAGGTTCAGAATTGACGACGTCGGTGCGCCAACTGACCAGAAGCCCGCGTCGATATCGCCGTTTGCCAATGCATCAGCAGTTTCGTTGAAATTCAGGCGTTGTTCGTCAATGTCATCATAGGAAATGCCATTGGCTGACAGGATTTGTTCTGCGTTCACTTCGGTGCCCGACCCCGGTGCGCCGATTGAAATGCGCTTGCCGACCATGTCTTCAAGCGACGTGATACCGCTGCCTTCCAATGTCACGATCTGCACCATGTTTGCATAGGCTACGCCAATCGCGCGGACCATCGGCAATTGCTGACCTTCAAATCGCCCCGTGCCCTCATAGGCTTGCAGGACCGTGTCCGCGAGCGCCAGCGCGACATCCGCATCACCCGTCGCAATCAGGCCCATATTCTCAACGGACGCGCCAGTGACTTCGGCTGTCGCCGCGTAACCGTCGACATGGTTATTGATGATCTCAGCAAGACCGCCGCCCATCGGATAATAGACGCCACCAGTTCCACCAGTGGCGACCGAAAGCTGTTCCTGCGCAAAGGCGGGCGCTGCCACGACCAGCGTCGCAGCCGCAAGTGTTTTAAAGAATTTCATAGTTAGGTCCTCCCATAGGTCCATTGTTGCTCGCACCACCTTAGGGATGTGACAGACACTTTCAAGACGCTTGGATATGTTGATTAATCTTTGCCGCGCCAAGGTGTGCTCTATCAACGCAAAGTCGCCGTTCCCTGCCCAAAATACTGCATTCCAACTCATTCTAGCTGCTTTGATCTGCAAACTCGGCCCCTAAAAACCCACCCGCTAAATTGGGCGCCGCCGCAGAACGATCCAATTCGTAGCCGCTAGGATAAGAATCGCCCCAACCCAGAAGCCCGGCTGGGGCAGTTCGTCAAAGACCAGATAGCCAACTGTGGTCGAAAAAACCAAGCTCGCATAAGACAGCACCGCCAAGAAACCTGCCTGACCAAAGCGGTGCGCGCGCAAAAAGCAGAATTGCGCAGCTTGGGCAAAGACCCCAATGGCGGCCAGTAGGGGCCATTGGCTGATCGGGATCGGCTGCCAGCCCACAACAGCGAAGGGGGCTGTGATAATTGCCAATCCTGCGGTGTAAAACGTCATCATCACAACAGTCGGCGCCGCGACAAGTTTTCGGGTCGCAATCACCGCCCCCGTCGCCGCCACAACCACCAGCCCCTGCGCCGCCAAACCCCAACCGCCCGTCAGGCTGGATGGATCAACCGCAATCACCACGCCGACCAACCCCACAACAGCAGCGATCCAGCGATCCCGCGTGATGACTTCGCGCAATAGCCACGCCGCCGCGATCATCGTCAGGATCGGACGGGTGAAACTGACGGCGGTGAATAAGGCCAGTGGCACGCGCGAGATTGCAAAAAAGCTCGCCGTCAGCGCAATCGCAGAAAAGCCGACACGCAGCGCATGAAGCCGCAGATCGGTCAGGCCGACGAACGCACTGCGGTAGCGCCAAATCCATGGCAGCATCAGCAAGAACCCGACACCCGCGCGCAAAAAAACCAGTTGGAACGCAGGGTAGCCAAGGCCCAGCGCCTTAACGATGGCCAGCGCCCAAATGTTCAACGCCATATCGGCCAACAGCCAACCGGCCGCTAACCCGTTGCGCGGTAGATTACCCTCGTCTTGCAAGCAGATTGGCCATAATGCGGAACGCACCAGGGGTCAGTTTTTCCATCTGGTGATGCAGGATCAACGACGTGTGGACATGCCGACCCTTTCCAACATCAGCTGCCAATATAGCACCCTTCAACGGTGCCTCGTCCGCGTCGTTCATCGCAACCAGCGCAACATAGGCGGCGTCCCAGTCTTTGGCGAAATACAACCCGCGCTCTTTGTGCCAATCAGCCCAGTCCGCTGCCCCGATCTTGTTGGGTCCGCGCAGCAGCGGATGGTCTGGGGCCAGAATAGTGACCGCCGCGTTCTCATCCGTAACCCGCCAACGAAGTGATGGCTGACCGATTTCTAATTTGTAGGGCGCAGTCGCGTCCGGATTCCAGTTGTCCCATGGGCGATGGTACAGCGTGACCAGCGTCCCGCCTTCTCGCACCCAGTCATGAATGCGCGGCATCGCATCAGCCAGCCAAGCGCGGAATTTCATGGCAAAAATACCAACCACCAAGGTATCGCACTGCGCGAGCGCCCCGTCGCTCAGCACTGCCTCGGACAGATCGGTGACAGGAACGCCCATCCGGTCCAGCCAATGCCCAACGGAATCGTTGCCGCCGCCAATGTAGCCGACACGCACCTGCGGCAGCGCAGCCGCGACGACACGGATTTGCGCAGTGGCGCGACGCACCAAAACGCGCGGCGCAATAGGGTCACGACGAATGTGGCTAACGCTTGGGGCCTCTTGCCCGTCGAGGGTCAGCGCAAGACCATAAAGTCCCGCCTGAACATCATCCGGCACAGTCACCTTCAACGCGCCATCCCTTTGTGTGAACGTCCAACCCTGCGGCAAAGTAAGCCCCACTTTCGCGGACGCAGGCGAGATTTCACTGACTTGAAGCGTAAAACTGCGGCGATCCTTCGACAGATTGATCACATCTGCCACTGGCGACAGCGCAGCCGAACACTGCGGTAAAACGATGGGGGACACATCGAACGAAACACTGCGCACAGCGTTTATGCCATGAATCTTAATCGCCACATCCATGCACGGCGCACGTGGCAGATCGGGCAAATAAATCGCCGGATACGGGTCGCTGACCGCAGCATCCGCCCCCAGCCTGATATGCGGCCCATCAATAGCCCAGCCTGTCGGTACCTTTGGCATAACGGTAACTTGGCCCGCATCGACACAGACTTCGCTGTCCCATGTGGTGGCGTCATCGGGACGTAAAATGTCATCCTCCAGCCAGCCGTGCACGTCGACACCCGCAGACAGATGGATCACGCGGATAAGCTGTTGGTCCTTGCGGCGCAATTTATGGCCGATGTCAGGCCACGCGGCGGGCGGGCAATTTAATATGGCCCCGCGCACCGCCTGCAACGCAGCACAGGCGTGCGTTAGAACCGCTCGCGCATCCGGGAAAGCGGCGAGTGCCGCATCGCACGCGTCTTGCGCCGCCGTCACATCACCAGAAATTTCCGGCACCGCAAGATCGCGCAGGGTCGCGGCCAGACCTGATGCCAGCCCATCGTCGGGACCTTGCACAAAACTCTGCGCCAGATGCAGCGGACTGTCCGTTTCATCCCCTGCACGAACCCAGCGCCCCATGGCCTGCGTGGCGTGCATTGCGCGGCTTTGCTGACCGATGCGCGCATAAGACCATCCCGTCACCGGATCGCGGCCCCGCACGGGAATGACAAGTGTTGCGGGCGGCGGTGGCAAGTCGTCATCGTAAGCCTGCCCAGCCCCCGACACGGCAGGCAGATACAGCTTTTTGACCTGCCACGCGGCCAGATCACTGGCATCATATTCGGGATCGGCGGCAAGGGACATCACATCATGCGCCGCTTGCGTCATCGCGCGGTGGTGGCCGTGTTGACCGGGCACATCCAGAAATGTCGGGCAGATAATATCAGGCCGTTCCATACGGATAATATCAACAAAACGCGCCAGCGTGCGCGCGCGCCCCCATTTCGCCAATGTTTCAACACCGGACTTGGAAAACCCAAAATCTGTGATCGGATCATCGGGACTGACCGACAGCCAATACATCCGCAAATCCAGCCTATCACTGGCCGCTTCCATTTCAGCGGTGCGCAATGTGCCAAGGGATGCGGCCACTTCGGTGCCGATGTCATTTTGCCCACCTTCGCCGCGGGTCGAACAGGCATAGGAAATATCCACCCCGTCACGAAACCGGAGCGCAGCCAACATCGCTGAGTCCTCATCATCAGGATGCGCGCCCGTGTTCATAAAGGACACGGTGGATTTCAACGCCGTCAAAGCCTGCCAAAGCGCCACAATGCGCGGGCGGTCACGTTCATTTGCTATTTTGACCTGATCTGACAGCGGCACGAACTGGGGCATAAGACGGGTCCTTAGTGTGTGTGTGAAATTGGCGCGCTGAGCGCTCGGTTCAGGATCAACGCGGCAGCCCCAAAGGTCGCCGTCATCCGCCCCGACGCGCCACGCATCAAACGCGGAAACGGGGCCTGTGGTCGGTTTGATACGGACAAGCTGGGCAACGGCGCATGGGCCACCAAATGATCAAGGATCGCATCAGGCATCGCACCACCCAATACGACAGTCTGCGGATCAAACAGATTTTCAACGATCACCATCGCATGGCCGAGCGCATCACTCGCCGTGTCCAGCCATGCAAACAGATCAGGGTCGCGCTGTTCAAACAGCTGTTCGAGCGCGTCAATCCTGTCGGCCGCCTTGTTTGCTGCCCGCAAATGACGCTCAACCGAAAGTCGGCTTAACGCGTCTTCCAGTTTGCCACTTTGACCATAAATAGAATCGGGGATCGGGATATGCCCGATTTCACCCGCGTTGCCGTACGCCCCGCTGACCAACTGTCCCTGATGAATAAGGCCCAGCCCCAAACCAGCCCCAAAATAAAGATAGGCGAAAGATGCGATGTCTTGCGCCACACCGTTCAATCGCTCCGCAATCGCGGCAGCATTTGCGTCATTGCTCAGCATCACAGGCAATCCCGTGGCGTCGGTAAACAGCGCTGCTGCATCGACTTCTTGCCACCCCGTCAAATCGGACTCCATTCCCGCAATCCCCGTCACGCCCAACGGACCCGGCATAACGATGCCTGCGCCCAGCATCCGGCCTTTTGCTGTTGGAACTTTGTCCAATGCGCGGCGGTATAGCGCTTTGACATGGGTCAGCACGACCTCGGGATGGTTCTGCTGCAGGGCAATACGCTCGCTCGATACGCTGCGGCCTTGCATGTCCAACAACGCAGCAAACACCGCGTCGGGGCGCACTTCGATCCCTAGGGCATACCCCCCTTCGGGGTTCAGCGCGTATTGAATGGCAGGCAGACCACGCCCAGCGCTCAACCGGCCTTTGTCCAGAAGCATCCCGTCGTCAAACAGCTCCGCGATAATATTGCTCACGGTCTGTGTGGTCAGTGAAAGTGCGCGCGCGATTTCGGCCCGCCCAATCGTGCCAGCCCCGCGCACCTGTACCAAAACCGCCTGCTTATTGCGGGACCGCGACCGTTCGGCATTGCTGCCTTTCTGAAAGGGGATAACAACCATGCAAACGGATTAACTCAAATAATTTGAATTATCAATCCAATTGAGTTAACTCATAGGTCGAGTCCGATTACGGGCTGCAACTAATTTGTTGGGAGACACGAGATGAAAGCGAATTTGAAAGGTCTGGTTCTTGCCGGACTGACATCCTCAGCTACGCTCTTTGCGGGCACCGCACATGCGGTTGAAATTGAGTACTGGCAATATTTCTTCGGCGCTCGCGTTGATGCTATGGACCAGTTGATCGAAAATTTCGAAGCAGCAAACCCTGACATCAACGTGACGATGACGCATTTCCCCTACGCCGATTACCGCACCAAGGTCGCCGCAGCGATCCCCGCAGGTGAAGGCCCCGATGTCGTGCAATTGTTTTACGGCTGGTTGAACGATTACGTCGAAGCAGAGCTGATCCAGCCCTTGCCATCCGACACGTTCCCAGTTGCGCAGATCGACGCGGACTTCTTCCCGATGGTGCAAGCCATGAAGGATGGTGACAATTACTGGGCACTGCCAACAGCCGTGCGCAGCCTTGCGTTGTTTTACAACACACGTCTTTTTGCGGCGGCAGGCATCGACGGCCCGCCCGCAACACTTGATGAATTGATGGAAACCGCAGCGGCCCTGACCCAGCGTGATGGTGCTGGCAACTTGACCACTGTCGGATTGACCGCAGGCATGACCGCACAGGATCACCACTGGTGGCGCGAAGTTCTGGTGCGTCAATTCGGCGGCGAACCCTACGTGGATGATTATCGCACGGTGAATTACAATACCGAAGCAGGCGTCGCGGCTTTAGATTTCTACACCAACATGTTCCTGAACGAAGATGCTGTCACCTCAATCGGGTTCATGGATGAACCACAGGCCGCGTTCAAAGCCGGACTTGCGGGCATGCACATCGATGGATCGTTCCGCATCGGCTCACTTGCTGATATTCGGGGCCTCGAATGGGGCGTCGCAGAACTTCCCGCAGGAATGGACGGCGTGCAGTCGAATTATTCGTCTTACTGGGTCAACGCGATCACAACCAAAGCAGAGGGTGCGAAATATGACGCCGCTGTTTTGTTCATGGCATATCTGACGTCGGACGAAGCGATGCAAATCTGGCTTGATGTCGTAGGTGAATTGCCCGCGAAACCATCCGTCGGCATGACCGAAGAAAACGCCAATGATGACGTCTTCGGGCCGTTCATTCGCGGTCTAGCCTACGCAAACACCACGAAGTTTGTGAATGAAAGTGCCCAGCGTCAGGTTCTGGTTGAAATGGTCGAGCGCGTGCAGCTGCTCGACATGGATCCAGCCGAAAGCCTTGCAATCGCAGCCGAGGCCGAACAGAAAATCCTCGACGAATACTACGCTGAATAAATACGAACTGCGCCGCCCCGACGACAAGTTGGGGCGGTCGCTTTACGCTGCAAACGGGCACATTTCATGTATCGCAATCTGACCATCCGCCAGAAACAAATTGTCTGGGCTTGGGCCTTTCTGGCGCTGCCCGTTCTGTTTTACACCGTCATCCGGTTCTATCCGACTGGCAACGCGATCCTGATCAGTTTTCAGAACTGGAACCTGCTCGGCAGTCGCACGTGGGCGGGCCTCGAAAACTACGACAAGCTTTGGAACGATCCGGTGTTCTGGAAGGTTTTTCAGAACACGTTTGTCTACCTCCTGCTCGGCACGCCCCTCAGCCTCGTGTTGTCGTTCATCATCGCCTACCACCTCGACAAATTGCGCTTCATGCACGGCTTTTTGCGGATGCTGTATTTCTTGCCGTTCATGACCAGTGCCGTTGCAATGGCGTGGGTCTGGCGCTGGTTCTATCAGGACGTGCCAATCGGGTTGTTCAACAACATCTTGGCCAACTTCGGCATCCCGCAAATCAAATTCCTGCAATCCACCACCAACGCGCTGCCCGCTGTTCTCGCCCCTGCAGTCTGGGCGGGCCTCGGATTTCAGGTCATCATCTTTATGGCCGGAATTCGCGCCATCCCGACGAGTTACTACGAGGCCGCCAAAATTGACGGCGTCGGTTGGTTCACCGTTCTGACCCAGATCACAATCCCACTTCTGCGCCCGACAATCGTGTTCATCGTCGTGTTTTCGTCCATCGGTTTTTTGCGCATTTTCGACCACGTCTTTAACATGACCACCAACAACCCCGGCGGGCCACTGAACGCCACCAAACCGATCGTGCTGATGATCTATGACACCGCGTTCAACGGCTTTGATATGGGCTATGCGGCCGCCCAAACCGTGGTGCTGTTTACGGTCCTGTTGGTCGTCTCACTTGTCCAGCTCCGCCTATTGAGGAGCAATTAGATGGTCGCCGCCCCCGATATCCCCCGCGCATCATCGCAAGCCCTGCTCACGGCGACACCCACCAAACGTCCCCGCAACATGGGTCAGATTATCCGCTGGTTCCTGCTATTCATCGGCGGAATCCTGATGGTCATGCCCATCGCCTATATGATCTCAACCTCCCTGAAATGGCCGCACGAAGTTTACAACGTCAACCTGATCCCCAAAGATCCGACACTGGATAATTACGCCTATGTCCTCGAAGACGGGCGGTTCTACTGGTGGTTTGTCAATTCAATGATCATCGCCACGATCACCACAATCTGTAACCTGCTGTTTGACAGCCTTGTAGGCTATACCCTGTGCAAATTCCGCTTTCCGGGCCGCAAAATTGTCTTCATCGCAATTCTGTCCACCTTAATGATCCCGACCGAAATGCTGGTGATCCCGTGGTATCTAATGTCGCAAACCTTCGGCTGGCTTGACAGTTATTGGGGCATCATGTTCCCCGGTTTGATGACGGCATTTGGGACATTCTTGATGAAACAATTCTTTGAATCCGTCCCCGATGATTTCATCGAAGCCGCCCGCATTGATGGCCTGAATGAGCTGCAAATCTGGTGGACCGTCGCAATGCCGCTGGTCAAACCTGCGCTGGCTGCATTGGCTATCTTTGTGTTCCTTGGCAACTGGACCGCGTTCCTGTGGCCGCTGATCGTCACCAATTCGGTCGACATGTACACGATCCCTGTGGGTCTGTCGGGCTTTGGCGACGAAGCGGACGTTGCATGGGAACTCATCATGACAGGCGCTGCAATTTCGACCATTCCAACGCTGGTCGTCTTCCTGATCTTCCAACGCTTCATCATCCGCGGCGTCGTCATGGCGGGGCTAAAGGGATGATAGACAACAGCACATTTCCCGATCCAACCTACAAAACCACCGTCCTTGCACCGCTGTTCGAGGGTGTGAAAACCCACTACGCGGGGCATATGGCGGCGATCAATCGCGCCCATCTGGTCATGCTGGTGGAAACCGGCATCCTGCCGCGCGCGGACGGTGCGAAAATCGCGCAAGCCTTGCACGCGATAGACACTGAAACCGACATCTCTGCGCTCAGCTACACTGGCGAACACGAAGACTACTTCTTCTACGTCGAAGCTGAACTGCGCACCCGCTTGGGCGACCTCGGCGGTGCCTTGCACACCGCGCGGTCTCGCAACGATATGGATCACACGTTGTTCAAAATGGCCCTGCGCACCCGCGCTGGAACCATGCTGACCCAGATCACGACCCTGACAACCGCGCTGATCGAAAAGGCGCGCGCTGAATCAGCCACCCTCATCGTCGCCTACACGCATGGCCAACCTGCCCAGCCAACGACGTTCGGCCACTACCTCGCCGCGATGATCGAAGTGTTGAACCGTGATGCGACCCGCCTGTCCGCCGCCATCGACAATCTTGGCCACTGCCCGATGGGGGCCGCAGCGATTACCACATCCGGCTTTCCAATCGATCGCACCCGCATTGCCGACCTGCTGGGGTTCGACGGCCCACTGGTAAATTCCTACGGCTGCATCGCGTCGGTGGATTACGTCACCGGACTGTATTCTGCGATCAAACTGGTGTTCCTACATCTGGGCCGCGTCGTCCAAGACCTCGCCTTCTGGTCGAGCTTTGAGGTTGGCCAGCTTTACGTCCCAAACGCGCTGGTGCAGATCAGTTCGATCATGCCGCAAAAACGCAATCCGGTTCCGATTGAACATATGCGCCACCTCGCATCCGTCACCTGCGGGCGCTGTGACATGGTGGTGAACACAATGCACAACACGCCGTTCACCGACATGAACGACAGTGAAGGCGAAGTGCAACAAGCGGGCTATGCCGCCTTTGATAGTGGTGGGCGCGTGCTTGACCTGCTCCGCGCGTTTCTGCCCGCTTGTTCGATCAATGCGGCCAACGTGCGCCGCAACACCGACGCCGCCAGCATCACCATTACGGAACTCGCCGACAGCCTCGTGCGTGACGAAGGCCTGACATTTCGCCAAGCCCATGAAATCGCCGCCCGGATTGCACAGTCCTTGAACGGCACTCCACTTTCGGACGGCTTCGACACATTTCGCGCCGCATTCCAGACTGCGACGGGCCGCGCCCCCGCGATGGATGAATCCGCGTTTCGGACCGCCACCAGCCCCGAAACATTCGTCGCAAGGCGGGACCGGATCGGTGGCCCTGCCCCCGCAGCCCTCGCCAAAGCGCTTACCGACAGTGCACATGATGTGCACACTGTGTGTACGCTGTGTGCCACCCGCATTTTGCGGATTTCTGACGCCGAAAAAACCCGCGACACCGCCTTCGCCCAATTGCAGGAGACCTGACCTTGGCCAACCTCGCCCTTCGCCACCTGACAAAATCCTACGGAAAAACTGAGGTGTTGCATGACATCACGCTGGACGTCGCTGACGGCGAATTCGTGGTCTTTGTCGGTCCGTCAGGCTGCGGCAAATCCACCACCTTGCGGATCATCGCCGGCTTGGAGGAAACCACCACCGGCATCATCGAAATCGGCGGACGCGAGGTCAACAACCTAGAACCCAAAGAACGCGACATCGCCATGGTGTTCCAGAATTACGCGATCTACCCGCACATGTCGGTGAAGAAAAATATCGCGTTTGGACTACGGTCTTCCAAGATGCCAAAGGCAAACAAAGAAAAACGAATACAAGAGGTTGCGGGTATCCTTGATATGGTTGACCTGCTTGATCGCAAACCCAACCAGCTGTCAGGCGGTCAACGCCAGCGTGTTGCAATCGGGCGCGCCATGGTGCGCAATCCTGCCGTATTTCTGTTTGATGAACCCCTGTCGAACCTCGATGCGCAACTGCGCACGCAGATGCGGCTTGAGATCAAAAAGCTGCACCAGCGCGTCGGTAATACCATCGTCTTCGTGACCCATGATCAGGTCGAAGCAATGACCATGGCAGACCGGATCGTCATCATGAAAGACGGCTATATTCAACAGGTCGGCACCCCGGCTGAGGTCTTTCATCAACCCGCCAACACATTCGTCGCGCGCTTTATCGGTGCGCCCTCGATGAACCTGCTGGGCGGCAAAATAACCGGAACGGTCGTAACCCTTGAAAACGGCCAAAACATCAACGTACCAACGCTTAGCGCGCCGTCTGGCACGGACATTTTGCTCGGCGTTCGTCCCGATGATCTGTATACTGGCAGCTCCAATCCAATCATGACCGGCACCGTCACAGTGCGCGAACCGCTTGGCTCCGAAACGCTGATCTACGTCGATACCCCGTCTGGCGAAATCATTGCCAAGGCCGATGGTCGGCACCCACCTGACGTGGGCGAAACAGTGGAACTTGGCGCTGATCCCGAAAACCTGCACGTTTTTGACACCGCAACCGGTGAGGCGCTGAAGTGAGGAAACCAATCCTCTGCGCGGGCAGGCTCTATTGCGATATGGTCTTTGCTGACGCGCCACGGCTGCCAACCCTCGGGACCGAAGTTTTTGCCCCCAACCTGTCGCTTCACGCGGGTGGAGGTGCGTTCATAACAGGCGCGACCTTGGCGGCCCTCGGTTATCCCGTCCGGCAATTTTCAAACCTTCCCGCGACGCCGTTTGACACCATTGTGCTGGCAGACATGGCCGCGCACGACGTTGATGCGACCGCCTGCAAACCAGCCGATAACGGGATTGACCCACAAATTACCGTGGCCATCGCAACCGCAGGCGACCGTGCATTTCTTACCCGCGCCGCAGGCCAAGCCATTCCAGACTTCAGCGCAATAAACTTCGCTGATTTCGCACATCTTCACATTGGCGAACTGCGCACGTTGCAGGACTCCCCTGCCCTGCTTGATCATGCGCGCGCGGCGGGACTAACGGTCTCTCTCGACTGTGGCTGGCAGGATTCCTATGATCCCGACGTGACCGCTTTAATCGCCGCTGTGGATGTTTTTCTCCCAAACGAAAGCGAAATTGCTGCCCTTGCGTTGCTTGGCATACCACAGACCTGCGCGCGCCTCACCGTTGTCAAAAGCGGCCACAAAGGCGCGCGCGCACGACTGATAGATGACAGCGCGTGGACCAATTGCGCAGTAAAATCCCCCGTGCAGGTACGCGACGCGACTGGTGCGGGCGACGCCTTTAATGCGGGCTTTTTGTCGCGCTGGTTGGAACATGCCCCGTTGCGAGACTGTCTCGCCAAAGGCAACGCTTGTGGGTCAGCTGCCGTGCAGATCGTAGGTGGAATAGGCTTCCCTCAGCACGTTTAAGTATGTGGCGGAGACGTGCTGCCACGAATGACCAAAGAAACGGGTACCACTGCTGCGTGCTCTTTGCCGATCCCATCCGAGGATTCAATACGCTCCATAAGCATGGTTGCGGCGGTCTCACCGATAAGGTGGCGGTCTTGCCTGATCGATGTAAGCGGCGGGATGAATTGTTCGGCGAGATCGATGTCATCAAAACCCATAACCGAGACATCGTCAGGTACTTTGAAGTTATGGCGCACCAATTCAGCGATAAACCCCATCGCCAGTTGGTCAGATGCGCAAAACACAGCGGTGGGGCGGTCGTTCATCGTGATCCATACCTTTGCTGCACTGCATCCAGCGGCAAGTGAGAAATCACCGGCAATGATCCAGTCCGGTTTTAAGTCAAGTTTGAGAGCTGCAATTTCAGCGACAAAAGCGTCCTTGCGCGTGTGCATGAGTACGTTGCCTTCGGGGCCGGTCACATGGGCAATCTTGCGATGTCCAAGGCTATACAAATGATTCACTGCTGCGCGGGTCCCGCGACGATTTTCACTGCGAACAGAGGGGAAATCTGCGGCATCGACCCATTCGCAGGCGAACAGGATGCGTCCCGCCTGTGGTGCATTTTCCAAAGATGCAACGACGTCGGGGCTTAGCCCACCATCCAAAATTATCATTCCATCAGCCCGCGCATCGTCGAGGTAATCAATCAAGCGTTCGCCACTGTCATGCACCTGTTTGGTGCTGGCGATCAGCATCGAATACCGTTTGCTTGAAAGATGGCGAGAGATGCCTTCAAGGATCGTTGAAAAGAACGGGTTGGCCAGATCGGGCAGTAAGACCAAAACCGAATGGGACCGTCGTGTACGAAGGTTTCGCGCGGCACGATTGATGCGGTAACCAGTCTCGCGGACAGCATCAGAAACGCGGATCTTGGTCGATTCGGATACTACATTGGGGTTTGAAAGAGTGCGCGAAACGGTCGCCGTCGAAACCCCTGCAACGCGAGCAACGTCTTGAAGTGTTGAAGTTTTCAGTGCCATGACGCCCCATTTTCAGTTGGGTCAGATGTAATCGATTACATAAACTGTTGACAAGCCCATCGTCGGCAATGCCTTATGTAATCGATTGCAGAGGCGGCAATCGCAAAACCATTGGCGGAAACCCGCGTTTTCTGGGAGGAAAATAATGTCTAAAACCTTGAAGTCCCTATTGGTAGGGACCGCACTCACGGTTGCATCTGCGTCCCAAGCGATAGAATTGGAAGTTACACATTGGTGGACATCTGGCGGCGAAGCGGCTGCTGTGACTAAGTTTGCTGAAGCATGGAATGCGACCGGCAACACATGGCTTGATGGTGCGATTGCAGGTTCCGGCGGAACAGCGCGCCCAATCATTATTTCGCGCATTATTGGTGGAGACCCGATGGCAGCAACTCAAATGAACCATGGACGGCAAGCCGAAGAGCTAATTGAAGCTGGTCTGCTGCTCGATCTGAGCGAAGTCGCAGAAGCGGGTGGCTGGGCCGATATCGTCAACCCATCCTCATTGCTTGAGGGCTGCACATTGGACGGCAAGATCTATTGCGTTCCGGTGAATATCCACTCCGGTCAATGGATGTGGCTGTCGCACGCAGCATACGAAAATGCTGGCTTGGACGTGCCAGCGGACTGGAACGAATTCGTAGATTCTGCAGGTGAATTGCGGGCCGCAGGCACATTGCCGCTAGCGATGGGTCAGCAGGGCTGGCAGCAAAACCTCGCGTTTGGCGCGATCACTATTGCCGTCGCTGGTACAGAAGCCTGGCGCGAAGTGACGGTTAACAAAAACGCGGACGTGGCACGTGGGCCAGAATTCACCGCAGTGTTTGACGCCATGGTAAATGCACGCGAACTCGCGTCTGGGTCTAACGTACAGGACTGGAACCAAGCGACCAATATGGTCATCACGGGTACCGCTGGCGCGCAGCTCATGGGTGACTGGGCACAGGGTGAATTCGCAGTTGCTGGACAGGTAGAAGGGGTCGATTATTCCTGCCTGCCGGGTCTGGGTCTGAATGACGTTTTGGACACCGGTGGTGACGCGTTCTATTTCCCCGTCAACGATGATCCGGAAATCACAGCAGCACAGCTTGAACTGGCCGCGTTACTGATCTCTCCAGAAGTTCAAGTTTCATTCAACCTTGCCAAAGGATCGCTGCCTGTGCGCGGCGACATCGATATGTCGGCTGCAAACGGTTGCATGCAAAAAGGTCTGGAAATCTTGGCGAGCGGCGGCGTTCTGCCATCAGGCGACCAGTCCTTGTCCGCAGATACGCAAACACAGATCGAAGATCTGATGGCACAGTTTTGGTCCGGCGATATGCCTGCAGCAGACGCACAAGAAAGCTATGCTGAACTAATCGAAAAGGCTGACTAATTAACGATTTAACCCGGCGGCACCCCGCCGGGCCATTCCTTATTCTAGACATTCCTTTATTTTTGGAGCCGACACGATGACCGTGGCCCCGGACCCCCCTGCGCAACCCGCCAAGCGCCCCCGCCGTTTATTCAAAAATCTAATGGCCAAGCTTGCTTCGCTGCCGATGATCCTGACGGCACTCGTGATTTTCGTTGGCGGCACCTCATGGACAGTTTTTTATTCTTTCACCGGCTCGCGGATGTTGCCCAAAACCGAATTTGTCGGACTTGATCAATACGAGCGCCTCTGGAATTCTGACCGCTGGATCATCTCGATCAAAAACCTCGGGATTTATGGCTCCTGTTCGCTGGTCCTAACGCTGGTTATTGGCTTCTGCCTCGCGGCGTGCCTCGACCGCAAAATCCGGTTTGAGTCCGCTTTCCGTTCCATTTTCTTATATCCCTTCGCATTGTCGTTTGTGGTCACAGGCCTTGCATGGCAATGGATTCTAAACCCCGAGTTCGGCCTTCAAAGCGTGGTGCGCGGTTGGGGCTGGGAAACCTTCACGTTCAACCCACTGAACGATCCCGATACCGTTATCTTCGGTCTGTTAATCGCGGGTCTTTGGCAGGGCACTGGGCTGATTATGTGCATCATGCTGGCCGGTTTGCGCGGCATCGACGAAGACATCTGGAAAGCAGCGCGCGTGGACGGGATTGGCACCATCAAAACCTATGTCGTGGTGATCATCCCGATGATGCGGCCTGTGTTCATCACCGCCCTTGTGCTGATCGCATCGGGGATCATCAAGCTCTACGATCTGGTCGTCGCGCAAACCGGTGGTGGCCCAGGACTGTCATCAGAAGTGCCCGCAAAATACGTGATTGAATTCATGTTCCGTGCCCAGAATTTGGGCCAAGGATTTGCGGCGTCCACCATGATGTTATGTTCTGTGGTGATCATTCTGATCCCATGGGCGTTCCTCGAATTCGGAGGCCGGAAACGTGGCTGATATGACAGTGACAACTACCAAAGGGCCGCGCGGCCCAAAGCCTAAAAAGGCCTTCTCGCGCGCCAATATTTTCCTTTATGGCACACTCATCATGGTCTCCATGTATTACCTGTTGCCGCTCTATGTGATGATCGTAACGTCGCTCAAGGGCATGCCGGAAATTCGCATGGGCAATGTGTTTGGCCCACCGATGGACATCACGTTTGAGCCATGGGTTAAGGCGTGGTCAGAGGCCTGCACAGGCATCAATTGTGACGGTTTATCGCGTGGCTTTGGCAATTCTGTCCGCATCCTGATCCCGTCGGTTTTGCTGTCGATCATCATTGCGTCAGTGAACGGTTACGCGCTGTCGAACTGGAAATTCAAGGGCTCAGAAGTCTTCTTTACGATCCTGATCATCGGTGCGTTTATCCCTTATCAAACCATGCTGTACCCGATCGTGATACTGCTACGTGAAATCGGATTAATGGGGTCTATTGGCGGGCTGGTTCTGGTGCATACGATCTTTGGTATGCCGATCCTGACGCTGTTGTTTCGAAACTACTTCGCCTCGATGCCCGAAGAACTATTCAAGGCGGCGCGGGTGGATGGTGCAGGTTTCTGGCAGATTTATTTCCAAATTATGTTGCCAATGGCGCTGCCGATTTTCGTCGTCGCGATCATTCTGCAAGTCACCGGTATCTGGAACGATTTCCTGTTTGGCGTAATTTACACCAAACCGTCGACATATCCGATGACGGTGCAGCTCAATAACATCGTGAATTCGGTCCAAGGAATCAAAGAATACAACGTCAATATGGCGGCAACGCTGCTGACGGGTTTGGTCCCACTCCTCATTTATTTTGCCTCTGGCAAACTCTTTGTCCGCGGTATTGCCGCTGGCGCGGTAAAAGGCTGATCTTATGGCAAACTCTGTAGAAATTAAGAATCTGGACCTGAACTTTGGGGCCGTGAAGGTTTTAAAACAACTCAACCTCGACATTGCCGAAGGTGAGTTTCTGGTTCTCCTCGGCTCTTCTGGATGCGGAAAATCAACCCTTCTAAACTGCATTGCAGGGTTATTGGACGTGTCGGACGGCCAGATATTCATCAAGGGTGAAAACGTCACATGGGCGGAACCGTCTGATCGCGGCATCGGCATGGTGTTTCAATCCTACGCGCTTTATCCGCAGATGACTGTGCGCGGAAACCTGAGCTTTGGTCTTAAGAATGCAAAGGTCCCAAAACCCGAGATTGCAAAACGGATCGCGCGTGCGGCTGATGTCCTGCAAATTGAACCGCTGCTGGATCGCAAGCCCGGCGCGCTTTCGGGTGGTCAACGCCAGCGTGTGGCGATTGGCCGTGCGTTGGTGCGCGACGTTGATGTGTTCTTGTTTGATGAACCACTGTCAAATCTGGATGCCAAATTGCGTACTGACCTGCGGGTCGAATTGAAACGGCTGCACCAGCAACTGAAAAACACGATGATCTATGTGACCCACGATCAGGTTGAGGCGATGACGTTGGCCGACCGGATTTCAATCATGAAAGACGGCATGATCGAACAACTGGATACCCCAGAAAGGATCTACGCCAAACCGTGCAACAAGTACGTGGCGGACTTTATCGGCTCGCCTGCGATGAACCTTTTCACAGGTCAGCTTAGTGACACCAGATTCGGCTGCAACGGGTTCAATCTGGACGTCAGTGGCTATGAGTTTTCCGACAGTGGGCTGCGTGATGGTGCAGCATGGCTAGGTATTCGCCCCGAACATATCATGACAGGCGATGCAGCCCATGGCGCGTCTTATTCGGGCACCGCCGAGATCGATATCGTCGAACCTATGGGGTCGGACACTTTGGTCTGGGTCAATTTCGCCGGTCAGTCCGTGCGCGTGCGCACCATCGGCCAATCGGGGCTTAAATCCGGCAACACCCTGACAATCGGATTTGATGCGGCGCGGCTGCATCTGTTCGACAAAAAAACTGAATTACGGCTCTAATTAGAAAGCGATGACATGACCTTGGCACTTCAACTTTATTCCATGCGCGATTGCAGCGACCAGATTGCATTGCTTGGCCATTTGCCCGCGATGGGGATTACGAAAATCGAAGGCTATGGCGGCGTGTACGGCGATCCAACCGCCTACCGTGCGGCGATGGAAGCGAATGGCATTTCGATGCCCTCGGGCCATATGGGGCTGGACGATATTGAGGCTGATTTCGACGCGACGATGCATATCGTGAAAACACTCGGGATAGGCCGGGTTTTCGCGCCTTACCTCGAAGAAAACGACCGTCCCACAACCGCCGCTGGTTACACCGATCTGGCGCGGCAATTAAATACTGCAGCCACACGCTACGCCGATCACGGAATCTCGTTTGGCTGGCACAACCATGACTTTGAATTTATGGCGCTGGCCGATGGAAGCACCCCGTTGGACATTTTGATGGAAAAAGCACCCGATATCACATGGGAAGCTGATCTGGCGTGGATCGTGCGCGGCGGGCGTGACCCATTGGAATTCATCCAGCGTTACGGTGGCCGCCTGTCGGCCATTCACGTCAAAGACATCGCCGAAAACGGCACCAACCTTGACGAAGACGGCTGGTGCGATCTTGGTGCGGGAACGATGGATTGGGCAGCACTTTTGCAGGCCTGCCGCAATCAATCCAGCGATCTGATTTATGCGCTTGAACACGACAAGCCGAGCGACCCGATTGGCTATGCAACCCGCTCAGCAGCCGCTTTCAAAACCCTTTGGGAGAATACGCATGACTAAGGATCTGGGCGTTGGCATCATCGGATGCGGTAACATTTCCGCCGCGTATTTGCAGTTGGCCCCAATTTTCAGGGGTTACGACATTGTGGCTGTCGCCGACATCAATATGGACAACGCGCGGGCACGGGCCACGGAATTTGATGTGCGGGCACATACCGTCGATGACTTGTTGGCCGCAGACGATATTGATCTTGTTATCAACCTGACTGTTCCGGCAGCGCACGTTCAAGTGTCCCGCGCCATTTTGCAGGCTGGCAAACACGTTTATTCCGAAAAACCATTCGTGTTGAGTCTTGCCGAGGCACAAGAACTTGGCGGCATCGCAAAGGCCAACAATCTGCGCATCGGGTCCGCACCAGATACGTTTTTGGGGGCCAGCCACCAGCTTGCACGCAACCTTGTAGACAGCAGTACAATTGGAACTGTGACGTCTGGCGCAGCCGTCGTGATGTCATCAGGCATGGAAGACTGGCATCCAAACCCCGATTTTTTCTTTCTAAAGGGTGGTGGGCCAATCCTTGATTTGGGGCCTTACTACATTTGCAATTTGGTGCAGATGCTTGGCCCAGTAAAGAAAGTCACCAGCTTTACTGGTATGGCGAGCGACACCCGCATTATCCAGAACGGTCCACGCTACGGCGAAACAGTTCCGGTGCAAACCCCCACGACGATCCATGCGATCATGTCGTTTGAAAGCGGTGCAATTATCAGCCTGCTGTCCAGCTGGGATGTTTGGGCCAGCAATCATCCGACAATGGAGCTTTATGGCACTGAAGGGACAATGAACGTTCCTGACCCTAACTGGTTTGGCGGCGTGTTAACCGTGACCGAGCGCGGTGGTGAACCGATTGAAAAATCTTGGGACCATCCGTTTGCCATTCCCAATTTCGAGGACG